>NZ_KB905906.1:301727-541075 GCF_000381105.1 Thioalkalivibrio sp. ALE12 | reverse complement strand
GCGGGCGCCGGGGGGGTTCAGGCGGCAGGGCCGTTGTTGTGTCGCGGGGTCGGAATACCTCCTGTCTTGACCTTCCTCCCCCGTATGGAGCCCCTTGCGGAAGGGTTCTCGGGCCGGCCCGTTTTCTATAAATTCGGGGGCTGGATGTCTGAGCGAAGCGCAGCGTAGCGAGTTCAGCGCCGCCGGCCCGAGGGCCCTGGAGCAAGGTTCCCGGGCGAAATCCGGGTGCCCTTCTTTGGGCACTTTCTTGGGCAAGCAAGAAAGTGCCTCGGGGCGCGCTGGCGAGTCAGCGCCAGGCAGTATGTGGACCGGAGCCACCGTAAACACCGGATGCCGAACCAGGACCAGCCACAGCCAGACGGCGGGGGAAGCCCCAAAGTCAGGCGATGAGATGGGTGGCGAGGGCAAACCACAGCGGCAGGGTGATCAGCGACAGCGCCGTCGTCAGCGTCACCGCCGCGGCATAGAGCCCGGTATCCAGCCGGAACCGATCACAGAACACCAGCCCCAGCACCATCGCCGGCATCGCCGCCTCCAGTACCGACCCGACACCGGGCACCCCCTCGAGCCCCGTCCACAACACCAGCCCGAGGGCAAAGACGGGAGCCAGGACCAGCTGGACCACGGCCACCACCGCCAGCGGCCGGGCATCGTGCCCGCGAAAGCGGTTGAACACCAGCGCCAGCCCCAGCGAGAACAGCATCAAGGGCGCCACACTGTCGGCCAGAAACCCGAGAAAGACATCCAGCCAGTCGACCAGCGGGACACCGGCAAGATTCAGCACCACGCCGACCACCGCCGCCCAGATGGACGGCACCGCCGCCAGGGCCCGGAGCGGGCTGCCGCCCCCGTACAGGCGCACGGCCTCGGGATCCCCGTAGCGCCGCGCCAGCAGCACCCCCAGGGTCAGTACCAGCGGAAGACAGGCGAACAGGTCGTACTGGATCGCCACCGCGCGCCCAGGGTCGCCAAACAGGCTGTCGAGTACCGGCAGGCCCAGATAGGTCGCGTTGGGCCAGGCTGCCGCCAGCAGCATCGCGCCAATGGCAGCCCGTTCGGCCATGCACACGCGGCAGGCCAGCAACGTGACCCCGACCATCGCCAGGACCGTAAGGCCCGCCACCAGCGCGATCCGCAGGGAGTCGAGGCCCAGCGGCGCGACCCACAGCACCTGCAGGACGAGCGCCGGCAGCAGCAAGTAGTAAACCAGGGTGGTCAGGACCCGGCGGGTGTTGTCGGCGTCCAGGCCGCCGGGCTGCAGTGCGCGCCATACCACGCCGGCGACGATCAGCGCCCCCATCTGGGTCATCACGCTCAGCATGACGGGCCGGCATCCTGGGGAGAGGAGGGCATGGTGAAGGCATCCTTTCGCGCCTGGAGGCGGGGTCGGGGCGGTCAGCGCCCATTCTACGGCGCCGGCACACGCCCCACACGAAAAAACCCGGCGGGGCGGGCACCCGGCCGGGTTCGGTCCTGCGGGCCAGGGCCCGCTGGAGACAGTCGTCCGGGGCGGTTTACGCGCCGCCGGCCTGCTGCTGTTCCTGCTGCTGGCGCTCGACGTCGGCGCGCACCTGTTCCATGTCCAGCTCGCGGACCTTGCCCAGAACCTCGTCCAGCTGGCCGGCGGAGAGCACGCCCGGCTGCGAGAACACGATGATCTGCTCGCGGAAGATCATCAGGGTCGGGATGGATCGGATCTGGAAGGCGCCGGCGATGCCCTGCTCCTCGTCGGTGTTCACCTTGGCGAAGACGACGTCGGAATGCTTGCCGGAGGCCTCTTCGAAGGTCGGGGCGAACTGCTGGCACGGGCCGCACCACGGGGCCCAGAAGTCCAGGATGACGATGTCGTTCCCGGTGATGGTGGATTCGAAGTTGTCCTGCGTGAGTTCCTGAACGGCCATGATGGCGGGCTCCGGTTAAAAATGTACCGGAACCTTACCAGCCTCGCCGCCGGCTTTCAGGATTTCGATGCTGCGAGCATGGCCGCTCGCAGCCGCTCCAGGCGTTCGATGGGGTCGTCGGCCTCCAGCAACTGCTGCTTGATCTCGAGATCGATCGGCAGCAGCTCGGTCAGGCGGGCGGCCACCCAGGTCGAGTCGTCAAAGCGCCGTTCCAGGTGGGACCAGGGTGTCCCCAGCTGGTCCAGCAGGCGCTCCAGCAGGTCCGCCAGCGAGGCATAATCGACCGGGAGGCTCACCTCGGGGTATTCCGGCAGCGACTCCACCTCGCCCAGCCACAGGCCGTCCTCGGCGCGGCGGGGGTTGTGGATCACGCGGCGACCCTCGCCCTTCACCAGGATGCCCAGCAGGCCATCCGGCCGCTGATCCCAGTCCACGATGGCCGCCTCGGTCCCCACGCCGTAGAAACCCGCGGAGGGATCGGTCTCGGCCGGAAGCGCCCCGGATTCCGGGGTGGGCTCCGTCGCCACGATCACGAAGCGGCCATCGTCGCGCAGGCAGCGGCGCACCATGTCGAGATAGCGGGTCTCGAAGATGCGCAGCGGCAGCAACCCCTCGGGGAACAGCACCGTGTTCAGCGGAAACAGCGGCAGCGTGGTCATGCATCCTCTCCCGGCGGGACGGCGGCGCCCCAGCGCGGCACCAGGGCATGCTCGACATCGAGATGGTCCAGCACGCGGGCCACCATGAAGTCGATCAGGTCGTCGATGGACTGGGGCCGGTGATAGAAGGCCGGGTTGGCCGGCATCACCACCGCGCCCATGCGGGCCAGACGCAGCATGTTTTCCAGATGAATCTCGGAGAACGGGGTCTCGCGCACCACCAGCAGCAGCCGGCGCCGCTCCTTGAGGACCACGTCGGCGGCGCGCTCGATCAGGCCGCGCGAGGCCCCGGTCGCGATCGCCGATACGGTCGCCGTGGTACAGGGGCAGACCACCATCGCCTCCGGGACGGCGGAGCCGCTGGCCACCGGTGCGGTCCACTGCTCGGCCCCGTAGCAGTGGATCTGGTCCGGGGCCGCGCCGTAGAGCTCGGTGAAGTAGCGCGCGATCTCCACCGGACGGCCCGGCACGTCCAGGTCCGTCTCCAGACCGAGGACGACCTGGGCCGGCTTCGACAGCATCAGGTGCACCTGGACCCCGGACTCCACCAGACACTGCAGCAGGCGCAGGCCATAGGGGGCCCCGGAGGCACCGGTCAGGGCCAGAGAGATGCTGCGCGGGCGTTCACTCATGCGGGCGTTCCCTGCAGGGCTTCGATCAGGCGCAGGTGCAGCCCGTCGAAGCCTCCGTTGCTCATGATGACCAGCGTATCGCCGGCGCGCGCCGTGGCAATAATCCCCTGCAGCAGGGACTCGATATCGCGCGCCACGGACAGCCGCTCGCCGAGTTGCCGCTGCAGCCCCTCGGTGGACCAGTCGATCTCCGGGGCATGGTACAGGTGCACCGCATCCGCCTTTTCCAGCGCGGTGCCCAGGGCCTCCGCGTGCACCCCCATGCGCATGGTATTGGAGCGCGGCTCGAGGATCGCCACCAGGCGCCCGCCCGGGGCCACCTGTCCGCGCAGCCCCTCAAGGGTCAGGCGGATCGCGGTGGGGTGATGGGCGAAGTCGTCGATCACCCGGATGCCGTCGATCTCGGCGCGGACTTCCTGGCGCCGCCGCACCCCCCGAAACTCCGGAAGCGCTTCAATTCCGGCGGCCAGGGGCACACCGGCATGGCGCGCCGCGCCCAGGGCGGCCAGGGCATTGGCCAGGTTATGCCGGCCGCTCATGGACCAGGCGACCCGCCCGATCACGGCGCCATCCGCCAGCACCTCGAACTCCGATGCATCGGCCTTCAGCGGGCGCGCGGCCAGCGCGGCGGACACCCCCGAATCGGGATGGGTGCTCAGGTACTCCACCGGGGTCCAGCAGCCCATCTCCAGCACCCGTTCCAGCGCGGCATCGCCGGCCGGCAGCAGGATGCGCCCCTGGCCCGGCACGGTGCGCACCAGATGATGGAACTGCCGCTCGATCGCGGCCAGATCCGGATAGATGTCGGCGTGATCGAATTCGAGATTGTTCAGCACCAGGGTCCGCGGGCGGTAGTGGACAAACTTGGCGCGCTTGTCGAAGAAGGCGCTGTCGTACTCGTCCGCCTCGATCACGAAGAACGGCGCATCCCCCAGGCGCGCGCTGACCCCGAAATTGCCCGGCACCCCGCCGATCAGGAAACCCGGGGCCATGCCGGCGTATTCCAGAATCCAGGCCAGCAGGCTGGCGGTGGTGGTCTTGCCGTGGGTACCGGCCACCGCCAGCACCCAGCGGTCGCGCAGCAGGTGTTCGGCCAGCCACTGCGGCCCCGAGGTGTAGTCCAGCCCGCGCTCCAACAGCGCCTCGACCACGGGCATGCCCCGCCGCATCACATTGCCGACCACCACCGGGCCCCGGTCGGGCAGCGTGTCCGGATCATGGCCCTCGCGCCAGGTGATCCCCGCCTGCGCCAGCTGGTCACTCATGGGCGGATACAGCTTCTGGTCGGAGCCGGTGACGGTGTAGCCACGGGCCCGGGCGAGCTGGGCCAGCCCGCCCATGAAGGTCCCGCCGATGCCCAGGATGTGCAGGTGCCCGGCGCTCACTGGAACAGCCCGATCGCGGTCTGGGTGAGCACACTGGAGATCACGATGTAGCCCAGCGCAATGAGCATACCCACCAGTCGCATGCCCAGCCCGAGCGCCTGCTGCAGGATGTGGCCGAACACCAGCAACAGCCAGGCGAAGAGCACCAGCATCCCGAGCACGATGCCGGTGGCCACGTCCTCGGGCTCGCGCGCCGGATCAGGGCCGCCCGCCAGCAGCATCAGCAGCGCCATCAACAGCCCCAGCACCGCGCCCGCTCCTGCCATGGCGGTGAAGGTCTGGCGCCAGCGGTCCGGCACCCCGCGCAGACTGAGCACGATGACGACAAAGGCGTACAGGACCACCAGGTCCATCACGTTCAGCGCCAGCGCCTGGCCGAAGCCGTACAGCGGGATGCCGATCACCATCCCGGCGATCAGCGCGATGCCGACCCAGAAGATCAGGGTGCCGTTATCCGCCGGCAGGTCCTGCGGTCCGCTGTGCAGGCGCAGGATGTTCAGCATCGGAGTCAGACCGTTCAACGCCCCTGCTCCTCGGCCTCCATGGCCTCCAGCGCCTCGAGCTCTTCCAGCTCGTCCAGCATGGCACCGGCCTCTTCGTCCCCCATGCCGCCCCGCACCAGGAAGTCGCGGCGCTGCAGGTAGCCCTGGCGCATCGCGATATAGGGGTCATCGGACAACTGCGCCAGCATGCGCTCGGTGGAGATCAGACCGGCGCGCATGTCGACCACGTCCAGCGCGATCAGGCCGATCCACCACCCCGTGTGATCGTCGCGCAGGTTAGTGTGATAGAGCGGGCTGGTGTAGCCATCCACCAGCCGCGCCGGGGCATCCCGCGCCGTGCTCGGTCCGAGGAAGGGCAGTTGCAGGTAGGGGCCACGGGCCACGCCCCAGGCGCCCAGAGTCTGGCCGAAGTCCTCGTTGTTCTTGTCCAGCCCCATTGGCGACGCCACGTCGATCAGTCCGAACAGCCCAAAGGTCGTGTTGAACATGATGCGCCCGGTGTCCGACGCGGCATTCTCCAGGTTGCCCTGCAACAGGTTGTTGAACAGGACCGTGAAGTCGTTGAGATTGGAAAAGAAGTTGCCAACCCCGGTCTGTACCGGTTGCGGAAGGCGCCGGTACTGTACCGCCGCGGGCCGCAGCAGGGACTCGTCGAAGTCCTGGTTGAACTCGAACACGGCGCGGTTGTAGGACTCCCAGGGATCATCCGGGTGACGGTCCTCGCTGGGCACCGTGGCGCAGCCGGTCAGGCCAAGAAACATCAGGGCCAGCAGGCCCGGTCGCAAGCGGGAGACAATGGACATGTAATTCCTTTCTTTCGAACCGGCGCCGCACCGGTGTCGCAGGGACCGCGCCGGCACGAAGCCGTTCCGCGCAGGCCGGTACCGGATCGCCCTCAGGATCCGGCAATCGGATGGATATCCGCCTTGCGCGCGAGCCCGACCTGGCCGCGACCCTGATCCTTGGCGTGGTAGCAGGCCCGGTCGGCGGCGACGAACGCCTCGTCCACCCCGGGGATATCGGGCCCCAGCTCGACCACGCCCACCGATGCGCCAATGGTGACGTCACGTGCTTCGACCTGCAACGGCCGGTCACCGAGGGCCGAGCAGATGCGCTGACCAAGAACACGCCCATACTCGGCGTTGGTGTCACGGGCAATGATCGCAAATTCGTCGCCCCCGATCCGCGCCACGGCATCATGGCCGCGGGTCAACTGGCGCAGGACATGGGCCACCTGACGCAGCAGGTCGTCGCCCACGCGGTGTCCATGACGGTCGTTGACCTCCTTGAAGTAGTCGAGGTCCACCAGCAACAGGCTGGCCACCGCGCGATTCTCGCGGGCCGCGTGCATCGCGATCTCCAGTTCGCGCTCGAAGGCGCGCCGGTTCAGCAGGCCGGTCAGGCCATCGTGGCTGGCCTCGTGCACCAGGCGGTCGACCAGCCGGCGCTCCTCGGACACGTCCGTCAGCACCAGCAAGGTACGGACCGAACTGCCGGCGACCGGATCCAGGGCCGTGCGGGCGATGCGCACGATCAGTTCATGCCCGTCGCGCCGGACCAGGCGCGCATCCGAGCGTTCTCCCAGGGCCTGGTCGAGCCGTTCGCCCCGGGCATTGTCCGGTAACAGCGGGCGGCCCGTCCCGAGCTCGCGCAGGTCGAGGAGCTGGTCCAGCGAGCAGCCCAGGACCTGATCGCGGGTCAGTCCGGCCAGATCCCGGGCCGCCGGGTTCACGTAGGAGATGCCACCATGCGCATCGAGGGTGATCACCGCATCGGGGATCGCGTCCATGCTGCGTTCCAGGTTGTGCCCGGAGCGCCGCACCCGGGCATGGACCCGGGACACATACAGCAGTGCCAGCAGCGCAACCGCCGCCAGCACCGACACCAGCCACAGGAGATGGCCGCGCAGCCAGGCCAGGACATCAAACGGCTGCGGGGCGTACAGACCCACCCCCAGTTCGTACATCAGGCCGTGCACGTCCTCGTAGGAACGCGGCGCGGCCCAGCCCCCGATACCGGCCGCCCGACTGGCCGGGTGCCCCTCGTCCAGCGAGAGGCTCGCCAGCAGGATCGCGTGGGCGAGCCCGGCGTCCAGGTCACCGCGCATGGCCAGCGGCCACTCGGGATACAGCCGCGTGCTGGCGCGGTAGGTAAACGAGGGAAAGGCGCGTTCGCCGACCACACGGACCTGGTCCACCCGCGGATCCCCGCGGGCCGCGAGATCTTCCAGGATGCCGGTGCGAAAGGTCGCGGCATCGACCTCGCCCTGCAGCACCCAGTCGAGCCCGCGACCGACCGGGAAGCCGGTGAACACCAGCGCCGCCAGGTCGCTTTCGACATCCAGACCGGCCGCCTGCAACTCGCGCCAGGTCATCCACCAGCCCCCGAAGGCGTCGGGGTGCACGGCCGACAGTCGCTGCCCCCGCAGGTCGTCCAGCTCTACCAGATCCTCGCGATCGGCCCGCGTGATCACCACCGCACCGAAACGATCCTCGTCACGGCCAACCTGGCGCGGCTGCATGGTGGCGATGCGGGAGATGCCGTGCTGCTGCTCCAGCATCACGTAGGAACCGCTGTTGGTCAGAATCAGATCGAAGCGACCTTCCGCCACGGCCGCCTGCAGCCCATCGTTGTCCACGGGTTCAAGTGTGAAGGACGCACCGTCCACCTGCTCCGACAGGTACTCGGCGAACGGGGTCCAGCGGCTGCGCGCGACCTCGTCCCCACGGTGCGCGAGGACCCCCAGCACCAGCCGCTGTTCGGCGGGGGCGTCGGCGTCGCCCGCTCCCGCGGCCGGCAGCGCACCGGGCATCCACCACCCGAGCAGTACAAGAAGCAGCAGGCCCGCCCCTCCCAGCCCCCACGCCACGCCGGTGCGCCCTGCCAGGGTACATCGGGACCGCGGAGGCTGGTGGTCGCGGTCCGTCATCTCATGTGGGCTTCCGATTGCGGCTGGCGGCGATGCGCAGGCGCAGTGCGTTCAGGCGAATGAAGCCCTCGGCATCCTTCTGGTCGTAGGCGCCGGCATCGTCCTCGAAGGTGGCGATCGCGTCGTCGAACAGGGTGTCCTCGGAGCGGCGGCCGGCGACGATCACGTTGCCCTTGTACAGGCGCAGGCGCACCTCGCCGTTGACCACGCCCTGGGTGTCGTCGATCGCGGCCTGCAGCATGCGCCGCTCCGGGCTCCACCAGTAGCCGTTGTAGATCAGGCTGGCGTAGCGCGGCATCAGCTCGTCCTTTAGGTGCGCGGCCTCGCGGTCCAGGGTGATCGACTCCAGCGCGCGGCGCGCCTTGAGCAGGATGGTGCCGCCCGGGGTCTCGTAGCAGCCGCGCGACTTCATGCCGACATAGCGGTTCTCGACAATATCCAGACGGCCAACACCGTGGGCGCCGCCGCGCTCGTTGAGCTTCGCGAGCAGTTCGGCCGCGCTCATGCGCTCGCCATTGATCGAGACCGGGTCGCCCTTCTCGAAGCCGATGGTCAGCGTCTCGGATGCATCCGGCGCCGCCTCCGGGGAGACCGACCAGCGCCACATGTCTTCCTCGGCCTCGGTCCACGGGTCTTCCAGCGGACCACCCTCATAGGAGATATGCAGCAGGTTGGCATCCATCGAGTACGGCGACTTCGTGCCCTTCTTGGCATAGTCCACAGGGATACTGTGCTGCTCGGCATAGGCCATCAGGCGCTCGCGCGAATTCAGGTCCCACTCGCGCCAGGGGGCGATCACCTGGATGCCCGGCTTCAGCGCATAGGCCCCGAGTTCGAAGCGGACCTGGTCGTTGCCCTTGCCGGTTGCGCCGTGGGCGATGGCGTCGGCCCCGGTCTCCTCGGCGATCTCCACCATCCGGCGCGCGATCAGCGGCCGCGCAATCGAGGTGCCCAGCAGATACTCGCCCTCGTAGATGGTGTTCGCGCGGAACATCGGGAACACGTAGTCGCGCACGAAGGTCTCGCGCAGGTCCTCGATGTAGATCTGCTTGACCCCTAGGGCCTCGGCCTTGGCGCGGGCCGGCTCGACCTCCTCGCCCTGGCCCAGGTCGGCGGTGAAGGTGATCACCTCGCAGCCATAGGTCTCTTCCAGCCACTTGAGGATGACCGAGGTATCCAGACCGCCGGAATAGGCGAGGACGACGCGATTGATCGAGGAGCTCATAAAAATGCCAATCCTTGTCTTAACGTGAAGATATAGTCGTTTTGGTGAACGGCGTCACTACCAAGCCGGGGTACCGGAGGGCGCCGACGGCGCGGATACCGGGCGTTCGACCGGTGCTGGGGCCGCCTCCGCCGACGGCCCCTCCAGGCCCTGGCCCGGCTCCTGGGGCGCGCGATCTCGATCCAGCCACCAGATATCGCTGCGCCGCGACGCCGGGCGGGCACCCTCGGCGGCCGGATCCACACCGGCCGCTTCGATCTCGATTCCCCGGGCCGGCACACCCGCTTCCACCAGGGCGTCCCGCACGGCCTCGGCCCGGCTGCGGCTAAGGCGACGGTTGAGCGCCAGCGGCCCCGTGGCATCGGCCCAGCCCACGACCCGAACCCGGGGATCCTCTTCCGCCGCCAGGGCACGCGCGGCCGCCTCCAGCTCCGCGCGTGCCTCGGCATCCAGACGATCACTGGCGGTCTCGAAGTAGACGCGCCAGCGATCCAGCGCAGCCATTTCGGGGGCGGCGGCCGGGTCGGCCTGCCCCGCGCGGCAGGCGCGAAAGTCCTGTGCGCGCAGGGCAAACCGGATGCCGCGGAAGTGGACCGAGCCGTCACCATCGGGAAAATCGATACGGACGTCGTGCCCCGCCAGCAAGCGTGCCTTCAGGGGCTGGACCATGCCCTGGGGGACCCGGAACAGCCGGGCCCCCCGGGCCTGCAGACGCAGATCCAGCGGGGCATGTGTGGCCGGCCGCAGCCATTCCGGAGCACCCGTGCGCAGACGCGGCGCGGCATCCTCCGGCATCGCATACGGGGCCTGCCAGAAGGCCGCGGTCACCAGCCCGGGGCGCTGATCGAGACGCAGCACCCCTCCGTGGCGCACGGTCTGCTCGATACGACAGGTGGCATCGTCCTCGACGAGTTGCCAGTCACTGCGCTCCAGCGGATCGCTGTAGGGTTCGGCGCCGGCCGTCGCCACGCCGACACCCAGCACCAGGATCGGGAGTGCGCGACGCAGCCACTGGCTCGGGCCGGCCATGAAGGTCTAGCGCTTCTTCGGCGGCAGGATATCGGTGATCGAGCCGTGCGCGACCTCGGCGGCGAAGGCCACCGTCTCGCTGAGGGTCGGGTGCGGATGCACGGTCAGGCCGATATCTTCCATCTCCGCCCCCATCTCCAGCGCCAGCATCGCCTCGCCGATCAGATCGCCGGCGGAGGGCCCAACCAGGCCGGCACCGATCACCCGGCCGTCGGCGTCGAACAGCAGCTTGGTCATGCCGTCCTCGGCGCCCAGCGCGATCGCGCGACCGGAGGCGGCCCAAGGGAACACGCCCTTGGTGTATTCGATGCCGTCGGCCTTCGCCTGTTCCTCGGTCACGCCCATCCAGGCGACCTCCGGATGGGTGTAGGCCACCGACGGGATCGCGCGCGCGTCGAAGTGCACCTTGTGTCCGGCGATCACCTCGGCCGCCACCTTGCCCTCGTGGGTGGCCTTGTGCGCCAGCATCGGCTGGCCGACCACGTCACCGATGGCGAAGATGTGCTCGACATTGGTGCGCTGCTGGCTGTCGACCTCGATAAAGCCGCGGTCGGTTACCTGCACGCCCGCCGCCTCGGCCTTGATCTTCGCACCGTTCGGGCTGCGCCCCACGGCGACCAGCACGCGGTCGAAGGTATCCTCTTCCGGCAGGCCCTTGGCCTCGCCCTCGAACTGGCAGACGATGCCGGCCTTGGTGGCCTTGGCTTCGGACACCTTGCTCTTCAGGAAGATGTTCTCGAAACGCTTCTTCGCGCGCTTCTCGAACGGGCGCACGATGTCGCGGTCCGCGCCCGGCATCAGGGTGTCGGACAGCTCGACCACAGTCACCTTGGTTCCCAGCGCCTCGTACACGCAGGCCATCTCCAGACCAATGATGCCGCCGCCGACCACCAGCATGCGTTTGGGGATCTCCGCGAGATCGAGGGCATCGGTGGAGTCCATCACCCGCTCGTCGTCCCAGGGGAAGCCGGGCAGCTTGATCGCCTGTGAACCGACCGCGATGATCGCGTGCTCGAAGCCGATCACCTCGCGGCCGTCATCGCCCTCCACGGCGATGCTGTTGGCGCCGACAAACTCGCCCGTGCCCTGCACCACGCGCACCTTGCGCTGCTTGCACAGCTGCTTGAGCCCGCCGGTCAGCTTCTTGACCGCGTTGCCCTTGTAGCCACGCAGCCCGTCGAGGTCGATCTCCGGTTCGCCGAACTTGATGCCCAGCGCGGCAAAGCGCTCGGCCTCGTGCAGCACCTCGCCGGCATGCAGCAGCGCCTTGGACGGGATACAGCCAACGTTCAGGCAGACCCCACCGATCTGCGGGTAGCGCTCGACCATGACCACGTCCAGCCCCAGATCCGCCGCGCGGAAGGCGGCGGTGTAACCGCCGGGGCCGGAGCCCAGCACCAGCACCTGGCACTGGCTGTCGGTGTTCGGGTCAGCGGCCGCCTTGGGTGCGGCCTTCTGCGACTCGCTCGCGGCGCCCGATTCCGCCTTGGCGGATTCGGCCTTGTCGCCACCGGCTGCGGGGGCGTCCTCGCTTCCGCTCGCGGCCTCGCCACTGGCCTCAAGATCCAGGAGCTTGCTGCCCTTGGAGACCTTGTCGCCGACCTTCACATGCATCTTCTTGACCGTACCGGCCTCGGGGGCGGGAACGTCGATGGTCGCCTTGTCGGACTCCAGCGTGATCAGCGGGTCCTCCGGTGCGATCTCGCTGCCCGGCTGTACCAGGACCTCGATGATCTCGACGTCCTTGAAATCCCCGATATCCGGGACCTCGATGGTCTTGGTCTGGCTCATCCAGTCACTCCGGTTGCGATTACAGAAGCATGCGGCGCATGTCGGACAGCAATGCGCTCAGCGTGGTGGCGAAGCGGGCGCCCAGGGCGCCGTCGATCACCCGGTGATCGTACGACAGCGCCAGCGGCAGGATCAGGCGCGGCTCGAACTCCTTGCCATTCCACACCGGCTTCATGCTGGAGCGCGACACACCGAGGATCGCCACCTCGGGGGCGTTCACGATCGGAGTGAACTGGGTGCCGCCGATCCCGCCGAGGCTGGAGATGGTCAGGCAGCCGCCCTGCATGTCCGCGGGCTTGAGCTTCTTGTCGCGGGCGCGCTGGGACAGGTCCATCAGCTCAGCGGCGATGTCGACCAGGCTCTTGCGGTCGACGTCACGCACCACCGGGACGACCAGACCGTCCGGCGTGTCCACCGCGATGCCGAGGTTGTAGTACTGCTTCAGGATCAGGTTCTCGCCGGTCGCATCCAGCGAGGCGTTGAAGCGCGGGTACTGCTTGAGCGCGGAGACCACCGCCTTCATCAAAAACGGCAGGAAGGTGACCTTCACGCCCTTCTTCTCGTACTCGGCCTTCAGCGACTTGCGGAAGTCCTCGAGCTCGGTGATGTCCGCCTCGTCGAACTGGGTGACGTGCGGGACGGTGACCCAGTTGCGATGCAGGTTCTTGCCGGTGAGCTTGTTGATCTTCGACAGCGGCTGGGTCTCGATCGGACCGAACTCGGAGAAGTCGATCTCCGGCATCGGCTCCACGCCCAGGCCGCCGCCGGCACCCTGACTCAGCGCGCGCTTGACGAAGCCCTGCACGTCCTCGCGCAGGATGCGCCCCTTGCGCCCGGAACCCTCGACCTTGCTCAGGTCCACGCCCAGCTCGCGCGCGAACTTGCGTACCACCGGCGAGGCATGGGCCTTGCGGAAGGCCGACTCGTCACGGATGTGTTCGGTCGGCGACGGCCGCGGATCGGCCCGGTCGGCGGCCTTCGGGGCAGGCTGCGACTTCTCGGCCTCGGGGGCCGGCTCGGCCGGGGCCTCCGCGGAAGACGGCGCTTCCTGCTTCGGTGCCTCGTCCTTGGCGGAGGTGTCCTCGGCGGCACCCTCGTCGGAGGGCTCCAGTTCCAGGATCGGGTCGCCCTCGTTCACGCGGTCGCCGGCCTTTACCTTCAGCGCCTTCACGGTGCCGCCCTGCGGGGCGGGGATCTCGATGGAGGCCTTGTCGGATTCCAGCGTGATCAGCGGGTCCTCGGGGGAAACGGTGTCCCCCGGGCTGACGATGACCTCGATGATCTCGACGTCCTTGAAGTCGCCGATATCCGGGACGTGCACAGTAGTCGTGTTGCTCATGTCTGCTCCTGCCTCGGGTCCGGCGGCCTCAGGCCTGCAACGGGTTGGGCCGTTCGACGTCGATCTTGTACTTCTTGATCGCGTCACTCACGGTCTTGACCTCGACGGTCCCGGCATCGGCCAGGGCCTTCAGGGCCGTGACCGCGATGTGGTAGCGATCCACCTCGAAGTGGCGGCGCAGCGCGGCGCGGGTATCCGAACGGCCGAAGCCGTCGGTCCCCAGCACACGGTAGTCGGCCGGCACAAAGGCACGGATCTGGTCGGCATAGGCCTGCACGTAGTCGGTCGCGGCGACCACCGGCGCATCCGAATCACCCAGGCATTCCTCCACCCAGGATGTGCGCGGTTTGGCGTCCGGGTGCAGGCGCGCATGGCGCTCGGCATCGCGGCCGTCGCGGGCCAGTTCGTTGAAGCTGGTCGCGCTCCAGACCTCGGCGGCCACGCCGAAGTCCTGGTCCAGCAGTTCGGCGGCGGCAATGGCCTCGCGCAGGATGGTACCGGAGCCCAGCAGGCGCACCTTCTTTTTCTTGCGCCCGCCGGCCTGCAGCCGGTACAGGCCGCGGCGGATGCCTTCCTCGGCGCCCTTCGGCATGGCCGGCTGCGGGTAGTTCTCGTTCATCACGGTGATGTAGTAGAAGACGCTTTGCTGCTCCGCGTACATGCGGCGCATGCCGTCCTGCACGATCACCGCCAGCTCAAAGGCGAAGGTCGGGTCGTAGGCGATGCAGTTGGGCACGTTGGCGGCCATCATCAGGCTGTGGCCGTCATCGTGCTGCAGGCCCTCGCCGGCCAGCGTGGTGCGCCCGGCAGTCGCCCCCATCAGGAAGCCGCGGGCACGCATGTCGCCGGCGGCCCAGATCAGGTCGCCGACGCGCTGGAAGCCGAACATCGAATAGAAGATGTAGAACGGCACCATCGCCACGCCATGCGTGGAATAGGAGGTGGCCGCCGCGATCCAGGAGGACATGGAGCCGGCCTCGTTGATCCCCTCTTCCAGGATCTGGCCCTTCTTGTCCTCCTTGTAATACATCACCTGGTCCTTGTCCTGCGGCTCGTAGAGCTGGCCGACCGAGGAGTAGATCCCCAGCTGACGGAACAGCCCTTCCATGCCGAAGGTACGAGCCTCGTCGGGCACGATCGGGACGATGTTCTTGCCGATCTTCTTGTCGCGCGCGAGCAGGGTCAGCAGACGCACGAAGGCCATGGTGGTGGACATCTCGCGCTCGCCGGAGGCCTCCAGCAGACCATTGAAGGCATCCAGCCCCGGGATCTCCAGCGGGGTGGCCAGCGGGCGGCGCACCGGCAGGTAGCCGCCGAGGTCCTTGCGCCGCTCGTGCATGTACTTCATCTCGTCGGAGTCGGGGTCCGGCTTGATGTACTCGGCCCTCTCCACCTGCTCGTCCGACAGCGGGATATTGAAGCGGTCGCGGAACTGCTTCATGTCGTCCGCGTCCATCTTCTTCTGGCTGTGGGTGCGGTTCTGCGCCTCGCCCGCCGCGCCCATGCCGTAACCCTTCACCGTGTGCGCGAGGATCACGGTCGGCTGGCCCTTGTGCTCGGCCGCCGCCTTGTAGGCCGCATAGACCTTCACCGGGTCATGGCCGCCGCGGTTGAGGCGCCAGATGTCCTCGTCGGACATGTTGGCCACCATGCGCTTGAGCTCGGGGTACTTGCCGAAGAAGTGCTCGCGCACGTAGGCGCCGTCGCGCGACTTGTAGTTCTGGTAGTCGCCGTCGACCGCCTCCATCATGCGTTTCTGCAGCAACCCGTCGGTATCCTTGGCCAGCAGCGGGTCCCAGTAGCGACCCCACAGCACCTTGACCACGTTCCAGCCGGCACCGCGGAAGATCGCCTCCAGCTCCTGCACGATCTTGCCGTTGCCGCGCACCGGACCGTCCAGGCGCTGCAGGTTGCAGTTGACCACCCAGGTCAGGTTGTCGAGCTTCTCGCGCGAGGCCAGGGTGATCGCACCCAGGGTCTCCGGCTCGTCCACCTCGCCGTCGCCGACGAAGCTCCAGACGCGGCGGTTCTCGGTCTGCGCCAGGCCGCGATCCTGCAGGTAGCGCATGAAGCGCGCCTGGTAGATGCTCATGATCGGACCGAGGCCCATGGACACGGTCGGGAACTGCCAGAAGTCCGGCATCAGCCAGGGGTGCGGATAGGACGAAAGCCCCTTGCCGTCGACCTCGCGACGGAAGTGGTCCAGCTGCTCCTCGGTCAGGCGGCCCTCCATGAAGGCACGGGCGTAGATGCCCGGCGAGGAATGCCCTTGGGCAAACAGCAGATCGCCCCCGTGATCGTGCGAAGGGGCATGCCAGAAGTGGTTGAAGCCGACGTCGTACAGCGTCGCGGCGGAGGCGAAGGTCGCGATATGCCCACCCAGTTCGGACGATGCACGATTGGCCTTGACCACCATCGCCATCGCGTTCCAGCGGATATAGGAACGGATGCGATGCTCCACCGCGCCATCGCCCGGATACTCGGGTTCCAGGTGCGTGGGGATGGTGTTCACATAGGCGGTATTGGCGGAGTACGGCAGGTAGGCCCCGCTGCGGCGCGCCTTGTCGACCAGGCGCTCGAGGAGGGCATGCGCCCGCTCGGGGCCATCCGTCTCCAGCACGGAGGCCAGGGCGTCGATCCACTCCTGGGTCTCTTGCGGGTCGATATCGTGTTCGGTCGCGTTCGGGTCCATGCTCTACCCCTGAAAACGGGTTGGGAATCGGGTTGCCACGACGGGGCCGGACCACCGGGCGGTCGGGCATTTGCTACCATGCGCCGGTGTCGGGCGGGCATAAAAGGCGCAAGTATCCCGACTGTGCCGCCAACAGGTCAAGCGAAAGCCTTCTATGGCGCCGAACGTCGGCAAAATATGCGGAAAAATCCGCAAACACCGCGAAAGCCTTCCGATGCGCCCGTAACGACTCCAAAACCCGCGAAACACCCCCATCGAGATCGAGCAAAACCATGGCCGAACCCGTCCAGCTGGACCCGCAGCACCGCCCAATGGCGAACCGTTTCCGCGGCTTTTTGCCGGTGGTGGTGGACGTGGAGACGGGGGGCTTCGACTGCCGCCGCCATGCGCTCCTGCAAGTGGCCGCGGTGTTTCTGCGCCGGGACGAGCAGGACCACCTGGTGCGCGATCGCACGGTGAGTCTGCATGTGCGTCCCTATGAAGGCTCGGAGATGGACCCGAAGTCCCTGGAAGTGAACGGCATCGACCCGTACCACCCGCTGCGGGCCGCCTGGCCGGAGGATCAGGCGATGGGGAAGCTGTTCAGCGAGGTCCGCCGGGAGGTGAAGGTCAACCACTGCAAGCGCGCGATCCTGGTCGGACACAATGCGCACTTCGACCTTGGCTTCGTGCATACCGCGGCCGAACGCTGCGGGATCAAGCGCAACCCGTTCCATCCGTTCAGCAGCCTGGACACGGTGTCACTCTCGGCATTGGCCTTTGGCCAGACGGTGCTGGCACGAGCGGCCGACGCCGCGGGGATCGGCTGGGATACCGAGTCCGCCCACAGCGCCGCATTCGACGCGGAAAAGACCGCGGACATCTTCTGCCAGATCGCCAACCGCTGGCAGGACGGGATCGGCGTGCCGCAGCCGGCGCTGCGCCTGCCCGACCCGGAAGAACTCCCGCCCGGGAGCTGACGCAACACACGCCCTGCGACCCCTCGCAGATCGCCACGGCGCTGCGCGCCTCGCGATGACCCAACCCTCAGCCCCGTCATCGCGAACCCCGCAGGGGTGAAGCAATCTCCCACCGTCGGCACCGCTCGGGGCGCGTCGATGCTTCGGGAGATCGCCACGCCCCTGCGGGGCGCGCGATGACCAACCCTCTCCAGTCATTGCGAACTCCGCAGGGGTGACGCAATCTCCCGGACACGGCCACGACGGCGGGAATCCGGGGGCACATCAGGAGATCACCACGATCCCTTGCTGGGCCTCGCGGATGACGGTTTTGGTTGGGCGGCAGCCCCTAGGGCTGCCGCCCACCTCCATGCTTTAACTCGCGGCGCGCTTGGCGTGGGCCTCGTCGACCATCTTCTTCAGCTCGCCACTCTCGAACATCTCGAGGGTGATATCGCAGCCGCCGATCAGCTCGCCGTCGATGTAGACCTGCGGGAAGGTCGGCCAGTCGGCGAAGCGCGGCAGATTCTGCATGACCTCCTGGTCCGCGATCACGTTCACGTAGCCGAATTCCTGGTCGCAGCGCTTCAGCGCCTCGACCGCACGGCTGGAGAAGCCGCACATGGGGAACTGCGGGGTGCCCTTCATGAAGATCACCACCGGGTTGTCTTCCACCTGCTGGCGAATCCGATCCATTACATCCATTGCTGTACTCCCGAAATTTGTTGCCACGAATCGCGCTTCGATCACCCGAAAGCGCTCGCGGCCAATTACCTAGCGTGACGCTCAGACATTAAAGCGGAAATGTACCACGTCACCTTCTTTCAACAAGTATTCCTTGCCCTCGAGGCGCCATTTCCCCGCATCCTTTGCGCCCTGTTCGCCATTGTGCTCGACGAAGTCCTCGTACCCCACCACCTCGGCGCGGATAAAGCCGCGTTCGAAATCGGTGTGAATCACCCCGGCACCCTGCGGCGCGGTGGAGCCCTGGCGCACAGTCCAGGCCCGCACCTCCTTCTCGCCGGCGGTAAAGAAGGTCTGAAGCTCCAGCAGGCGATAGGCCGTACGGATCACGCGATCCAGCCCCGGCTCGTCGAGCCCGAGATCGGCGATAAATTCCGCCCGCTCCTCGGGATCCAGCACCGCGATCTCGGCTTCGATCGCGGCACAGACACTGACCACTTCGGCACCCTCTTCGGCGGCTTTCGCCCGCACCGACGCGACCATCTCGTTGCCATCGACCAACGAGGCTTCGTCCACGTTGGCGATGTACATCATCGGCTTGATCGTCAGCAGATGCAGGTCGTACAGCAGCCGCCGCTCATCCTCGTCGAGATCCTGGGCCCGCGCGGGGATGCCCTGATCCAGACCGGCCGCCACCTTCTCGGCGGCCTTCAGCTGCGCGATCGCGGTCTTGTCCTGCGACTTGGCCGCGCGCGCCAGGCGATTGAGCGCCTTGTTGGTCGTCTCCAGGTCCGCCAGCATCAACTCGGTGCTGATGGTCTCGATATCGGAGATCGGATCCACCTTGCCGGCGACATGCACGATGTCGTCATCCTCGAAACAACGCACGACCTGGGCGATCGCGTCGGTCTCGCGGATATGTGCCAGGAACTGGTTACCCAGACCCTCGCCCTGCGCGGCCCCGGCCACCAGCCCGGCGATGTCCACGAACTCGACCGTGGTCGGCAGCGTGCGCTGCGGCTTCACGATCTCGCTCAGCCGTGTCAGGCGCGGATCCGGAACCTCCACCACGCCCACATTCGGGTCGATGGTGCAGAAGGGATAGTTCTCCGCGGCGATCTCCGCGCGCGTGAGGGCATTGAACAGGGTGGACTTGCCGACATTCGGCAGGCCCACGATCCCGCATTTCAAACTCATCGGGCTTCCTCGGGGTTCTTGGGGCCGGCGGCCGCCTTCGACCCGCCGCCATGCAGATTGCGCACCGCCTCGTCCCAGCGCCCGGCCACCAGCGCCGGGACCTGGTCCAGGGCCGTGTCGATGCCCTCCTCGATGGCCTGCGTATCGGCCTTGCCGGGACGATCCAGCACAAAGGGCACCACGTCGTCGCGGTGCCCCGGGTGGCCGATGCCGACCCGGAGACGGGCATAGTTCGGGCCGCCCAGGTGCCGGTGCAGGTCCCGCAGGCCGTTGTGACCACCATGCCCGCCGCCCAGCTTCAGCCGCACCACGCCCGGATCGAGATCCAGTTCGTCATGGACGATCAGGATGGCCTCGGGGGGGATACGGTAGAAATCGGCGCACTTGCGCACCGGCAGACCGCTCTTGTTCATGAAGCTCATGGGCTTGAGCAGCCAGCAGTCGCCCTCGGGCAGGTTGAGCCGGGCCGCCTCGCCATCGAAGCGACTCTCGGCGCGGAAATCCACGCCATGCCGGCGGGCCAGGGTGTCCACAAACCAGAAACCCGCGTTATGCCGGGTTTCGGCATAACGCGGGCCCGGGTTGCCCAGCCCGACCACCAGACGGATCGGTTCGGGTTGGATCGCCATCGTTCAGGCGGCAAGCCGCAGGGCTTACTCCTTGTCCTCGGACTCCGCCTCGTCGCCGGAGGCCTCTTCGCCACCGGCGGCTTCCTCGCCACCTTCGGCTTCCGCAGCCTCGGCTTCGGCTTCTTCGCCCTCTTCCTCATCGGTCTTGGCCGCACGCGGCAGCACTACGCTGACCACGGCATAGTCGTAGTCCTCGCCATGCATCAGGGCCACGCTCTGCACGCCTTCCGGCAGTTTGAGCTCGGAGATGTGCAGGGTGTCACCGACATCCATCTCGAGCACGTCGATATCGATGGCCTCGGGCAGGTTGCCCGGCAGACACTCGACCTCGAGCTCGTTGATCATGCGGCTGACCATGCCGCCGCCCAGCTTGACGCCCTTGGCCTCTTCCTCGTTGTGGAAGTGCAGCGGCACGCTGACGCGGATCGGCTGATTGGCGCTCACGCGCATCAGGTCTACGTGGTAGATGGTCGGCTTGAACGGATGGCGCTGCACATCGCGCAGGATCGCCTTCTCGGTCTTGCCGTCCAGCTTGACGCTCAGGATGTGCGAGTAGAACGCGTCTTCCTTGAGGTTGTGGACCATCGCGTTGTGATCCAGCGTGATCGCCACGGCGTCCTTGTCCGCTCCGTACAGGATGGCGGGCAGCTTGCCGGCGCGACGCAGGCGGCGGCTCGCACTCGAACCCTGTTCGTCACGCTTCTCGGCTTCAATGGTAAAGCTCATGCTCATTGCTACAGTCTCCAAAATGAAAGGCGCTTCACCCGAAGCGCCCTGAACACACCCCGCCCGCGACCAGGCGGGGCGCTGAAGGGAGGCAGAGCCTCCCGAAATCTTCCGGCTAGTTCAAGACGTCTAGTCCATGAACAGCGAACTGACGGATTCTTCGCGGTTGATGCGGCGGATCGTCTCCGCCAGCATCTCCGCCACCGACAACTGGCGGATCTTTTCGCAACCCTGTGCGTTGGGCTGCAGGGCCAGGGTGTCGGTCACCACCAGCTCGTCAAGCGCCGAACCGTTAATGTTATCAATTGCCGCGCCGGAAAGCACGGGGTGCGTGGCATAGGCCATCACCGATTCCGCCCCGTGTGCCTTCAGGGCCTTCGCCGCCTGGCACAGCGTCCCGGCGGTATCCACCAGGTCGTCGATGATGATGCAGGACTTGCCGCGCACATCCCCGATGATGTGCATCACCTCGGACTCGTTCGCGCGCGGGCGGCGCTTGTCGATGATCGCTAGGTCGGCGTCATCCAGACGCTTGGCGATCGCGCGAGCGCGCACCACCCCGCCGACGTCCGGCGACACCACGGTCAAATCACCCGAGACATGCCGCCAGACATCGCCCAGCAGCACCGGCGAGGCGTAGATATTGTCCACCGGGACGTTGAAGAAGCCCTGCACCTGGTCGGCATGCACGTCGATCGTCAGCACACGGTCCGCCCCGACCGCCTCGATCATGTTCGCGACCACCTTGGCCGAGATCGGCACCCGCGCCGAGCGCACGCGGCGATCCTGGCGGGCATAACCGAAGTACGGGATCACCGTGGTGATGCGACCGGCCGAGGCGCGGCGCAGCGCATCCACCATGATCACCAGTTCCATGATGTTTTCGTTGGTCGGCTGCCCGGTCGGCTGGATCAGGAACACGTCGCGGCCGCGAACGTTCTCCAGTAGTTCGACCTGCACCTCGCCATCGCTGAAACGCCCGACGATAGCCTTGCCCATCGGCAACCCCAGGTGCTCGGCAACGGCCTGGGCGAGACGCGGGTTCGCATTGCCCGCGAAGATCATCATGCGATTCTTGTCGACCACGGTTCGTCCCGGTCTGGATGGAGTGGAGCGGGCTGCGATCTCGCCCGGGCTCCAGTATAGCCCCCGGCGCGGGGCCGGGGTCCTGATGGTTCTGCCTCGCGCCATACTCGGGCGCGGGGCCGGTGTTGGCTGGGCCGGCAGGATGATGGCGCTGCGCGCCACCCTTCGGGCGCCACCTGCGGTGGCGTGCTCTCGCGGCTGTGCCGCTCGAGTCGAACCCGGTTCTCACCCTGTCGGCCCTTTGGCCGGCGCCGCGGCGCCATGCGCCGCGGTTTCGTTGTATGGCTGGGCCGGCAGGATTCGAACCTGCGCATGGCGGGATCAAAACCCGCTGCCTTACCGCTTGGCTACGGCCCAATAACTCACTGGACTCTATTGTACTGCCCGGCCGGCGTCGTGCCCGGCACATCCCGCGGATCGGCGGCGCCGATCCGGGCCGGCAGGATGATGGCGCTGCGCGCCACCCTTACGGGCCGTCACCTTCGGCGACGGTCGGTCGCGGCTGCGCCGCTCGCGTCGAACCTGCGCATGGCGGGATCAAAACCCGCTGCCTTACCGCTTGGCTACGGCCCAATAACTCTGGACTTACTCTGTCTCGACACCGCCTGGCGGCAGCCAGGCCCGCAGGGGCGACACGTTTACCAGCGGTGTCACCCAGCTGCGCCACGGAGCCGGCTGCGCGGACTGCGCCGCCCCAGCGGCCGCTTCGTCGGGGAACACCCCGAACACGCAACCGCCACTCCCGCTCAGGCGCGCCCGCGGCGTCTGCTCCGCCAGCCAGTGCAGCGCTCGATCCACCTCCGGATAACGAGCCCGCACCACCGGTTCGAACACGTTGACGAACCGGCTGGCGTCGACGGCGGACGAAATTGTCTCGGTGGGGCAGTCGCGTGTCAATTCCGCACACCCGAACATCGCCCCGGTGGCGACCGAAACCCCGGGGTCGATCAGCAGGATCCAGCCGGTATCCGGGGCCACGGCCGTGAGCCGCTCGCCCACACCCTCGGCCCAGGCTGCCTGGCCGACCACGAACACCGGTACGTCGGCACCCAGCTCCAGGCCGATCCCCACCAGCTGCTCGACATCACACCCCAGCTCGAACAGGGCATTCAAGGCCACCAGCGTGGTGGCGGCATCGGAACTGCCGCCCCCCAGGCCACCGCCCACCGGGATCCGCTTGTCGAGATGGATACGCACGCCAAATGGGGTCTTCGCCACCCGGGCCAGGCGCCGGGCCGCGCGCAGGCACAGGTTGTCGGCCCCGTCGATGGCCGCGCCCGCCATCTCGAAGCGCCCCGCCGGCAGGGGCTCGAAGCGCAGGCGATCCTCCAGCCCGAGGAACTGGAACACCGTCTGCAGCTCGTGATATCCGTCCGCCCGCCGGCCGGTGATATGCAGGAATCGATTGATCTTGGCGGGCGCGGGAAAAGTGGTGTCGAAGGCCCCGCCCGCGACGGCAGCGGTCATGACGGATCACCACCAAGCTGCCAGCGACCGATGCGGGCCCGCAATTCCACCCCTTCGCGCTCCAGCACCATGGTGACCGGCATCGCCAGGCCGTCGATTTCCTCGAACTCGTTGTACTCGATGGTCCAGCCGGACTGGTGGATCTCCAGTGGCCGGCCGTCCGCGTCGACATCCAGCTGGTACGAGGCCTCGGGGTGGAGCAGGCCACGCACCCAGTAGACCATGCCGCTGACCGGGATCGACTCGCCCAGGACCCGCGCGACGAGCGCATCCGGGTCCTGCGCCTGGAAACGCTCGCCGGACCGGGTCACCAGCAGCGCGCGGCCGTTCTCCGACAGCGTCAGCCGGCCACCACCGCGCCCCATCGGGCCGGACAGGTCCAGCACGTGCTGACCTTCCTGCACCCGCCAGTTGAGCTGGGCGGACCAGTATTCCTCGCCGGAGGCCAGCCCCAGGCGCGCGACCAGTCGCCAGCTGTCCAGCGCCTCCAGCTGTGCGGTGCGGGCCTCGAAGGCGGCCTCGGCGGCCGGCGAGGTATCCGCCTCTGGCAGGGGCGCGGCACAGCCACCCAGCAGAAGACCCAGGCCGACCAGCAGACCGGCCAGCCTCGCCCCGCCCGCAAGATCCCCGGGCTTCCGCATCCCCGCAGCCCGGCTCATTCGATCAGGTCGTTGCGTACGCGCTGCAGGCGTTCATGATCGGGCTCGCGCTCCAGCGCAGCCTCGAGGATCTCCCGCGCCTCGTCGCGCGCACCACGTTCCCAGAGGACGACGGCCAGATTGCTGGCGATCTCGCCGTCGTCCGACAGCGAGTACGCCCGGCGAAGCTGCGTCTCGGCCTCCTCCAGCCGGCCCAGGCGGTACAGCACCCAGCCGTAGCTGTCGATGATGGCGGCATCGTCCGGCTCCTGCTCGTAGGCACGCAGGATCAGGTCATAGGCCTCGTCATACCGCTCGGTGCGATCCGCCAGGGTGTACCCCAGCGCGTTCAGGGCCGCGACGTTCTCGGGATCGGACTCGAGGATCGTGCGGAAATCGGCCTCGGCGGCCGCGATGTCGTCCTCGCGCTCGTGGACCAGACCCCGCAGGTACAGCAGCCGGGTATCCCCGGGGAACTGCACCAGCCCGCGATTCAGCCGGGCGCGTGCCTCGGCATAGTCGCCGATCTCGCGCAGTGCGTTCGCCTCCGCCAGGTAGGCGCGGCGGGCCAGATCGTCGTCCACGCCCTGCTGCATCGGCGCAAACAAGTCACGCGCCGCCTCCTGGCCCTCGTGCCGGAGCGTCAGGCGCGCACTGCGCAGGCGCGCATCGTCGGCGTGATCACCCCCCTCTACGCGGCCATAGGCGGCCAGGGCGGCGTCCGGCTCGTCGGCCATCTCGTGCAGCCGACCAAGGTAGTACGCGACATCGTTCTCGCGCTCCCCCAGTGCGTCCAGGCGCTCCAGGTAATCCCGGGCCGGCCCCAGCTGCTCTGCCTCCAGGTTCATCAGGGCCAGCGCCAGCAGGAGCTGGGTATCCTCCGGCGCCAGCTCCACCAGGCGATCCATCTCCTCGCGGGCGAAGGCGTCATCCTCCATTTCGGTCAGGACGCGCGCATAGCCCAGCCGGGCCTCGCGGCTCTCCGGGTGCGCCTCCACCGTCGCGCGCAGGGTCTCGATTGCGGCGTCCTCCTGCCCGGCCTCGCTCTGGGCCCGCGCATGCAGCAGCTGCAGCGGCACCGAATCCGGGAAGCGCTCGCGGGCCGGCCCGGTCACCGCCAGCACCTCCTCGCCCGGCTCGCCGAAGCGGAGCGCGGCCTCGGCCAGTACACGGTGGACACCGACATCGTCGCTGCGCCGCTCGGCGAGCAGCCGCATGGTCTCCAGGGCGGCGGCCTGATCCTGGGCCTGGCCGATCACGCCGCCCAGCGTGGCGTTGGGGTCGCCACCCTGCACCACCACCCGATTCATCAGCGAATCCAGCTGTTCGGCCGCCTGTTCGGCATCCCCCGCATTGATCCGCAACACCGTCGAGACCTGGCTGGCCTCCATGCTCTCCGGCGCGAGCCGCAGCCAGCGGTCGGCCGACCGCTGGGCCTGCTCGTGATCGCGCGCGAACAGCGCGATGCGCGTGGCGCGTTCGGCAATGGCGGGATCGTCACTCAGCAGGGCCGCCGCCCCGTAGTAGCGCGCGGCCTCGGCATGCTCGCCGGAACGCACCGCGATCTCGGCGGCCAGCACGCTGAACATCAGCGCGGCCTCCGGATCCTCGGTCTGCATCAGCGGGAGCACCTCGGGGTGATCCGACTCCGGCGGTTCCGAGGCATCCAGTTGGGTGTGCGCGCAGCCCGCCAGGGAAAGCACGGCGGTCAGCGCGAGCAGGCTTCGAATCATCTTGTATCCAGTCGGCATCAGCACAGGCATACCGGGTGGGACGGGGCAGGCACCTGCGGGGTTCCATCCCCGCCGCAATCCAACGCCAGGGAATCGCTGATTAATGTGCACGCTCGCGTTGGCGCCCCAGGTTTTCCGAGACCAGGCGCGGCGTGCAGCGGGTAGTGGTTCTACCCGCAAGCGGCGCAACGCAGGATCGGGGAACAGGGGGCACCAACCCCACAAGCCATTGAAAGCAGGGGCTCGGCCGCTTTTGCGTGCGCACTGCGTTGCGGCTCCCTTGTGCAGAATGACTGCACGGCAGTCACCGCGCCTTGTTCGCACGCAAAAGCGACTCGAGCGCGTGCGTGCACATTAATCAGCGTTTCCCTAGCCTACAGCACAGTACACTATCGGGAAATTGGGCCACGCGCCCGCGTTTTCCGGCACAATACGCGCCAGCATGCTGTTCACTCTCGGGATCAATCACAAGACGGCACCGGTCGCCATTCGCGAGCGGCTTTCCGTCAACGAGCACGAGCTCGGCGAGGCCCTGCACTCGCTGCGCTCCGGCGTGCTGCTGCCGGAAACCGCGATCCTGTCGACCTGCAACCGCACCGAGGTCTACTTCCGCGAGGGCGACCCCCACAGCGAACAGCGCGTGCTCGACTGGATCGGCGGCTACCACGGCATCGACCGCGACGAACTGAAGCCCTACCTCTATCTGCACCACGACGGCTCCGCCGTGCGCCACACCCTGCGCGTAGCCAGCGGGCTGGACTCCATGGTCCTGGGCGAGCCGCAGATCCTGGGACAGATGAAGACCGCCTACCAGCATGCCCACGACGCCGGCACGCTGGGGCGTTCGCTGGAACGGCTGTTTCAGCACGCCTTCGCCACCGCCAAGGACGTACGCACCCAGACCGCCATCGGCCAGAGCGCCGTCTCGGTCGCCTTCGCCGCGGTCTCGCTGGCACGCCAGATCTTCGGTGACCTGAAGCCCCTGACCGCGCTGGTCATCGGTGCCGGCGAGACCATCGAACTGGCCCTGCAGCACCTCTCCGGTGGCGGCATTGGCAACGTGATCGTGGCCAACCGCACGGTCGAGCGCGCCCGCGCGGTGGCCGGGCGTTTCGACGCCGAGGCCATCAGCCTCGACCAGCTCCCGGACCGCCTGGCCGATGCCGATATCGTGATCTCCTCCACCGCCGCGCCGTTGCCCATCCTGGGCAAGGGGGCGGTGGAACGCGCCCTGCGCAAGCGGCGCCACAAGCCGATGTTCATGGTCGACATCGCCGTGCCGCGCGACATCGAGCCCGAAGTCGGCCAGCTCGAGGACGTCTACCTCTACACCGTCGACGACCTGCAGGAGGTCATCGACGAGAACATGGCCTCGCGCCAGGCCGCGGCCGAACAGGCCGAAGAGATCATCACCCAGCGCGCCGGCGAATTCATGCGCTGGCTGCGGGCCCGCGACTCGGTGGACAGCATCCGCCAGCTGCGCCAGCGCGCCGACAGCGTGAAGGCGGAAGCCCTGGCGAAAGCCGAGGCGATGCTGCGCGCCGGCAAGTCGCCGGAGGAGGCGATGCAGCTCCTGGCGCACAACCTGACCAACAAGCTGATGCACGCCCCCTGCAAATCGCTGAACACCGCGGCCCACGAGGGCGACGCCCGCCTGCTGGAGGCCGCGCACCGCCTGTTCCAGCTACCGGCCCCGGAAGACGACCCCGGCAACGATCCCGACTCCGGCACCCATTCGTGAAGGCCTCGTTCCGCACCAAGCTCGAGGGCCTGGCCGAGCGCCACGCCGAGATCGCGCAACTGCTGGCCACCCCGGATGCCGCCGAGGACCCGGACCAGCTGCGTCGTCTGTCCCAGGAATACAGCCAGTTGGAGCCGGTCGCCGAGGCCTGGAAGGCCTGGCACGAAAACCACGCCGCACTGGACGAGGCGCGCGCGATGCTCGCGGAGGACGACCCCGAACTGCGTGCGATGGCCGAGGCCGAGATCGAGGCCCTGACCGAACAGACCGAGGCCCTGGAGGCCGAGCTCTACCGCCACCTGATCCCGAAGGACCCGCACGACAACGCCAACGTGTTCCTCGAGATCCGCGCCGGCACCGGCGGTGACGAGGCCGCGCTGTTCGCCGGCGACCTGCTGCGCATGTACACCCGCTACGCCGAGCAGAAGAACTGGAAGCTGGAGATCCTCAGCGCCAGCGAAGGCGAGCATGGCGGCTACCGCGAGGTGATCGGGCGCCTGGCCGGTCAGGGCGCCTACTCGCGACTCAAGTTCGAATCCGGGGCCCATCGCGTGCAGCGCGTCCCCGAGACCGAATCCCAGGGCCGCATCCACACCTCCGCGGCCACGGTCGCCATCCTGCCGGAACTGGAGGAGGTCGAGATGCCGGAGATCAACCCGGCCGACCTGCGCGTGGACACCTTCCGCGCCTCCGGCGCCGGTGGCCAGCACGTGAACAAGACCGACTCCGCGGTGCGCCTGACCCACTTGCCCACCGGCATCGTGGTCGAATGCCAGGAAGAACGCTCGCAGCACAAGAACCGCGCAAAGGCCATGACCTATCTGGCCGCACGCATGTTCGAGGCCGAACGCGAGGCCCAGGCCGCCGCGCAGAGTGCCGAACGCAAGGGGCTGGTCGGCAGCGGCGACCGCTCCGAGCGCATCCGCACCTACAACTTCCCGCAGGGCCGCGTGACCGATCACCGCATCAACCTGACCCTGTACAAGCTGGAACAGGTGATGGCCGGCGACCTCGACCCGGTCATCGACCCGCTGATCCACGAATACCAGGCCGAGCAACTCGCCACTCTCTCCGAGGCGTAATGGAACCCCCGGCCACGCTGGACAGCCTGCTGCGGGACCTGCGCGCCCACCTGCAGGACGCCGGGATCGAGGCGCCCGGACTGGAGGCCCGCATGCTGCTGGGCGCCGCCACCGGCCTGGACACCGCGCAGCTGATCGCCCACGGCACCGACCCCGCCACGGCCGAACAGGCCGCCCGCGCCGACACGCTCTGCCAGCGCCGCTGCGCCGGCGAACCGATGGCCCACATCCTCGGCCGACGCAGCTTCTGGACACTGGACCTGGGCGTCTCCCCCGCCTGCCTGATCCCGCGCCCCGAAACCGAGCTGCTGGTGGAACAGGCGCTCCTGGCCATCGACACACTCGCAACCGACACCCCCCGGGTGCTGGACCTCGGCACCGGCCCCGGTACCATCATCCTGGCACTGAAAAGCGAACGCCCGCGCATCCGGGCCTTCGCCAGCGACCGCAGCCACGCGGCGCTGCAACAGGCGCAGACCAACGCGCGCGACCTGGGGCTGCCGGTCGGGCTGTGGCAGGGCGACTGGCTGGACGCGCTGACGCCAACGGCAGGGCTGGACATCATCACCTGCAACCCGCCGTACATCGACCCGGATGATCCGCACCTGACCCGTGGCGACCTGCGCTTCGAACCGCGTTCGGCCCTGGCGGCGGACGCCCATGGCCTGGCCGACCTGTACCGGGTGATCGATACCGCCCGGCCCCACCTGAATCGCGGCGGATGGCTGCTGCTGGAACACGGCTTCGATCAGGGCCCGTCCGTGCGGGACCGCCTGCAACAGGCGGGCTACCGGGCGATCCGGACCTTGAGGGACCCCGCCGGCCACGAACGGACCACGCTGGGGATGCACTGACCCGGGGCTACCGCTGAATCGGTTGGCGCTTGCAACCATCACAAAAAAGCCCCGGCCATAAGCCGGGGCTCGCAGTGCGTCGGGGACGCATCCGGATCAGAGCGGCAGGCGCAGGTGCAGGTTGACCGAGCCGCTGGGCGAAGAACGGTGGCGGTAGCGGCTCGAGCGGTTGTCATAGTAGTGGTAGTGATGATGCTCGTAGCTGCGCGAGCGCTTGTGATGGCCGCGGCCGCGCTGTTTCGCGCGCTTGGCCTGCTTGTGGCCGTGGGCACCCGGGTGGCCGCGGTAGTGCTTGTGCCCCCGAGAATGTCCATGCCGCACAGGCTGCAGCGCGGCGGCATCGAAGCTGGCGCCGGCCACCGACGGCAGCGCGCCGGTGACCGGCTGGGCCGCGTGGGTGGGGGCGGCCAGGGCAAGCGCCAGCAATGCCGCAGGTACCAGAATCGTGAGTCGCTTCATGAGTGATCCCTCCTTCCATTCGGGTCGTCCGCGCGTTCCTCAGGAGCGTCGACCGACCCGTGGTTGTGGCAGGATTGCCAGGATTCAGCCTATTCCGCGTTCCTGAACGGTACCCAACTGAGGCCGCCGGCGAGCGTGACGCCGGTTACAATTTCGGCCTTTCTCCGGAGACCTGCTCCATGGATGACGACCAGCTCCTGCGGTACAGCCGCCAGATCATGCTCCCCGGCGTGGGAGTGGAGGGTCAGGAGGCCCTGCGGCAGGCGCATGCGGTGATCATGGGACTGGGCGGACTGGGCTCTCCGGTCGCCGCCTACCTGGCCGCAGCCGGCGTGGGCCGCCTGACCCTGGTGGACCCGGACCACGTCGAGGTGACCAACCTGCAGCGCCAGATCCTGCATACCGATGCCGACATCGGCCGCGACAAGGTCGCCTCGGCGACCGACCGCATCGCCGCGATGAACCCCGCCTGCCGGGTGGAGGCGCGCGCCGAACGTCTCGACGACGCGGCCATGCGCCGGCTGTTCGCCGACGCCGACGCGGTCCTGGACGGCACGGACAACTTCGCCGCCCGCGGGGCCATCAGCCGGGCCGCGCTGGCGGCCGGCACGCCACTGGTCTCCGGCGCCGTGATCCGTTTCGAGGGGCAGCTGACCACCTTCGACTACCGCGATCCCGGGGCGGCCTGCTACCACTGTCTCTACGGCGAAGGGGGCGGCGACGAGGACACCTGCGCCGCCAACGGGGTGCTGGCCAGTCTGCCCGGCGTGGTCGGCAGCCTGCAGGCCACCGAGGCGCTGAAGCTGCTGATGGGCCTGCCGACCCTGAGCGGCCGGCTGCTGATCCTCGACGGACTGGCCATGCAGTTCCGGGAGATTCGCCTGCGGCGCGACCCCGGCTGCCCCGCGTGTGGCCACCGCCACGCCCCGTCCTGAACCCGGGGCAACCCCGATTCAGGCGCAGGAGCGCGGATTAAACGGCAGGACCTTGCCGGAGGCCGCCGGCGGCCCGGCCTCGGCCAGTGCGGCCGCGAGCTCCGGCTCCATCGCCGACAGGGTGCGGTTCATCACCATGCTGGCCATGGCGTGGAACAGCAGCAGTTCGCAGGCCACTGGACGATGCAGGCTGCGCCGCCCCCGGGAGTGAAAGGCGGTCCAGGCGACCACCGGCATATCGTTCAGCACCCGGTCGACCACAATCCACGCATCGCGCTGGAGGATCAGATCCAGATGCTTCAGCCCGGGCGGCGACAGGCGCACCTCCGGCCCCAGACGGGCCAGGGCACGCCGCACCTGGTTGAAGTAACGCGCCTCCACCAGCCAGCCGGGGCGGACATCCAGGGTCGGGATTTCGGTATGCCGGGAATACATTGCGCCCCCGTCTGCGAACGCTGCTAGATCAGTCCTGCTTCTATAGCAAGACCACGGGCGCTCGGGGGCTCGGCCCGCGCCCGGCCGGCGACCGGGGGTCACGGCGGGCTAACGAGAGGGTGCGGCGGGAGGGCCGCAAAGGGCTGACTACTGACGGGTGTCCGGGGTCGGAGGCTGGGTACCCTCGGCGGCGCAGAGGGCCTCGGCATCGACCGGGTCGAAGTGGTAGTGGGCGTTGCAGAATTCGCAGGTCACATCCACCGCGCCCTGCTCCTCGATGATGCCGCGGATCTCGTCACGGCCGAGGCTGCGCAGGGTCTCGCCGATACGCTCGCGGGAACACGGGCAGTGAAAGCTGACGCCCGTGCCGTCGAACAGGCGCACGCGCTCTTCGGCGAACAGCCGGCCCAGCAGCGTGCCGGCATCCAGCTCCAGCAACTCCTCGGCGGTGGTGGTCTCGGCCAGGATCGTCGCGCGGTTCCATGCCTCCGAGTCCCGCGTGACCGCATCGCCGCCCTCGCCCGGGAGCGCCTGCAACAGCATGCCGGCCGCGGACTCCGACCCGCTGGCCAGCCAGAGCCGGGTCGGCAGCTGCTCCGAACGCTCGAAGTAGACATTCATGGCATCCGCGAGGGTCTCGCCCTCCAGCTCGACCACGCCCTGGTAGCGCTCGCCACCGTCGCCGGGGTCCAGCGTCAGCATCAGCCGCGCGTCCTCGCCGGCACACTCGGCCAGGGTGGCGCCCTCGGGCGGCGTCTCGCGAAAGCGGGCGAGCCCGCGCAGCCGGCCCTGGCCATCGGCCTGGGCCACGATCATGTGCACGGGGCCGGGACCGGTCACCTGCAGGATCAACGAGCCATTGAACTTGAGCGTGGCCGCGGTCAGGGCCACGGCCGCATAGGCCTGGCCCAGCAGATCGCGCACCAAGGGCGGGTACTCGTGGCGCTGCAGCAGGGCCTGCCAGGCGGCGTCGAGGTGCACCCATTCACCACGCACCCCGGCCTCCTCCAGCATGAAGCGATGCAGGGTGTCGGCCTCACGCATGGGATCGCGGTCCGCGCATCAACCGTCCAGCTTCGCCTTCAGGCGCTCGTTGACCTGGGCCGGGTTGGCCTTGCCCTGGGTGGCCTTCATCACCTGGCCGACGAAGAAGCCGAACAGCTTGTCCTTGCCGCCGCGGTACTGCTCGAGCTGCTGCGGGTTGTTGGCCATGACCTCGTCGATGATGGCGTCGATCGCGCCGGTGTCGGTGATCTGCTTGAGGCCCTTGGCCTCGATCACCGCGTCGGCGTCGCCCTCGCCGTTCCACATCGCCTCGAAGACCTCCTTGGCGATCTTGCCGGAGATGGTCTCGTCCTGGATGCGCGCGATCAGTCCGGCCAGACCGTCGGCGTTGACCGGGGCCTCCCCCAGTTCCACCTCGGAGCGGTTGAGCGCGGCGGAGAATTCGCCCATCACCCAGTTGGCGGCCAGCTTGGGTGCATCGCAGCCGGCGGCCACGGCCTCGTAGAAGTCGCCCATCTCGCGGGTCGCGGTCAGCACGCCGGCGTCGTAGTCCGACAGGCCGTACTGCTCGACGAAGCGCGCGCGCTTGGCGTCCGGCAGCTCCGGGAGCTTTTCGCGCACGGTCTCGATGAAGGCGCTGTCCACGACCAGTGGCAGCAGATCCGGATCGGGGAAGTAGCGGTAGTCGTTGGCCTCTTCCTTGCTGCGCATGGAACGCGTCTCGTCGCGGTCCGGGTCGTACAGGCGGGTCTCCTGGACCACCGTGCCGCCACTCTCGATCACGTCGATCTGGCGTTCGACCTCGAAGTTGATCGCGCGCTCGACGAAGCGGAAGGAGTTCAGATTCTTCAGTTCCGCGCGGGTACCGAACTCGGTCTGTCCCTTCGGTCGGATCGAGACGTTCGCATCACAGCGGAAGCTGCCTTCCTGCATGTTGCCGTCGCAGATATCGAGATAGCGCACCAGCGAGTGCAGCTTCTTCATGTAGGCGACGGCTTCCTTCGCGGAGCGCAGCTCCGGCTCGGAGACGATCTCGATCAGCGGGGTACCGGCGCGGTTGAGGTCGATACCGGTCATCGCCTCGAAGCCCTCGTGCAGGCTCTTGCCGGCGTCCTCCTCGAGGTGCGCGCGGGTCACCCCGATGCGCTTGGTCGTGCCGTCTTCCAGCTCGATATCCAGGTGCCCCAGGCCCACGATCGGCAGCTCGAACTGCGAGATCTGGTAGCCCTTGGGGAGATCCGGATAAAAGTAGTTCTTGCGCGCGAACACCGAGCGCGGGGTGATCTCGGCGTTGATCGCGAGCCCCAGCATCACGGCCCGTTCGACCGCGCCCTGGTTCAGCACCGGCAGCACGCCCGGCATGCCCAGATCCACCGGGCAGGCCTGGCGGTTGGGCTCGGCGCCGTAGGCGGTGGGCGCCCCGGAGAAAATCTTGGAGACGGTATTGAGCTGGGCATGAATCTCCAGCCCGATGACGGTTTCCCATTCCATGCGGCGATCCTCAGGCGAAGGCCGCCGGCACACGCGTGTGCCAGTCGGTCTCTTGCTGATACTGGTGGGCGACGCCGAGCAGGCGCGCCTCGTCGAAGTAGTTGCCGATCAGCTGCAGCCCCACCGGCAGACCGTCGATCTCGCCGGCCGGCAGGGACATCGCCGGCAGCCCGGCGAGGTTCGCGGCGATGGTGTAGATGTCCGACAGGTACATGCTGACCGGATCGGCCTTGGCACCAAGTGAGAACGGCAGCTCCGGGGTGGTCGGGGCCAGCAGCACGTCCACGTCCGCAAACGCGCGGCGGAAGTCATCGGCGATGATACGGCGGACCTTCTGCGCCTTCAGGTAGTAGGCGTCGTAGTAGCCGGCGGACAGCACGTATGTGCCGACCATGATGCGGCGCTTCACCTCGTCGCCGAAGCCCTCCCCGCGCGAGCGGGTGTAGAGGTCCATCAGGTCCTCGGGGTTCTCGCAGCGATAGCCATAGCGCACGCCGTCGAAACGCGCGAGGTTGGAGGAACACTCCGCCGGGGCGACCACGTAGTAGGCCGGCACCGACAGGTGGCTGTTGGGCAGACCGACCTCGCGCACCTCGGCACCGCGGCCCTTGAGCACCTCGATGGCCGCGTCGATTACGCCGCGCACGCGCTCGTCGAGGCCCGCCTCGCCGAAGAACTCGGTCGGCAGCCCGATGCGCAGGCCCTTGAGGTCCTGGTTCAGACCGGCGGTGAAGTCCTCGGCCGGGCGTTCGACGCTGGTGGAGTCGCGCTCGTCGAAGCCCGCCATCGCGTTCAGCATCCGGCCGCAGTCCTCGGCGGTCGCGGCCATCGGCCCGCCCTGGTCGAGACTGGAGGCGAAGGCGATCATCCCGTAGCGCGAGACGCGGCCGTAGGTCGGCTTGAGCCCGGTAATGCCGCAGAACGCGGCCGGCTGGCGGATCGAGCCGCCGGTGTCGGTGCCGGTGGCCCCCGGCACCAGGCGCGCGCCCACCGCGGCGGCGGAGCCACCGGAGGAGCCACCCGGGACCCTCTCGGTATCCCAGGGATTGCGCACGGGCCCGTAGAAACTGGTCTCGTTGGAGGAGCCCATCGCGAACTCGTCCATGTTGGTCTTGCCCAGCATCACCGCCCCGGCGGCGTTCATGCGCTCAACCACGGTGGCGTTATAGGGCGAGACGAACGGATCCAGCATGCGCGAGCCGCAGGAGGTGCGCACGCCCTCGGTGCAGAAGATGTCCTTCTGCGCGATCGGAACACCCAGCAACGGCGCTTGCTCGCCCTGGGCCAGACGCGCGTCGGCGGCGTCGGCCTGCGCCAGCGCCTGCTCGGCGGTCACGGTGATAAAGCTGTTCAGTTGCGGATCGAGGCGCTCGATCCGGTCCAGATACAGCTGGGTCAGTTCGCGCGAACTGATCTCGCGGGCCTGGAGCTTGCGCACCCAGCCGGACAGGGTTTCCTGGGCCATGGTTTCGGGGACTCTTGCTGGCTAGAAGCGTGACGGATTCAACAGAACGGCGACAACGTGGATCACGCGCGGGGGATCACTCGATCACGCGCGGGACAAGGTACAGCCCGCCCTCGACGGCCGGGGCGATCGCCTGGTAGGCCTCGCGCCGGTCCGGCTCGGTGACCGCGTCCGGGCGCAGGCGCTGCTCGGCGTCCAGCGGGTGGGCCATCGGCTCGACACCCTCGATGGCCGCCCCATCCAGTTGTTCGACAAAGGCAAAGATATTGCTCAGCCCTCCCGCGAAATCCCGGGCCTGATCGTCGTTCATGGCCAGACGGGAGAGATGGGCGATGCGCCGGACTTCGGAGGTATCGACGGACATGGCGGGAAGGGTCCTGTTGCGTTCAGATTTTAGGGGAACACTGATCAATGAACACGCTCGCGCTCGAGTCGCTTTTGTGTGCGAACAAGGCGCGGCGACTGCCGTGCAGTCATTCTGCACAAGGGAACCGCAACGCCGTTCCCGCGCAAAAGCGGCCGAGCCCCTCGGGGTTGGCACCCCAGGTTCCCCGATCCGGCGTTGCGCCGCTTGCGGGTAGAACCACTACCCGCTGCGCGCCGCGCCTGGTCTCGGAAAACCTGGGGTGCCAACGCGAGCGTGTTCATTAATCAGTGTTCCCCTGAGGGCAAAACGGAGCGCAAACTTACCACAAAGCCGTTGTTGCCCAAACCCCGGGCGCTTGCTAGAGTCGACGGCTTTCCCGCCCGCCCACTCAAGCAGGTTTCTTCTTCATGTTCAAACGCCTCCTGGGGTTGTTCTCCAACGACATCTCCATCGATCTCGGCACCGCCAACACCCTTATCTATATGCGCGGCCAGGGCATCGTCCTGAACGAACCCTCCGTGGTCGCCATTCGTCAGGACCGCGGCCCGGGCGGCCCGCGCTCCATCGAGGCCGTGGGGATCGAGGCGAAGAAGATGCTCGGCCGCACGCCGGAGCACGTGGTAACGGTGCGCCCGATGAAGGACGGCGTGATCGCCGACTTCACCACCACTGAGAAGATGCTGCAGTACTTCATCAAGAAGGTGCACGAACGCCGGATCTTCCGGCCCAGCCCGCGCGTGCTGGTCTGCGTGCCCTGCGGGGCCACCCAGGTGGAACGCCGCGCGATCCGCGAATCGGCCTTCGGCGCCGGGGCGCGCAAGGTTTACCTGTTGCAGGAACCGGTGGCCGCGGCCATTGGCGCCGGCATCCCGCTGGACGAAGCGGTCGGTTCGATGGTGCTGGACATCGGCGGCGGCACCTCCGAAGTCGCGGTGCTGTCGATGAACGGCATCGTCTACTCCGAATCCGTGCGCATCGGCGGTGACACCTTCGACGAGGCCATCATGGCCTATGTGCGCCGCAACTACGGCGTGCTGATCGGCGAGGCCACGGCCGAACGCATCAAGCACGCGGTGGGCTCCGCCTACCCGGGCAAGGAACTGCTGGAGATCGAGGTCAAGGGCCGCAACCTGGCCGAGGGCGTGCCGCGTTCCTTCACGCTGAACTCCAACGAGATCCTCGAGGCCCTGCAGGACCCGCTGTACGGCATCGTCTCCGCCGTGCGCACCGCGCTGGAGCAGACCCCGCCGGAACTGGGCGCGGACGTTGCCGAGCGCGGCATCGTGCTGACCGGCGGCTCCGCCCTGCTGCAGCAGCTGGACCGCCTGCTGATGGAGGAAACCGGCATTCCGGTGGTCATCGCCGACGACCCGCTGACCTGCGTCGCCCGCGGCGGCGGCCGCGTGCTCGAGATGCTCGACGAAAAGCGGGTCGACTTCCTGGCAATGGAATAACCCCCACTCCGGCCACGGGAGCCCTGGCTCTCCCGCGGCCGGTGACTCGGGTTACACTCCGGACCGCAACTGGTCGGCAGGATCGCGGGTACAACACCCCGCAACCCTGCCTCGTCGACGCGATCCGCAACCGGAGGTCACGCCATCAGCAAGCCGCTGTTCAGACTGGGTGTCTCGCCCACTCTGCGCCTGCTCGCGGTCATCCTGCTGGGCCTGGCGCTGATGGCGCTGGACCACCGCGTCAATGAACTGCAGTTTGTCCGCAGCACCCTGGCCACCGTGACCTATCCGCTGCAGGTCGCGGTGGACGCACCGGTCCAGGCGGTCAGCCGGGTGTTCGAGTCGTTCACCCGCCGCGAGGACCTGATCACCGAGAACCGCATCCTGCGCAGCGAGAACGCCGAACTGCGCGCCCGCCAGCTGCGTTTCGAGGCCCTGCAGCAGGAGAACGACCGCCTGCGGGCCCTGCTCAATACCGCGCAACAGGCCGAGGAACGCGTCGAGATCGCCAAGCTGCTGGCCGTGGACCTGGACCCCTTCCGCCAGCAGATCGTGCTCAACAAGGGGCGCGCGGACGACGTCTACGCGGGCCAGCCGGTCATCAATGCCGATGGCGTGATCGGTCAGGTCCTGTCCACCCGCCTGACCAGCTCCGTGGCCCTGCTAATCTCCGATCCCAGCCACGCCCTGCCGGTGCTCAGCGCGCGCACGGGCCTGCGGGGGCTGGTGGTCGGGACCGGCAACCCGCAACGCCTCGAAATGCGCCACGTCCCGCTGCAGGAAGACGTCGAACCCGGCGACCTGCTGCTGACCTCCGGGCTGGGCGGCCGTTTCCCGGCCGACTATCCAGTCGCCCGGGTCACCTCCGTCGAGCGCCCGCAGGGCCAGCCCTTTCTGAGCATCCAGGCCGAGCCACTGGCGGCGCTGGACCGTTCCCGGGAGGTCCTGCTGCTGTGGACCGAGGGAATCATGCCGGGCATCGCCCCCCTTGAACTGGATGAGGATGCGGAGGCAAGGCCGGGCGCATTCACGCCGGAACCCGAGCCGGACGACAACGCGCCGGCAACGCCATGACCCGCGCCATCGGCATCCCCTGGCCGGTGGCGCTGACCCTGCTGGCGGCCCTGGCCCTGGCCATCGTGCCAATCCCCGAGACCCTGCGCCCCGCGCGGCCGGAGTGGCTGGCACTGGTCCTGATCTACTGGGCCATGGCGTTTCCGACCCGCGTGGGCATCCTGACCGCCTTTGTCGCCGGCTTACTGCTGGATACCCTGATGGGGCAACTGCTGGGGCAGAACGCCATCGCCCTGGCGGTGATCATCTACATCGTGCTGCAGATCCATCCGCGCCTGCGGGTGTACCCGGTCTGGCAGCAGATGATGGTGGTCGCGATCCTGATCGCCCTGTACAAGCTGCTGGCCCTGTGGCCCCAGGGGATTACCGGTTTTCCACCGGACCGGATTACGTACTGGGCCCCGGTGATCACCAGCGCCCTGCTCTGGCCGCTGATCTTTTTCCTGCTGCGCGACGTGCGCCGGCGCTGGCTCCTGCACCTGACCTGAGGGAGACGCCGATTCGTGCACACACCCGCGCCCGGCTCGAAGCCGCGGGAACGGTCACGCATACTGTGCCCCGCCAACCCGAAACAAGGAGCCCTGCCATGGACACGAACAAGCAAACCGAGATCGAGGCCGCCGTATTCCGCCGCCTGCTGCAGCATCTGGACGAGCGCAAGGACGTGCAGAACATCGACTTGATGAACCTGGCCGGCTTCTGCCGCAACTGCCTGTCCAAATGGTACGTGGCCGCCGCCGAGGAACGCGGCGAGTCGATCGACTACGAAGGGGCGCGCGAGATCGTCTACGGCATGCCCTACAGCGAATGGAAGGCGCGCTACCAGCAAGAAGCGACCCCCGAGCAGAAGGCGGCATTCGAGGCCAGCCAGAAATCGCACGATGCATGATCATGGCCTGATCGAGACCCCGGAGGCCCTGCAGGGCTTTCTGGACACCATCGCCGGGACCGACTGGATCGCGCTGGACACCGAGTTCATGCGCGAGAAGACCTACTACCCGCGCCTGTGCCTGATCCAGCTGGCCACCCTCGACCAGATCGCCTGCGTCGACCCGCTACGGCTGGATATGGGCCTGCTCGAGCCCCTGCTGTTCGATGCCGGCGTGACCAAGGTCTTCCATTCGGCATCGCAGGATCTCGAGGTCCTGTATCGCGAGCTCGGGCGCGTCCCCGCCCCGGTATTCGATACCCAGATCGCCGCCAGCATGCTCGGCTACGGCGAGCAGATCGGCTATGCCAACCTGGTCAAGGCGATCCTGGACCGCGACCTCGACAAGAGCCAGACCCGCACCGACTGGTCACGCCGCCCGCTAAGCGAACAGCAGATCCACTACGCCGCGGACGACGTGCGCTTTCTGGCCACGGTATTCATGCGCCTGCTGCATGAACTGGAGAGCCACGACCGCATGCACTGGCTGCGCCCGGAGATGGAGGCGCTGAGCAACCCAGCCCTCTACGAGCCGGACCCCGAAGGTGCCTGGCAGCGCGTCTCCGGCGTCAAGCGGCTCAAGCCGCGTGAGCGCGGCGTGCTGAAGACCGTAGCGGCCTGGCGCGAACGCGCGGCACAGGTAAGCGACCGCCCGCGACGCTGGATCCTGGCCGACGACATCCTGATCGACATCGCCCGACGCACCCCAGAGGACGTGGACGCCCTGCACCAGCTGCGCGGCTTCCCCGACGGCATGAAGCCGCCGCGTCAGGAAGAACTGCTGGAGGCGATCCGCGAGGGCCAGGCCCTGCCGCGTGAGGAATGGCCACAGCTCCCGGAGAAGGCGAAGCTCACCGAGGCCGAGGAGGTCCTGGCCGACATCGGCATGGCCCTGCTGCGCGAATGCGCGCGGCGCAACCAGATCACCGCCGCCGCCATCGCCCAGCGCAAAGATGTCATCGAGCTGCTGAAAGGAGACGGCACAACCGGCCGCCTGGGCAGCGGCTGGCGCCACGAGATCGCCGGAAAGACCATCGCCCGCTGGTTTGCGGGCGATGGCGAACTGGCCTGTACGGAGGAGGGCTTGCAGATCCGCCCGTGAGCATCGAGCGGGCGGATCTGCGGGGCGGTCAGGCCGCCTTGTAGATCCCGCGACGCGGCGAGGTCAGCCGGCCCTGGCGCTTCAGGTAGGCCAGGGTCTGGCTGATGTTCTTGGTATCCAGACCGATCTTCTCGGCCTCGGCCTTGATCTCCTTGATACCCATCTCCGGCTTGTTCGCGACAATCTCGCACAGCTTCTGGCTGATCGACTCGCCTCCGGCGCGCCGCCCGCGACGCCCACCGCTGGTGCTGGCGGCTCGGCCCACACGGCCGCCCAGTTCGCGGATCTGGCGCTCCAGCTCGTTGAGCTCCTTGCGGTGGCGCGCCAGCATCTCCTTGCGCTTTTCCATCAGCTTCTCGCGCTTCTCACGGCGTTCGGCCTCCTTGCGCTCGGCCTCTTCCTTTTCCCGCTGGCGCGCGAGGGCGTACAGTTCTTCGGCCGAAAGATCGGAGGCCTTCTTGTTATCCATGCTCATGCAACACTCCCGGATTCTGAAAATCGATTCAATGACAGGTCTGGGCCACAGGGTTTCATAACCCTGACCCATTCTCTAAAACTTGGCCACGGCAGAATAATACGAACCCATGGAACGATGCCAGAAAGATTATAAGAATACGCAGGAAATACAAGCGTCCGCTCGCACTCTTTCTCCTGAAAAGAGAAAGCAGATATGTGACGAGGTGGCACGGCTGTATCATTTGATCGAAGGCACACCGGGCAAAGACCTCCCGGCCATTCGATTTGATCTGAAAGGCCGGGCAGCCGGGCAATGGCGCCTGAGCAAGAATGCGGAAACCCTGCGCTTCAATCCGGAAGCCTTCAGCCTGGAATGGGATCAGCATTTTCCCGAGACGGTGGCGCACGAGGTGGCCCACTCGCTGGTCTACCGCGCCCACGGCATACGAAGGGTTCGGCCCCATGGCCCCGAATGGAAAGGGCTGATGCGGGCGCTGGGTTTCCCCAATCCGAGTGTCACGCATGCGACGGCGCTGACCACTCGCACGATGCGCCAGTACGACTATGTATGCGGATGCGGTCCCCAGCCCCTGAGCGCCCGCCGACACTTTCTCATTAACAAGCGCGGCTATCGGTACCAATGCCGCCAATGCGGCCAGTGGCTGCGACGCTCCGGCAGGAGTTGCAGCTGATACCGCGCGCACCCACGATCAAGCACACGCATCCGGGCGCGCCGGGATCATATGAAAACCCGGCACCCCGCCGTCATCGTCCCGGGAAGGAATGTCGGTTCAGATACTCCAGTAAACGCGCCGTTGCACCCTGATTCTCTGCAATAAAAGCGGTTGCGCGCTGCCGAGTAATCTCGCGTCGGGACTCATCCTCCCCCAGCCACGCAGCCATCCGCGCGACCGCCTCCTCGGCATTCCTTGAACGCCATAGCAGATCCGCGGCCTCCATGCGTTCCACCAGAAGTTCAAAGTTGTCGACATGCGGCCCCATGACGACCGGACAATTCCACAATGCGGCCTCCAGCGGGTTGTGGCCACCAACACCGACCAGTGACCCCCCAATAAAGGCGACATCGGCCAGGCCAAAGAAACGTTTCAACTCCCCCAGCGTGTCCAGCAGCCAGAAATGCGTGGCGGCATCCGGCACACCTTCGCTGCGGCGAATGAAGCTTTGCCCGGAACGTTCCAGCAGGTCTGCCACTTCGGGAAACCGCTGCGGATGGCGTGGTGCCACGATCACCAGAAGGCGTGGATACTCGGCGCGCAGTGCGTGCAGCCCCGGCAGCAATTGGGCCTCTTCGTCGGCATGGGTACTGGCGAGAATCACCACCGGGCGCCCCTCAACCACTGGACGCAGGGACCGGACCTCCTGGCGATCGTCCTCCTCGATGTGGATGTCGAACTTGATATCGCCATTGACCGTCACGCGATCGGGCACGGCCCCAAGGGCGACGAAGCGCTCCCGGTCCAGCGCATTGCGACAGGCAATCCAGTCAAATCCGCTCATGGCCGGCGCGATCAGCCGCGGGATCCGGGCATAGCGTCGGGCCGAACGTCCGGACATCCGGGCGTTCGCCAGCACGACCGGCACCCCGGCACGCCGCGCCTCCGCCAGCATGTTCGGCCAGATCTCGGTCTCCATGACCACGATGGCGCGCGGTCGCACGGCACGCAGGAATCGGCGCTGCAGCCAGGGCAGGTCCAGTGGCAGGAACCGATGTATGACCTGACCGCCGAGCCGCTCCGCCAGCATGGCGGCACCGGTCGGCGTCGTGGTCGTAACCAGGATGCGCCGCGAACCGGCGTCCAGCAGCCGGCGAATCAGGGGTTCCGCCGCCAGCACCTCGCCCACCGATACCGCATGAATCCAGATCTCGGCCGGCTCCGGCGCGCGCGCCCAGCCCATGACCTCGCCCAGCCGGACACGCACCGAAGCCCGACGGCTGCGCAAGCCATGGCGGATCAGCAACAAGGGGGTCAGCAACGCAAGCAGCGCCGTGTAGACTACGCGGGTCATTCGCAGGGAGACTCCGATCCGTGACGGCACGGCCCGAACCATCGAGCGCGACCGAGCGCCCACCCCGCGGTCCCGCCACCTGGCCCATGTGGGCGGTCATCGGCCTGGCACGGCTGGTCATCCAGCTGCCCATCCGCTGGCAGCAGGCGCTCGGCCGCGGCATCGGGCGACTGTTCTACCGTTTCGGCCGCGAGCGCCGTGCGATCGCCCGCACCAACCTCGAACTGTGCTTTCCCGACCAGTCCGGCGAACAGCGCGAACAGTGGCTGCGCGAGCACTTCGAGGCGGCCGGCATGGGGATCCTGGAGATGGCCATGGCCTGGTGGGGACGCGACACGCAACTCAAGGGGCATTACACAATCCACGGACTGGAGCATCTGGACAAGGCGCTGGAACAGGGCAAGGGTGCCCTGCTGGTGAGCGCCCATTTCACCACACTCGAGCTTTGCGGGCGCCTGCTGGGCCTGCACCGCCGCTTTGCCGCGATGTACCGGCCCAGCGAACGCCCGCTGATCAACCACCTTTTCAAGGTGAATCGCGACCGCCACACGGCAGGCGTAATCGCACGCGACGACGTCAAGGGACTGCTACGCACCCTGCGCAACAACATGCCCGTGTGGTACGCGCCCGACCAGGCCACCAGCGGGCGCCAGACCGAACTGGTCCCGTTCTTCGGCGAACCCGCCAACACGCAAACGGCCACCCATCGCATCGCCCGGGTCAGCGGCGCCCCGGTCCTGCCCTTTTTCGGCTACCGCCGGGAAGACGGCCACTATGTCGTGACCATCCACCCCCCGGTGGAAGACTTCCCCACCGAGGACGCCTACGCCGACACCCTGCGCATCAACCACATCATCGAAGAAGCCGTGATGGACGCCCCGGGCCAGTACTTCTGGACCCACAAGCGCTTCAAGAAGCGCGCGGGCATGCCCGATCCTTACGCGGGCTGAGGCTCGCGCGCGATCAGTCTTCCAGATCCAATTCGCGGCGGATATGCGCAGCCACTTTCGGCGTGTCATTCACCGGCGCGTAGGACCACTGATCGAGCGCCCCGGTAAACGGTCGGGTCACGCCTTCCGCCTCCAGGGCAGAGTGAAAGGCCTGCAGGCGACGGCCGAGCGGCCCCAGGGCCACCGTGTATACGGGGACACCGGTCGCCGCCGCCTCCGAGACCATGGACACGGAATCGGCACTGACCACGATATGGTCGGCTGTTGCCAGCATTGCCATAAAGGGGTTCTCGCCCTGCCCGTCCCAGACAAACCCGGGAACATCCGCCAACCCCTCGACCAGTCGTCGCGTGCTGGCCGCGCCCGTCCGCCGCGAGGGCGTGACCAGCACACTTCCCCCGGAGGCTTCTGCGGCCGAACGCAGGTCACGGATCAGGGCATCCAGTCGCTCCTGCCCCAGATCACCGCGCTGCGTAGCACCCCCGATCAGCACCGCGATCCAGGGACGGGGAAACGCCGCCCAGGCGTCACCCAGCCCCCTGCGCGCAGCCTCCAGCCGCTCGGCTGTCACCCGGTGCAGGGCGCCACGCGTCGCAATCACGTTGGGGCCGGCCAACCCGTCGTGACGCGGCGGCACCACCCAATCGAAGTGGCGCGGAGAGATCTGCGGGTCCTGCACATGCACGGTCATGATGGCGCCACCACTGGCGCGCTTGAGAGCGACCGCGACCGCAGCGCTCCGCCGCCCGCAGGAGATCAGCAGGCGCGGCCAGGGTGGCGCCAGGGAATCGCTATCGGCAGTCAATCCTCGCAACACGCCGGGGGCAAAGGAGCCGCGCATCCAGCGCCAGGGCGCGCGCAGCCCCACCGTCTTGTGTTCATAGGGCAGCCCAACAGCCTCGGCCAGCCCACGGACCTGACTGGTCATCCCGGCCTCGCCGGTGGTCAGGGTCCAGCACGAGATCTCGTTCACAGCCAAGCGGCCCGCGTCCGGCTTTCGCTCAAGCGGGCACACCCCGCTGCACAGGGGTATCCGGCGAGGCCAGTTCGTGGCGATTGCGCCACTCTTCGGTGACGTAGTTGATGATCAGGGACCGGCGTACACCTTCAAGCGGGCGCCGATGATAGCCGTGCCAAGTGTTGTCGGCCGGCACAAATACCAAGGCGCTGTTATACGTACCGGGGGCGGTCTCGTAGTGCGTCTCGGCGTCCACGTAAACATCCGTGCCCCAGTTCTCGTAGCCCGGATCGGTGGACAGGTACAGCAGCATGGTGAATTTCTTCACACCCAGGTCCGTATGCGGTGCCAGCCAGAAACCCTCGGTATCCAGGCAGTGCTCGATACGCAAGTAGTTGCCGCTCACGTCCACGCCGCACACATCAAAGATCGCATCCAGCACCTGCGGACTCTCGAAGGCCGCCGCAACGCTCTCGCAGACCTCGAAGGCCTTCCGATTCTCGGCGTCGAAGAAGCGGCGGGAGCTGTTGTGCGTCTCGCGCTTGCCCTCGGTATCGCCGATCGCCGGCGCCTTGAACGGCAGTGCCTCCACCGCTCGCGCAGCCGCCTCCGGCAACACCGCCTGCGGATACCAACGCCGGTACGGGTATCCCTCCGACGATGCCCGCCGCAGCGATGCCTCGACCTGCTCTGCCACCTCTGCGACCGGGCTCATGCCTTTCCTCAAAAAATTCGGTATTAGAACTAGCGATTGTAAAGCAACGGGTACAGCAGCCAAAACTTCTGAACGTCCGAGCTGCTAGAATTCAGAGTCTTTACAAGCCGCCCACGCCGTGATGCGTGGCGCCCCGGACAAGGCGATCCATGACATCCAGACCCGACCCGAAGCCCTTCGCATTCGGCAACCATCGGCCCGAAAAGCGGGCGCTTCCATTCCTCTGGATCGTTCGCATCGGACTCGCTCGCGGCGAACTTTCGCGCGGGTTGCGCAGGTTGTGGATGCGCTGGTTCGACCACGTGGTAGATGTCGAGGCGAGGGGGATTCGCTATCGCCTGAACATCGGGGACAACGTTACCGATGCCAAGATCCTCCTGTCTTCCAAAAAATACGATCAGACCGAACTCGAGCATCTTGCGCGCGCATGTTCGGGGGGCACATTCGTCGATATAGGTGCCAACACGGGTTACTACAGCCTGCAGGTTGCTGCTTCCGGGGCACGGCAGGTCCTTGCAATCGAGCCCAACCCGCCCACCTTCGAGCGCCTGGCATTCAACATCAACTGCAATCCATTCGCGAAGACAGTTCGCGCCCTCAAACTTGCCATTGGGCCCAAGGGGCGTGCAGCCCTGCATCAGACGCAAACGCTCGGATCGGCCTCATTGATAAAGATGGATCCCCACGAAACGGGCGCGACCGAGGTCGAATCCAGCCCACTCCTCGATGTCCTCGGAGCCGAAGGCATCACCCAGATCGACGGGTTGAAGATCGACATCGAAGGATACGAATACCAGGCGCTCGAGCCCTTCTTCAGGGACGCGCCCCGCTCGCTGTACCCGCGCTGCATGGTCGTGGAAAAGTGCCACGAGCATACCTGGGAGCAGGACGTCATCGACCTTCTCCGGGCCCACGGCTACACGGTCACTGCACAGACGCGCTCCAACGCGATCCTGCACCGAGAAGAATCCAGCCCCACCAATGACTGACCCCAGGGCACGCCAGCACAGCAAATGATGCGTTCAATCCTGCAAGTAGTTCCGGCCCTTGAATCAGGAGGTGTCGAGCGCGGCACCCTGGAGATCGCCCGGGCAATCCACGCCGCTGGTCATCGGTCCATAGTGATGTCTGGGGGTGGACGACTTGTAACATCGCTGGAATCACAGGGAAGCGAACACATTACATGGCCCGTTGGCAGAAAATCGCTACGATCCCTCCGCCTCGTGCGGCCATTACGCAACTTCATACGCGCGCAACGCATTGATCTGATTCATGCTCGTTCCCGCGTTCCCGCCTGGATTGTCTGGCGAGCATTACAGGGGATGCGGCCTGATGAACGCCCCGCGTTTGTTACAACCTTCCATGGATTTTACAGCCCAGGACGCTACAGCTCGGTCATGACGCGAGGGGACGGCGTAATAGCAGTCTCCAACAGCATCTCGGAATACATCCGCAACAATTATCCGGCCTGCCCGCCGGAATGCGTTCACGTAATCCATCGTGGGGTCGACCCAACGGAATTCCCCCATGGTTATACACCTACAGACGATTGGAAGAATACATTTCTTCAGTCGCTTCCAGCGAACGCCAGAAACCAGGCATTAATCACCCTTCCCGGGCGCATCACTCGATGGAAAGGGCAACTGGATTTCATAGACGTGATGGACGGGCTCATACGAGAGGGCCATCCCGTACATGGCATCCTCGTTGGCGGGACCGAAGCACGCCGGCGGCGCTACGAACTAGAGATCCGTAGAGAAATATCGGAAAGGCAGCTTGATAGCCATATTACATGGCTGGGGCAACGCTCAGATTTGCGCGAAATCATGTCCGTTTCATTCGCCGTACTATCCCTCTCCCGAGACCCTGAAGCCTTCGGCCGGGTCTCCCTTGAAGCGTTGTCCCTCGGCCGGCCCGTCGCTGCCTATGCTCACGGAGGTGTTGGTGAGCAGATGTCAGCCCTGTTCCCGCAGGGCAGCGTCCCACCCCGCCATCCCAAAGAAGCTGTTCGCATACTGTCCGGCTGGCTGACGAATGCTCCGCCACCAACCCCGGCCCCACTAACCCGCTTCACCCTGCAGCAGATGCAACAGGAAACTCTCGGCGTGTACGCCAGCTTGCTGGCTCCAGAATAACACCGGCCGGGCGCCCACACCCGGATGAAACAGCACATCAAGAGGGCCGCCCCCGAACAACTTCCCGATGGTTTCCGTGTATTAGCGGCGCCAGGGCAAGTGCTAACACAAGCCAGAGAACCGCCGCGGTATACGAGCTATAGACTGTCCAATGGACATTCACTGGATTGAGAGCGGAAAAAATGGCTACCCCCGCAGTCACCAGCAGCGGAACATTCACCTCGGTGGCTCTAGCGTTACGCCACAACGCGAGGAGAACGCCGAGCAAGGCCGTCAAATAGGCAACAAGCCCAACCAAACCCGTGGAAACCCATACATCTAGAAAATACAGATGGACGTGCGAGAAGGGCATATCGGCATACCCCCTCTCTTTCGCAACTGGCTCCACGCCACGCACCCCCACCCCAAGTAGCGGCTCATCTTTGACCACCCGCCAGGAAGCCAGCCAGATGGTGCCCCGCTGAGCGGTCGCCGCATCCAGTCCCTCAACGCTCAGATCCGCCATGCCGGAGATCACGCCCAGACGATCACGGGTTTCGGGAGAAGCCCAAAGGGCGGCTGCCACACCTAGGGCCAGAGCCGCTAGCAACGCGAAAATCGTGCGCACTCGCAGGCGATAAAACCAGACCAGAAAAACTCCGTACGCAGACAGCGTAATAACCGCCGCCAACATGCTTGCGCGCGACCCCGAAAGCAGGATGGCGATCACGACCACCAGAGGCAGAAACGCTGCGAGCCGGTTGGACGAGGACAGCCGTCGAGACGCCTCCAGAACAAATGGCAGGAGATGTGCCAGCACAATCCCCAAGCGCATATTCGGATGGAACAGACCGTCAATGCGACGACCGTCGTATGGGTAGCCGAAGATGTTACTGCCTGAAAGGAATTGAAGAATCCCATCCAGGGACCAGAAAACCGCAAGTGCCAGCACTGCGTACAGAAGCGTGTTCGTCAAGTCGCAGCGGCGAGCCACCCAAAGGAGCGGGATGATGGAAATTGCAAAGAGGGGGTAAGTCATTGCGGTGCGCATAGCGCGATCAAAATCAACCGCAACAGTCAAAGCGAGTAACTGAGGTACCCAAAGAGCCAGCAAAAGCACCAGCGCCCATCGGACCCATCGATCCCGCCATAGCGCCCCAAGGTGCGTAACAAGCAGCCCCATGCCCGCAAGAGCAAGGATGGCCAGAGGAACAAATACCCCGGTACCAAACGGCAAAAGGAAAAATGCCAGCGCCACAAGTCCAACCACAGACACGAGGCGCCAGTCGCGCTGCCCAACTACTCCGTCCATACCCCGCGCATCCTTAGTCCAATCTGCAGGCAGCGACACACCATACCGGAAGATCCCCCATCCATCCTCTTGAAGGGCCTGACACCTAGCGGTCTTTAGGCGACAATTCGTGGCTGGACCTCACGAGCGGCAACAGCATAATCACTCGTCCCACAAGGATTTCCAATCCATGGAACAGAAAAGCCGAAGCCCCGATCCCTCCGCATCGCGCCCCAGACAGGTGCTCTGCATGAAATGGGGGACTATGTACGGCCCTGAATACGTAAACCGGCTGTATGCGAGTGTGCGTCGACAGGTGAGCGGCCCTCTGCGTTTCGTTTGCCTTACAGACGATTCGGAGGGCATACGCGAAGAGATCGAGACGCACCCGTGCCCCGAGATCGAAATTCCGGAACCATGGCGCAATACGACGTGGCGAAAAATGGCGCTTTACCTCGAGCCCGCGTCGCTCTCAGGTCTGGAAGGGGAGTGGTTATTCCTCGATCTGGATGTCGTTGTGACCGGGAGGCTCGACCCGTTGTTCGACTACGAAGCTGATCACCCGTTCGTGGTCATGCAAAACTGGACCCAGCGCGGCAAGGGCATCGGAAACACCTCGGTTTTTCGGTTCCGGATGAACACCCACGGCTATTTGCTCGAGAGGCTTCTTGACGACTTTCCACACTATCTCGAGCGTTACCGTAACGAGCAGACCTTCATCAGCCGCGAGATCGACTCGCTGCAGTTCTGGCCGGATGCCTGGTGTGTCCTGTTCAAGGTGCATTGCGTACCGGCCTGGCCCATGCGCCTTTGGCGCACGCCCGCGATCCCCGAAGGCGCAAGGGTGGTTGCATTCCCCGGTTCGCCGAACCCACCGGACGCGCTCCAGGGCAAGTGGCCAGAAAAGCGCTGGAGAAAAAGGCTCTACAAGAAGATTCGACCAGCCAGCTGGATCGACACCTACTGGACCCGGTCAGAAGAGCTCCTGGCCCAAGAATCCAGGGAATCGACTGAAGACTGACCACTAACCAAGGTGCGGCCCGGGTTTACGGCGCGCTTTTAGGCGAGGTCAATCGCCCGCCCTCATTCCAGCAGCCAGGCGACTGGATCAACCTGCCTGGGCGGCGCTTCGCCCGCGCGCTCGATAAATAGCCTGGACCAGATCGCGAACTGCACGAGCGCAGCCAGAGGCTCAACCAGTCGTCTGTCGAGCGGCCCCGGGACTTTCAGGCTGGATGCCAGGGCCTCGGGATCCAGTAGCGGCTGCAGAGCGACTGACCGGGTCAGGGCCTGCAGTAGCTGCTTACGATCCAGGGACTGCACCCAATCCACGACGGGCACCGAGAACCCCCGCTTGCGCCCCATCGAGTTCACGCCCGCGTGTGCCTGTAGCCAGGCACGGGGCACCTGCTTGCCGATACGCCCCTGAATCTTCATAGAGGCCGGCAGGGACAAACCGAACAAGACCAGCTCGTGGTCCAGGAAAGGTACGCGGCCCTCTACACCCTGCGCCATCAACATCCGGTCGGCCTTGGTAAGCAGATCGTCGGCCAGCCACGTCTGCATATCGGTGAGCTGCCGCTTTTGCAGGTCACCCAGGCCCTGTGTCTCCCGCCACGCTTGCTTAAAAGGTGCTCGCCAGGATTTGTTCATCCGCCGCCCCCAGCCCTGCCTCAGCAAGGCCGCTGGCAACGCCTTGTCAAATCGCCCGCGTGTGCGAAAGCCGCCGCTTCCCGGGGCGCGAAGCGAATACAGCCAGCGCTGCAAGCGCGGCATCCGGTAGCGCCCATAGCCTGCGAAGACTTCATCCCCGCCTTCTCCGGTCAGCACAACCTTGTGTGACGACGAAGCCGCTTCGGCCGCCAGAAGCAAGGTCGGCAGGGAGGCGAAATCGCCCATCAGCTCGTCCGCCGCCCAGGTCGCGTACACCAGATGGTCGAACAGGGCGATCGGGTTCGCACGGACCAGCTTCAGCTCGATGCCGCAGGTCTGCGCGATTTCCATCGCGGCGACCGCCTCATCCTGTACCGACTGGGTCTCGAACCCCATGCTCCAGGCCTTCGGCCGACCGGCCTGAGCGGGCTGCCGCGCTAGCTGCATCGCCAGGATACTGGAATCGACACCCCCTGACAGAAACAGACCGACGGGAACGTCTGCACGCAAGTGCTCGGTCACAGCACGATGCATCAACTGGTCAAAGCACTCGACGGCATCGGTGAGTTGTCCGGTGAATGCAGACTGGAGAGCAACCTCGTCCGCCAGGCGCCACCAGGCCGAGAGCGCAACCTTCCCGTGGGAATCGACAGTCAGGCGCCCACCCGGGGGGACGCGCTTGATCCTGCGGAATGCGGTCTGGTCCCCACTTGCGAAGTTGACCTGAAGAAACCGCCCAACCGCGGGATCCTCGACTTCCGGAGCGCGCCCCAGCAGCGGCAAGAGGGCTTTCGTTTCCGAAGCAAACGCGATGCCGCCCGGCACCTCCATGTAGTACAAAGGCTTGATACCGAAACGATCCCTCACCAGCGTCAGACAGCGGGCCGTCTGATCAAACAACGCCAGCGCAAACATGCCTTTCAGGTGAGTGGCGAAGCCCTCCGGGTCTCGCTCGGCCAGCGGCAGAATCACCTCACAATCGGACTGGGTGGAAAACCTTACCCCTTCGGAACACAGAGACCGGCGTAGCTCCGGGTGGTTGTAGACCTCGCCATTGGCCACCAGGATGCGCTCGCGGCTCTGGCTGAACAGCGGCTGCCTGCCCTGTTCCAGATCGATGATCGACAAGCGCGCATGCAACAGCGCGACATCCTTGTCGACAAAGTGGCCCTGCCCGTCGGGGCCTCGGTGCGCCAATGCCTGCAACATCGGCATGACAGCAGGCAACGAGACCGGACGACCTGGCGTATACACCCCGGCGATGCCACACATTCAGCGAAATTTCTCCAATAGCTTCTGATACAGGCCCCGATAGGCCTGCACAACGGCCCGTTCGCTAAAGCGCGTATCCAGCGTACGCAGGCCCTGCGCGATCAGCCCCTCACGCTGCGCAGGCGCAGCCTGCAAGAGGGTCTGCATTTGCGCGGTCATCTGCTCGGGATCGTCGATATCGCACAGCAGGCCAGAAACCCCGTCCTCGATGAGCTCCAGCGCACCATGGGTCCGGGTTGAGACGACCGGACAACGATGTGCCCAGGCCTCCAGCAGAACATTCCCCAGCGGCTCATGCCGCGAGGGGCACACCAAAAGATCCGCCAGATAAAAATAGGGGCTCGGATTTTGTTGCCAGCCCAGCCAATGGATCCGGCTGGCCGCCCCGGAATCTCTGGCCTGGGTCTGCAGTTCGGTCCTCAATGGCCCATCGCCCGCCAGCAACAGGTGAACCGGCCGCCCAGCCGCGGCGGACGGGAGACGTTCGATGGCACGAATGAGCGTATCGAAGCCCTTGTTTTCGTGCAGGCGACCAAGAGAAAACACAATCAGCGCATCAGCCGGAATACCCAGCTCGCGCCGCAACGCCAGCGACTGGGACTCACTGATCGGGGGAGGCATGGTCACGAAATTGCCAATGCAAGAGACCCGTGACGCCGGGATACCTGACTCGACCAGAAAATCACAGATCGCCCGGGTATTCCCGACGAGCGCGTGGGCATGACGGTATCGGTTCGGCTCGTAAAATCCGCCAAGCCGGGCCACATGCACGGGGAGCCGAGAAGGTTTCAGGCGCACGGACCGGGTCGCACGCCCCATCCAGGTCTGCACGACATCCGGCCGGGAACGCCGAATCAGACGCGCCAGGGCCAGGCGGGAAAAGGGGTCGTAGACGCTGCGCATGGCGCTGGTCTCGGCCGGAGGCGTCAAGCTCGCATTCAACGCACTGGCCGGGGGCGTGACCGCAACAGAAGACAGACCTGGGGCGCGATTGAAGGCATCATGCAAACGGATGAAAAACCCTTCCGCGCCGCCCAGCTTCTTACTGCCAATGATTTGCAGTGTGCGGATTTCCTGCATCGCCACGCAGCCTCATGCCGGTAGTGCCGCCATCCGAATGCCTCACGGAAACGAGCACCAGAAAATCTTACCTTTTGGTGTGCGAGCGCCAGACCGAAAAAATCACGGCAGCTACATCCATACCCTCGGGAGCGAGACAAACCCGGAGGGAGTGGAACAGTCACCAACGCTGGACAGGGGCAGACTCGTGATACGCACGCACCAACTGCGGCGCATTGCGCCGGCCCCAATCAGAACAGGACCCCACAGGCCGGCACCGGAGAATGAGCGCCTGAAATCTACTACGCACCAAACGGTACGCAACCGGCAACCGGTGGCTCAATCGTCCTTCAGGATGAACTGGGTGCCGCAGTAGGGGCACTGGAAGCGGCCGTCAGGAGTCTCGTCGATCGGGAGGAAGACACGCGGGTGCGAGGCCCACAGGGCCATCTTGGGCGTGGGGCAGTGCAGCGGCAGGTCCTTGCGCGTGACCGTGATCTCGGTCTGCGCGTTCGGTGTCTGGTACTGGTCCTGATGGTGGGCGGTATCGGGATTCACCATGATTCTTCTCGCTTCCGGTTGACGGAAAATTCGGGCGCCTCAGACGAAGGTCAGCCAGCCCTCGTGGCGGCTGTCGCGCCCCTGCACCACGTCGAAGTAGCGTGACTGCAGGCGCTCGGTAATCGGGCCGCGGGTGCCGGTGCCGATCGGGCGATCGTCGACCTCGCGGATCGGGGTCACCTCGGCGGCGGTGCCGGTGAAGAAGGCCTCGTCGGCAATGTACACCTCGTCGCGGGTGATGCGCTTCTCGATGACCTCCAGCCCCTCCTCGCGCGCCAGCTCGATCACCGTGCGGCGGGTGATGCCGTCCAGCGCAGAGGTCAGGTCCGGGGTAAACAGCACGCCGTCGTGCACGATGAAGATGTTCTCGCCACTGCCCTCGGCCACGAAGCCCTCGGTATCCAGCAGCATGGCCTCGTCGTAGCCGCAGCGGGTGGCCTCCTGCAGGGCCATCATGGAGTTCATGTAGTTGCCGTTGGCCTTGGCCTTGCACATGGTCACGTTCACGTGGTGGCGGCTGTAGGAAGAGGTGCGGATGCGGATTCCCTTCTCGATCCCCTCGTCGCCCAGGTAGCTGCCCCAGTGCCAGGCCGCGACCATCGCGTGCACCAGCAGGTTGTCGGCGCGCAGCCCCATGCCCTCGGAGCCGAGAAAACACATCGGCCGCAGGTAGGCGCTTTCCAGCCCGTTGTCCCGCACGGACGCGATCTGCGCCTCGTTCAGCGCCTCGGCGGTGTAGGGGATGGTCATCCCGACGATCTTGGCCGAGTTAAACAGCCGTCGGGTGTGATCCTGCAGGCGGAAGATCGCCGGGCCCCGCGCAGTCTTGTAGGCGCGCACGCCCTCGAACACCCCCATGCCGTAGTGCAGGGTGTGGGTCAGTACGTGGGTCTGCGCCTCGCGCCAGGGCACCATCTGCCCGTCCAGCCAGATCACCCCGTCGCGGTCGGCCATCGACATTATCTTGTTCCTCTATGCGTTCTGGTTCGCGGCCGCTTGCGGCTCGCCGAACAGGTCATTCCAGGCTTCGATCACGCGATCGCGCACCGCGCACAGCGCGTCGTCGGGCGCCTCGACTCGGGCATCCGACCCCGCCAGCGTGAGGCGGTGGATGCGATTGCGCAGATCCCGGTAGGCATCCGCCAGCGCCTCGCTCAGGCTCGCGTCGATCACACCCTCGCGCCCGAGCGCCTCCAGCGTGCGGATCTTGTCCGGCCAGTCGCAGACGGCGGGGTGCTCGTGCGCGGATACCAAAACCCAGTATTGAACCATGAATTCAATATCAGTGATACCGCCACGGTCGCGCTTGAGATGGAAGCCCTGGCCCTTCTTCGAGGCGTGTTCCGCCAGCATGCGATCGCGCATCTCGACGACCTCGGCACGCAGCGCCCCGGCGTCGCGCTCGCGGGTCAGGACCTCGCGGCGCAGGGCGTGAAAGCGCTCGCCCAGCTCGGCATCCCCGGTCACGAAGCGGGCCCGCACCAGCGCCTGGTGTTCCCAGGTCCAGGCGGACTCGTCCTGGTAGCGCCGGAACGCCTGCAGGCCGCTGACCAGCAACCCCGCCGTGCCACTGGGCCGCAGGCGGGTATCCACCTCGTACAGGCGGCCCGCCGGGGTAAAGGCCCCCAGCAGGTGCACCACCCGCTGGGCCACCCGCGCGAAGAACTCGGTGTTGTCGATCACCTTCGGGCCCGCCGTCTGGGCTTCATCGCCTTCACTGTCGTGCAGGAACACCACGTCCAGATCCGAACCATAGCCCAGCTCGAAGCCGCCCAGCTTGCCGTAGCCAATCACCGCGAAGCGCGCCACCCGCCGCGCGTCCGACGCCCCGCACTGCGGCTCGCCGTGGCGCTCGACCATCTTCTCCCACGCCAGTTGCAGCACCCGCTCCAGCAGGACCTCGGCAAGCCAGGTCAGGTGATCGGAGACCTTCATCAGCGGCAGGAAGCCCATGATGTCGGCGGCCGCCACGCGCAGCGTCTGCACCTGCTTGAACTGCCGCAGGCGGTCCAGCATCTGTTCGTGGTCCTGCTCGGGAAACTGCGCCAGTTCGGCCTCCAGCTCCTCGCGCAGCCCGTCGCGATCCGGCGGTGCGTAGAGCGCACGCGGATCCAGCAGCTCGTCCAGCAGCACTGGATGCCGGGTCAGCTGTTCGTTGATCCACGGGCTGGCGGCCACCAGCTTCACCAGCTGGGACAGCGCCAGCGGGTTTTCCACCAGCAGCGACAGGTAGACCGAACGCCGGGCGATGGTGCGCACCATCTGCAGGGCCCGGGGCAGCACCGCATCCGGGGCCTCCATCTCCGCGATGGCCCCGATCAGCAGCGGCATCAGGCGGTCCAGCCGCTGGCGCCCGGTCACGCTCATCGCACGCACGCCCGGGCTCTCGCGTAGATCGGCGATGCCGCGCAGGGCCTCGTCCGCATGCTGGAAGTCCATCGCCTCCAGTACCGCGCGGGCATCATCCTCCGGGAGCGCCCCCTGCCAGAGACGATTCAGCTGCTGCTCGCGATCCGCCTCCGGCGAGGCCTCCATGGCCGCCCCGTCCGCGCGCTGCGGGGCGCTGAAGACCTGCTCGAAGTGGGCATGCACCCGCCGCTGCTCGCGCAGCAGCGCCATCTCGAACGCGGCCTCGTCGTCGAAACCCAGCGACAGCGCCAGGCGGTGGCGATCATCCCCGTTGGAGGGCAGGCGGTGCGTCTGCTGATCATTCAGCATCTGCAGGCGATTCTCCACGCGGCGCAGGAAGCGATAGGAACGCTCCAGCTGCTCGACCGCGTAGGCCGGCAGGAGCTCGCGCTCGCGCAGCACCCCCATCACGCCCAGCAGGTCGCGACGCTGCAGCGCCTGGTCGCGTCCGCCCCGGATCAGCTGGAACGACTGCGCGATGAACTCGATCTCACGGATCCCGCCCTCGCCGTGCTTCACGTCCTCGAACCGGCCGCGCCGCGCCGACTCGTCGTTGATCATCTGCTTCAGCTCGCGCAGGTTGGCGAGGGTGCCGTAGTCCAGGTAGCGCCGATAGATGAAGGGGCGCAGCCGCCGCATCAGCCGCGCGCCGGCCTCGGGGTCGCCCGCCAGCGGGCTGGCCTTGATCAGGGCATAGCGCTCCCACTCGCGCCCGTGTGCCTGGTAGTAGTCCTCCATGGCGTCGAAGTGCATCACCAGCGGGCCGGAATCGCCGAAGGGACGCAGGCGCATGTCCACGCGATAGCAGAAGCCATCCGCGGTCACATCCGACAGCACCGCGATCAACTGCCGCCCCAGGCGCTGGAAAAACGCCTGGTTCTCGATCACCCGTTCACCATCGGTCTCCCCCGCCTCCTCGAAGGCGAAGATCAGATCGATGTCGGAGGAGAAATTGAGCTCGCCGCCGCCCAGCTTGCCCAGCCCCAGGACTACCATGGACTGGGCCTCGCCCTCCGGCCCGCGGGGCTGGCCGTAACGCTCCTGCAAGTGCCGGTCCAGCCACTGCAGCCCGCCCTCGATCAGGGATCGGGCCAGCCGGCTCAGGTCGTGCATCACCTCGTCGAGGTCTGCCTGGCCCGACAGATCGCGCCAGGCCACGCGGATCATCTCGCGATGCCGGGTCTCGCGCAGCACATGCCGCAGCGCGGCCTCGTCGGTGGCACCTTCCAGTCGCGCCTGGAGGGTGCGTTCGAAAGCGGCATCGTCACAGGCCGCCACCCGGCCCGCCGGGTCCAGGGCCTCGAGCAGGTATTCCGGATGCTGGCGCACCGTCTGCGCCAGGTAATGGCTGAAGGCCAGCGCCACGGGCGTCGCCGCGAGGAAGGTATCCGGCCAGGCGCATTTCTCGTCCAGCTCGGCCAGCAGGTCGCGAACCTCCTGCTGCAACGACGCGGGCAGGGACGCGGGGGATTCGGGCAGAGGCTTGTCCATGTGCCAAGCCTATCAGCGTTGCACCCGATTGGGTGCCCGGCCCAGCGCGCCGCCGACCCAATGGGTATTGACATGGGATGAGAACACAAATAACAATCGTTCTCGTCTATCGAGTACCAACACCTGACCATTCTTCAATGAGGAACCGCACCATGATGCTTCGTCCACTTGCCTGGCTGATCGGCACCGCCGCGGCCATCGCCGTCAGCATGCCGCTGGTCGGCTGCAGCCCCGCCGATCAGGACGAGGTCAACCTCTATTCGGCGCGCCAGGAAAACCTGATCAAGCCGCTGCTCGACGACTTCGCCGATCAGACCGGCATTCAGGTCAACCTGGTGACCGGCGGTGCGGACAGCCTGCTGCAGCGCCTGCGCCACGAGGGCCGCAACTCCCCGGCCGATCTCTTCATCACCGTAGATGCGGCGCGCCTGCATCAGGCCCGCGAGGCCGGCGTGCTGCAGGGAATCGAGTCCGAGGTGCTGCACGAGAACATCCCCGAACGTTATCGCGACCCCGACGGGCTGTGGTTCGGCCTGTCCTCGCGGGCCCGCCCGATCCTTTATCACAAGGATCGCGTCGACCCGTCCGAGCTGTCGACCTACGAGGCCCTGACCGATAGCCAATGGGAAGGCCGCATCTGCATCCGTTCCTCCAGCAACGTCTACAACCAGTCGCTGGTGGCCGCGATGATCGCGACCGAGGGCACCGACGCCGCCCAGGAGTGGGCCAACGGAATCGTCGCCAACATGGCGCGCCAGCCGCAGGGCGGGGATCGCGACCAGATCCGCGCGGTGGCCGACGGGGTCTGCGACATCGCGATCGCCAACACCTACTACCTGGGCCTGATGCTGGACGGCGAAGGGCGTGACCGCGAAGTCGCCGAACAGATCGGCGTCTTCTGGCCCAACCAGGACGACCGCGGTACGCACGTCAACATCAGCGGCGCCGGTGTCACCGCGCACGCCCCGAACCGGGACAACGCGATCCGCCTGCTGGAGTTCCTCTCCGCCACCGAGGCCCAGGAGTGGTACGCCGAGGTCAACCAGGAGTACCCGATCCGCGACGACGTCCCGGCGAGCGAGATCCTTCAGGGATTCGGCGACTTCAAGGCCGACGACATCGAGCTCTACCGGCTGGGCAACCACAACGCCGAGGCCATGCGCGTGATGGATCGGGCCCGCTGGCGCTGAGCCTGAACCATCACACTACGCACCCCCACTCGCCCCCGGCCCTCCGGGGGCGTTTTGTTTGCACTCCGGAAGACATCGGAGACTCGGATGCAAAGAGCCCGCCATCGCGCCGGCGTTAATCCGCCAGTCCTGAAGCGGCCATAGTGGTATTCGAAACAAGAACCTTTACTATTCGCACTCCATGAGCGCACAGACGACCAGTACGGCCGCCCCAGCGGCACCCCACGCGACCCGCCGGCACCTGCCGTCGAGTCCGTGGACGGCGATCGCCCTCGTCGTGGCGCTGACCCTCGCCCTGCCGATCCTGGTCATCTTCGGGCACGTATTCATCCCCGCCGGGGAGGTCTGGACCCATCTGCGCGAGACTGTCCTCGCGGATTACGTGTTCAATTCCCTGGCGCTGCTGATCGGGGTCGGTATCGGGGTCCTGCTGATCGGGGTGCCGGTGGCCTGGCTGGTCAGCGTCTGCGACTTCCCCGGGCGCGGCATCTTCCAGTGGGCGCTGATGCTGCCGCTGGCCATGCCGGCCTACATCATTGCCTATACCTATACCGGCATGCTGGATTTCAGCGGCCCGGTACAGGTGCTGATCCGCGACCTGACCGGCCTGGGCTACGGCGAATACTGGTTCCCCGAGATCCGCTCGCTCGGCGGCGCCATGGCCATGCTCACACTGGTGCTGTACCCCTATGTCTACCTGCTCAGCCGGGCCGCCTTCCTGGAACAGTCGGTGTGCGTTCTGGAGGTCTCCCGCACCTTGGGCGCCGGCCCGTTCGGCGGTTTTCGCCGAGTCGCCCTGCCGCTCGCGCGCCCGGCCATCATCGCCGGACTGACCCTTGCCCTGATGGAGGTCCTGGCCGACTACGGCACGGTCGCCTACTTCGGCGTCAGCACCTTCACCACCGGGATCTTCCGCACCTGGTACGGCCTGGGCGACCCGGCCGCCGCCGCCCAGCTGTCGGCCGTGCTGCTGACCTTCGTCTTCGTCCTGATCGTACTGGAACGCTGGTCCCGGGCCCGGGCACGCTTCCATCACACCAGCCGCCGCTACTCCACCCTTCCGCGCTATCAACTGCGCGGCTGGAAGGGGGCCGCGGCCTTCGTCGGCTGCCTGCTGCCAGTGCTGCTGGGCTTCCTGCTGCCGGCCCTCCAGCTCGGCCTGTGGACCATGCAGACCACCGACCACTGGATGAACCCGGCCTTCGGGCGCCTGGTCTTCAACAGCTTCTGGCTGGCGATCGCGGCTGCCGTGATCGCCGTCGCCCTGGCCCTGCTCCTTGCCTATGCCCGGCGCATGGAAGGCGGGCGTTTCACGAACGCCGCCGTGCGCGTCGCCGGGATGGGCTATGCGGTGCCCGGCATCGTGATCGCGATCGGGGTGATGATCCCGTTCGCCGCGTTCGACAATGCCCTGGACGGCTTCATGCGCGACACCTTCGGGCTGTCCACCGGGTTGCTGCTGTCGGGTACCGTCTTCGCCCTGCTGTTCGCCTATACCGTGCGCTTTCTGGCGGTCTCGCTGCAGACGGTCGAGGCGGGGCTGGGCAAGATCCAGCCGAGCATGGATGACGCCGCCCGCTCGCTCGGGATGCGCCCCCTGCAGACCCTGACGCGGGTGCACCTGCCGATCATGCGCGGCACCCTGCTGACCGCGCTGCTGCTGGTGTTCGTCGACGTACTCAAGGAGCTGCCCGCCACGCTGATCCTGCGCCCGTTCGACTTCAACACCCTCGCGGTGCGCGCCTTCGAGCTGGCCGGCGACGAACGCCTGGCCGAATCCTCCTCCGCCGCACTGGCGATCGTGCTGGTGGGCCTGGTTCCCGTTATCCTGCTGTCCGTGACCATCGGCCGCTCGCGCCCCGGCCAGCAGGGCCCGACCCGCGCGGCGGACGAACAGCCGCCGCAGAAACCCCTCGCCATGCCCGCAGGCACGACGAATTCCCCATGACCCAGCCCGCCATGACCCAGCCCATCGACACCAGCCTGCAGGTGCCTCACACGCCGCTGATCGCCCTCGATCAGGTCGACATCGGCTACGACGGCACCGCCGTGGTCCACCAGGTATCGCTGGCCCTGTCCAAGGGCCAGATCGGCTGCCTGCTGGGCCCCTCCGGCTGCGGCAAGACCACGCTGCTGCGCGCCATCGCCGGGTTCGAGCCGCTGATGGCCGGCAGCATCCAGCTGGACGGGCGCAGCGTCAGCGACGCCCGGGGCACGGTGCCGCCGGAGAAGCGCGGGGTCGGCATGGTGTTCCAGGACTTCGCCCTGTTCCCGCACTTGAGCGTGGCCGACAACATCGCCTTCGGCATTCGCCACTGGGGCCGCGAGGATCGCGACGAGCGCATCCGCTCGCTGCTCAAGCTGGTGGGCCTGTCGGGCTATGGCGAGTCCTTCCCGCATGCCCTGTCCGGCGGCCAGCAGCAGCGCATCGCGCTGGCCCGGGCCCTGGCCCCGCGGCCCAAACTGCTGTTGCTGGACGAGCCCTTCTCCAGCATGGACGTGGAGCTGCGCAGCGAGCTCGCGCGCGAAGTGCGGCGTATCCTGCGCGCGGAGAACACCACCGCCATCCTGGTCACCCATGACCAGCACGAGGCCTTCGCCTTCGCCGACCGCATCGCGGTCATCCACCAGGGCCGCGTGGCCCAGTGGGATACCGCCTACAACCTCTACCACCGCCCGGCGGATCGCTTCGTCGCCGACTTCGTCGGAGAGGGCACGCTGATCCCCGGCATGGTCTGCGCCGAGCATGTGGTGGATACCGCCTTCGGCCAGATCGAGGGCACCCTGTCGGAGCAACTGCCGCCCGGCACGGCCGTGGACGTCCTGGTCCGTCCGGACGATATCGCCATCGACAACGAGGCCGGCACCATCCGCACCGAGATCCTCGACAAGGCCTTCCGCGGGGCGGACTTCCTCTACACCCTGCGTCTGCCGGACGGACTCAGCGTGCTGTGCATGGCCCCGTCCCACGACAACTTCGTGATCGGCGAACACGTGCGCCTGCGCCTCGATTTCACCCACCTGGTGGTGTTCTCGCGGGGCAGCGGGGTCGACTGCCCGGCGACCTGATCCGCCGCCTCCGTAACGCAACCGCCGGTCGGGCGGGAACTCGCGTGAGTTGGCGCGTTCCGACCCCACACGCGCCCCGCTTCGCAACCGCTATCATCGTTCCATGACCCGTCTCCGCGCCCTGTTCATTCGCCGGTTAGCCCTGTCGCGCGTCGGCGGGGTCGCACTGGTAATGCTGGCGCTTGCGGGTCTGACAAGCCCGGCCGGCGCCGAGAACGGCGCCACCCCGGGTCTGCAGATCGAGGGCGGAACCGACGCCCAGCGCGAGAACATCCGCAACAGCATCAACCTGGCGCGGCACCCCTGCGACCTGCCGGGGTTTCGCGAACGCCGGGTCCTGCGCGACACCGAGGAACGCGCCCGCAACGCCCTGCGCGCCATCGGCTTCTACGACGCCGAGCTGGAGCTGGACTTCGAGCGCGGCGAGGACTGCTGGGACGTCCGTATCACCCTGGACCCCGGGCCACCCACCACGGTCGAGCGGATCGATATCCAGATCACTGGCGAGGGGGCCGACGACCTGGGCTTCGAGGCCGTGCGCAGCCAGACCGAGATCCGCGTGGGTGACACCCTGCGCCACGACCGCTACGAGGCCCTGCGTAACCGCATGACGCGGATCGCCGCCGATCGCGGCTACTTCGACGCCGATCTCCACACCCGGCGCCTCGAGGTAGACCGCGACGCGCGCGCCGCCACCATCCGCCTGCACATGGAGACCGGGGATCGCTACCGCATGGGCCAGGTCCGTATCGACCAGGACATCCTCGCCGACGACTTCGTCCAGCGCATGGTGCCCTTCGAGGCCGGCGACCCGTACAGCTCGGCGCAGATCATCGCACTGCAACGCAACCTGAACGACAGCGGCTACTTCGGCGGCGTCCGCGTGCGCCCGCAGCGCGATGCGGCGGACGGGCTGGAAGTCCCGATCCTCGCGGAGCTGGAACCACGCAAACGCCACAGCTACGAGGCCGGCATCGGCTACTCCACCGATATCGGACCGCGCATCCGCCTGCGCTACGAACATCGCTACGCCAACACCCGGGGCCACCGCTACCAGGCCGAGATCGAGGCGTCCCCGGTGCGATCCGGCATCGGCTACAACTACGAGATCCCGCTGCGCGACCCGCTGCGTGAACGCCTGAACCTGTTCACCACCTACCGCACGGAAAAGACGGACACCCAGGAATCCGACCGCTTCCAGATCGGGGCCAACCGTATCCTGCAGCGCCGCAGTGGCTGGCAGACCACCGAGGGGCTGCGCTACGAATACGAGGACTACACCGCCGGCGAGGACGACAGCGGCCGCAGCCAGCTGCTGATCCCGTCCTACCGCATCAGCCGCATGGATGCGGACGATCCGATGACCCCGCGGCGCGGCTACCGCTTCGAGGCCACCGTGCAGGGCGCGCGCGAGGAGATCCTGTCCAGTACCTCGTTTGCGCAGGTACTGGCCAGCGGCAAGATCGTGCGCGGCCTCGGCCCCGGACGGGTACTGGCGCGCGCGGACGCCGGTTTCACCGAGGTCGACGCGGTGCAGGAGCTCCCCAGCTCCCTGCGCTTCTACGCCGGCGGTGACGCCAGTATCCGCGGCTACGGCTATCAGCGGGTCGGCCCGCGCAACGAGGACGGCGATGTGATCGGCGGGCGCCACAAGGTGGTTGGAAGCCTGGAGTACGACTACCCGGTCGTCGGCAACTGGAGCGCCGCGGCCTTCGTGGACGCCGGCAACGTGGTCAACGAGTGGGACGAATTCGACCCGGTCTACGGGGTCGGGATCGGCGTGCGCTGGCGCTCCCCGGTCGGTCCCATCCGCGTGGACCTGGCCCACGGCCCGGATTCGGAAGACGACTTCCGCATCCACTTCTCCATGGGGCCGGACCTGTGAAGTCCGTTTTGCGCGCCAGCCTGTGGGGGCTGTCCACGCTCCTGACCCTGGTGATCGTCCTGCTGGGGACCCTCGGCGCCCTGCTCGCCACCGAGTCCGGTACCCGCTGGCTGGCCGTCCAGGGCGAGCGCCTGGCCCCGGTCGAGTTGCGCATCGACCGGGTCGAGGGAACGCTGTTTACCGAACTGCGGCTGCACGGCCTGTACCTGGCGCTCCCCGACGGGCCGGAGATCGATCTGCCCGCGGGCCGCATCGGCGTCAGTGCCCGCAGCCTGCTGCGCGGGGAACTGAACATCCGGCTGCTGGCCGCCACGGGCATGCGCGTCGATCTACCGTCGCCCGACCCGGAGGCGGCCTCCGACGATGAACCCTTCGCACTGCCCGAATCCATCCAGCTACCGCTGGCAGTGCGCCTGGGCCAGCTACTCGTCGAGGATCTGGAGATCCTTCAGACCGGCGAGCCACTGGCTACCATCACCCGCCTGACGGCCGGCGCCCGGGCGCGCGGTTCGCGGGTCGAGCTGCAGGCGCTGGCACTGGATATGCCGGAGATCCGCGCCCGACTGACCGGGGAGATCGAGACCGACGGGGACTATCCGCTCGAGCTGCGCGGCCAGTGGCAGGCCCCCCTGCCCGAGACGGCCGCCGAGGGCCTGGGAACCGACGAGGCACACGGCGAGCTGCGGGTCACCGGGGCCCTGCGGGAACGCGTACAGGTGGACCATGACCTGCGCGCCGGCATCGAGCTGAGCCTGCATGCCAGCGCCCGCGAACTGTTCGCCACGCCAGAGCTGGAACTGACCGCGCAGTGGCAGCCCTTCGCCTACCACATCGATCCGGAACAGCACGTCGACATGGAGGCCGGGCGCCTTGAGGTGCACGGCACACCGGAGGCCTGGGCCCTGGAGATCGACACGGCCGCCACCCTCGCACCCTGGCCGCGCATCGCCGTGAGCACCCGTGCACGGGGAGACCTCGAATCGCTGCAGCTTGAAGGTCTCGAGATCGCTTCCGAAGCCGGTCGGATCGCCCTGTCCGGCCCGGTCCGCTTCGACGACGCCCTGGACTGGGATCTGGCCCTGGAGGCCCGTCAACTGACGCCGGCGCCGCTGGGCCTGGAAGTGGATGCCGGGATCGAGCATCTCAAGGCGCAGCTGCAGGGTCACCTGCCGCTGGGGACCAACGCCCCGCCCCTGGCCGCCCTCGAGGCACGCGCGAGCGTCACCGAACTGGAAGGACATTTCGAGGATCACCCGATCAGCGGGCGCCTGAACGCGTGGGTGGCCGACGGCGAGGCCGGCATCGAGGACACCCGCCTGGCCATCCGCGACCTCGCGCGGCTGGATCTGGCGGGTGCGGCCACGGGCCTGGCCGGCGACCTGACCGATCCCGATCACCGCATCGCCTTCGACCTCGGGCTGGACCTCGCGGCCCCGGAACTGGCACGCCTGCACCCGGAGCTGGACGGCCGCATCGAACAACTGCGCGTGGCACTGGACGGCGACTACGCACCCGCCAGCGGTGGCCTCGCCGCGCAGCTCGAGCTGGCCCCGCTGCAGGCCCGCCTGCGCGGGATCGACATCACGGGTGACGCCCGGGTCGCGCTGAGCGAGACCGGTGGCCAGATCGAACGGCTGCATCTCGCTGCCGACACGGGTGCGCGGCTGGCCCTGAGCGGCGACCTCGACTGGACCGAAGGCCTGGCGTGGGATCTCGCGCTGGACGGCGAGAGGCTGGACCCGTCACTGGTGGCCGCCGAGCTCCCCGGCCAGCTCACGCTGGCCCTGACCAGCGAGGGACACCTGGACGCCGACGGCCGCCCGCGCCTCCAGGCCCGACTACAGCGCCTGGAGGGCCGCCTGCGCGAACAGCCCGTTTCCGGTCAGGCGGAACTCGCGCTGGAGGGCGAACACCTGCGCGTGGACCGCCTGGACCTGGCGCTGGGTCGGAACACGCTGAGCGCCCGCGGCGAGTGGACCGACGCCCTCGACTTCGAACTGCAACTGGATGCACCGGAGCTGGACCGGGCCTGGCCCGACCTTGGCGGCCGGCTGGAACTGGATGCGCGTATCACGGGGGACCCCGAGCGTCCGCGCGTCGCGGCGCGCGGCAGCGGCGCCGGCCTGCGACTGGCGGACATCACCCTGGAACGGCTGGAATTGCAGGCCGATGCGGGCCTCGAAGTAGCCGCACCCGCCGAGATCGAGCTGCGCCTGGCCGGGCTCGAACCGGGCGACGGGACGCGGGTGGAGTCTTTGCGGCTGGACGCCTCCGGCCGCGTGGATGAACACCGCGTCATCCTCGCCGCAGATGCGACAGACCTGGGTTCGCTGGAACTGGCGCTGCGCGGCGGCCTGGACCCCGAGACCCTGCACTGGCGCGGACAGCTCGCACGACTGGACCTGGACCAGCCCGCCGCCGGGGCCTGGAGCCTGGCCGAGCCGGTCGCGCTGGAGGGCGGGCCCGAACAGGCACGGCTGGGGCGCCTGTGCCTGGCTCGGGACGACGCGCGCCTGTGTACCGAGGTCCGCTGGAGCGCCACCGCAGGGGCGGAGTTCGGTGCCGACATCCGGGCCCTGGACCTGGCCTGGCTGGACCCCTCCCTGCCGCCGGAACTGGCCATCGCCGGCGAGCTGAACGCCGAGGCCAGCGGCCGCCTCGACCCCGATGGCACCCTGGCGGCCGACCTGGCTGTGACGCCGACCGACGGCCACCTGATCGTGCGGGACGAGGACGGGGATCTGGAAGAGGTCCCCTATCGCGATGTGCGCCTGACCGCCCGGGTACGCGATCGCGACGTGGACGCCGCCCTGCGCCTCGACTTCCTGGAGGGCGGAACCGCCCGCAGCGACATCCGCCTGCGCCCGGACGGCGAGGACCTGCGCCTGGACGGTGACTTTGTCGCGCGCCTCGAGGACCTGGCGTGGCTGGCCGCCCTGAGCCCCGAGATCCAGCACCTGAGAGGGTCGCTGGACGCCCGCCTGGACTTTGGTGGCCGCCTCGACGCACCGCTGGTGGAGGGTGAGGTGGCCTTCCGCGACGGGGGCGTGCTGATCCCGGAGGCGGGTATCGACGTGGTGATCCCCGAGATCACGGCCCGCGTGGTGTCGGCCGAGGAGCTGACGCTCGCCGGGCGGCTGGAGTCCGGCGATGGCGGCATCGACCTCGACGGCCGGGTCGATCTCGGGGGCGACGGCCCGCGCGCCGAACTGAATCTGGCCGGCACGGACTTCCTGGTGGTCAATCGGGTGGACGCGGAGGCCCGCATCACACCGGACCTGCAGCTGGTCTTCACCCCCGCCGACGGCATTCGCGTGCGCGGCGAGGTATTCCTGCCCTGGGCGCGCATCCGCCCGCCGGACCTGCCGCCGGGCGCGATCCGGGTCTCCGGCGACGAGGTCATCCTCGGCGAGGAGATCCAGGAGGCCCAGGGGCTGAAGACCGACATCCGGATCCGGATCCGGCTGGGCGACGACGTGCGCTTCGACGGCTTCGGCCTGACCGCGCGCTTCGCCGGCGAGGTGGATGTCGAGGAGATCACCGGGCAGCCCACCCAGCTCTTCGGCGAGATCACCATCCCCGAGGGGCAGTACAGCGACTATGGCCAGGATCTGCGGGTGGAACGCGGCAGCCTCGTCTTCCAGGGGCCGGCGGAAACCCCGGAACTGGACCTGCGCGCGGTGCGCACCGTGCGGGAATACAACGTGACAGTCGGCCTGGAGATCCGCGGCACGCCGGACAACCTGCGCTCGCGGGTGATCTCCGACCCGCCGATGGACGAGACCGAGGCGATGGCGTTCCTGCTGACCGGTCGCCCCCTGTCGGGCGCATCACAATCGGACGGCAACATGATCGCCGCCGCCGCGGCGGCCTACGGCCTGGAACAGGGTGCGGTCATCACCGAGCGCATCGGCCGCGAACTGGGCCTGGACGAGGTGGAACTGGATACCGAGGGCGGGCTGGACGAGAGCGCGCTGACGCTGGGTCTGTACCTCTCGCCAAGGCTCCTGCTGCGCTACTCCATCGGGTTGTTCGACAACACCTCGAAGGTCCTGCTGCGCTATGAACTGACCCGCAACCTGAGCGTGGAAACCGCCTCCGGCACCACGGAACAGTCCGTCGACCTGATCTACCGCATCGAACGCTAGGGAGACGCTGCGGCCTGTAAACCCGTTTTTTCACCACGAAGCGCACGAAGGTACGAAGAAAAAGCGGTTCGGATGCAGGCATTAGCACACCAAGCTCACCGAAACACCGCGCTTTCTCGCAACGGCTGACCGACACTCGAATCACGACTACTCCCCGAGAATCTTCTCGAGGCCGGCGCTGCCCGACCGGTCATCGCGAGGAGCGAAGCGACGTGGCGATCGGTGAGGCATCCACTCCAACGCGCCCACGTCACCACGCCGAACCGACACGGTGGGCGTCCAGAGTTCTCTGTTAGCTCGAGGCGTCGCGGGCCCCGTTGCGCGCCGCCTCGATGCGGGTGCGGATCTGGCTACGGTAGAGCTGCTCGTTGGGGATGCCCACCAGCGGCGTGCCGGCCGGGCGACCCTCGGCATCGAAGGCCATGATGGTCGGCACGACGCGCACCCCGTAGTTCCGGCCGAGGCGATTCCCGGGCAGTGTCTCGCCATCAAAGTCGCGGACCTCGTCCCGGTCCAGCATCACCTTGCGGATATGTACCCCAGCGAAGGCCGGATCCTCGGCCATCGGGCCCAGGTGCTGTTGTTCCGCCCGGTCACAGTAGGGGCAGCTACTGGAGGCGAACATGATCACGGTCGGTCGTCCATCACCGTTACCGGCCAGGGCCCGCAGATCGGTCGCACGCTCCACGCCACCGGCCGCCGCGGGGGGCGTCAGCACCAAGCCCGCCATCAGGGTAACGGCCCCCAGCAGGGCCGCGAACGGATTGCGTCTCGGGATTCGATGGATCGTCATGATGATCGGCCTCTCCAGATATCTGGACCCAGTCTAGGGGCACAAGATTAACGCAGACTGAAGGGCGTTTCGCGCCAACCCGGTCAACCCGGGAGCGGAGAGGGATTCATCGGCGACCTGGCGGGGGAACACGCACAAAAAAGCCCCGCCGAAGCGGGGCCTTGCACCGGCTCGCCGGCGAACCGGCGGCCGGGGTATTGCGAGCGACCTTAGTTTGCGCGCTGGCGCACGTCGGAGGTCACTTCCACGCGGCGGTTGGCCTCGCGGCCGGCCTGGGTGGAGTTGTCGGCGGTCGGGCGGTCTTCGCCGTAGCCGACGGTGCGGATGTCGCTTTCACGCACGCCTTCGCTGGCCAGGAAGTCGGCGACGGCCTGGGCACGACGCTCGGACAGACCCTGGTTGTAGTCGGCCGGGCCGATGGTGCAGGTGTGACCTTCGACCAGCACCGAGCTGTACTCGGCGTCGTCGGCGGTCAGGCTGCGGGCCAGGTCACGCAGGGCGGAACGGCCTTCGGAGCGCAGCTCGGCGCTGTCGAAGTCGAACAGCGCCTGGGCGCTCAGCGTGGTAGTGGTGAATTCCGGCTCCGGCTCCGGCTGCGGGGCAGCAGCGGGCTCGGGCTCGGGGGCTTCGGCGGTTTCCTGGATGTAGCCCGCGCACTGTTCGAACTTCACGTTTTCCGGGGCCCAGGAACGCGTGCGCACGCACTCGCCAGAGCGATCGACCACGACCTTGCCGCTGCGGTCGGTGACGTTCGCGGCCGGCGGTTCCTGCGCAACGACCTGCCCGGCGGTGCCCAGCACCAGCGAAGCCACGGACGCGGCCAGAAGATTCTTAACGAGCTTATGATTCATTGCATAGCCTCCTTGTAAAAACAATCGACGTCGGACCCCGTTTGCGGTCGTACGGAAATCAGTAGTCGCACGCGCATCCGCAATCCAAAGCAGCGAGCTCCTTGCGCCAAGCCCTCTACAGTACCCTGATACTGGCACACAAGTTCGGGTTTTGCACGCAACGAGACGCAATTTTTGTATCGGCATCACAACGCCGTCACATTCCGCAAACTGGCCGGGATCCAGCCACTTTCGGCGGGACTGTCACGTCATTGCAACAGCCCCTGCGGGGATCCCGCGTATCTCAAGGGACACACAGTCGCATTAAGGGTTCCCTGACGCGGCGCCGACCCACGAGACCACACTGGGGCCGATCGTCTCGCCAGACAAAAAGACCCCGCCGAAGCGGGGTCCCGGGTACATCGGCGATGTACGGAGAAGGCGCGGCTTACATCATGCCGCCCATGCCTCCCATACCGCCCATGCCACCCATACCGCCCATGTCGTCGCCACCGGCGCCGCCACCGTCATCCTTCTTCGGGATGTCGGCGATCATGGCCTCGGTGGTGATCAGCAGGGCTGCCACGGACGCGGCGTTCTGCAGTGCGGAACGGGTCACCTTGGTCGGATCCAGGATGCCCATGTCGATCATGTCGCCGAACTCGCCAGTGGCGGCGTTGTAGCCGTAGTTGCCCTTGCCTTCCAGGACCTGGTTCAGGACCACGGACGGCTCGTCACCGGAGTTGTAGACGATCTGGCGCAGCGGCTCTTCCATCGCACGGCGGCAGATATTGATACCCGCGGTCTGCTCTTCGTTGTCGCCCTTGAGCTTGGTGATCGCGGCGCAGGCACGCAGCAGGGCCACGCCACCGCCGGGGACCACGCCTTCTTCCACCGCCGCACGCGTGGCGTGCAGGGCGTCCTCGACGCGGGCCTTCTTCTCTTTCATCTCGACCTCGGTGGCGGCACCGACCTTGATCACCGCAACACCGCCGGCCAGCTTGGCCACGCGTTCCTGCAGCTTCTCCTTGTCGTAGTCGGAGGTCGCTTCCTCGATCTGCGCACGGATCTGGTCAACACGGCCCTTGATGTCCTTGTTGGTGCCCATGCCGTCGATGATGGTGGTGTTTTCCTTGGTCACCTGCACCTTCTTGGCGCGACCCAGGTCTTCCACCGTGGTCTTCTCCAGCGACAGGCCGACCTCTTCCGAGATCACCTGGCCGCCCGTCAGCACGGCGATGTCCTGCAGCATGGCCTTGCGGCGATCGCCGAAGCCCGGGGCCTTCACGGCGGCGACCTTCACGATGCCGCGCATGGAGTTCACCACCAGCGTGGCCAGGGCCTCGCCCTCGATGTCCTCGGCGATAATCAGCAGCGGCTTGTTGGCCTTGGCGACGCCTTCCAGGATCGGCAGCAGATCACGGATGTTCGAGATCTTCTTGTCGAACAGCAGGATGTAGGCATCCTCCAGCTCGGCGCTCATGTTCTGCTGGTTGTTGATGAAGTAGGGCGACAGGTAGCCGCGATCGAACTGCATGCCTTCCACGACATCCAGCTCGTTTTCCAGCGAGGAACCTTCCTCGACGGTGATCACGCCTTCCTTGCCGACCTTGTCCATCGCATCGGCAATGATCTCGCCGATGGCGGTATCGGAGTTCGCGGAGATCGAACCGACCTGCGCGATCGCCTTGTGCTCGGTGCACGGCTTGGACAGCTTCTTCAGCTCTTCGGTCGCGGACTTCACGGCCTTGTCGATACCGCGCTTGAGGTCCATCGGGTTCATGCCGGCGGTGACCGCCTTCATGCCTTCGCGGACGATGGACTGGGCCAGCACGGTCGCGGTGGTGGTGCCGTCACCGGCGGCGTCGGAGGTCTGCGAGGAGACTTCCTTGACCAGCTGCGCGCCCATGTTCTCGAACTTGTCTTCCAGTTCGATCTCCTTGGCCACGGACACACCGTCCTTGGTCACGGTCGGGGCGCCGAAGGCCTTGTCCAGGACCACGTTGCGGCCCTTGGGACCGAGGGTGACCTTCACGGCGTTGGCCAGGGTGTTCACGCCCTTGGCCATGCGGGTACGGGCGTCGGTACCAAAGCGTACTTCTTTAGCGCTCATGATTCGTTCTACTCCTGAAAATTCGTGTTAGACGGACGCGGGACGGGGCCTCAGCCCTCGATGACGGCCATGATGTCGTCTTCGCGCATCACCAGGACGTCTTCGCCCTCGACCTTGACCTCGGTGCCGGAGTACTTGCCGAACAGGACCTTGTCACCGGCCTTCACGTCCAGCGGACGGGACTCGCCGTTATCCAGGATCTTGCCGTTGCCCACCGCCAGGACCTCGCCGCGGATCGGCTTTTCGGCCGCGGAATCCGGGATCACGATGCCGCCGGGGGTGGTGCGCTCTTCTTCCATACGCTTCACGATGACTCGATCGTGCAAAGGCCGCAGGTTCATGGTTCGAACTCCTTATAAAGTGTCTGCAACAGGAAAGTTGGGGTGTCGGACGGGCACCCTGTTAGCACCCGCCCCTGACGAGTGCTAATAATAGGGGCACACAAAGGCGAGTCAAGGGCGCGCGTTACAAATCCGGAGACCGCGGGGAGATCAGCGACGGTCGTCGTGATCGAGCCGGTCGTCAGGCGGCTCGCCACCGTCCTCGTGACGGCGGAACTCGCCCTCGATGGTGTCGCTGCCCTGTGCGCCGCCAGGGCCAGCCCCACGTGCGCGGACCATGCCGCGACGCAGGATGCCGTCCGCCGCCCAGCGCCGCAGCGGCGGGATCAACAGCACGAAGCCGGCGGCATCGGTGAAAAAACCCGGCAGCAACAGCAACACGGCGGCGCTCATCAGCAGCCAGCCTTCGACCAGACCCCGCGCCGGCACCTCCCCGCGCGCCAGGCTCTGCTGCAGACGGCGCCAGTGGTAGAAACCCTGCAACCGGAACAGCAGCAGCCCGGCCGCGGCCGTGATAATCACCAGCGCCACCGTCATCAGGGCGCCCACGGCGTCGCCCACCCAGGCAAAGCCGAAGATCTCGAGCAGTACCAGACCGAGAAAGACGAACAGGGGAAAGAGGGGGTTGCGCATCGAGGGGGTTCCGCAGATCAGGCCCGATTATTGGAACATGCCCCCCGGGTGCTGTCGATTGGAACCCCGGTGCGACGCGGATACTCCAAAAACCATTGACACCGGGACGCGCTGGCCGCGACCCGTTTTGTCCTTGCACGGGGAAGGGAATTAAGCCAGTCTTCCGCACGTCTTTGGTGCATACGCCTGACGAGATATTCCGGAGAGCAAACGAACCATGCTGCGCACACCGATCCTGATGCTGGCCCTGCTGGCCTTCCTCGTCCCGGCCCTGACGACCGCCGCCGTGGAAGACCCGCGCGATCCGGAACACCACTTCTTCGACCCGACCTTCGGCGAGTTCCCCGAGGAGCTGGAGGAGGCGCGCGCGGCCGGCAAGAAGGGCATCCTGATCTTCTTCGAGATGGCCGACTGCCCGTTCTGCCACCGCATGAAGAACCAGGTGCTGAACCAGCCCGAGGTTCAGGAATACTTCAGCGAGCACTTTCTCGTATTCAGCGTCGACGTCGAGGGCGCCATCGAGATCGTCACCTTCGAGGGCGAGACCAAGACCCAAATGGACTGGGCCACCCGTGACTACCGGGTGCGCGCCACGCCCGTGTTCCAGTTCTTCAACCTCGAGGGCGAACCCATCGCCCGGTTCACCGGGGCCACGCGCGACGTCCGCGAGTTCCTCCAGCTGGGCGAGTTCGTAGCCGAGGGGCATTACAAGGACCAGAACTTCACGCGCTTCAAGCGCGAACAAGACGGCCGCTGAGCCCCATCCGCTCAACCCGCGAGGATCGACGCCTGATGTCGCCGATGCACCCCCGCTCGTCCGGCCCCCACCACCGGCGCCGACTGGCCCGCCTGCTGCTGGCCGGCCTGCTCCTGTGGCCGCTGGCCGGAGCGGTAATGGCACAGGACAGCGTCGGCGCGGCCGATGCCGGGCCCTTGCCCAACCCCATGCGGGTCGGTGACGCACTGGAACGCGTCGACGCCCTGCACCCACGGGTGCGCGCAGCACGCGCCGAACGCGAGCAGGCCCGCGCGGAGCTGGAAGCGACCCGTGCCGAACGCGACGTCAGCGTAAACGCCCGGCTCGAGGCCCGCTGGATCGAACCCAACGACCAGATCGAGGACCGCAGCCGCAACGACTCACGCGCCGCCATCGTGGCGCGCAAGCTGCTGAGCGACTTCGGCCAGTCCCACGCGCGCGAATCGGCCAGCGAGCAGCGTCTGGTTGCCGCCCGCCAGCACGAGGAACTGGCCCACGCCCGCCACCGCATCCACGTCCTCGAGCGCTACTTCGATGTGCTGCTGGCCGATCTGGCCTTTGCCCGCGACACCGAGGCAATGGCCGCGGCCTACGTCTCCAAGGAACGCGCCGAGGAGCGCAACCAGCGCGGTCAGGTGTCGGATATCGAGGTCTTTCGCCTTGAATCCGAATATCAGACCCTGCGCGTTCAGCGCACCCGCGCCCTGCAGAACCAGGCCCGCACCCGCGCCGCCCTGGCCGAGGCCCTGAACCGCCCGGACCGGCGTGTGCGCACCGTGCTCGCTCCCATGCTGCCGCTGGACCTGCCGGAACTGCCGGATCTGGACACCCTGCTGGCCGAGCTCGACAACACCAGCCCGCGCCTGCTGGCCGAACGCCGCCAGGTCGAGGCCGCCAGCCGCGAGGTGGCCGCCTCGCGCGCCCAGCGCCGTCCGCGCCTGTATGCGGAGGCCGAATCCGGCTGGTGGAACCGCGACCTCGGCGGCGGCGACCGCAACCCGTTCGCCGCCGGCCTGGTGCTGGAGATCCCGCTGTACGAAGGCCGTCGCCACGACAGCCGCATCGGCCAGGCCGTCGCCGCCCGTCACCGCGCCGAGGCCGAACTGGGCCAGGCACGCATCGAGGCCCGCAACCGCCTGCGCGAACTGCACGACGAGATCCGCGCCCTGCGCACCCAGCGCGACGAGGCCGCCTGGCGCATGGACTACCGCGAGCTCTACATCGACCGCGCGCGCTACCTCTACGACATCGAGGACCAGGCCGATCTGGGCGACTCGATGGTGCAGCAAAGCGCCGCGGCGCATTTCAATGCCAGCACCGAATACCAACTGGCCCTGGCCTACGAGCGCCTGGCCCTGCTAAGCGGCCGTGACGAGTTGAGCCCGTTCCGCGCCACCCAGGAAACCCCTTGAGCCGCCGGCCCACTGGCGACCGGACGGGAGAACTGCCCATGTCCCGCGTATTCACGAGCCCATCCCTGCTGACCACGGCCAGCCTGCTGGCCCTGCTCGCCGTCACCCCTGCGCCCTTGCTGGCCGAGGACGGCTTCGCGGCCCAGCTCGACTGGGGCGAGCGCTACCGCATCACCGCCCCGGTTGCCGGCCGCATCGAGTCGATCGAGGCCCGCGCCGGCGATCAGGTCGAAGCCGATGCCGTGCTGTTCCGCCTGGACACTCGACGCACCGATGCCGACCTGCGGGCCGCCCGGGCCACGCTGGAGCGCCTGCAGATGGAACTGGACGAGGCCGAACGCGAACGCGACAAGGCCGAGGACCTCTACGACCAGACCCTGATCGCCGCGCGCGAGCTGGAACTGGCCCGCATCGACTACGCGACGGTCGCCGCGCGCCTGGCCGAGGCCCGCGCCCAGCGTGACCGCATCCGCGCCGATCTTGACGACGCCACCATCCGCGCCCCGGCCAGCGGGCGCCTGGTGCGCGTCGAGGCCAACCCCGGCCAGTACGTGAACCCGGCCCTGCTGCCGCCGGTGCTCGCGATCCTCGGCACCACCGACCCGATGCGTGCCACGGCGACCGTCCCGGCCGACACGGCCACGACCCTGGAACCCGGGACCGAGGTTACGGTCGTAGTCGGCGACCAGCGCCTGCCCGGCACCATCGCGCGTGTGGGCTGGGAGCCGACCGGCGAGGAGCCCGAACGCGGCTACCGCGTCGAGGTCGAGTTCTCCCCGGCGGACGGTGTGCCGCTGCGGCCGGGCCAGACGGCGCGCATCGAACGGGATTCCTGAACCATGAGTACCACCCGGCAAGCCACCGAAGCCCGCGCCTGGCTGGTGATCACCACCCTGGATGACACGGCCGCGGCCGAGACCCTGGCCGGCACCCTGGTGGAACAGGGCCTGGCGGCCTGCGTGCACATCCTGCCGCCCGGACGCTCGGTCTACCTGTGGAAAGGGAATATCGAGAGCGACGCGGAAGTCACTCTACTGATCAAGACCTCGCCCGCACGTCTGGACGAACTCCAGACGCGCCTGGCGGACCAACACCCCTACGAGACACCCGAGATCATCGCCCTGCCGATCGAACACGGGCTGCCCGATTACCTGGACTGGATTACACAATGCACCTCCTGAACCCGCGCACCTGGCTGGCGAGCCTGCTCCTCGCCCTGACGCTGCTGCCCGCCCTGGCCCAGGCCGTCTTCGAGGACGACCTGCTGGACCCGGACGACGCCTTTGCCCTCAGTGCCGAGGCGATCGACGCCGACACTGTGCGCCTCACCTGGGACATCGCGGACGAGTACTACATGTACCGCGAGCAATTCGAGTTCACGCCGGAGAGCGACGGACTCGAACTGGGCGAAGCCCGGATCCCGGACGGCGAGGTCAAGGAAGACGAGTTCTTCGGCCGGGTCGAGACCTATCGTGGCCAGGTGCAGGTCGAGCTGCCGATCGTGGCGGCCGAGAGCACAACCATCGAACTGACCGCGCGCTCGCAGGGCTGCGCGGATCTCGGCGTGTGCTATCCGCCGCATTTCCAGACCGTCTCCATCGAGCTGCCCGGCCTGCCGGGCGGGAACGGCGAGGCCGACGCGGACGAAGAACCCCGCGACGAGCCCGCGGAGGAACGCAGCGCGCTGGGCGACCTTGGCGAACTGTCCGGTGATCTGGGCGCCGCCGATGACCTGCTGGAACCGGAAAAGGCCTTCGCCGCATCGCTGGAGGCCATCAGCCAGAACGCGGTGATCCTGCGCTTCGATATCGCCGAGGGCTACTACCTCTACCGCGAACAGCTGGATGTGCGCATCGCCGAGGGCGACGGCATCGAACTGGGCCCGGTCAACCCGCCGGACGGCGAGCTGCAGGAAGACGAATTCTTCGGCGAGAGCCAGGTGTTTCGCGACCAGGTCGAGATCCTCGTCCCGGTGCTGCGTGACGCGGACGACGTCGCCGACATCACCCTGGCGATCGATTACCAGGGCTGCGCCGACGCCGGCGTGTGCTACCCGCCGCTGACCCAGGAGGTGTCGGTCACCTTCGCCTCCGACCTGGCCGCCGAGGCCGACACCGATGCCCTGCCGGAGACCGGCGACGAGCCGCGCGAGGACGACGAGGCCGCCGCGCCCGTCACCCAGCAGGACCGCATCGCGGCCCAGCTGGCCGACGGCCAGATCTGGCTGGTGGCGCTGGCGTTCTTCGGCTTCGGGCTGCTGCTGACGTTCACGCCCTGCGTGTTCCCGATGATCCCGATCCTGTCGAACATCATCATCGGGCAGAAGAACCTGACCACGCGCAAGGCGTTCCTGATCTCGCTGGTGTTCGTGCTGGCGATGGCGGTGACCTACACCGTGGCCGGGGTGTTCGCGGGCCTGGCGGGTGCCAACCTGCAGGCCGCGTTCCAGAACCCCTGGATCATCGGCACCTTCGTCGCCATCTTCATCGCGCTGGCGATGTCGATGTTCGGCTTCTACGACCTGCAGATGCCGGCCGGGGTACAGAGCAAGCTGTCGCAGATCAGCAACAAGCAGGAAGGCGGCACCTACGTCGGCGCCGGGATCATGGGCTTTCTCTCCGCCCTGATCGTCGGCCCCTGCGTGACCGCGCCGCTGATCGGGGCCCTGCTCTATATCAGCCACACCGGTGACGCGGTGCTGGGCGGTATCGCCCTGTTCTCGCTGAGCATGGGCATGGGCGCCCCGCTGCTGGCCATCGGCACCTCCGCCGGACGCCTGCTGCCGAAGGCCGGCCCGTGGATGGACACCATCAAGGCGGCCTTCGGGGTCGGCCTGCTGGCCATCGGCATCTGGCTGCTCGAACGGGTCATCCCGGGCGAGATCGCGATGTTCCTGTGGGCCATCCTGCTGATCGTGACCGCGGTCTATATGGGTGCACTCAAGACCCTGCCGGAGGGCACCTCCGGCTGGCACACCCTGTGGAAAGGCCTGGGCGTGGTGCTCCTGATCTACGGCGTGCTGCTGATGCTGGGCGCGGCCACCGGCGGCAAGGACATCTTCCGCCCGCTGGCCACGCTCAATCAGCCCGCGGTGACCGCCAGCGGCGAACAGGCCGGGCCGACGGAGATGCAGTTCACCTACATCGACAGCCTCGAAGATCTCGAACGCGAGCTGGAGCAGGCACAGGGCAATAACCAGCCGGTGTTTCTGGACTTCTACGCCGACTGGTGCGTGGACTGCGTGCGCCTGGACCGCACCACCTTCCAGGACCAGCGCGTCATCAACGCGATGGCGGACGTGCACCTGCTCAAGGCCGATGTCACCGACAACACCTCGGAGCACCGCAACCTGATGCGCGAGTTCAACCTGTTCGGGCCCCCGGCCATGATCTTCTGGGACGCTGACGGCAATGAACTGCGCAACTACCGCAACGTCGGGTACCTGAATGCCGACCGTTTCCTGGCGCATGTGGAAAGCGCCATCGGGGTGACACCATGAGGCATCACACGCACGCGCTCCCCGGGCTGGCACTCGCCACGGCCGGCGCCTTCATGCTGGCCGCCTGCGGCGATCCGGAACCGGAGATGGATACCGCTGGCGCCACCACCGACGCGGCCCCCGAGGTCGCAGCCGAGGCGGCCTCGGGTAACCAGCGCATCGACTTCACCCTGCCCGATCTCGCGGGGGACGAACGCCAGCTCAGCGAATGGGACGGCGACCTGATCGTGCTGAACTTCTGGGCCACCTGGTGTCCGCCCTGCAAGAAGGAAATGCCGCTGTTCCAGGACACCTACGAGGCGCACCGGGACGACGGCTTCACCATCGTCGCGGTGGCGGTGGACGAACAGACAGCCACCCAGCACTTCGTGGACGACTTCGGGATCGAATTCCCGGTCCTGATCGGTCAGGACGAGGCGGTCGCCGTGGGCCGCGAATACGGCAACCGCATTGGCGCCCTGCCCTACACCGTGCTGATCGCCCGCGATGGCACCATCCTCGACACCCATCGCGGCGAGGTGGAACCGGAAGACCTGGACGGGTGGCTGGAGGCGCACCTGTAGCATCCCCAAGTGCCGGAGTGGCGCGCCCGGCGCCCTTGCGCCACAAGGCTGGTAAGTTAGGGAGACACTGATTGGATTGCACGCTCGCGTTGGTACCCCCTGTTTCTCGAGACAAGGCGCGGTGCGCAGCCGGTAGTGGTTCTACCGGCAAGGGCCGCAACGCAGGATCGGGGAACAGGGGGTGCCACCCCCACAATTTATTTCACGAAGGGGCTCGGCCGCTTTTGCGTGGGAACGGCGTTACGGTTCCCTTGTGCAGAATGACTGCACGGCAGTCACCGTGCCTTGTTCGCACGCAAAAGCGACTCGAGCGCGAGCGTGCAATCCAATCAGTGTCTCCCTAAGCCGCCATGACCGAGCGCGAACGCCTGTGGGAACTCGCCCGCCTGATCCGACTGGATCGCCCGGTGGGCATCTACCTGCTGCTATGGCCCACCTTCTGGGCCCTGTGGGTAGCGGCCGACGGCTGGCCGCCCGCCTATCTGATCTTCATCTTCACCGCCGGCGTGGTCCTGATGCGCTCGGCCGGCTGCGCGATCAACGACTACGCCGACCGTGACTTCGACGCCCACGTGGCCCGTACCCGCGACCGTCCGCTGGCGATCGGCACGATCACCCCGCGCGAGGCCCTGGGCACCTTCGTGGCGCTCAGCGTGGTCGCCTTCGTGCTGGTGCTGTTCACCAATGTGCTGACCATCCTGTATTCCCTGGTGGCCGTTGCGCTGGCCGGCACCTATCCGTTCTCCAAGCGCTTCCACCACTTCCCGCAGGTCCATCTGGGCGCGGCCTTTGCCTGGGCCGTGCCAATGGCCTTCACCGCGGTCACCGGCGAGCATCCACCGCCCGTCGCCTGGCTGCTGTTCGTGACGGTTCTGGCCTGGACCGTGGTGTACGACACCTTCTACGGCATGGTGGATCGCGAGGACGATCTGAAGATCGGCGTGAAGTCCACCGCGATCGCCTTCGGCGAGCTGGACCGCCTGATCACCGCCGGGCTGCAGGTCCTGGTCTGGTACGGGCTCTACCTGGTCGGCCAGCACGCCGGGTTCGGGGGCTACTACACGGCCGGGCTGGTGATCGTGGCGATGCTGATGTTCTACCAGCAGTTCCTGATCTTCGAGCGCGAGCCTGCCGACTGCCTGCGGGCCTTCAAAAACAACCACTACCTGGGCGCCGTGGTCCTGCTGGCGATGATCGCCGACCATCACCTCGGCGCCTGACCCGCCCCCACGCGCCCCCGGGGCGGCTCAGGCACGCGCCAGTACCAGCCCCTCCACCCGCTCGGCACCCGCCCGCCGCAGCACGCCGGCCAGCGCCGACAGCGTCGCCCCGGTGGTGGCCACATCATCCACCAGCAGCACATTCCGCCCCGCGAGATCCTCGCCGCGCCAGGCAAAGGCCCCCTTCACATTGCTCCGGCGGGCCTTGCGGCCCAGCGCCTGTTGCGACGCAGTGGCCCGAATGCGCCGCAAAGCCCGGGTCTCCAGCGCCGCCCCCAGTTCCGCCGCCACGCGCCGAGCCAGGACATCCGACTGATTGAAACCGCGCTCGCGCAGCCGCCGCCCGTGCAGCGGCACCGGCAGCACCGTATCGGGCGAGGACCGACGTCCCTGGCCGCCACCGTCAAAGGCCACCCGGGCGACATGGCCCGCCAGCGCCGCCAGGGCCCGCTCGGCCCGAACATTGCCGCCATGCTTGTAGGCGAGGATCAACTGGTCCAGCGGCCAGGCATAGGCCCATCCAGCGTGCAGCGCGTCCAGCGCCGGGGGCTGGCGCACGCAGGCCGGGCACACCCCGGCCGTCGGCAAGGGGAGCGCACAGGTGGGACACGGGCGCTCCAGTGGTGGCAGATCGCCCCGGCAGCCCGTGCAGACCGCCGGTCCGGGCGCCAGGCACAGGCCGCAATGGGACGGGTACAGGGCCTCCGCCAGCCACTCGGCGCAGGCAGCGGACCAGGCCGTCCAGCGCGCGGCCACGGCATGCACAGGGCCCGGTTGCGATGAAGGGGTCAGGGGCATGATGGTATGCTCTGCGTTTTGCATGCAGGGTAGACCATGGCCACCAGGACCGTCTCCGGGCGCAGCTCTCGGCGCGCCGCGTCGATGTTCGACATCGGCAACCTGATCAGCGTGTCGATCGCCGGCATTCCGCTGTTCGTGGTCAGCAGCGAGGGCGTCGGGGTCGGTTTCATCATCGCCGCGATCATGGGGATCGTCCCGCTGGTACTGTGGTTCGGCGGCTCCATGCTGGTCTACGCCCTGAACAAACACCATCCCGATCCGCGGGTCGGCCACCACACCCAGTGGGCCGCGTACCGCTATTACGCCCTGATGGGCGCGCTGATCGTGGTCGCCACCTTCTTCCCGCCGGATCTCGACTATTACCGCGCCTACTGGGCGATCGCCGCGGCCATCCTGCTGCCCTGGACGATCTACGCGCTGTTCACCATCTACCGCGAGCCCTGGGCGGACGTCGAGATCCCCGCCGAATCCGACAAGGACCACCACCTATGAGCACGCCCCGCCACGACTGGAATACCGACGAGGTCGAGGCCCTGCTCGACCTGCCGCTGAACGACCTGATCTTTCGCGCGCAGACGGTGCATCGGGAGCACTTCGACCCCAATGCGGTGCAGGTGAGCACGCTGCTGTCGATCAAGACCGGGGCCTGCCCGGAGGACTGCGCCTACTGCCCGCAGAGCGCGCACCATGACGTGGAACTGGAGCGCGAGCGCCTGCTGCCGCTGGAGGAAGTGCTCGAGGCCGCGCGCAACGCCCGCGCCCAGGGCGCGACCCGCTTCTGCATGGGCGCGGCCTGGCGCAACCCCACCGACAAGAACCTGGAGCGCGTGATCGAGATGGTACGCGCCGTCAAGGACGAGGGGCTGGAGACCTGCATGACCCTCGGCATGCTGAAGGCCGAACAGGCGAAGCGCCTGTCCGAGGCGGGGCTGGACTACTACAACCACAACCTCGACACCTCGCCGGAGTTCTATGGGCACATCATCTCCACGCGCACCTACGAGGACCGCCTGGAGACCCTGGAGCATGTGCGCGAGGCCGGCATGAACGTCTGTTGCGGCGGCATCCTCGGCATGGGCGAGTCGCGGCGCGACCGCGCGCGCCTGCTGCAGCAGATGGCCAACCTGCCGAAGCACCCGGAATCGGTCCCGATCAACCAGCTGATCCAGGTCGAGGGCACGCCGCTGCACGGGATCGAGGACCTCGACCCGCTGGAGTTCGTGCGCACCATCGCCGCGACCCGCATCCTGATGCCGGCCTCCTACGTGCGCCTCTCCGCCGGGCGCACCGAGATGTCCGACGAGATGCAGGCCCTGTGCTTCCTGGCCGGCGCCAACTCGCTGTTCTACGGCGACACCCTGCTGACCACGCCGAACCCCGGCGAGAATCACGACCTCGCGCTGTTCGAACGCCTGGGCCTGCGCCCGGAGACCGGGCCGGAAGCCCCTGCGGAATCGGACCGGCCCGCCTCCGCATCGGCCTGAGCCAAGCGGCCGGTGGCGGGCGACTTTCCCGATCATTTCTCGGCGGTGGCGGCGGCGTATGCCCGCCACCGCCCGGACTACCCCGCCGAGCTGTTTGACTGGCTGGCCGCGCACACCCCGCGCCACGAACGGGCCTGGGACTGCGCCAGCGGCAACGGCCAGGCCGCGCAGGGCCTGCAGCCGCACTTCCCGCAGGTCGTGGCGACAGACGCCGCCCCGGCCCTGCTGGCCGCCCTGCCGGCGACCACCGGGATCGACCGCATCGCCTGCGCCGCCGAGGCCTGCGCGCTGGCCGACGCCTCGGTAGATCTCGCCTGTGTCGCCCAGGCCGCACACTGGTTTCGCCACTCCGAGTTCCATGACGAGGTTGCACGCGTCCTGCGCCCGGGCGGCCTGCTGGCGATCTGGGGCTACGGCATCCTGCGCGCCGAGGATCCGGCGCTGGACCGCCTGCTGACCGACTTCCACGACACCACCCTGGCGCCCTGGTGGCCGGAAGAGCGCAGCCACATCCGCAGCCACTACCGCGACCTGCCGTTCCCCTGGCCGGAGATCGAAACGCCCGAGTTTCGGATCGACCGCGACTGGGACCGCGACACCCTGCTGGGCTATCTCGGCACCTGGTCGGCCATCCGCCGCGCGCAGGCCGCCGGGCAGGATCCGCTGGCCGCACTGGAGCCGGCCCTGCGCGCGCTGTGGCCGAACGCAGACATCACCGCCCGCGTGCACTGGCCGATCTTCCTGCGTGCCGGGCTGCGGCCGTGAACGATTCACCGTGAGCCAGTCACCGTGAGCAAGTCGCTGCAGGCCTTTCTGCAGACCCGCCTCGACCGCGTGCGCACGGACGGACGCTGGCGCCGTCTGCGCACGCTGGACGGTCCGCAGCAGCCGGAACAGGTCATCGACGGCCAGCCGGTTGTCGCCTTTTGCTCCAACGACTACCTGGGCCTGGCAGCCGATCCGGCCGTCGCCACCGCCGCCCGCGAGGCCCTCGACCGCTACGGGGTCGGGGCCGGAGCGGCCCACCTGATCAACGGCCACACCCGCGCGCATGTGGAACTGGAGCAGGCGCTGGCGCGCTTTACCGGGCGCGAGCGCGCGCTGCTGTTCTCCACCGGCTACATGGCCAACCTGGCGCTGGTACAGACGCTGGCCGGCCGCCACGACACGGTGTTCGAGGACCGCTGGAACCATGCCTCGCTGATCGACGCCGTGCGCCTGGCCGGCGCGCGCAGCCAGCGCTATCACCATGCCGATCCCGGGCACCTGCGCGAACGCCTGGAGCAGGCCCCCGATCGCGGTCACCGTCTGATCGTGACCGACGGGGTGTTCTCCATGGACGGCGACATCGCCCCGCTGCCGGAACTGGCCGCGCTGGCGCGCGAGTTCGACGCCTGGCTGATGGTGGATGATGCCCACGGCCTGTCGGTGCTGGGCACGACCGGCGGCGGCAGCTGCCAGCACCACGGCCTCGGCGCGGACGACGTCCCGATCCTGATGGGCACGCTGGGCAAGGGCTTCGGCACCGCCGGGGCCTTCGTCGCCGGCTCCGAGGCCCTGATCGAGGCCCTGATCCAGACCGCTCGGCCCTACATCTACACCACCGCGATGCCGGCCGCCCTGGCCGCCGCCACGCTCGCCTCCGTGCGCATTGCCGAGGCCGCCGAGGATCGCCGTGCGCACCTGCAGGGCCTACTGCAACGCCTGGGGGCAGGCCTGGACCGGCTCGGCCTGCAGCACCCGCCGCCCCTGACCCCGATCCAGCCGGTCCACATCGGTGACGCCCGCCGCGCGAGCGCCGTGGCCGAGAGGCTGCTGGCCGCCGGCTTCCTGATCCCGGCCATCCGCCCGCCGACGGTCCCCGAGGGCCAGGCGCGGCTGCGCATCACCCTGTCCGCCAGCCACACCGAGTCTCAAGTGGATACGCTGCTACGGGCGCTGGAGCACGCGCTCGCCGCCACCACCACGTGAAACCGCGCACAGTCCCGACACGCAGCCGTTCACGCTTCCACAAAACACCCCGCCACGTTAAACAACCGTTCAGCGAAACAACGCCAAGCTGGGCCTGTATCCGATCAAAAGGAGACGGACCATGGCACGGAAACGCACCCAACCCCGTCGCGGCCTGCCCGCGCACCTGAAGGTACTGGCCGCCGCACTGCTGTTCGGATTTGCCGCCGATACCCTGGCCTCGCCACCGCCCTGGGCACCGGCCCACGGCTGGCGCGCGCAGAACGACCCGGGCTATCACGGCTACCACGGTCACAGTTATGACCGCTGGGGGCGGGATTACGGCGTGATGGACGGGCGCTGCAACCGCGACGCGATCGGGGCCGCCATCGGTGGCGGCGCGGGGGCTGTGATCGGCCATCGGGTTGGCGATGGCGACCCGGTCGCGATCCTGATTGGCGCGGCCGGCGGCGCGGTGCTGGGCGGCATGATCGGCCGCCAGATGGATCGCAACGACCAGGCCTGCATGGGACACGCCCTGGAACTGGCCGAGACCGGCCAGACCGTGCACTGGCGCAACGCCCATGACCAGCCGGTACAGCTGACCCCGCGCCGCAACCGCGACAGTGGCTGCCGCGACTTCGAGATGACCATCGACGGCCAGCGTCACACCGGCACCGCCTGTCCGTCGGAGCCCGGGCACTGGGAGATCCGCGGCTGACCGGCGGGGCCAGCCAGGGACAAGGCGCTACAACTCGCCGCGCTCGGCCAGGGACACGCTCTCGTCGGCGACGATCACATGATCGAGGACCCGGACGTCCACGAGCCCAAGGGCATCGGCCAGGCGGCGGGTAATGGCGACATCCGAGCGCGACGGCTCGGCCACGCCCGAGGGGTGGTTGTGCGCCAGGATCACCGCCGCCGCGTTGTGCCGCAGGGCACGCCGCACCACCTCGCGCGGGTGTACGGAGGCGCCGTCGATGGTGCCGCGAAAGAGCTCCTCGAAGGCGATCACCCGGTGGCGGTTATCCAGAAACAGGACCGCAAAGACCTCGAAGGGATAGTCGCGCAGACGCGCTGCGAGGAACTGGCGGGTGGCGGTCGGCGAGGTCAGCGCATCGCCACGCTCCAGATCGGCGGCCAGGTGCCGCCGACCCATCTCGAGTACCGCCTGCAGCTGGGCGTACTTGGCATCCCCCAGCCCCGGCGCCGCGCAGAACCCCGTCTGATCGGCCTGCAGCAGGGGTCGAAGCCCGCCGAAACGGTTAAGCAGATCGCGCGCGACATCGACCGCGCTCTTGCCGGCCACGCCGGTGCGCAGAAAGATCGCCAGCAGCTCCGCATCGGAAAGCGCGGCCGCGCCGCGCTCGATCAGCTTCTCCCGCGGGCGTTCGGCCGCGGGCCAGTCGGTAATCGCCATCCCCACCTCCCTGTGGTTCGGTCGTATCGTGTTTTAGGGTGCTGGGCTTTGATACCGTTTCGACCAATGAGGCGCAAGGGCCGGTCTTTTGGGGTCCGCTTCTAACCACCGAGGACACGGAGAGCACAGAGAAAATCGATCGAAACCGACGTGAAACCTTCTTCGATTTTCTCCGTGTCCTCTGTGCACTCTGTGGTGCAATCAACCCACGTACCCACGACGCAAAGCGTCACCAAAATCGCGCTGTACCCCTGGTAAGGCTAGTCCTCGAAGCGGGAGATGTCGCGTACCGCGCCGAAGGCGGCGGAGGTCGTCATCAGGGCGTAGGCGCGCAGGGCCTGGGTGACCGGACGGGTCCGCGACTCGGGCTTCCAGGCCTTCGCGCCGCGGGCCTCCATCGCCTCGCGCCGGGCCGCCAGGATGGCGTCGTCGACGTCGATGCGGATCTCGCGCCCGGGGATGTCGATCACGATGGTGTCGCCCTCCTCGATCAGGCCGATCGCGCCGCCCTGCGCGGCCTCCGGCGAGACGTGGCCGATGGACAGCCCGGAGGTGCCGCCGGAGAAGCGCCCGTCGGTGATCAGCGCGCATTCCTTGCCCAGCCCCTTGGACTTCAGATACGACGTCGGGTAGAGCATCTCCTGCATGCCGGGGCCGCCCTTCGGGCCCTCGTAGCGGATGATCACGACGTCACCCGCCTGGATGCGGTCGCCGAGGATTGCCTCGACGGCCGCGTCCTGGCTCTCGAATACCCGCGCGGGACCCGAGAATTTCAGGATGCTCTCGTCGACGCCTGCGGTCTTCACGATGCAGCCGTCCGGGGCCATGTTGCCGTAGAGCACGGCCAGGCCGCCGTCGGTCGAGTAGGCATGTTCGATATCGCGGATACAGCCGTTCTCGCGGTCGATATCCAGGCTGTCCCAGGTCTTGTCCTGGCTGAACGCGACCTGGGTGGGCACGCCGCCCGGCGCGGCCTTGTACAGGGTCTCGGATTCGGCGGCGTGGCGCATCACGTCCCACTGTTCCAGGGCCTGGCCCATGGTGTCGGCGTGGACCGTCGGGATGTCGCGGTGGATCAGCCCGCCACGATCCAGCTCGGCGAGGATGCCGACCACGCCACCGGCGCGATGCACGTCCTCCATGTGGTAGAGCTGGGTGGCCGGGGCCACCTTGCACAGGTTCGGGACCTTGCGCGAAAGGCGGTCGATGTCGGCCATGGTGAAGTCGACCTCGCCCTCGCGCGCGGCCGCCAGCAGATGGAGCACGGTGTTGGTGGAGCCGCCCATGGCGATATCCAGGCTCATCGCGTTCTCGAAGGCCTCGAAGGTAGCGATCGAACGCGGCAGCACGGATGCGTCGTCCTGCTCGTAATAGCGCTTCGCAAGCTCGACCACGCGCCGGCCGGCCTGTTCGAACAGGGACTTGCGCCCGGCATGGGTGGCCAGCAGCGAGCCGTTGCCCGGCAGCGACAGGCCCAGGGCCTCGGTCAGGCAGTTCATCGAGTTGGCGGTGAACATGCCGGAGCAGGAGCCGCAGGTCGGGCAGGCGGAGCGCTCGATGGACTCCACCTCCTCGTCGCTGGCGCTGGAGTCGGCGGCCTTGACCATCGCGTCCACCAGGTCCAGATGGATGACCTTGTCGCTGCCCGGGGCCTGCACCTTGCCGGCCTCCATCGGGCCGCCGGAGACGAACACCACCGGGATGTTCAGGCGCATCGCGGCCATCAGCATCCCCGGGGTGATCTTGTCGCAGTTGGAGATGCACACCAGCGCGTCGGCGCAGTGGGCATTGACCATGTACTCGACCGAATCGGCGATGATCTCGCGCGAGGGCAGCGAATAGAGCATCCCGCCGTGACCCATCGCGATGCCGTCATCCACCGCGATGGTGTTGAATTCCTTGGCCACACCACCGGCCTTCTCCACCTCGCCGGCGACCAGCTGGCCCAGATCCTTCAGGTGCACGTGCCCGGGCACGAACTGGGTGAAGGAGTTGGCAATGGCGATGATCGGCTTGCCGAAGTCGCCATCCTTCATGCCGGTGGCGCGCCACAGGGCGCGGGCGCCGGCCATGTTGCGGCCGTGGGTGGTGGTGCGGGAGCGATAGGCGGGCATGGTCGGGTCTCGTGAACGTTTACGCAGAAGCGGAATCGTACATAATGAGTCGTACAAACCCCAGTATCCCGAGGTCCCGGCAATGAAAATCGAGGTCGAGAACATCAAGTGCGGCGGCTGCGCCAGCTCCATCCGCAAGGGCCTGCTGCAGGTCGAAGGCGTCACTGAGGCCGAGGTCGACGTGGAAGGCGGCGCCGTCGAGGTCCAGGCCCCGGACAGCGCCCGCGAAGCGGTCGCCGCCAAGCTCGCCAGCATGGGCTACCCCGAGGTGGGATCGGTCTCCGGCTGGCGTTCCACCAGTGCCAAGGCCAAGTCCTTCGCCAGCTGCGCTGTGGGGCGCATGAGCGGCGATTAGGCCGTGCCACTCCGATCGCCGGGCCGGGCCTGGGCCGGGCTGGCCTGGCTGATCCTGTTCGTCGGCTTTGGCGCGGGGTGCGCGCAGGCCGAAAACGGGCTCCCGACGGCCGACCTGGACATCGGTGAACAGACCCTTACCGTCGAGATCGCCGCGACGGACCGCGCCCGCCGGATCGGCCTGATGCACCGCGACCACCTGCCGGACGACCACGGCATGCTGTTCATATGGCCGCGTCCGGCGCAGTACGGCATGTGGATGCAGAACACCCGCATCCCGCTGGATGTGGCCTTTATCGATACCGATCACACCATCACCAACATCGCATCCATGACACCCCACTCCACCCGCATCCATGAGGCGAAACGCCCCGTGCGCTACGCGCTGGAGGTCAATGCCGGCTGGTTCGAGCAGCACGGCGTCGCGGCCGGCGATCGCGTACCCGGCCTGGAGCGAATCGTCGGCGGGAACGACTGACACCTTTCCAGCACAACTCGGCCCGGGCTGCCGACGCGCAAATTGATCCGTGTTTCCCTAGACTGTCGGCTCAGGACATCCGAAGGAAACGGAACGCGCCGTGGCTACCGCCCCCCCAACACCCGCAGGCCAGCACACACCGTCGCGGCGAGCCCCGCAGCCCGGGGAACTCGCGTGGTTCCGCGATGCCGTGCCCTATATCGCGGCCCACCGCGGACGCACCATGGTGATCGCGCTGGCGGGCGAGGCCGCCCAGGCGCCGGAATTCCCGGCGCTGATGCGCGACATCGCCAAGCTCAATGCCCTGGGCATCCGGGTGGTGCTGGTCTACGGCGCCCGGCCGCAGATCGAGGCCCGCATGGGCGAGCGCGGGCTGACCCCGGCCTATGCCAATGGCCTGCGCGTGACCGACGCCCCGGCGCTGGAAGCCGTGCTGGATGCGGTCGGCCGACTGCGCCTGCAGATCGAGGGGCTGCTGTCCCGCAGCCTGGGCCAGCCGGGTACCGGCAACGCGCGGCTGCGTGTGGCCAGCGGCAACTTCGTCACCGCCCGCCCGCTGGGCGTGCGCGACGGGGTGGACTTCCATTACACCGGCGAGGTCCGCGGGGTGGACACCAACGCGCTTGCGGCCTTGCTGGAGCGCGAGCAGGTCGCCCTGGTGTCACCGCTGGGCTACTCCCCCACCGGCGAGGTCTTCAATCTCTCCGGGGAAGACGTCGCCACCCAGGTGGCGATCGCGCTGAATGCCGACAAGCTGATCTTCCTGACCGAGGCCGGCGTGCTGCGTGACCCGGAACACGGCGTGCTCGACCAGCTCACCGTACCGGCCGCGCAGGAATTGCTGGAGACCAGCCCCGACCTGCCGGAGGAACTGGCGAACCACCTGAGAAGCGCAATCGATGCCTGCCACCAGCGCGCGATGCGGGTGCACCTGGTGGATCGGCACGACGACGGCGGGCTGCTGACCGAACTCTTTACCCGTCAGGGGATCGGGACCCTGGTCTCGCGCGAGCCGCTGGAACGCCTGCGCCCGGCCACGCTCGACGACGTGGGCGGCATCCACGCGCTGCTGGAACCGTTGGAGGCCGAAGGCATCCTGGTGCACCGCGCGCGTGAACACCTGGAGCTGGAGATCGACCGCTTTCAGGTGCTGGAGGCGGACGGCCTGATCATTGGCACGGCCGCGCTGTATCCGTTCGAGGCGGATGCGGCGGAGATCGCCTGCCTGGCCCTGCATGGCGACTACCGCGGCAGCGGGCGCGGCGACCGACTACTGCAGGCGATGGAACAGCTGGCGCGGGAGCAGGGGATCCGGCGGGTGTTCGTGCTGACCACGCGCACCGCGCAGTGGTTCCAGGAGCGTGGCTACACCCCGGGCCAGGTGGATGACCTCCCCGCGAGCCGCCAGACCCGGTACAACCAGGCGCGCAACTCGCGGGTCTTCACCCGCAACCTGACCGAAGCATAGCCAGGGACTACTGCGCGTAGCGGGCCTCATCGCGCTCGTGGGCCTCCTGGGCGGCAACGCTCAGGGTGGCGATGGGCCGCGCCTCCAGTCGGGCAATCCCGATCGGCTCGCCGGTCTCCTCGCAGTAGCCGTATTCGCCGCGGTCGATGCGCGCCAGCGCCGCGTCGATCTTGTTCAGCAGCTTGCGGTAGCGATCCCGCGTGCGCAGCTCCAAGCCGGCATCCGTTTCGTGACTCGCCCGGTCGTTGGGGTCGGGCTCCTGCCAGCTCTCGCTGCGCAGGTGCTCCAGGGTCTGTTCCGATTCCTCGATCAGCTCGGCACGCCAGGCCTCGAGCTTGGCGCGAAAGTAGTCCAGCTGACGCGGATTCATGTAGGGTTCGTCCTCGGACGGGCGGTACCCGGAATCCGGGCGGGTCTTGGCATCTTGGCTCATCTCGGGCCCCTCGCCAGGCCCCTTTCCGCCCCATGCGGAAAGGCCCCGGCGCGATACGCGGTACACCCGATCGAGTATAGGGCAATCCCCCCGTCGGGCGGCAAACAGAAAAACCCGCCCCGATGCACATCCCTGGAACCACGGACACCGACACAGCCCGCATGCAGCGCATCCTCCAGATCAGCGACACCCACCTGGGACGGGAGCCAGGCCCGATCCGGGCCGGCTACCCCGACAGCGACCGCCAGCTCGCACGGGTCCTCGAGGCACTGGCCCGGAACGAGGATCGCCCGGGCCTGCTCTGGCTGACCGGCGACCTGGCCGAGGATCCGGCGCCGGCCGCCTATGCGCGTCTGCTGGGCCTGCTCGACCAGTACGTAAAGGGCTGGCCCGTCGCCGGGCTGGCCGGCAATCACGACGACTGGCACACCCTGCACCGCGCGTTCGACGCGGCCGGGTATCCCCTGGACGGCCATCGCATACTGGGCGGCTGGCTCCTGATCGGCGTCAATTCGGCGGTCGCGGGCCAGGCGGCCGGCCGTATCGAACCCGCCGAGCTGGATCGACTGGATCAGGTGCTGACCACCCATCCGGACCACTGGGGCCTGATCGCGATTCATCACCCGGTCGTCCCGATTGGCAGCGCATGGATGGACCGGATCGGCCTGTCGAATCCGGACGACCTGTTCGCGGTGCTGGATCGCCACCCGCGTGTGCGCGCCTGCCTGTTCGGCCATATTCACCAGGACTTCCGCGGTAAACGCCAGGGCATCGAGCTGCTCGGCTGCCCCTCCACCTGCATCCAGTTCGCCCCCGGATCCGAACGCTTCGCGCTGGATACCGAGGCCGCCGGCTATCGCGTGCTGGACCTGCACCCGGACGGACGGCTCGACACCCGCATCCAGCGCGTATCCGGGGAGGCCTGCACATGATCCCGGACGATACCCGCAGCCATCAGCTCCAGTCCTGGCTCGCGCGCCAGCCAGGCGATTTCACGGACCTTGCCCTGTTGCGTGCGGATGCCAGTTTCCGCCGTTATTTCCGCCTGCACCGCGATGGCGAGCCGGTGGTGCTGATGGACGCCCCGCCGGAGCGCGAGGCCACCGAACCGTTCGTGCAGATCGCGGGGCTGCTGGAGGCGCTGGGTCTGCGCCCGCCGCGCGTGCTGACGCACGACCCGGCAGCCGGATTCGTCCTGCTCGAGGATCTGGGTGACCGGACCGTTACCCGGGCACTGGCCGAGGGGTCCGCAGAAGGCCCGCTGTACGACCGCGCCATCGACACCCTGCTCCAGCTCCACAGCGCCTGGCCGGCCAGGGCCGCGACGGCCCCGGCCCTGCCCGCCTACGACATGCCGCGTCTGCTCGACGAGGTCGCCCTGTTTGTCGACTGGTACTGGCCGGAACAACACGGTACCGCGATGGAACCGACGCAGCGCGACATGTTCCTGGAAGCCTGGCGCGAGACCCTCGAAGGTCTCCCCGCCCTCGACGACACGCTGGTGCTGCGCGACTTCCACGTCGACAACCTGATGCTGCCGCCCGGCGAGGACCGCGGCTGCGCCGTGCTGGACTTCCAGGACGCGGTCATCGGCAGCCCGGCCTACGATGTCGTCTCGCTGCTTGAAGATGCCCGTCGCGAGGTATCACCGGACACGGTGGAACGCGGACTGCAACGCTACTTCGCCGGGACCAGCGGCGAGCGCGAGGCCTTCATGCACCACTACCGGGTCCTCGGCGTCCAGCGCACCACCAAGATCCTCGGGATCTTCGTGCGCCTCGCGCGGCGCGATGCCAAGCCCCGCTACCTGGAGCACCTGCCCCGCCTGCACCGCTTGCTGGCGCAGGGGCTGATGCATCCGGAGCTGGGGCCGGTCGCTGCCTGGTTCCGTACCGACATGCCCGAACGCTTGCAGGACAACTAGACCATGGGGACACACGGATCCATGCGCGCGATGATCCTGGCCGCCGGCCGCGGCGAACGCATGCGCCCGCTGACCGACCACTGCCCGAAACCCCTGCTGCCAGTCGGCGGGCGCCCACTGATCACCTACACCCTGGACCGCCTGGCGGCCGCGGGCTACCGCGAGGTGGTGATCAACCTGGCGCACCTGGGCGAGCAGATCCGCACGACGCTGGGCGCGCAGCACGCCGGTCTGGCGATCCACTACTCACCAGAGCCCGAGGAGGCCCTGGAGACCGCGGGCGGCATCCGCAAGGCGCTGCCGCTGCTGGGCGACGCGCCGTTCCTGGTCGTCAACGGCGATGTCTGGTGCGACCATCCGCTGACCCCGCCGGAGACCCTGCGCCGGTCCACCAACCGGCCCCTCGCGCACCTTGTGCTGGTGGACAACCCGGAGCATCACCCGCGGGGCGACTTCACCCTGAAGGACGCACAGATCGGACTCGACGACGGCGAGGCCCTGACCTTCAGCGGCATCGGCTGGTACGACCCGACCCTGTTCCGCGATCTGCCGCCCGGCCGCCATGCGCTCGCCCCCCTGCTGCGCCCGGCCATCGCCGCCGGCCGTGTCACCGGGGAGTACCACACTGGAGACTGGCGCGACATCGGTACCCCGGAGCGCCTGGCGGCTCTGGACGCCGAGCTGGGGAAACGCTGAGCGCCCGCCGTCACGAAGTGAACGGCACCCGCGCCATCGCCCCGATCAGGGCTTGATGTAGGTATACCCGGCGCGCTGCAACCGGGTCAGTTCCACGATGCCGCTGGGCACCACATCCTGCTCCGCCACCTCGTGCAGATCCTCGCGCTCCAGCCCGCGCGAGGCCATCGTGTTGCCGCACACCAGAAAACGGACATCCTGCAGTTTCAGGGTATTCACCGTACTGCGCAGATCCGGATCGCTGCGCGCGTGCTGCAGCAGGGTGATGCCACTGCCATGCATCAGCACCTTGATCTCCAGCGGTGAGCCATCAGGGCTGCCATCAATGTGATTCTGCAGATTACGCAGGGCATTCAGGTGGAGCTCCGGGTCATCGGAATTGATGTGATAAACCACCCGGAGCGGCTCGTCGGCGGCCGGGGCGTCGGCGACCGTGCCAAACAACAATGCCGTCGCGCCGCCCGCGATCAGCATCAACAGAAACGCCCCGGCCAGAAACCAGCCGGGGCGTCTTGTGCGGTTCGCGGGCGACATGCGGGGTGCCGGCAAGGCCGGATCAGACCTTGATGTAGATCCAGCCCTCGGCCTGACGGCGGGCCGCCTCGGCGACGCCAGAATCGATCAGCTCGGCCTGCGGCAGGATGTCGACCGTCTTGCCCTCCTCGCGCGCCAGGCGGTTCAGGGTCTGGGCACAGGCGGTGAAGCGCAGCGTGGGGTAATCCTGCGCCATGCTGGCAACCCGCTCCGGATACGGGGCGCTGTCGGTACGCAGCAGGTCCATCGCATTGTTGTGCACCACGACCTGCACGTTCAGATCGCGCCCGACGGCGGCCGCCTCGCGGTACATGCTCTCGATGTCATCCAGGAGCTCCGCCATCGCGCGGCGATCGGCTTCATTGATATGCAGCAGGATCTGGTCGGTCTCGGTGGCGGAAAACACCTGCTGTGGCGCCGCCGCGCCGCCCGCGACGTCATCGCTGGCGGCCATCTGCGCCATGGCCCCGGCGTCCTGATCGATCGCGGCCGACGGCTCGCCGCCGAAGAAACCGGCATCCCGGGTGATCTCGTAGCCGCCCAGCGAACCCACGACCAGCGCGAGCACCCCGGCGGCGACCGAAGGGAACCAGGCCGAACGACCGCCGCGCGACAACCGGCAGCGCCCGCCGGGGGCCCCGGTGCGACCAGCCGGCACATCCTCGTACGCCATGTTCACCAGCTCCTTGAGCTGGTGCATGTCGCAGACTTCGCGGCTCAGGTGCTCGCTGGAGGCAATCGTCTTCAGGGTGTAGAGACGATCCTCGGGAGAAAACTCGCCATCCACGAAGGCGTTGAGGATCTCCTCGCTGGGGCGGTTCCTTGCACTCAGTCGTTCATTCGACATGCCGATTCCTCACTACCTTGAGATAGGGTGTATCGGCCGCTTTCCCCGTGTCGGCCTGCTGCTCCAGCAGCACCTTCTTCAACTGTGCCCGAGCCCGGCTCAGGCGACTCATCACGGTGCCGATGGGTACATCCAGCACCTCCGAGACCTCGGAGTAGGCAAAGCCTTCGAGGTCCACCAGCGCGACCACCTGCCGGTGATCGGTGCTCAGTTCGGCCATCGCCCGGTGAACGTCCGCCACCATGCGGTTGCGTTCGGTCTGCTGCTCCGGGCAGTCCTCGCAGGGCAGCTCCATGCTGTCCACGTCCACCGTGTCCTTCTGCCGCCGTCCCCAGTCGCGGTAGCAGTTGGTCATGATCCGGAACACCCACGCCTTCAGGGCGCTCTCGTCCTGCAGCGACTTCAGCCGGGTCAGGGCCTTCATCATCGCCTCCTGCACCAGATCATCCGCCAGCGCGGCATCGTGACACCACGCAAAGGCCATGCGGTACATCTGGGGCCGCAGGTCGCATACCTTCTGGCGCAGCCTACGCTGCGCGAACCAGGTTGCCATGTTGTGTTTCCTCCATCCGCAGGCCGTACATGCGGCCTTGCTTGTTCTTGTACCCTGTAGGACGCTACCGGGCGCGGGGCTATTCCGATACTCCGGCCTTGCGACCGCACAAATCGCGCACCCCCGATTCCGTCGATCAGGATACCCAATGCCATTCGATCCGCAACAACTGGAGCGCGCGTTCGCGTTCGACCCCGACACCGTGCAGGACCTGCGCGAGCGCTGGTCACGGCTGATCACCGACGCGGTCTGGGGCGAACTCAAGACCGGCACCATCGGGGCCGTCCCGCGCCTGCGCAAGCGCCTGCTGGAGCTGGGCGAGAACCTGCGCTCCATGCTGTCGGACCGCGCCTGGATCCCGCACGAACGCGAACGCGTGAAGGGCGCGATGGCCGCCAGCCTCAACCTGCGCGACAGCCTGCAGCAGACCGACCGCGCCGCCAAGCTGCTGAACGGTGGTGCCGATTTCGAGACCTTCGAGGCCGACTACCTCGCCTTCCGCAAGCACCTGCTGGCCTTCATCGAGCACCACGAACAGATCTGGGGCGACCTCCTGGAGAGCCTCTACGACGAGGCCCCGGACACCGACGGCCGGGACGAGGACTAGTGGGCCGGGAAATCCGCGAGGAGCACTTCGGCGCGGCGGATTTCGACCGTTTTCACCAGGCTCTGGCCGACGAGACGGCCCGGCTGCTGGACTGGCTGCGCACACAGGCGGCCGCCGACCCCGCGCCGCCGCCGCGACTCGGCTTCGAGATCGAGGCCTGGCTGTGCGACGCACAAGGGCGCCCGCTGCCGGTCAACGAGGCCTTTCTCGCGGCGATGGACAGCCCGCTGGCCACCCGGGAGCTGGCCCAGTTCAATGTCGAACTGAACAGTAGCGTCTTCCGCGCCGGCCCCGGCTGCTTCGGCGCGATCCTCGAGGAGCTGCGCGAGACCCTGCGCCAGGCGCGGCGAGCCGCCCGTCATGCCGGAGCCGACCTGCTGATGGCCGGGAGCCTGCCGACCCTGGAGCCAGCCGATCTCGGGCTCCACCACATGTCCCGGCAGGCCCGCTATCGGGCGCTGAACAGCGCCATCCTGGAACAGCGCGCCCAGCGCCCGCTGGAGGTGGATATCGTCGGCCACGAACACCTGCAGCACCGCCACGCGGATGTGATGCTGGAGGCCGCGGCGACCTCCTTCCAGGTGCATATCGAGACCCGGCCCGATCGCGCCCATCGGGCCTACAACGCCTCGCTGGTGGCGGCCGCTCCGGTCCTCGCCGCCGCCGGGAACACGCCCTACATCTTCGGCCACGACCTGTGGGCCGAGAGCCGCATCCCGCTGTTCGAGCAGTCCGTGGAGGTAGGCGGATTCGCCAACTCGGCACGCGGCCCGATCCGGCGCGTGACCTTCGGCACCGGCTATCTGCATGACTCGATCGGCGAGCTGTTCACCGAGAACCTGGAGCACTTTCCGGTCCTGTTGCCGGTGGCACTGGACGAACCGGCCGACCAGCTGGCTCACCTCGCCTTCCACAACGGGACCATCTGGCGCTGGAACCGCCCCATCGTCGGCTGCGATGCCGATGGCCACCGCAGTCTGCGCCTGGAGTTCCGCTGCCTGCCCGCAGGCCCCTCACTGATCGACATGCTGGCCAACACGGCCTTCGCCCTGGGCCTGATCGAGCACCTGGTCGCCGAATCGCCGGACGGCACGCTGGAGACCCCGTTTTCCGAGGCCCGCGACAACTTCTACAATGCAGCCCGGCACGGACTGGACGCGCGCCTGCGCTGGGGCCACCGCGAACCGGCCCCGGCGCCCCGCCTGATCACCCGCGACCTGCTGCCCCGGGCAGCCGAAGGCCTGGAGCGCCTGGGCATCGAGCGCAGCGAACGCGACGCCCTGCTCGGGATCATCGCCGCGCGCGTGGCCAGCCGCCAGACCGGCGCACGCTGGCAGCGGGACTGGGTCGCGCGCCACGGGCGCGACTGGCCCGGGCTGGTTCGCGCCTATCGTGGCTGGCAGAACACCGGCGCGCCGGTCCACACCTGGGGACTCTGAGGAAACCCGTGACGCAATCCATCATCGAACACTTCGAACTACCCGACGGCTTCCTCGAAGCCACGCCCGAGACGTTGCACCAGTGCGTGCCCGGCCCGGCCCTGATCCACCTGGAAGGCCAGCGCGAACCCGCGGTGGCCGTGGTCCTGTTGCTGCACGGCAACGAACCGGTGGGCCTGCACGCGGTACAGCAGCTCCTGCGTCATTACACCGGGCGGCCGCTGCCACGCGCCCTGACGCTGATCGTGGGCAACCCGCAGGCGGCGGCCGTCAATCAGCGCCACCTGGACGACCAGCCGGACTTCAATCGCATCTGGCCGGGCACCGAACAGGCCGGTTCGCGCGAGGCCGATGTCTTTGCCGCGCTCTGCCGCCGCCTGGAGGGACGCGGCCTGTTCGCCGCGATCGACCTGCACAACAACACCGGGCGCAATCCCCATTACGCCTGCATCAATCGCCTGGACCCCCCGTTTCTGAACCTGGCCGCGCTGTTCGGGCGCACCGTGGTCTACTTCACCCGGCCGCGCGGGGTCGCCTCCATGGCCCTGGCCCGCATCGCGCCGGCCGTCACCCTGGAGTGCGGCCACCCCGGTGACGCCGCCGGTGTGGACCACGCCCGCGAGATGATCGACGCAGTGCTGCATCTGGACCACTTCGCGCCCGAGCCGCCACGGGAGGGCGCCATCGAGCTCTTCCACACGGTGGCTCAAGTCCGGGTGCGTCCCGGCTTGCAGGCCGGGCTGGAGGCACAGCACGACGTGCGCCTGGAACCCGATCTCGACGGCCTGAACTTCCAGCTGCTGCCCGCCGGTTCCCGTCTAGTACAGGTGCACGAAGATGCCGACGAGCCGCTGGTCGCGATCGCCGAGGACGGCTCGGAGGTCACCGGGGAATATCTGGAGCGCGCCGGCCAGGAGATCCGGCTCAAGCGCCCGGCCATGCCGTCCATGCTCACACTGGACACCCGGGTCATCGCCCAGGACTGCCTGTGCTACCTGATGGAGCCGCTGTCCCTTCCCTGACGCGCCCCAGCGGCTGCCGTTGCGGCGGCCGCCACCCTACTTCTTGCTGCTGGCGCGGCGCTTCGACGCCGCCGTAGCCGCCTTGCCGCCGTCGTTCAGGCTGATGATCTGCGTCTTGCTCGTGCGGTGACGGTAGATCTCGCGCAGGTAACGGATCGCCTGCTTGACGTTCTCGCGGCTCAGACGGATGTCGTTGATCGAGACAAAGCTCTTCTCGTTGCTGCACATCTCGCGGTATTTCTTCTCGTACATCGGCTTGATCGCGTACCAGTTGGTATCGAGGATGCGCGTGGGGTTCTCGTGTTCGTTCAGCATCTCGTCGATGCGCGCCTCGTCGAACTCCTCGGCCCGGATGAGATCCAGCACCGCATGGTCCAGGGTGTCGTCGAAGCGCGTCTTGTCGTTGGCAAAGCAGCGCTTGATGTAGGCGACGAACAGGGTCAGGAAGTCGTCCGACAGGCACGGGCTCTTCACCACCAGGGTGGTCAGCGACAGATTGGCCGAGGCGCCAATAACCAGGGCGTAGCGCTTGAGCGTGGTATTCGGGAACAGGCCGTTCAGGTGGGACTTCAGGCGATTCAGGTCCATGTAGGACAGCTTGTAGTCCTTCGGCAGGGACAGAATCGTGACAATGGACGAGCAGTTCTTGAAGAAATGCAGATCGCGCAGGTGCGTCGCGTCCATGTCCGATTCCTTGTACCCCTTCAGTGCCTCGCGGTAGCGCGGGGCGTCGATCGGCAGCAGGCTGATCCCTTCGATGGCCTCGGTCTGCTTGTTGAAGTGGGGCAGGTCGATCGAGCGGAAGAACAAGTCGTCGATATCCAGCGCAGAGCTCTTGGAGGAAGCCTCCTCGCCAGTAGTCACCTCCGATTCCGCGTAGGCGACCGCAACCGGACCGGCCAGACTCATGAACAGGTCGTTGGCATCCAGGCGAATGGTTTCGCCGATATCCACCCCGGCACGCCGGAAGTAGTCCTCGTCGTAGTCGGTGGTCACCGCCTGCGCGGTCAGGATGTTGAAGATCTGCTGGGAGATGTACTGGTTGGCGTAACGCTCCATCGCGTTCACGTCGACGTGGCGGATGTTGCCGTCGTCGGTCTCCTCCGCGTAGCGCATGATGTCGTTGGATATCAGCATCATCGCGTTCCACGGCCGGATGCGATGCATCATGTCCTCGTCACGCGTCTCTTCGGCCTCGAAGTTGTAGGAGAAGTCCCATTCCTCCGCCAGGTACTTGCACAGCAGACGCCCCGCGTTGATGTGCAGCGCCTCGGACATCTCGACGCGGTTGTCCTGGATGTTCGGCAGGATGCAGATCCCCGCCGCGAAGATCGGCTCGAACACGAAGGAATGGTCGCGATTCGCGGCCTCGCGCTTCTCCAGCTTGGGATCGAAGGTCTTGCGCATATAGGAGTACTGCTGCGCGAGGCCGAATTCGGAGGCCATCCCGGAGCCGGTGCCGCCGCCGGCACTGAAGATATAGAAGTACAGTCGTGACTGATTCGCCTTGATACCGCAGGAATCGATCAGATAGGAATGGATGAACTTCCAGTCCTCGTTGGCGAACTGGTCGGTGTCCTTGTTCAGAATGATGCGCGCAAGGTACTGGCCCAGGATGGGGGCATTGCCCGCGCCACCCGCGTGCACCTCGGACAGGTCCATGATCTTCATCTTGTTGTAGTTGTCGATGAAGTTGTTCTGCCCCGCGCGGTTGGAGAAGCGGATGCGGCCCTCGATGTCCTTGTCGAGGTCGCCCAGCATCACCATCGGCTCGATCAGGAAGACGGGCTTCACCGCGTTGGCTGGCGGCAGATTCAGGCTCTTGCGAATCCAGCGCAGCGGACGGCCTTCCTTCTCGCGCCCACCGGCCTCCTCGTTATCCAGTTCGCGCAGATAGTTGGAGCGCGCACTGTGCACCAGCGCCGCCACGTCCAGCGCGATGTTCGAACCGCAGCGGCCAACGCCAATAAGACACACCGACGGGAAGAACTGCTGCTTTTGTTCCTCGGTCGGGCTGCCCTTGGTCAGGCGCGGGAAGACCGAATTGCGCAGGTGGTCCAGATTCTCGAGGATCCGGTCCAGATCGCGTTCGGTGAAGTAGTGGGGCTCGCCGCCGCGCTCGACCTGACCCTCCAGGACATTCGACCGCGCCGCGTTGCGCGGCTGGGTCGCCCGGGCCGCCCGCGATGGATTGCGGATCGAGGTCTCGGTATCGGCAGTCCGGGTCGCCTCCGGCTCGGTCTGCACTGCGTGGTCCATGTTCTCGCTGGTGTCTTCTGTCGGCATGGTCAACGACTCCTGCAGTCCGAGCGGCCGGAATAGGCCCCAAAAATGTGATGCAATTCCGTTTGTGCCCCGCACTAAAGCACGCAGGGGGGCATGTTTCAACCACGAGGAGGCACAAAGATGCGAAGGACGCCGTTCGCGGCATCCAGTCGGTCAGGATGACGTGATCATGCGAGCACCGGTCGGGCGACCGGCGGACAGACGGAGGCGGTCAGGCGTCGCGTTCGACGCGCTCGAGGACCTGGGCGACGTGATCACCCTTGCGGTAGTTGGGGAGGTCGCGCTGCATGTCGGCCAGCGCCTTCTCGCGCGCCTGTTCGCTGTCGTACCAGCGATAGGATTCCCAGTCCGGCCCCAGCAGGTGCGGCATGGCCATGGTGCTGCCTTCCGGCAGGCGGATGCGGATTCCGTAGCGTTTCATGGATTCGTCCGAGGTTGCTCCCTTGAGGGGCCGCCCGCGCGCAGGCACGCGACCCGGCGCGCAGTCTATCCGAGCCCCTGCATACCGGCAATACAACACCGCCCCACCCGGGGCCCCAAACAAAACAGGGGCTGCCATATCGCTGACAGCCCCTGTCCGGGATTCGATGGTGGCTACGCCCTGATTCGAACAGGGGACCCCATCATTATGAGTGATGTGCTCTAACCAGCTGAGCTACGTAGCCACGCGGGCTGCGAATTCTCCGGAGGCCGGCGCATAAAGTCAAGCCAGCGCGGCGCCGGGCGGGGTTCAGATCTGCAGGCGTTCGACCACGCGACCGTTCTTGAGGTGTTCTTCCAGGATCTCGTCGATGTCGCGCTCGTCCTGGTAGGTGTACCAGACGCCCTCCGGGTAGACCACCGCGACCGGACCCTCGTTGCAGCGATCCAGGCAACCGGCGGTGTTCACGCGTACCTGGCCCTTGCCGTGGATGCCCATGGCCTTGGCCTGGGTCTTGGCGTAGGCGCGCATCTCGGTCGCCCCGTGGTCCTCGCAGCAGTTGCCGTCCTCGCGGCAATTGGTGCAGAAGAAGATATGGCGCTGGTAGTAGCCCATGGAAGTCTCCAGTGATCCCTGCGGCTTATGATAACCCTGCCGCCCGCAACACGACGGATGGCAACGTTCGCGTCGGTGCCTTCAGCGCGCCGACGCTTCAGCGAAAGCGATAAACCAGACTGACGTCCGTGATGGTGTCGGTATTTTCCACGCCGGGCTCGACGTCGGTGTTGTGCTTGACGGTAAAGCTGGTGCGCAGGGACATCCGACTGGTGACATCCGCGGTCAGGGCGAGGATGTTCTCGATCTCGGTGTTGTCGCTGCCGGTCAGGATCAGCAACTCGTCGGTGAGACGGGCGTTCTCGCTGATCTCCCAGCGGAAGTTGCCGGCCAGGCGGCCGACCGGCTCGCTCTCGGTCTCGCCGGTGGTGCGGATGCGCACCTGGCGCATACCGGCACCGATCTCGCCGTCCAGCCGCACGCGTTCGCCGTCGATCAGGCGACGACCGTAACCGGCCGTGGCCGAGCCCTGGTAGTCGTAGTTGCTGAAGCGATCCCGCTCGTAGCGCAGCGCCCCGAACAGATAGTCGTGTTCGCCCAGCTTGCGGTCCGCCTGGTAGCCGGCGACGTAACGCTCGCCGGTGGTCTCGTCATCCTCCTCGTGGAAGTAGGCATCCAGCCGGATGCGATTCCGCCAGTCGATGGTGGTGTGCTCGGCGCGGAAGCGGCCCGTGGCCGTGGTGGATTCGGTGTTCCCCGTGGTCTTGGAAGCCCCCAGCTCGATGGTCGACTGCCAGCCTTCGGCCTCCCAGGCCAGGCCCTGCGAGACTGGTATGCTCAGCAGGATGAGCGAGGCAAACGCGGACCCGACGGGCCGAAACGAACGCACGAGCATGGGAAACCTCCCGGAATCAAATGAAGGCGAAACCCTAGCAAAGCCGCTGGGGGCATCGGACCAGCCCCTGAGATTCTCGGGGCTTTCCGCCGCCGACCAGTGCGTACACTGCGGGCTGTGCCTGCCGCACTGCCCGACCTATGGCTGGCACGGCGTCGAGGGCGACTCTCCGCGTGGACGACTGACCCTGATGCAGGGTCTGGCGCAAGGCCGGCTTGCGCCCGAATCCGAGCGCCTGCGCGGGCACCTCGAGGGGTGCCTGGGCTGTCGTTCCTGCGAGGCAGTGTGCCCGGCACGGGTGCCCTTCGGGGCGCTGATCGATCGCGCCCGCGAGATCCTCGACGAGCACCCGGCCACCCCGTCGCGGGCGGACCGCTGGCGGCACAGCGTCCAGCATCGGGCGCTGCTGCATCCAACCCTGCGCAGCCTTGGGGGACTGGTCGCGCGGACCGGTGCACGCCTGGGGGCGGAGCGCCTGCTCCCGCGCGGCGGCTGGGAACGCAGCCTCGCCCATACTCGGGACTCCCTGGCCCCCGCCCCCCGGCTGCGCCCAACCGCGACGCCGGACGACGCCGACGTCCTGCTGTTCACCGGCTGTATGGACCGCTTCTTTACCGGGCCCGACCTGGACGCGGCGCTGCACGTCCTCGAGGCCCTCGGTCTGCGCGTGGCGATCCCGCAGCGGCAGGTCTGCTGCGGCGCGCTGGATCAGCACACCGGCCATCGCGCGGCCGCGCAGGCCCTGCAGACACGAAACCTCGAGGCCTTTGGCGACGGGGATCAGCCAGTCATCGCCCTCGACAGTGGCTGCGAGGCCACGCTGCGCGAATACCCCGAAGGCACCCTGGGCCGGCGCAGCCTGAGCCTCACGCGCTTCCTGGCGCAGCACCTGGAAGCGGGCACCACCGCGGACCTCTGGGATGACACCCCCGTCCGGATCGCGCTGCATCTGCCCTGCACCCAGCGCAACGTCACCCGCGAGGCGCGCGAACTGCCCGCTTTGCTGGAGCGCCTGTCCGGGGTCTCCCTGACGCCTGTGGCCGGCGCACCGAATTGCTGCGGCGCGGGTGGCACCGCGATGCTGACCCAGCCGGCCATGGCGGACGGCCTGGGCACCGAGACGCTGCAGGCCCTGAGCCGGGGCGCGCCGGACGTCATCATCAGTCCGAATGTCGGGTGCAGCGTGCACCTGCGCGCCCTGGCCAGCGAGCAGGCCGGCGGGCCGGCCATCCTGTCACCCGCCCGCTTCCTGGCGCGGCGCCTGAAAAACCGCGCCCACGGCCCCGCTGGGCGCTGATCCCGGGCCCCGCTTGCGGTACCCTTGAGGGGTACGCCTTGATGCCCCAACCGGACCGGAACCATGCGCCGACTCTCCCCGCTGGATCACCTGATCAACCAGGCCGATGCCTTCGTCAAGGTCATCTCCGGCCAGGCCCGTTCCACCGGCCGCCCGTCGCCGGGCGGGGACGATATCGGCCCGCATCTGGAGGATCATGAGCGCGACCTGTCCACCCGTCTGATGCGCGTGAACCACGCCGGGGAAGTCGCGGCGCAGGGGCTTTACCAGGGCCAGACGCTGACCGCCCGCACCCCCGCGATCCGCGACCACCTGGACCAGGCCTCGCGCGAGGAGGGCGACCACCTGCACTGGTGCGCGCGCCGGGTGCACGACCTGGGCGGACGCACCAGCCTGCTGGGGCCGTTCTGGTATGTCGGCTCGTTTGGGATGGGCGCCCTGGCCGGCCTGACCGGCGACGCCTACAGCCTGGGCTTTATCGACGAGACCGAACGCCAGGTGGAACGTCACCTGGACCGCCACCTGGAGCGGCTGCCAGCACAGGACGAGGTCTCGGCACGCATCCTGGCGCAGATGAAGCAGGACGAGGTGGAACACGGCGCGCACGCCATGGCGCTGGGCGGCAAGGCGCCACCGTGGCCGGTGCGCAACCTGCTGATGCCCCTGACCTCCAGCGTGATGACGCGCACCGCCTACTGGATCTGATCCGCCAGGCGAGAGGACGGGCGTCGGGTGCCGCGCACAACGCGCGGCGCCTGCCGTCTCAGCTCGGGCGGCTCATGTTCTTGCCGTAGAAGATCTCCATCATCTCGTGCTTGAGCAGCTTGGAGATGCGCTTGGCCTCCTTGGCCGAGTAGTCGTCCTTGCCCAGCCCGAACAGGTAGCTGTCCAGATCAAAGTCCTTCAGCACCATCTTGGTGTGGAACAGGTACTCCTGGTACACGTTCACATCCACCATCTGGTACTTCTCCTTGGTGTCACGCGAGAGGAAGTCCTGGATGGAATTGATCTTGTGATCGATGAAGTGCTTCTTGCCGCGCACGTCGCGGGTGAAGCCGCGCACGCGGTAGTCCATGATCACGATGTCCGACTCGAAGCTGTGGATCAGGTAGTTCAGGGCGCGCAGCGGCGAGATGCGCCCGCAGGTGGACACGTCGATGTCCGCACGGAAGGTTGCGATCCCGCCCTCCGGGTGCGCCTCCGGGTAGGTGTGCACCGTGATGTGGCTCTTGTCCAGGTGACCGACCACCGTCTCCGGCAGCGGGCCTGGGCCCTCGGTGTAGCCGATCTTCTCGGTGGCAACCGGCTCTTCCGAGATCAGCATGGTCACCGACGCACCCTGCGGATCGTAGTCCTGGCGCGAGATATCGAGGATATTGGCCCCGATCAGATGGGCCACATCGGAGAGGATCTGCGTCAGCCGCTGGGCGTTGTACGCCTCGTCGATGTACGCGATGTATTCGTCGCGATGCCGGTCACCCGAGGCATAGCAGATATCGTAGATGTTGAAGCTCAGGCTCTTGGTCAGGTTATTGAAACCGTGGAGCTTGATCTGCTTCTTGTGACGAGGCATGGCGTGTCCTCTTGCCCGGGCCGCAGCGAGCGGCGAATTGTAGACGCCTCGGCCTCCGAGTCCAAGGAAAGAACCCGGGTTCCCGTTCAGCGCGGGGCCGGCCCCTCGACGATCTCGAAGTCGTGGGTCACCTTCGACGAGGCCCCCAGCATCAGCGAAGCCGAGCAATACTTCTCGGCCGAGAGCCCGACCGCGCGTCCCACCTGCTTTTCCGACAGGTCATGGCCGTACACCCGGAAATGCACGTGGATATCGGTAAAGACCTTGGGCACGGTCTCCGCCCGGGTGCCTTCGACCGTCACCTCGCAGTCCAGCACCTGCTGGCGCGCCTTTTTCAGCATCGCAATCACGTCGAAGCTGGTACAACCGCCCATCCCCAGCAGCAGCATCTCCATCGGCCGCGCGCCCAGGTTGCGGCCGCCCGCGTCCGGCGCGCCGTCCATCACCACCGCATGACCGCTGTCGGTCTCGCCGACAAAGGCCACCTGGTCCAGCCATTTCACTTTCACCTGCATCGCGCTCGTCCTTTAAAGAGGTGCCAATCAATGAACCAGTGCTCCCTTCCTGCTGTTGGATGAAGGGATCCATGCCTATACTGCAGAGGGACTCTACTCAGGGCGGACCTGCTGCACAAAATCAGTGGCCTGTCGGCGGATTTTGTGAACGGTTCCAGCCACCCCGGCGTGCGGGGGCCAGATGCTGCATTACACTGGCGCACATCCACAGGAAGCTGCTATCGGACGTGACCATGGAAGCCTTGAACAACCCGTTCGTCTACCGCCCGGCCCAGCCGTCGCCCGCGCTGGAGCGTTTTCTCGGCTACTGCCACCGCCGCCAGTACCGCAAGCGCACCACCATCATCCATTCGGGCACGGTTCCCGACACGCTGTACTACGTCGTCAGCGGCTCGGTCTCGGTACTGGGCGAGAACAACGGGCACGAGCTGGTGCTGGCCTATCTGAACAAGGGCGAGTTCTTCGGTGAGCTGGGCATGTTCGAGGACGACCCGCGCAGCGCGACCGTCACCACCCGCGAGGACACCGAGACCGCGGAGATCCCCTACACCCAGTTCCGCGAGATCGTCCAGCGCGACCCCGAGATCCTGATGCTGCTGACCAGCCAGATCGCCACCCGCCTGCGTCAGACCTCGCGCAAGGTGATGGACCTCGCGTTCGTCGACGTCACCGGCCGTATCGCCCACACCCTGCTGGATCTCGCCCGCCAGCCCGACGCGATGACCCACCCGGACGGCATGCAGCTGCGCATCACCCGCCAGGAGATCGCGCGCATTGTCGGCTGCTCGCGCGAGATGGCCGGTCGCGTGCTGAAGGATCTGGAAGAGCGCGGCCTGATCACCGCGCACGGCAAGACCATCGTGGTCTTCGGCACGCGCTGACGCCCGTGCCGCCGCGCCGGGCCCTGCGGCCGGAAAGGGCGTAGTACCTGGCCACCGCCTCCAGCCTGAAGGCACGACGCCCCGCTGGAGGCGGTTACGATTCGCCGCGGAACAACTGCCCCAGGGCCTTGCCCGGATCCTCGGTCCGCATAAAGGCCTCGCCCACCAGGAAGGCATGGATCCCGGCAGCCTGCATGCGCGCGACGTCCTCGCGGGTGTGGATGCCGCTCTCGGTTACCAGCAGCGCGCCCTCCGGCGCCTGATCCTTCAGCTCCAGCGTGGTTTCCAGTCGGGTCTCGAAGCTGTGCAGGTCGCGGTTGTTGATGCCGATCAGGTCGGCGCCGATCTTCCTCGCCCGTTCCAGCTCCTCGGCATCATGCACCTCCACCAGGGCATCCATGCCCAGCTCGCGGGTCAGGAAGTACAGCTCGTGCAGGGCCGTGTCGTCCAGCGCCGCGGCGATCAGCAGCACGCAGTCCGCCCCCAGCACCCGCGCCTCGTAGACCTGATAGAGGTCGATCACGAAGTCCTTGCGCAGGATCGGCAGCTGGCAGGCCACGCGCGCATCGCGCAGGTCGCCATCGCGCCCCTTGAAGAAGTCCACGTCGGTCAGCACCGACAGGCAGGTGGCCCCGTGTTCCTCGTAGCTGCGGGCGAAGGCCTCCGGGTTGAAGTTGGGGCTGATCTGGCCCTGACTCGGGCTGGCCTTCTTGATCTCCGCGATCACCGCGGCGCGGCCGGCGTCGATGTCGCGCTGCAATGCCGCGCGGAACCCCCGCGGCGCAGGCGCCGAGCCCATCCAGCCGCGCAGCTCGCGCAGCGGCCAGAACGCCTCGCGCTCCTTCAGCTCCTCGCGCTTGCGCTCCAGGATGCGCTGCAGGATATCGGGTACTGCGTTGGCTTCGGTCATTGTGCTTCCTTGTTTGCCAGTCGTGCGCTGGTCGCCTGCAGGCGCTCCAGCCGTTCGCGGGCCGCGCCGGAGTCGATGGCCCGGGCGGCGGCCTCGACGCCCGCGGCCAGCCTGTCCGCGCCACCGCCGGCGTAGATCGCCGCCCCGGCGTTCAGCAGCACGATGTCACGCGCCGCGCCCACCTGACCGTCCAGCACGCCGCGCAGCATGTCGGCCGAGGCCTCCACGCTGTCGACGCGCACGGCATCCAGTGCGGTGGTCGCCAGCCCGAAGTCCTCCGGACGGATGGTGTATTCCCGGATCTCGCCGTCCCTGAGCTCGGCCACCCGGGTGGGCGACGCGATGCTGATCTCGTCCAGGCCGTCCTCGGCATGCACCACCAGCACATGCTCGCTGCCCAGGCCCTTCAGGGCCTCGGCCAGCGGCCGCACCCAGGCATCCGAGAACACGCCGAGCACCTGGTTCGGCGCCCCGGCCGGGTTGGTCAGAGGCCCCAGCACATTGAACAGCGTGCGCACGCCGAGCTCCTTGCGCGGCCCGATCGCGTGTTTCATCGCGCCATGATGGGCCGGGGCAAACAGGAAGCCGACGCCGACCTCCTCGATGCAGGACCCGACCGCCTCCGGCGACAGCCCGAGATGGATCCCCAGGTGCTCCAGAACATCGGCGGAGCCGGATTTCGACGAAACCGAACGGTTGCCGTGCTTGGCCACCCGCACGCCACCGGCCGCCGCGACCAGCGCCGAGGCGGTGGAGATATTGAAGGTACCGGAGGCGTCGCCGCCGGTGCCGCAGGTATCCACCAGCCCGGTTCGCGGCACGTCCACCCGAGTGGCCAGCGAGCGCATCACGCCGGCCGCCGCGCGGATCTCCTCGATCGTCTCGCCCTTCATGCGCAGGGCCACCAGGAACCCCCCGATCTGGGCATCGGTGGCCTCGCCGGTCATCACCGCCTGCATCACCGCGGTCATGGTTGCCGCGTCCAGGTCCTGGCGCTCGATGAGAGCCGCTATCGCTTGTTGCACCGTCACGGGTTGCTCCTGCGGAAAATCGAAGCCGTTAGTTTAACGTCCGCGCCGGGGCGCGACGACCACGCGCCTCCGGGCCGCTCCACCACAGCAGCGCCGCGGCGGCCCAGATTACCAGCGACCCGCCGATCAGCCACGGCAGGTGGTCGTCCAGTCGGTCCACCAGGAACAGCGCCAGCAGGGCACTGAACCCCAGTTGCAGGAAGGCCTGCATGGCCGAGGCCATGCCACGGGCGCCCGGATAGCAGTCCAGCGCCAGCAGGTTCAGCGACGGAACGGCCGTGGCCAGGGAAAAGCTGTACAGCGCGAACGGGAGCGTCACCGCGACCACCGAACCCTCGGTGAGGATCCCCAGCGCCACCAGCGCCAGCGAGATCCCGGCCAGCCCCACGCCGATACTGATCGCCAGCGGCGGACTCAACAGACTGGCGGTGCGCCCGGCCACAAAACCGCCCACCACCAGGCCGCCCACCAGCGGCAGGAAGAGCCACCAGAAGTCCTGTTCCTGTCCGCCCAGGTGGACATAGATCACCGTTGGCGAGGCGGCGACGAACAGGAACATCGCCCCGAACAGCCCGGCATGTACCAGGGCCGGGCGCAGGAACGGCGGGTTGCGCAGGGTCCCGAGATACCCCCGCAGGATCAGAGCCGGCTTGCCCGAGGCACGGCCGACCGGTGGCAGGGTCTCCGGCAGCCAGGCCCGGATCGCCAGCAACAGGATCACGCCGTACAGGGTCAGGAACAGGAATACCGAGCGCCAGCCGAACCCCGCCTGCAGATAGCCGCCGACAATCGGGGCGGCCGCCGGGCCAATCGCGAACATCATGGTGATCAGCGCCAGTACACGGCGCGCATCGGTGGCCTCGAAGCGATCGCGCACCACTGCACGCCCGACCACAATCCCGGCCGCCGCGGACAGCCCCTGGGCCACCCGCAACCCGATCACCTGCCAGTACTCCACCGCCAGCACCAGCAGCAGCGAGCTGAGCACGTAGCCGGCGAGCGCCCACAGAACGACCGGGCGCCGACCGAAGGTATCCGACAGCGGACCAGCCACCAGGGTGGCGAGCGCAAAGGCGACCAGGTACGCCGACAGGGTCGCCTGCATCGCGCCGGAGTCGACCCGCAGGGCCTCCGCCATCGCCGGGAACGAAGGCAGATAGGTATCCAGCGAGAACGGCGCCAGCATCGACAGCGGCGCCACCAGCAACGCGAAGCGCCACCGGGTGCGTCGAGTCTGGGTCACGCCGGCTGGGGCAGGCGACGGAGGAAGTTGTCGAGCAGTTCGTGGCCCTGGCGGGTCAGGATGGATTCCGGGTGGAACTGCACGCCCTCGACGTCCAGTTCGCGGTGGCGCAGGCCCATGATCTCGTCGCGCGCGCCGTCCTCGCGCTGGGTCCAGGCGGTAACCTCCAGGCACTCCGGCAGCGAGGACGACTCGACCACCAGCGAGTGGTAGCGCGTGGCCTCCAGCGGATTCTCGAGCCCGGCGAACACCCCCACCCCGGTGTGATATACCGGCGAGGTCTTGCCGTGCATGATCTCGCGGGCGCGCACCACGCGCCCGCCGAAGACCTGGCCGATCGCCTGGTGCCCGAGACAGACTCCGAGGATCGGGATCGCGCCGGCGAAGCGCCGGATCACCTCCAGCGATACCCCGGCCTCGTTCGGCGTGCAGGGTCCCGGCGAGATCACGATCCCCTCGGGGGCGAGTTCCGCGATCCCGTCCGGGGTGATGCAGTCGTTGCGGTGGACCACCACCTCGGCCCCCAGCTCGCCCAGATACTGGACCAGGTTGAAGGTGAACGAATCGTAGTTGTCGAGCATCAGGATCATGTCGAACGTCCCTGCAGAACGGAGGAAACAGGACCGCTACGCGAATCGATGTTCACGCGCGTGGAGCGGACAGGGCCCAGCATAACCCGGCCCCGGGTCCGCCGGCCCGCAACCGCATGGGCGCTGGCGAAACCCGGCACGCTCATCGCGGCAACAGCAGCGCGGCCAGCAGGGTGCCGTCGGCGGCCTCCAGCCGGTGCCCGCCGGGGCTCGGCAGGGTATGCGCCCGGCCGCGCAGGGCCGGGAGACGATTCATGTCCTGACTGGCCGCATCCACCCACGGGTCGGCCAGGCGCACCACTGACACGTAGCGGATGGGCGGGTGTTCCCGCGTATTCAGCCACTCGAGGTGGGCCGCATCCGGCGAGGTGCCCTCCGGCCCCCAGAGACCCTCGCGCCGGTGCATACCCTCGATCCCGATAAACGGGGCATACAACCCCAGGGCCGAATCGGCCAGCGCATCCGTCACCGAACGCGCCAGGGCGGACCAGCCGCTCCCCGCATGCGGAGCGGAAAACGTCACCAGAGTGGAGATTGCCGGGTGCGGCTGGCGCACCAGCAGCTCGCGCGCCACAACACCGCCACTGGAATGCCCGACCAGCACCAGTTCCTGCCCCGGATGGCGCCGCGCCAGGGCCTCGACGACCTGACCCAGCGCCCGCGCGCGCTCGGGCGGCACTCCGCCCGCCGGCAGGTCCACGGTATAGAACTGGCGCGGGGCCGGGTCGGGAGCACGATCGAACCAGGGGGCCTCCGGCCGAGCCCGGGCCCGGCCGCCATCGGCATACCCGGCGGCGTTCAGGGCCGCGGTGACGCCGGCATGGCGAAAGCCGTCGCCGCGATCCCAGCCACCGGGCACCAGCACCACGATCTGCGCCGCCGCCAGCCCCGGTAGCAGCCATACCAGCAGCGCCAGCAACAAAATGCAAAGGCGGCCGCGCATAGTTGGTCCTCTCAGTCGCGGTGGCGCCGGGGCCCCAGGCCACCCAGGGCGGTCTCGGCCGCGCGCACCACCGCACGTCCCTTGTTCAGGGTCTCCTGCCACTCGCTCTCGGGTACCGAGTCGTGCACCACGCCGGCCCCGGCCTGGATATGCAGCTCGCCGTCGTGCAGCACGGCCGTGCGGATGGCGATCGCGGTGTCCATGTTGCCGGACCAGGAGAGGTAGCCGACCGCGCCGGAGTACGGGCCGCGCTTGACCGGTTCCAGCTCGTCGATGATCTCCAGTGCCCGGATCTTCGGCGCACCGGAGACCGTCCCGGCGGGGAAGGTCGCGCGCAGCACATCCATCGGCGAGTGCCCCGGGGCCAGTCGGCCCTCCACGTTGGAGACGATGTGCATCACGTGCGAATAGCGCTCGATGCTCATGGTGTCGGTCACCTCCACCGAGCCGATCTCGCAGACCCGGCCGACGTCGTTGCGCCCGAGGTCGATCAGCATCAGGTGCTCGGCGCGCTCCTTCGGGTCCGCCAGCAGTTCGGCCTCCAGCGCGCGGTCTTCCTCCTCGGTGCGCCCGCGCGGGCGGGTCCCGGCGATCGGGCGCACGGTCACGCGGTCGTCCTCCAGGCGCACCAGGATCTCCGGCGAGGCCCCGACCACGTGGTGGTCGTCGAGGTCCAGGTAGTACATGTACGGCGAGGGGTTCAGCGCGCGCAGGGCGCGGTACAGGTCCAGCGGCGGCGCGGAGAATGGCACGCTCATGCGCTGCGCCAGCACCACCTGCATCACGTCGCCGTCCATGATGTATTCCTGCGCCCGCGCGACCGCGGTCTGGAAGCCCTCGGCCGACCAGCCCGGCACGTACTCCGGCACCGCATGCGGATGCGGCGGATCCTCCGGGGGCACCAGGGGCTCGCCCAGACGGGTCTCCAGCTCATCCAAACGCGTGGCCGCCACGGCCTGGCCATCGGCCTGGGTCGCATCGGCGTGCACCACCAGGTACAGCCGGCCGGAGAGGTTGTCGTAGACCACGACCTCCTCCGAGACCATCAGCAGGATGTCCGGCAGCCCCAGGGCATCGGGCTTTTCCGGGCCTTCCAGGCGCGGCTCGATCAGGCGCACGGTCTCGAACCCGAAATAGCCGACCAGACCACCGGTGAAGCGCGGCAGGCCCGGCAGTTCGGCCACCTTGAAGCGCGCCTGGTAGGCCTCGACCCAGGCCAGCGGGTCGGTCTCCGTGGTCTGTTCGACCACCTCGCCATCGGTCTCCACCGTGATGTCATGGCCGTGCACCCGCACGCGGGTGCGTGCCGGCAGCCCGATAAAGGAATACCGACCCCAGCGCTCCCCGCCCTGCACCGACTCGAACAGGTAGGAGTACGGCCGGTTGGCCAGCTTCAGGAAGATGGACAGCGGGGTTTCGAGATCCGCCAGGACCTCGCGCACCAGCGGGATGCGGTTATAGCCCTCGCGGGCCAGCTGATCGAACTGTTCGGGGGTCATCACAACGGTTCCTGACAAGGGGGACGGACGGCGCGGCGGATCATTCGCCGTCTCGCCATCGCTCCGTTGTCCGGTCCGTTGCAATCATGGGTCCGTGTTTCCCTAGGCCGCCCGAGCGGGCAGCAGTCCGGGCAGCTCGTCCAGCCGGTCGAGAACCGCGTCCGGGTTCTCGTCGCGGATGTCGTCGCCGTGATTGTAGCCGTAGGTCATGCAGACGATCTGGAAGCCGGCCGCGCGTGCCGCCTTCACGTCGCTCTTCGAGTCCCCGACCATCAGCGCCTCGGAGGGGTCTACACCCAACTCCTTCGCCGCATGCAGCAGCGGCGCCGGGTCCGGTTTCTTCTGCGGCAGGGCGTCGCCGGCGACCACGATCTCGAAGTCGTCGAGGATGCCCTTCTCGCGCAGCAGCGGCACCGTGAAGCGCTCGGCCTTGTTGGTCACGCAGCCCAGGCGGAAGCCCGCGGCCTTCAGCTGGTCCAGCCCCTCGCGCACGCCCGGGTACAGTGGCGAGCGCCCGGCGGTGTTCTCCTGGTAGATGCGCATGAAGACGGGCAATGCCCGCTCGAAGGCCTCCGGGTCCGGCTCGCCCTCGAGGTCGTTCACCAACGCCCGCTTGACCAACCGTTCCACCCCGTTGCCGACCCAGTTGCGCACGGCCGGCTCGCCGCGTTCGGGCAGCCCCAGCTCGCGCATCATCGCGTCCACGCTGTAGGCCAGGTCCGGCACGCTGTCGATCAGCGTGCCGTCCAGGTCGATCAGGATCATGCGGGGGCGTTTCAGGGACATCCCGGTCTCCAGTGGCCGTCGATTCAGGCCTTGGCCAGCTCGTCGCGCATCTGCTGGATGATGCTGTCGTAGCGGTTCGGATCGGAGTCGCTGCCGGCTCCGAAGATCGCGGACCCGGCGACGAAGGTGTCGGCCCCGGCGGCCTTGATCTCGCGGATGTTGTCGGCCTTCACGCCGCCGTCGATCTCGAGGCGGATGTCACGCCCGGAGTCGTCGATCATCTTGCGCGCGGCGCGCAGCTTGTCGAGGGTGTTCGGGATGAACTTCTGGCCACCAAAGCCCGGGTTCACCGACATCAGCAGGATCATGTCGACCTTGTCCATCACGTATTCGAGATAGGACAGCGGCGTGGCCGGGTTGAACACCAGTCCGGCCTTGCAGCCCTCGGAGTGGATCAGCTGCAGGGTGCGGTCGATGTGGTCGGACGCCTCCGGGTGGAAGGTGATGTAGCTGGCACCGGCCTGGGCGAAGTCCGGGATGATGCGATCCACCGGCTTGACCATCAGGTGCACGTCAATCGGCGCGGTCACGCCGTGCTTGCGCAGGGCATCGCAGACCAGCGGGCCAATGGTCAGGTTCGGCACGTAGTGGTTGTCCATCACGTCGAAGTGGACGGTATCGGCACCGGCGGCCAGGACGTTGTCGACTTCCTCGCCCAGACGGGCGAAATCGGCGGACAGGATGGACGGGGCGATGAAATCGGGTTGTGCCATGGAAAGCCTCGCAGGGATCTCTGGGATAGCGGGGCCGACCATCGGCCACGCTCTCGGAACCGCGAAACTTTACCGGATGCCGCCATGCCAGGCAAAAGGCGACGCATGTGACGCGCCCTCCAACGCAAACGGGCCGGGGGAAACCCCCCGGCCCGTCGCGGTCTCGCCTGCCAGCGGCAGTGCGCCCGGATCAGTTGAACTCGGCCGCCATGTAGCTGGACAGATTGGCGATGTCGTCATCGCTCAACCCCTGGGCCTGAGGACGCATCAGGGCCGTGTGGTCACCCACCTCCTCGCCGGCGCGATAGCGCTCCAGCTTGTCGGTCAGGTAGTCGGCGTCCTTGCCGGCCAGCGCCGGGAAGATCGCCTGGCCCTGACCCTGCGCGCCGTGGCAGCTGGCGCAGGTGTTCTGGTACTTGGACTGACCGGCCTGGATGTCGGCGGCCTGCGCCATGGTGGACAGCATCAGGACACTGCCGGCGATACCGGCCAGCACGAACAGCTTGGTTTTCATTGTTGTGGTCTCCTCGTTCACGATCCTGGACAGGGTCATCGCCCTGTCTTGAAGCGAACGGTAGCAGGGTGTTCCTGAATGCTGCATTAACACAGAATCAAACAGGGGCATCCCTGCAGCGCGGCACCAGGCCATTCTCGGCCTCAGCGGCCGTGGATGTAGCGCTCGTCCGACCAGGTCGCCAGCCACTCGGGGCGCACCATCACCAGCCCGGTAATCACGATCCCGTTGACCACCGCCTCGGGCAGCACCAGCAATGCCAGGTAGCGAAGGTAGTCGCGATAGATGTCGACCCAGGCCAGCTCGGTGAACAGGCCGTAGATCGCCGCCGAGGCCAGCACGGTCGCTACCACCGAAAGCGCGCCGCCGAGGAAGCCCACCGCATAGAGATAGATGAACATGTGCGCGGGCAGGTAGTTCTGGGACAGCCGCAGCAACCCCCAGGTGACCGCGACCGGCAGGATGCCGGCCAGCAGGACCGTCAGCGGGAAGGCCGCCAGCGGCAGGGCGCCGAACAGGCCCAGGGTCGCCACCACCAGAAACACCATCAGGATCGCCAGCTGCCAGCCGAACATCAGGGTCACGGTGGTCATGCCAAGGAAGTGCAGGGCGAGGCCATCGAGCGTCTGCGCCCGCAGGCTCCAGATCAGCAGCAGGCACAGCGTGGCGATCACGAACAGCTGCGCGCGACCGGGCACGAAGAAGGCCTCCCAGGGCATGCGCCGGAGCATCACCAGCATGCCGAGGCCCAGCAGCACGGCGGACAGCACGCGGAGCGCGACCGGGAGTTCGCCCGCCCCCTCGACCATGGTCAGTCGGGCTCGCGCACGGCGGCCGCGACAGTGTACTCGCGGCCCTGCTTGACCTTGTCGTAGTTGCCGAACACGTCCTTGAACCCCTTCTCGATGAACCGCCGCAGTCCGGTAATGGTTACGACATAGATGCGTCCGCCGGGGTTCATCTGCTCGTGGGCGTCCAGCAGATAGGTCTGCAGCATCTCGCGCCCGACCTTGGCCGGCAGATTGGAGGTCACCAGATCGAACCGCCGATCGCGGATGCGCGAGAAGCCGTTGCTGGTCAGACACTCCACATTGGCGATGCCGTTGAGCTCGGCGTTGCGCTGGCTGTACTCCACCGCCAGATAGTTGGTATCGACCAGGGTCGTCAGCCCCTGCGGGGCCTTGCGCGCGAGCGTCAGGCCGATCGGGCCGTAGCCGCAGCCGAGGTCCAGGCAGGCGTCCGCCGGATGCACCTCGATGCGCTCCAGCAGCATGCGGGTGCCGTCGTCGATTCGCCGCGGGGAGAACAGCCCCCAGGTGGTGCGAAACCGCAGATGCTCGCCCGCAAGGGTGTCCTCGAACTCAAGGTCGCGCTTGAGCTCCGTCTGTCGGGCGCGCCGCGCCTGGGTGTTGGGGAATGCCGCGGTCATGCCTCGCCCTCCCCGCCGGCACTGGCCAGGCCCTGCCACAGGGTCTCGGCGGTGGAGGCCACGGCGGTGGCATCATCCTCGCCGGGCAGGCCGAGTACGTTCACATGCCCCATCTTGCGCCCCGGACGCGCTTCGGCCTTGCCGTACAGGTGCAGTCGCGCCCGGCCGGCCGCCAGCACGCCCCGCCAGTCGGGCGAGCCGCCCGCGGGCCACAGGTCGCCCAGCAGATTCACCATCGCCACCGGCGCGGTCAGCAGGGCCGGCGCCAGCCCCAGGGCGCAGACCGCGCGCACCTGCTGCTCGAACTGGCTGACAGTGCAGGCATCCAGGCTGTAATGCCCGGAATTGTGGGGACGCGGCGCGATCTCGTTGACCAGCAGTTCGCCGTCCGCCGTGAGGAAGAACTCGACCGCCAGCACCCCCTGATAGTCGAGCCGCTCGGCGACGTGCCGGGCGATGGCCGTGGCGCGCTCGCGCACCTCGTCCCCGGCCCGTGCCGGGACGCGCGTCAGGTGCAGGATGCCGTCGCGATGGGTGTTCTCCGCGACCGGAAAGGCCTCGGTGGCGCCATCGGCGGTACGCGCAACCAGCACCGACAGCTCGCGCTCCAGCTCCACCCGGGACTCCAGCACGCAGTCCACCTGGCCCAGCTCAGCATGCGCTGCCGGCAGTTCGCCGGCCGCGGCCAGCCGCACCTGCCCCTTGCCGTCATAACCCAGGCGCGCGGTCTTCAGGATCGCCGGGAAATCCGGGGTTCCGGCATCGGTTTGCACCTCGGGCGTCAGGCCCGCCGGCACCGCCTGCCACGGGGCCACCGCCACGCCGATCTCGCCGAGAAAGGCCTTCTCCTCGAGGCGGTCCTGGGCAACCGTCAGGGCGCGTGGCCCGGGGCGCAGACAGGCGTGGGCATCCAGCCACTCCACCGCGGCGCGCGGGATGTTCTCGAACTCGGTGGTAATCACCTCGCAGGCCCCGGCCAGCGCCTGCAAGGCATCGGGGTCGTCAAAGGCCTGGCACACATGGCGCGCCGCCACCCGCCCGGCCGGGCTGGCCGGGTCCGGGTCGAGCACCCAGACGGCATAACCCATGCCCTGCGCGGCCTCCACGAAATAGCGGCCGAGCTGCCCGCCACCGAGCAGCCCGAGAGTCGCGGGAGGCTGGATCATGACGGGTCCGGCGGCAGGGTCTGCCCGAGCACGGCCTGGCTCTGGGACTGGCGGAAGTCATCCAGACGCTCGCGCAGTTCGGGATCGGAATTGGCCAGCATCGCGGCGGCAAAGAGCGCCGCGTTGGCGGCCCCCGCCTCGCCGATCGCGAAGGTCGCCACCGGGATCCCGCGCGGCATCTGGACGATGGAGAGCAGCGAGTCCTGGCCCTTCAGGTGACGCGAGGCCACCGGTACGCCCAGCACCGGTACCGGGGTCTTGGAGGCGAGCATCCCCGGCAGGTGCGCGGCCCCGCCCGCCCCGGCGATGATCGCCTGCAGCCCGCGCCCGCGCGCCTGTTCGGCGTACTCGAACAGCAGATCCGGCGTGCGATGGGCGGAGACCACCCGGGCCTCGAACGGAATGCCGAGTTCATCCAGCACATCCACCGCCCGCTCCATCGTGGCCCAGTCGGAGGTGCTCCCCATTACCACGCCCACGCGCGGCGCCCTATTGCCAGCCGTCTCAGTCATGGCCCGAACGATAGCGACCCCGGCCCCACCCGACAAGCCACACCCCCTCCGAAGCCCCGACTCACGTTCGAAAAGCATTCAACAGGAAGATGGGAAGACTGGAAGAAATGATGGGTCGAGGACGCTACTTCGAACCCTGTTTTCGATCCGAAATAAAACCTTCCGTTCTTCCAGTCTTCCTGTCGATCGCCCTTGACCGGGCTCTTCCCGGCGCCGTGGTGTACAGGGGCCGCGCCCGGTAGAATCGCCGCATGACCGATACCCTGCTCGAAAGCCATATCCCCGACCTGGAACTCGTCCATCGCGGCAAGGTGCGCGACCTTTACGCGGTGGATGCCGACCACTGGCTGATGGTCACCACGGATCGCCTGTCCGCGTTCGACGTGATCCTGCCGACCGGCGTGCCCGGCAAGGGCCGGGTGCTGACCGAGATCACCCGGTTCTGGATGGACAAGATCCAGCGCGAGCTGGGCATCCCCAACCAGCTGACCGATATCCCGCTGGAGCAGGTCATCCCGGACCCGGCGATTCGTGCCCCACTGGAAGGACGCAGCCTGGTGATCCGCCGGCTGGAGGCCCTGCCGGTGGAGGCCGTGGTGCGCGGGTACCTGATCGGCTCCGGCTGGAAGGACTACCAGGCGAGCGGCGCGGTCTGCGGCATTCCGCTGCCGGACGGGCTGGAACTCGCCTCGCAGCTCCCGGAGGCGATCTTCACGCCCAGCACCAAGGCGGACGTCGGTGACCACGACGCCAATATCGACTTCGATGCGGTGGTCGCCACCATCGGCGCGGAGCGGGCCCGCCAGGTCCGCGATGCGGCGCTGGCGATCTACGCGATGGCACGCGACTACGCGGCCGGGCGCGGGATCATCATCGCCGACACCAAGTTCGAGTTCGGCGTCGACGCCAACGGCACGCTGCACCTGATCGACGAAGTGCTGACCCCGGACTCCTCGCGCTTCTGGCCGGCCGACCAGTACGCGCCGGGGCGCAGCCCCGAGTCCTTCGACAAGCAGTACGTGCGCGACTACCTCGAGACCCTGGACTGGGACAAGCAGCCGCCGGGCCCCGAACTGCCCGCGGCGGTGGTGGAACAGACCGCCGCGCGCTACCGCGAGGCCCTGGAGCGCCTGACCCGCGCCGCATGAGCGAGACCCTGCAGGGCCTGTTCGTCACCGGCACCGATACCGGCGTCGGCAAGACCTTCGTCGGCTGCGCGCTGCTGGAGTGCTGGCGGCAGCAGGGCCTGGCGCCGCAACCGCGCAAACCGGTGGAGTCGGGCTGCCCGCCGGGCCCCGACGGCCTGCTGCCCGAGGACGGGCTGAACCTGACCCGCGCGGCCGGCCTGCCGGACACCGCGATCGCACAGGTCACCCCCTGGCGCTTCCCCGATGCCATCGCCCCCGACCAGGCCGCCGCGAACCAGGGCGTGCACCTGACGCTCGCGGAACTGGCGGCGGCCTGCGCCGGCGAAGGCACGGGGCCACGGCTGGTGGAGGGCGCGGGGGGCTTCTACTCGCCGCTTTGTGCCGACGGCCTGAACGCGGACCTCGCCGAGCACCTCGGGTTGCCGGTGCTGCTGGTCGCGGAGGACCGGCTGGGCACGCTGAATACCTGCCTGCTGACCCTGGAGGCGCTCGAACGGCGCGGCCTGAGTCTGGCCGGGATTGTGCTCAACCGCCGCCGAGCGGACTGCGACCCGCGGCTCGACAACGCCACGGCCCTGCGCGCCCGGACCCGCGCCCCGGTCATCACGTCACCGGAAGGCATCACCCGCGCGGCGCTGGTTCAGAAGCTCTCGACCTCGAAGTTGTCCGGGCGCACCCCGCCGGAGGACTCGCGCTCCTGACCACGGGCTTCGGAGTCGGCCGGGGCCGGCTCCTCGTCGGCGGCATCGGCACGGAAACCGGCCAGCGTCTCGCGCAGGGCGCGGGTCCCTTCGCGGTCGACCCGGCGGGTCTCGATGATATGCACCGGGCGCTGCGATTCGCCGTAGTAGGCCTCGTTGAAGTCGTCACGCACGGTCATACGCGAACCGGAGAGACTCATCCCCAGGTAGGCGCCGCGTGCGCGGGAATAGGAAAGGAAGTCGGCCGTGGGGGTGGCGCTGCGGCCGGCCCCTACCGGGCCCGCGGCGACCGACGCATCGGCCCCGAGCCGGATCGCGGAGCCGAACATGGAGTCGACCGCATCCTGGGTGCGCGCGACCATCACCACCTCGGCGGCATCGCCGCCGAACTGCATGCCGAAGCTGACCGAGCCGAGCGAGTAGAAGGCCACCGGGGAATAGTCGCCGCGCTCGTCGTCCCACGCGAGGAACACCCCGATTCCGCCAGACCCCCCGATCAGGAAGGCACCGCGTGCCACGCGCGGGAAAATAACCACGCCGCGCGCGTCGCGCAGGTCCTCCTTCAGGGACTCGTACTCGGGATGGGTGGCCATGTTCTCCACCGTCGCCTGGGCGCGGTCGATGATGTCCTGCGGATCGATCTCGCGGCTGAACGGGTTGGCCTGAGCCGCTCCGGCGAACGCCACGAACAGCAGAAGAGCAAGAATCTGGGGCATCCTTCGGTGCATCGAGGAATCCTCCATAACGGTGTTCCGATGGCGGCATCATGGCACAAAAAAAGGGGGCCGAAGCCCCCTTTTTCGTGCTGCAATCCGCAGGATCAGTTGACCTTGGGATCCAGCTCGCCGGACAGGTAGCGCTTGACCATGTCGTCCAGGGAGATCGGCTTGATCTTGGACGCCATGCCGGCGCAACCGAAGGCCTCGTAACGGGCCTGGCAGATGTCCTTCATGGCCGCGGTGGAGGCCTTCAGGAATTTGCGCGGGTCGAATTCCTTCGGATTCTCGGCCAGGAACTTGCGCACCGCACCGGTGGAGGCCATACGCAGGTCGGTGTCGATGTTGACCTTGCGCACGCCGTGCTTGATGCCTTCCTGGATCTCTTCAACCGGCACGCCATAGGTCTCGCCCATGTCGCCGCCGTACTTGTTGATGATGTCCAGCCACTCCTGCGGAACGGAGGAGGACCCGTGCATGACCAGATGGGTATCCGGGATGCGCTTGTGGATCTCCTTGATGCGCTCGATGGCGAGGATGTCACCGGTCGGCGGACGGGTGAACTTGTAGGCGCCATGGGAGGTACCGATGGCGATCGCCAGGGCGTCGCACTTGGTGTTCTTCACGAAGTCGGCCGCCTCGTCCGGGTCGGTCAGCAGCTGGTCGTGGGACAGGGTGCCCTCGGCCCCGGAGCCGTCTTCCTCGCCGGCCTGGCCGGTTTCCAGAGAGCCCAGGCAACCCAGCTCGCCTTCCACGGAGACACCGCAGGAGTGCGCCATCTCGGAGACCTTGGCGGTTACGTCACGGTTGTACTCGTAGGTGGCCGGGGTCTTCATGTCGGGCATCAGGGAGCCGTCCATCATCACCGAGCTGAAACCGGACTGGATGGAACGCAGGCAGACCGCCGGCTCGGAGCCGTGGTCCTGGTGCAGCACGACCGGGATGTCCGGGTACTGCTCGATCGCGGCGATGATGTTGTGACGCAGGAAGGGCTCGCCGGCGTACTTGCGGGCTCCGGCGGAGGCCTGAATGATCACCGGGGAGTCGACCGCAGCGGCCGCTTCCATGATCGAGTGGACCTGTTCCATGTTGTTGGCGTTATACGCCGGCATGCCATAGCCATGCTCGGCGGCATGGTCCAGAAGCTGGCGAAGTGAGATCAGTGCCATGGATTCCTCCTTACGGGATTCGGACTGAGGTAGTAGATAAACCGATTCTTGACTGCTCGACCACGGGCGGTGCGCGGGTCAGGCCAGTTCGCCGACGCGCACGATCTTCATGGCGTTGGTACCGCCATGCTCGCCCTGCAGGTCGCCCTTCGTAATGATAACCAGCCCGCCATCCTGCACGACGCCCTCGGCCTTGAGCAAGTTCACCGCTTCACGGTTCACACTTTCGTGGCTCTCGGGGATCGGGTTCAGGGTCACCGGGTAGACGCCGCGATATAGCGTCATGCGGCGGCTGGTGGACTCGTGCTGGGTGAGCGCGTAGATCGGGATGCCCGAACTGATGCGCGACATCCACAGTGCGGTGGAGCCGGACTCGGTCAGCGCGGCGATCGCGGCGACATCCAGATGGTTCGCCGTGTACATGGTGGCCATCGCGATGGCCTCGTCGACCCGGCCGAAGGTCGAATCCATGCGATGGTCGGACTGACGCGCGGCGCGCTGACGCTCCGCGGCCTCGCAGATCCGGTCCATGCTGGTGACCACGCGCGCCGGGTAGCGCCCGGTGGCGGTCTCGCCGGAGAGCATCACCGCGTCGGTGCCGTCGAGCACCGCATTCGCCACGTCGAACACCTCGGCGCGGGTCGGGATCGGGTTCTGGATCATGGTCTCCATCATCTGGGTCGCGGTGATGACCAGACGATTGAGGGTCCGTGCCCGGGTGATCAGGGTCTTCTGCACGCCCGGCAGCTCGGCGTCACCAATCTCCACACCCAGATCGCCGCGCGCGATCATGATCACCTCGGAGGCGGCGATGATCTCGTCGATCACCTCCAGGGCCTCGGAGCGCTCGATCTTGGCGCAGATCCCGGCCTCCCAGCCGGCATCCTTCAGCAGGCTGCGCGCCAGGTGCAGGTCCTGCGCGGAACGCGGGAAGGACACGGCGAGGTAGTCCACCTGCAGCTCGGCAGCCAGGCGGATGTCCTCGCGGTCCTTGTCCGTGATCGCCGGAGCGGAGAGTCCGCCGCCCTGGCGATTGATACCCTTGTTGTTGGACAGCTCCCCGCCGACCTGCACCGTGGTCTCGATCCGGCTGCCCTTCACTGCCTTGACCTTCAGCACGATGCGGCCGTCGTCCAGCAGCAGGATATCCTCCGGCACCACATCGGCCGGCAGGTCCTTGTAGGTCAGCCCCACCTGGGTGGCATCCCCGGCATCCCGATGCAGCTCGGCATCCAGCGCGAAGGGCGCGCCCTCTTCCAGATGCACCTTGCCCTGCTGGAACCGGTCGATCCGGATCTTCGGCCCCTGCAGGTCACCGAGGACCCCGACACAGCGTCCGGCGCGCTCGGAGGCCGCGCGCAACCGAGCCAGGCGCTGACGATGGTCGTCCGGGTCGCCATGCGAAAAGTTCAGCCGGACCACATCCACACCCGCCCGGATGATGGCCTCCATGGCATCGTCGCTGTCCGTGGCCGGCCCGAGGGTGGCCACGATCTTGGTACGTCTCATCCGCGTCGATCTCCGTCAGCGGTGGACGCGCCCGGGCGTCAGCCCTTGGCGCGTTCTTCCAGGATGGCGACGGCCGGCAGGGTCTTGCCTTCCAGGAACTCGAGGAAGGCGCCACCGCCAGTGGAGATATAGCTGATGCGATCGGCCAGGTTGTACTTGTCGATCGCGGCCAGGGTGTCGCCCCCACCGGCGATGGAGAACGCGTTGCTCTCGGCGATGGCCTCGCCCAGGGCCTTGGTGCCACCGGCGAACTGGTCGAACTCGAACACACCCACCGGGCCGTTCCAGACGATGGTGCCGGCGTTGCGCAGGGCCTCGGCGTAGGTCGCCGCGGTCTCGGGGCCGACGTCGAAGATCATGTCGTCATCGGCCACCGCGTCGACCGACTTGGTCTCGGCCGGGGTCGATTCGGAGAATTCCTTGCCCACGGTCACGTCGGTGGGGACCGGGATCTCGCCACCCTTCGCCCGGGCCGCCTCCATCAGGCGCTTGGACTCGTCCACCAGGTCGGCTTCAAACAGCGACTTGCCCACGCTGTGGCCCTGGGCGGCGATGAAGGTGTTGGCGATCCCGCCGCCGACGATCAGCTGATCCACCACGTTGGACAGCGACTCCAGCACGGTCAGCTTGGTCGAGACCTTGGAGCCGCCGACGATGGCCACCAGCGGGCGCTTCGGGGTCTCCAGGGCATGGCCGAGGGCCTCCAGCTCCTTGGCCAGCAGCGGGCCGGCACAGGCCTGCGGGGCGAACTTCGCCACGCCGTGGGTCGAGGCCTGGGCGCGGTGGGCGGTGCCGAAGGCGTCCATCACGAACACGTCGCACAGGGCCGCGTACTTCTTCGCCAGGGCCTCGTCGTCCTTTTTCTCGCCGGCGTTGAAACGCACGTTCTCAAGCAGGATCACCTCGCCCGGCTGGGCGTCCACACCGTCGAGGTAATCGCGCACCAGACGCACCTCTCGGCCCAGCAGACCGGCCATGTGCTCGGCGACCGGGGCCAGGGAATCCTCCTCGGAGAACTCACCCTCGGTGGGGCGGCCCAGGTGCGACATCAGCATCACGGCGGCGCCGCCGTCCAGCGCCTTCTGCACGGTCTCGAGGCTCGCACGGATGCGGGCGTCGGAGGTGACCTTGCCGTCCTTCACCGGGACGTTCAGATCCTGACGCACCAGTACGCGGCGACCCTGCAGGTCGAGATCGGTCATCTTGATGACAGACATGGGAGTACCTCTCGAAATACGGTTGAAAAGAAAGAAAAGGAAAAAGGCTTCGGGCTAGTCCCCGAAGGGACTGGCCCCAGGCCTCTGGACCCGGGAAGAGAAACGGCCGGACCCCGGAGAGGGCCCGGCCATCCGCCATTACTTGGCGACGTGCTCCACCATGCGCAGCATGTTGCAGGTGTAGCCGTACTCGTTGTCGTACCAGGCGACGACCTTCACGAAGGTCGGGTCCAGCTGGATGCCGGCGCCGGCATCGAATACGGACGGGGCGGTGTAGCCACGGAAGTCCGTGGAGACCACCAGCTCGTCGGTGTATCCCAGCACGCCCTTCAGCTCGCCTTCGGCCGCCTTCTTCATGGCCGCGCAGACGTCGTCGTACTTGGCGTCGCCGTTCAGTTCCACGGTCAGGTCGACCACGGAGACGTCGGAGGTCGGCACACGGAAGGCCATGCCGGTCAGCTTGCCGTTCAGTTCCGGCAGCACCTTGCCCACAGCCTTGGCCGCACCGGTGGAGGACGGAATGATGTTCTCCAGGATGCCGCGGCCGCCGCGCCAGTCCTTCATGGACGGGCCGTCGACGGTCTTCTGGGTCGCGGTGGCGGCGTGCACGGTGGTCATCAGGCCACGCTTGATGCCCCAGGTGTCGTTCAGCACCTTGGCCACCGGGGCCAGGGCGTTGGTGGTGCAGGAGGCGGCAGAGACCATGTTCTGGCCCGCGTAGTCACCGTGGTTCACGCCGTAGACGAACATCGGAGTGTCGTCCTTGGACGGCGCGGACATCACCACCTTCTTGGCGCCGGCGTCCAGGTGCTTCTGGGCGGTCTCGGCGGTCAGGAACAGGCCGGTGGACTCGATCACGATGTCGGCGTTGATGTCGCCCCACTTCAGCGCGGCCGGATCCTTCTCGGCGGTCAGGCGAATGCGGTTGCCGTTCACCACCAGGTGGTCGCCGTCGACGCTGATGTCGCCGTCGAAGCGGCCGTGCACGGAGTCGTAGCGCAGCATGTAGGCCAGGTATTCCGGGTCCAGCAGGTCGTTGATGCCGACCACCTGCAGGTTCGGGAAGTCCTTGGCGATGGCGCGGAAGGCCATGCGACCGATACGACCGAAGCCGTTGATACCAACCTTGATAGACATGGGAGTCTCCTCTCTATTGCTTATGCGAAATCGTTGCGGACTCAGCCGTTCAGCACGTCACGCGCGACCTGGGCGACGTTCGCCGGCTTGAAGCCGAAGTAGTCGAACAGGGCGCCCCCCGGAGCGGACTCGCCGAAGCGGTCCAGCCCGAACACCGCGCCGTCGAGGCCGGTGAACTTGTACCAGGTGGTCGTTGCGCCGGCCTCGATGGCGACCCGCGCGCGCACCGCGTTCGGCAGCACGGCCTCGCGGTAGGCCGGGTCCTGCTGTTCGAACAACTCGACGCAGGGCATGGAGACCACGCGCACCTTCTTGCCCTCGCCGGCCAGTTCGTCGGCGGCCTGGACGGCCAGCTCGACCTCGGAACCGGTGGCGATGAAGATCAGGTCGGGGGTGCCGTCGCAGTCCTTCAGCACGTAGCCGCCGCGGGCGATGTTGGCGAGCTGCTCGCCATCACGTTCCATGTGCGGCAGGCCCTGACGCGACAGGATGAACGCGGACGGGCCATCGGTGCGCTCGATCCCGGCCTTCCAGGCCACCGCGGTCTCGACCGCGTCGCAGGGACGCCACACATTGAGGTTCGGGATCAGGCGCAGGCTCGGGGTCTGCTCGACCGGCTGGTGGGTCGGGCCGTCTTCGCCGAGACCGATGGAGTCATGGGTCAGCACGTACATCACGCGCTGCTTCATCAGCGCGGACATGCGGATGCCGTTGCGGGCGTAGTCGGAGAAGATCAGGAAGGTGCCGCCGTACGGGATGAAGCCGCCGTGCAGGGCGATGCCGTTCATGATCGCGGCCATGCCGAACTCGCGCACGCCGTAGAACACGTAGTTGCCGGCGGCGTCGTCCTTGCTGACGCCCTTGGAACCGCTGTACATGGTCAGGTTGGACCCGGCCAGGTCGGCGGAGCCGCCCAGCAGTTCCGGCAGCGCCGGGGCGTAACCGCCGATGGTGTTCTGCGAGGCCTTGCGCGAGGCAACCTTCTCGGCCTTCTCGACGGTCTCCTTGATGAAGGCACTGGCCTTCTCGCTCCAGTCGGCGGGCAGATCACCGGCGATGCGGCGTTCGAACTCGGCGGCCAGTTCCGGGTGCGCCTGCTTGTACGCGGCAAAGCGCTCCTTCCACTCGGACTCGGCCTTGGCACCCTTGTCCTTCGCGCTCCAGCCGGCGTAGATATCGTCCGGAATCTCGAACGGGCCGTGGTTCCAGCCCAGCTCCTTGCGGGTCAGGGCCACTTCGTCGTCGCCGAGGGCGGCGCCGTGGCACTCTTCCTTGCCGGACTTGTTCGGCGAACCGAAGCCGATCACGGTGCGGCAGCAGATCAGGCTCGGCTTGTCGCTGTGCTTGCGGGCCTCTTCGATCGCGGCCTTGACCGCATCGGCGTCGTGGCCGTCCACGCCGCGCACCACGTGCCAGCCGTAGGCCTCGAAGCGGCCCGGGGTGTCGTCGGTGAACCAGCCCTCGACTTCGCCGTCGATGGAGATGCCGTTGTCATCCCAGAAGGCGATCAGCTTGCCCAGGCCCAGGGTGCCGGCCAGCGCGCAGGTCTCGTGGGAGATCCCTTCCATCATGCAGCCGTCGCCGAGGAAGGCGTAGGTGTTGTGGTCGACGATGTTGTGCCCGGGCTGGTTAAAGTGGGCGGCCATCATCTTCTCGGCCAGCGCCATGCCCACCGCGTTGGAGATCCCCTGGCCCAGCGGCCCGGTGGTGGTCTCGACGCCGGCGGTGTAGCCGTATTCGGGGTGACCCGGGGTCTTGGAGTGCAGCTGACGGAACTGCTTGATCTCGTCCATCGGCAGGTCGTAGCCGGTCAGGTGCAGCAGGGAGTAGACCAGCATGGAGCCGTGGCCGTTGGACATCACGAAGCGGTCGCGATCCGGCCAGCTCGGGTTCGCCGGGTTATGCTGCATGTAATCGTTCCACAGCACCTCGGCGATGTCTGCCATCCCCATCGGCGCACCCGGGTGACCGGAATTGGCCTTCTGAACCGCGTCCATCGACAGGGCGCGGATGGCGTTGGCAAGCTCTCTACGGGTCGGCATGCTGATCTCCTGCTCTAAAGTAGTGTTGGGTTTGGCTGATGGCGGGCGGCGGCGCGAGGCGACAGCGGCGACCGACCCGGACGAGTCGGCCGAACGAGGGGCTCACGGTTATCGGCCGGCGCTCCGGCGCGCGGCGGCCCGAGCAGCCTGCGGGAGCAGGTACCACCCGACGGCGCAGCCAGCGCGGCGGGCAGCTCTCCCCATCAAACGCGGTGCATTTTGGCCACTTTCGCGCACCGGGGCAAGTCGCCCCCAGGGCGCGCCACGCTGCGCCCTCGCCACCGACCAGGGGGGCACATGCCCCTACCCTCGCCGGGGAGGGGCTTAGAAAAATCCCGCGAGTCGCGTTACACTAGCGGTCGTTTTGCGCAAAACTAAATGGAAACGACCATAAAGGAACGCCTAATGTCCAACGATTACATCTTCACTTCCGAGTCGGTCTCTGCGGGTCACCCCGACAAGATGGCCGACCTGGTCTCCGACACCATCGTCGACGCCATCATCGAGCAGGATCCGCACGCCCGTATCGCCTGCGAAACCGCCACCAAGACCGGCATGGTCATGCTGCTGGGCGAGATCACCACCGGTGCCCAGATCGACTACGAGAAGCTGGTGCGCGAAACGGTCTGCGAGATCGGCTACGACGACTCCGACAAGGGCTTCGACGGCAAGACCTGCGCCGTGCTGAACGTGCTGGGCGAACAGTCCCAGGACATCGCCATGGGTGTGGACCGCGACGTCTCCGACCGCGCCACCCAGGGCGCCGGCGACCAGGGCCTGATGTTCGGCTACGCTGCGCGCGAAACCGACACCCTGATGCCCGCCCCGATCTTCTACGCCCACAAGATGGTGCGCATCCAGTCCGAACTGATGAAGAGCGGCAAGCTGCCGTGGCTGCGTCCGGACGCCAAGAGCCAGGTCTCCCTGCGCTATGAAGACGGCAAGCCGGCCGGCCTGGACGCGGTGGTCCTGTCCACCCAGCACAGCCCGGACATCTCGCAGAAGGATCTGAAGGAAGCGGTCTACGAAGAGATCTTCAAGAAGGTCCTGCCGGCCGAGTGGCTGAGCCAGGTCTCCGACGACCAGATCCACATCAACCCGACCGGCAAGTTCGAGATCGGTGGTCCCGTGGGCGATGCCGGCCTGACCGGCCGCAAGATCATCGTCGACACCTACGGCGGCATGGCCCGTCACGGTGGTGGCGCGTTCTCCGGCAAGGACCCGTCCAAGGTGGACCGTTCCGCTGCCTACGCCGGCCGCTACGTGGCCAAGAACATCGTCGCCGCCGGCCTGGCCGACAAGTGCGAGATCCAGGTCTCCTACGCCATCGGCGTGGCCGAACCGACCTCGATCACCGTCGACACCTTCGGCACCGGCAAGCTGGATGACCGCAAGATCGAAGGCTTCGTCCGCGAAGCGTTTGACCTGCGTCCGTGGGGCCTGGTCCAGATGATGGATCTGCTGCGCCCGATCTACAAGCCGACTGCCGCCTACGGTCACTTCGGCCGCGAAGACGTCGACCTCCCCTGGGAGCGCACCGACAAGGCCGAGGAACTTAAGAAGATGGCGGGCCTCTAAGAGCACCCGACATTTTGTAAGCGAAATACCCATCCGGCTGAGGAGCGCTGCAGCGGTTTAACCGTCAGGCTCAGCCGGATGCTCCCCTGAAACGTGAACACGGCGCTCATCCAGATAGACGGAGAAGTTAATCCATGAATGCTGTGATGAACGACAAGAAAACGACCGATTACGTCGTCAAGGACATCAACCTTGCCGAATTCGGCCGCAAGGAAATCGCGATCGCCGAAACCGAGATGCCCGGTCTGATTCAGACGCGCGAAGAGTTCGCGGCCTCCAAGCCGCTGAAGGGCGCGAAGATCGCCGGCTCCCTGCACATGACCATCCAGACCGCGGTGCTGATCCAGACCCTGGAAGCCCTGGGTGCCGACGTGCGCTGGGCCTCCTGCAACATCTACTCCACCCAGGACCACGCCGCGGCCGCGATCGCCGACAACGGCACCCCGGTCTTCGCCGTGAAGGGCGAAACCCTGGAAGAGTACTGGGACTACTGCCACCGCATCTTCGAATTCGACGGCGGCGCCAACATGATCCTGGACGACGGTGGTGACGCCACGCTGCTGCTGCACCTGGGCGCCAAGGCCGAGAAGGACCAGTCGGTCATCGCCAAGCCGGAGAACGAGGAAGAAGAAGCCCTGTTCGCCAAGATCAAGGAACGCCTGGCCGAACAGCCGACCTGGTACTCCGACATGCTCGCCAAGATCCAGGGCGTGACCGAAGAGACCACCACCGGTGTCCATCGCCTGTACCAGATGGCGAAGGACGGCGAGCTGGCCTTCCCGGCGATCAACGTCAACGACTCGGTCACCAAGTCCAAGTTCGACAACCTCTACGGCTGCCGCGAGTCCACCGTGGACTCCATCAAGCGCGCCACCGACGTGATGATCGCGGGCAAGATCGCCGTGGTTGCCGGTTACGGTGACGTCGGCAAGGGTGCCGCCCAGTCGCTGGCCGGCCTCGGTGCCACCGTGTGGATCACCGAGATCGACCCGATCTGCGCCCTGCAGGCCTCGATGGAAGGCTTCCGCGTGGTCACGATGGAAGAAGCGGCCGACAAGGCCGAGATCTTCGTTACCGCCACCGGTAACAAGGACGTGATCACCGAAGATCACATGACCCGCATGAAGGATCAGGCCATCGTCTGCAACATCGGTCACTTCGACTCCGAGATCGCCGTGGCTGCGATGCGCAAGTACGAGTGGGAGAACATCAAGCCGCAGGTTGACCACATCATCCTGCCGAACGGCAACCGGATCATCATGCTGGCCGAAGGCCGCCTGGTGAACCTGGGCTGCGGCACCGGTCATCCGAGCTTCGTGATGTCCAACTCCTTCACCAACCAGACCCTGGCTCAGATCGAGCTGTGGACCAAGGGTGACCAGTACGACAAGAACGTCTACGTGCTGCCGAAGCACCTGGACGAGAAGGTCGCGCAGCTGCACCTGAAGAAGCTGGGTGCCAACCTGACCCGTCTGACCGACGAACAGGCCAAGTACCTGGGTCTGCCGGTGGATGGCCCGTTCAAGCCGGAACACTACCGCTACTGATCGGCCAGCCTCACATTTCAATTCGTTGTTAATGTGAACGCCGGGGCGGGCCGCATGTTCGTGCGGTCCGCCTTCTTTTTGTCTGGAGGACAAACATGTCTGCACAAGAACGCGTCTACAGCGTTGAGTTTTTTCCGCCCAAGGACGAGGCCGGAGCCGAGCGACTGGCCAAGGCCCGCAAGCGTCTGGGCGCCCTGAATCCCGAGTTCTATTCCGTCACCTTCGGCGCCGGGGGTTCCACCCGCGACCGCACCCTGGAGACGGTCAAGGACATCATCACCAACGACGGCATCCCCGCCGCCCCGCATGTCTCCTGTATCTCCTCGACCAGGGGCGAGCTGCACGAGCTGCTGTCGAGCTACCGCGACATCGGGGTGAACCGCATCGTCGCGCTGCGCGGCGACCTGCCGTCCGGCACCAAGAACTCCGGCGGCGACTTCCGCTATGCCTCCGAGCTGGTGGAGTTTGTGCGCTCCGAGTTCGATGACCAGTTCAAGATCGAGGTCGCGGCCTATCCGGAGTTCCATCCGCAGGCCCCGAACGCCGAGAAGGACCTGGAGAACTTCAAGACCAAGGTGGACGCCGGCGCGGACGCCGCGATCACCCAGTACTTCTACAACGTGGATGCCTACGAGGCCTTCATGGAACGGGTGGAGAAGATGGGCATCACCATCCCGATCATTGTCGGGATCATGCCGATCACCAACTACACCCAGATCGTGCGCTTCTCCGAGATGTGCGGTGCCGAGATCCCGCGCTACATCCGCAAGCGGATGGAGGCCTACGGCGACGACAAGGAGTCGATCCGCAAATTCGGTATCGAGGTCGCCACGCGCCTGACCGATGACGTACTGAACAAGGGTGCCCCCGGGATCCACTTCTATTCGATGAACCAGGCCGGGCCGACCGAACAGATCTGGAAGGCCCTGGACCTCGACAACCGGAAGTAGCCCCCGTGCGCTGCCCCCGGCTGCTGCTCGAATCCGAGGCACTGGCCGCGGGGCGGTCGCTTCCCGCCCCGCAGGACCGCCTGCACTACGCCACCACGGTCCTGCGCCTGAAGAGCGGCGCCCCCTGCCGCGTCTTTGACGGCCTTGGCAACGAATTCGAGGCCACTCTCGAACTGAACGGTCGCCGCGACGGCACCTTCCACCTGGGCGAGCGTGCCGCGCCGCCGACCCACCCTGCCTTTCCGATCCACCTGCTCCAGGGCATTGCCCGCGGCGATCACATGGACCTGGCGATCCAGAAGGCCGTGGAACTTGGGGTGCAGTCCATCCGTCCGGTGCTCTGCGAACGCTCACGTTCGGCCGCCGCCCACAAGGGCCTGGACAAGCGCCAGCGTCACTGGCACGGGATCCTGCGCGCCGCGGCGGAACAGTGCGGGCGCAACGAGCTCCCCCAGTTGCAGGAACCCGCTCCACCGGACACGGTCCTCTCGGGCTGGCATGACACCCTGGCCTTGCTTGCCGAGGAAGGGGCGCCGGGACTGGATGCGCGCCTGGACGGCCGCAGCCGACCAGCGGCGGTCGCGCTGTTCGTCGGGCCGGAAGGCGGCCTCACGCCCGCGGAGATCGCGCTGGCACAGGACCGGGGATTCCTGGGGGTCGGGATGGGCCCGCGCACCCTGCGCACCGAAACCGCCGCGATGGCCCTGCTGACCCTGGTCCAGGCCCGCCTGGGCGACCTGCAGGGATAACGCCCGTCCCGCCCGGAGACCAATGCGGCCTCAGGCCGGCTGGGCCTCGGCAATCTCCAGCAGGCGCTGTTCGAGGGTGTCGAGGCGCAGCAGGTGCGTGGTCACACCGGAGGCCTTCACCCGCCAGGACCAGGGGGTGGCGTCGGAATCTTCCAGCGCGTAGATGTTCTGCGGGGTGATCTGCACAGGGTGCGGCGTCCCGCGCACCTCGAGCGCGTAGAACGGCAGGTGCTCCGGCTGCATGACCGCCTGCATCACCAGCAGGCGGGTAAAGCGGCGACGGTCCTCGCCGCTGTCGCGGCCAGGGTCCAGCAGCTGATTCACGTTGATCACCGGCACCTGCACGTCCTGCCAGACCAGGCTGGGCTCCAGCCAGGGGATCTCCGGGTGTTCGGCGTCCTGCTCCACGGCACCCGCGCGGGTGGTGACCTCGAGAAAGGCGCTGCGCGGCAGCAGGATGGAGCCTGTGTCCAGCTGCACGATCACGGCCTCGACCGCCTGGGTCTGTGCGTCGTCGCTCATGCCGGCACCTCCTGCAGCTGCTCGCGGATGGCATTCAGCAGATCATTCTCCAGATACGGCTTGCCCAGATAACCATTCACCCCGAGGCGGTCGGCCCGCTCCCGGTGCTTGGTGCCGCTGCGCGAGGTGATCATGATGATCGGCACCTGCCCGAAGTCCGGGTGGTCCCGCACATGGGCGGCAAACTCGAAGCCATCCATGCGCGGCATCTCGACATCCAGCAGGATCAGTTGCGGCCGGCGCTCGTCGAGCAGACCCACGGCGTCCAGACCATCGCGCGCGGTCACCACGTCGTAGCCGTGGCGGGTCAGCAGACGGGCCGTGACCTTGCGGATCGTGATCGAGTCGTCGACCACCATAATCCGCTTCGAGCTCGAGGCCTCGGATACTGCCTGCGGGGCTTCCGGCAGCGACGCGGTGGCCTCGGCAAAGCGCACCAGCATACTGAGGTCCAGAATCAGCATCACCGAGCCGTCGCCCTGCAGGGTGGCACCCGCCACCCCCGGGATGCGACTCAGCACCGGGCCCACCGACTTCACCACGACCTCCTGACTGCCCAGCAGGCCGTCGATGCGCAGGGCCACGCGCCGGTCATCCGCCCGCACCAGCAACAGCGGGAAGGGATGATCCGGGAAGTGCTCGACCCCGGCCTGGCTCTCCACGCCCATCAGGTCGCCCAAGCCACGCACCTCGTAGTCCTGCCCGATGTAGTTGTAGGTCGCCTTGGCGTCCTGCGAGTCGATCTCTTCGGCGCGGGCGCGGACCACGCCCTCGACCGAGGCCATCGGGACTGCGAAGGTCTCCTCGCCCACCTGGACCAGCAGGGCCTGGGAGATGGCCAGCGTGAACGGCAGGCGCATGGTGAAGCGCGAGCCCTTGCCGGGCGTCGACTGGATCTCCAGCGTGCCGCCGAGCTGCTTCACATCGCTGTTCACCACGTCCAGACCGACCCCGCGACCGGCCACCTGAGAGACCTCGGCAGCGGTGGAGAAGCCGGACTGCAGGATCAGCTGCAGGGCCTGGGCGTCCGAGACTTCAGCATCGGGGGCGATCAACCCGCGCTCGAGCGCGCGGGCGCGGATGGCCTCGGCGTCGATGCCGCGACCATCGTCGGTCACCTGCAGACGGATCTCGCTGCCCGACTGCTCCAGGCTGACATCGATCTGACCCTGGGCCGGCTTGCGTGCCTGTTCGCGCTCGGCCGGTGCCTCGATACCATGGGCGATGGCATTGCGCAGCAGGTGTTCCAGGGGCGACACCAGTCGTTCCAGCAGGGCGCGGTCGAGTTCGGCCCCCTGGCCGGTGAACTCCACCCGCACCGGCTTGCCGAGATCCTCGCCCGCCTGGCGTACCACGCGGCGCAGACGGGGCGCCATGCGGGCGAAACGCACCATACGCTGGCGCATCAGCTGATCCTGCAGGTCCGTCCCGACGCGACGCTGCTGCAGCAGGATGCCGCCGGCATTCTGGAGTTCGTCGCCGACTTCCTGCTTGAGGGCCTCGAGGTCACTGACACTTTCGGCCAGGGCCCGCGACAGCTGCTGGATCCCGGAGTAGCGGTCCATCTCCAGCGGATCGAAGTCCAGGGCCTCCTCGCCACTCTCCTCCTCCACCCGGAACAGGATCTGCGCCTCGGTCTCGATCTCGAGCTTGCGCAGCTGGTCGCGCAGACGCGCGATGGTGCGCTCGAGTTCGTCGACCTGGCCCTCGACCCGCCCGACCGTCTGCTCGAATCGACGATGGAAGGTTGCCAGCTCGCCGGCGTTGTTCACCAGGCTGTCGAGGACCTCGGCGTCCATGCGGACCTGGTCCTGAATACGGCGCCCCTCGGATTCCGGCGGCTCGTGGCTGCGCTGGTCCCCCGCTGCGGCCGGCATTGCCGCCTCGGCAGCCGGTGCGTCGGTCTCCGCGTCGCCCGCATCGGCCTCGGTCTCCGCTGGTGCGCCCGCCTCAGGCTCGGGCTCGGGCGATTCGCCGGCCTCGCCGGCGGCCCAGCTCCGCAGCGCCGGCAGCGATTCGCTGGCCGACTCGTCCATCTGCCAGGCCCCGACCCCGCGCTCCACCAGGTGCTGAACATCCGTCAGGGCGCGCTCGGTGAGCTGGAAGAAGCCATCGCGCGGCTCGAGACCGGTCTCGGTCTCCACGCTCAGCGCGCTCTCGAGCGCGTGCGCGATGGCGCCGACCACAGTGAAACCGGCCATGCGGGCACTGCCCTTCAGGGTATGCACCTCGCGCTGGAAGGCGTTCTGGTCCGGACCGGGCCGCCCCCCGGCCTCGCGCCAGCCATGGAGGGCGGCGAACGCGGCCTCCAGGATATCCCGGGCCTCCTCGATGAAGACCTCGGCAAACTCCCAGTCGATCTCCAGCTCGGGCTCGGGCTCGGCGCCCGCTTCCGGCTCCGGGGACACCTCGAGCGCCGCTTCGGCGGCTTCGGGTTCGTCGAATTCCGGCGATTCCTCCTCGCTGGACTGCTCCTCGGCACGCAGCAGTTGCTCGGCGGTCGCATGATCCAGCAGGGCGTAGACCTCGGGGGCCCAGGACGGCGGATCCAGCACCTTGGCCGGATCGGGTTCCTCGTCGGCCACCGCCTCGGCGACGTAGGTCTCCAGCCGGCGCAGCAGCTCGACGGCCTCGCCCGACAGGGCCCATTCCATATCCCGGTGGATGCGAATCAGGCGCTCGAACGGGCCGCAGACCGAGTAGATACCGCGGATGTCGGCCGTGCGCGCGCTGCCGTTCAGGGTGTGCAGCGCGCGCTCCAGATCATGATTCGGGATCCGGTCCGGGCGCCATTGCGCTTCATCCAGCCAGCCCCGCAGGGTGAGCAGGTGTACCTGGGCCTCGGCGGCAAAGACCTGCCACAGCTGTGGGTCGGTCTCCATGCGCGCGGCCGAGTCTCCCGCCGAGGCCTCCGCGAGGTCCACCTCGTCCGGTGCCGGTTCCTCGATCCCCGGCTCTCCGGGCGCAACCCCCTCCAGTTCCGGGGTATCGGCCTCCGGCTCGAGCGCGCCCTCCACGGGCAGCGAGTCGCCCCCCTCCAGGATCTCTTCCGTCACCTCGAAGGCATCGGCCGGGAGCTCGAGATCGTCCAGATCCAGCGGCTCGACATCCGGCGCGGAAGCCTGCAAGTCGTCGCTGCCCGCCATCGGGGCTGACTCCCCTTCCGGCTCTGCGTCGGCAACAGACGCGTCCGACTCGGGGACGGATGGCTCCAGCGCATCCGGCGGGAGGTCCGGCACGAACGCACCGGATTCCTGGAGGAGCTCGTCGGCAGCCTCATCCTGGTCTGGCTCCACAGGCTCCAGGGTCTCGCTGGATGCCGCAGCGGCCGGGGCGTCCAGATCATCCAGGGTGCGCGCCAGTGCCTCGAATTCGGCTTCCGCACCCGACGGAGCGGCGGGGGCCATGGCCTCTTCGTCCGCCTCGGCCTCGGTTTCCGGCTCGCCACCGGCCAGGGCCCGCAGGCGCAGGGCGATGTCGAGGACCGGGGTATCCGGTCCGGTATCATCCCGGACCTCGCTCACCAGGCCCGGCAGGACCCCGATGGCGTCCTCGATAACCTGCAGGGTGGCGTGGTCCGCCTCATGCCCGGAATCCAGCAGGCGATTGAGGAAGGACTCCACCGCCCAGGCGAACTCGCCCAGACGCAGGGCCCCGGCCAGCCGCCCCGAACCCTTCAGGGTATGGAAGGAGCGGCGGATCACCGACAGGGTGTCGAGGTCCGCCGGGTTGGACTGCCACAGCGGGAAGTGCTGGCGCAGGCTGGCCACCTCCTCGTCCGCCTCCTCGAGGAAGATCTCGAGGATCTCCGGATCGACGTCCGGGCCGCGCACCTGATCCGCCAGCACCGCATCGTCAAATGGCAGCGAATCACGCCCCCCCGCGGGCACCGAGCTCGCCGGGGGTGCAGCGGGCGCGACGTCGGCCGCGGGGATCCCGGCCTCGGCCCCCGACTCCGGGGCATCCTCCGCCGGCCGATCATCGAGCGCGCCGGAGTCGAACGCCACCTCGTTGTCAGCCACCGGCTCGGCCGAGTCGTGCTCCGGCTCCGCCTCCGGGGCTTCCCCGGTCTCGGGAACCGCGGCCAGCGGCGCATCCGCGCCATCGCCACCGGAGATCGCGCCGATGCGCTGCAAGGCCGCGATGCCGCGCTCGTGCACGCTGTCCAGTTCGCGCCAGGGCTGGCCGGACGATTCGAGGGCCACCTCGATGCTGCTGAGGACCTCGGCCAGGGCCTCGACCTCGCCTTCCTCCAGCTCCGTGGCCGCCCTGCCGGCGCGGGCATCCAGATGCCGGATCAGCGGCCCGAGGAGGGCATGCAGTGCCTCGAAGCCCGACATCGACATGGCCCCCTCGATGCGCCGCAGGCCCTCGCGGGCCTCGTCGAGGCCGCTTTCGCCAGCCTCCGCCCCGGCGTCGAGAAAACCGAGGAAGATGTCGCGCACCCGGCGAACATCGACCAGGGCCTCCTTGTAGACCGCGGCCGCCAGCGCGCGATCGAACTCCGCCTGTGGCGTGGGACTGTGGCTCTTGCGCCGCAGACCGGATTCGAGCAGGGATTCGAGGGCGAGCAGATGTTCCGCCAGTACCATGTCGACCTGTTCGTCGGCCTCGCCCGCACGCTCGGGGGTCAGCGACGCCGCCAGGGCATCGGTATGCTCCTGCCCGGATTCCAGACCCAGCAGGCTGAGCGTGGAACCGATCCGCTCGACCTGTTCGCGCAGATGAGCGAGGTCCTCGGCGCCCCGCACCGCGGAGCGCATGAGTACGTCCAGCCGCTCGCGTACCTCGGCGAGGTCGTCTTCCAGCGCCTGGCGCAGGTTGTCGTAGACCGAACGACCGACGCTGCCGGCGTCGTCCTCGAGGCCGAGGCCGTCGAGGCCGAACACCTCGCGCACCGCAAGGGTCTGCTCCCCTTCCGAAGTGGCGCAGGCCACGTGGAACAGCAGGGTCTTGGTCAGGTCCGAAGGCGCCGCGTATTCGGGCTCCGAGCCCGCATCGCCGCTCTCCAGGTGGGCCGAGAGCGCGTTCAGGTAGCGCCCGAGTTCACGGTCGACCCGCCCGACCAGGCGCCGCACGTCGGTATCGGCCTCGACACCCCCGGCGGCGACCGCCTCCAGCACCGCACCGGCGACCCAGAACAGGCGGCGGGCCTCGCCCGCCGGAACAACCTCCTCGACCGTGCGGGCAGTTGCCTGGAGGCGCGCGGCCGGCGCCGTGGCATCCTCGCCGCGCACCAGTTCCAGGAGGTCCCGCTGAAAGCGGCGGCGCGCCTGCTGCAGGACCGGGAGCCGCGCTGCCGGGTCCAGCACCTCGCCACCGGAACCCACGCGGTCATCGTCGACGGCCTGCGGGTCCGGCATCAGCGCCGCGACGTCCAGCAACAGCGATGCCCCCCGGCTGCTGCGCAGCTCGTTCAACAGCGGGACCAGGATCATCGGCGAGGGCAGTTCGCCATCGCCCTCGTTCTCGAGATAGTCCGGAAGCTGCAGGGACGCCCGCAGCAAGGGCTCGGTGGCCGCCACGTTGGGCTCGTCGGCCTGCTGCAGTTCGTCCAGGACCTGGAGCATCTCGTCGAGGATCAGGACCACACTCTCGACCTGGACCATGACCAGGGTATTGCGGATCTGCTCGACCCGACTGCGCGCCTCGGCCAGACAGTCACCGCAGGTCGGGTCGTCGGAATACCGCCGCAATGCGTCCTGGACCTCGACAAACAGCTTGTCGAGCTCGTCGCGGACCCAGTTCAGTGCGCTGGATGCCATCGGCCGGGTCCGCCGTCAGGCCCGTTGTTCGTCGGAGGACGTCGTATCGGCGTCGGGATCGGGATCCACCGCATCGGGGTCCTCGCCAACGGCCTCGGTAGCGCTGCCCGGCTCGGGCAGCTTGAAGTCCGATACCGAGGACTGCAGCTGGGCCGAGAGCTGGGCCAGATCCCCGATCGCCGCCGCGGTGGACTGCGTCCCCTGCGTGGTCTCGGAGGTAATTTCGCGGATCTGCGCCATGATGGAGGTCACGTCCTGCGCCATCTCGGACTGCTTGCGGGCCGAGGAGGAGATACCGTCGATCAGGTCCGCGAGATCGGCGGAGACCTGTTCGATCTCGGACAGCGCCTCGCCCGCGGCCTGGGCCAGTTCGGCCCCCTGGACCACGTTGGCGGTACTTTGCTCCATGGAGCTCACGGCCTCGCTGGTATCCGCCTGGATGGCCTTGACCAGGCCTTCGACCTGACGGGTCGCGGAGGACGAACGTTCCGCGAGGCGCTGGACTTCGTCGGCCACCACCGCGAAGCCGCGGCCGGCCTCGCCCGCCGCGGAGGCCTGGATCGCCGCGTTCAGTGCCAGCACGTTGGTCTGTTCGGCGATGTCGTTGATCAGCCCGATGATGTCGCCGATCTCCTGCGAGGATTCGCCCAGTCGCTTGATCCGCTTCGCGGTCTCCTGGATCTGCTCGCGGATACTGTCCATGCCCTCGATGGAGCGGCGCACGGTGCCGGCCCCGCGGGACGCGATCTCCACCGAGTTACGTGCCACGGAGGCCGACTGCTCGGCATCCTGGGCCACCTTGTCCACCGAACGCGAGACCTCGTCGATCGCGTCATCCGCGCGCTGGATCTCGCGGGCCTGTTCTTCCGACTTCTCGGCCAGCCCCAGCACCTGCGAACGGGTGGACGCCGAGGACTCACTGATGTCGGCCGCCACCGTGTTGATGGTCGCGACCAGGGTACGCAGGTTCTCGATCGCGTAGTTCATCGAGTCCGCGATGGCGCCGGTGAAGTCCTCGGTCACCGTCGCGTTCACGGTGAGGTCGCCATCGGCGAGGTTCATCATCTCGTCAAGCAGGCGCAGGATCGCCTGCTGGTTGCGCTCGTTCTGGGCCTCGGTCTCGGCCAGTTCGCGCTTGGTGTCGCGGTAGAGGAACAGCCCCATCGCGATCAGCAGCAGCAGCGCCAGGCCACCAAAGCCGAAGCCGATCAGGGCGGTCACGCCCGCCCGTTCGGCCTCCCGCGTGATGGCGGTCTCGAACGCGCCGGTCGTCTCGAGCATCGCGCCACTGCTGGCCTCGACACTGGAGGCCGCGGCATTGACCTCGAACACCTGGGTGGAGGTATCCAGAACCCCTTCCACCGCCTCGCTGAAGGCCACGAACAACGTGGCGATCTCCTGCAGCAGGGCCCGTGCCTGCGGGTCGTCAACCGGCTCCACACCCAGCGGGGCGAAGCCCTCGATCAGCCCGTCCAGCACCCGCCCGTACAGCGTCGCGTCACGCTCGAAGCGTTCGATGGCGGCGGCCGCCTCGGCGCCACCCTGCAGCACCCGGCCGAGGTTGTTGGCGATCCGCTGGATCAGCATGGTCTGGCGTGCCGCCACATAGACCTGCTCGGGCGGCTCGCCGATCTGGGTCATCCGCCGCACGACATCATCGGACAGCCGCGACAGTTCCGGAGAGAAGGCCGCCACCGCGTCGGAGAACTCGGTGATCAACTGGATATCCGAACGCCCGAGGATGACCGTGTTGATGTGGTCCCGATAGGCGGACCACTCGCGGTCCACGGTGGCGATGTCCTCCTGCAGGGGTTCGGGCAGCGGCTGCAGCCCTTCGCCCCCGGTGCGGATCCGTTCCAGACGTGCCTCGAAGTCATCCCGCAGCGACTGCAGGTCGGAGAATGCCTGCTCGGAACCCGCGGCGGCCTCCAGCGAGCTGGTGGCCAGCCGCTGCGACAGCAGGCGCAGGTCGTTGGCCAGCGCGATCCGGTCACGATACTGGCTCTGCTCGTACTCGTGGTAGGTAAAGGCCCCGCCGGTCGCGATCAGGGCCAGCACCAGCAGCCCCCCGAGGACAAAATTACGTGCGCGACGACTCGATCCCATCAGTTCATACCCCCTGTCGCAGCCCCGCGCCCCGCGTCATCCGACTGCGGCTGCGGACTGTTCGCTACTGGATGTACCGGCCAAGCCCGTGCCGGTAAAGCGATTGTTGTCATTCAGCAGCAGATCCAGATCCAGCACCGGATGCAGCCGGTGCCCGAGATCGAATCCGCCGGTAATAAAGGGTCGGACAGCCTCGGGGACCGAGACTTCCAGACGGCGCTGGGACGGGATGCAGCGGCGCATCCCCTCGACCTGACTGACCAGCAGCCCGGCCATGCCCTGGCCCTGCGGCGCCACCACGATCCGCTGCCCGGTCGCGTCGTCCGGCAATGGCCGGTCCAGCAACAGCTTGCCCATATCGAACACCGGCAGCACCAGCCCGCGCAGGTTGCCCACCCCCAGCACGGCGGCATCCGCCAGCGGTACGCGGGTGAGCGTCATCGGATCGGCCACTTCGGCGATCGCGTCCATGTCGACCAGAAAGCGGAAATCGCCAACACGCAGCAAGACCCCGCGCCAGCCCGTACCAATGTCCCGCCGCAACTCGCGATTGACGCGGCGCCCTTCGCGATCAAGGCTCGCGATCAGCGCAAACGGCGAGGACAGGTCGGTCTTCATGCGGAGAGGTACTTCCCGATGGTTTCCAGCAGGTTCTTCTCGACCACCGGCTTGGTGATGTAGTCCCGGGCCCCCTGGCGCATCGCCCAGACCCGGTCGGTCGCCTGATCCTTGGTGCTGACCACGACGACCGGCACATGCGCCGTCTCCTCGGCCTGGGACAGCTGGCGGGTCGCCTGGAAGCCGTTCAGCCCGGGCATCACGACATCCATCAGCACCAGATCCGGGACCTGCGACTTCGCGGCCGCGACCCCGTCCTCGCCGCTCTCGGCGGTGGTCACCGAATGCCCGTGCTTCTCGAGCATGGTACGCAGCACGTGGATCTCGGTCGGGGAATCGTCAACGATCAGAATACGGGCCATGGGGTTCGTCTTTCCTTGGTTGGTGTGGCGGAACGCGTCATGCCGAGGGGCTGGCGTACTGACGCATGGCACCCAGGAGGTCGTCCCTGGTGAATGGCTTGGTGAGGTAATCCTCCGACCCCACGACGCGGCCTTTCGCCTTGTCGAACACACTGTCCTTGCTGGACAGCATGATGATCGGCGTGGCGCGGAACTGCTTGTTGTTCTTGATCAGCGCGCAGGTCTGGTAGCCATCCAGGCGCGGCATCATGACGTCGATGAAGATAATGTCCGGACGCGACTCGGCGACCTTGGACAGCGCCTCGAAGCCGTCCACGGCGGTAATGACCTCGGCCCCGTGCTTTTGCAGCAAGGATTCGGCGGTGCGCCGAATGGTCTTGCTGTCGTCGATCACCATGACCTTGAGTCCCTGAAACTCGGTGGCCGAGTCCGCTTCGGCAAGCGCGTTAGACACCTTCTCCCCCCCCTGGCCATTTCGCCCCGAATCTAGCGGAAGCGGGGCCGTGTGACAAACAGCACACCATGATATTGCATCGCGCGCAGCGCAATGCATCGAACACCGCCACCACCCTCCGGGTGCCGCGCGAGCTTCGATCAGCGTGGCATACTGCCCGGACACCCCGCACGATCGAGGCAACGTGACCACGAACATTGCCATCCTGATGGACCCGGTGGCGGACATCAAACCCTGGAAGGACACCAGCTTCGCGATGATGCTGGCCGCGCAGGCCCGCGGGCACCGCCTGCACTATCTCGAGCCGGCCGATCTGTGGATCGAGGAGGGCCGCGCGAGCGCGCGCAGCCGCCCCATCGAGGTGCGTGACCAGCGCGACGACTTCTTCCGCCTGGGCGATCCGGAGACGGGCCCGGCGGCCCGTTTCGATGTGCTGCTAATGCGCAAGGATCCACCGTTCGATCTCGAATACATCTATGCGACCTACGCCCTCGACCTCGCCGAACGCGAGGGCGTGCGGGTGTCGAACCGGCCGCAGGCCCTGCGCGACGTCAACGAGAAGGCCTTTACCGCGCACTTCCCGCAGTGCTGCCCGCCCACGCTGATCACCCGCGACCGAAGCCGCATCCGCGCCTTCCTCGAGGTGCAGGGCGATATCGTGGTCAAGCCGCTGGACGGGATGGGCGGGGCGTCGGTGTTCCGCATCCGCCAGGGCGACCCGAACACCTCGGTCATCCTCGAGACCATCACCGAATTCGACCAGCGCAGCGTGGTCGCCCAGCGCTTCCTGCCGGAGTTCACCGAGGGTGACAAGCGCATCATCCTGATCGGCGGCGAGCCCTGCCCCGATGCCCTGGCGCGCATCCCCGCCGCGGGCGAGAGCCGGGCCAACCTCGCCGCGGGCGGCCGCGGCGAGGCCCGCCCGCTGACCGAGCGCGACCGCTGGATCTGCCGCGAGATCGCCCCGGAACTCAAGGCCCGCGGCCTGGATTTTGTCGGCATCGACGTCATCGGCGACTACCTGACCGAGATCAACGTCACCAGCCCCACCGGCGTGCGCGAGCTGGACGCCACCGGTCACGACCTCGCCGGCCAGTACATCGACTATCTCACCCGCCCGATCGAAGGATGACCGGCATGCGCCGCGCGACGACCCTCACCCTGCTCCTGCTGCTCGCCACCCTCCTGCTGGCCGCCTGCGGCCGCGAGGAACCGGATACCGAACAGCTGGGCTTCTACGCCTTCGGGACTCTGGTGGACCTCAGCCTGTACCCCGCGGGCCAGTATGACGTGGAGGCCATCGGGACCGCGGTTCAGGAGGAACTGGAGATCCTGCACACCTCCTGGCATGCCTGGGAACCCGGATCCCTTGGCCGGACCAACGAACTGCTGGCCCTGCAGGGCGAATTCAGCGCCCCGCCCTCGGTCCTGCCGCTGATCGAGCGCGGCCGCGAGATGGAGGCCCTCAGCGAGGGGCTGTTCAACCCCGCCCTGGGCAGACTGGTGGCGGCCTGGGGCTTCCATCAGGACGACCCCCAGGGCCCGCCGCCGGACGAGGCAACCCTGGCGGAACTGCTGGACGCCCCCCCGAGCATGCAGGATATCGAACGCAATGGCGTGCGCCTGCGGGGCACCCACCCGGACCTGCAGCTCGATTTCGGCGGGCTGGCCAAGGGGCTGGCGGTAGAGCGGGTGCTGGACCTGCTCGCGGAACTCGGGGTGGAAGCCGCGATCTTCAACGCCGGCGGCGACCTGATGACCCTGGGCCGCCCCGAGACACGCCCGTGGCGCGTGGGCATCCGCCACCCGCACGGCGGCGTGCTCGGCAGCATCGAACTGGACGGCGGCGAAGCCCTGTTCACCTCCGGCGACTACGAACGCGGCTATGACTGGGACGGCACGCGCATCCACCACGTGATCGACCCGCGCACCGGCCGTCCGAGCCAAGGCATCGACAGCGCCACCGTGCTCCACCACGACCCCGCCCTGGCCGACGCCGCCGCCACCACGCTGATGATCGCCGGCCCGGAGGCCTGGCCGGAATACGCCCGCAAGATGGGCATCGACCACGCACTGGTGGTACTGGAAGACCGCATCGAGGCCACGCCGGCACTGGCCGACCGGGTACAACCCGGCCGCGACCGCGAGCCATTCGTGGTGCGCGAACTGCCGTGAACGCCGGCCGGCTGCGCTGGGGGGACGCGCTGATCGGCAGCCTGGCCGCCGGGATCGTGGTGGCGGCCTTCGTGCTGGCCTACACCCCTGCGGGCGATGCCCGGGTGCTGGTCATCAGCCAGGCCGGGGTCGCGCCGCAGCACGAACCCCTGGATCGCGCCCGGGTCCTCGAGGTCCAGGGCCCGGCCGGCATCACCCGTATCGAGATCGAACCGGGCCGGGCACGCTGTGCCGACTCCCCCGGGCGCCAGGACATCTGCGAGTCCAGCGGCTGGCTGCAGGCCCACGGCGACGTTGCCGTCAGCCTGCCCAACCGGCTGACGCTGCAGGTGCTCGGCACCGACCCCGGCTTCGACAGCATGCATTATTGAATCCCGTGGCGCCCGGGCATCCGCAGGCCGGCAGCGACGCCCATGACCGGGCCATCGCCGCGCTGGCCGCCATCGCGATCGGCATCCAGATCCTCGAGGCCGCGATCCCCAGCCCGATCCCGGGCATCAAGCCGGGGCTGGCGAATATCGTCACCCTGATCACGCTGCTGGCCCTGGGCTGGCGCGCGGCCGTGGCGGTCACGCTGCTCCGCGTGGTCGGAAGCAGCCTGCTGCTGGGGACACTACTGAGTCCCGCCTTCTGGCTGTCGCTGGCCGGGGCCGTCGCGAGCCTCGCCCTGCTGGCGGTCCTGCGCCCCTTCGCCCCCCGCCATGTCGGACCGGTCGGTCTGGGCATCGCGGCGGCGATGGCGCACGTCGCGGGCCAGTTCCTGCTCGCCTGGGCGGTGATCATCCCGCATCCCAATCTGCCCCTGGTGCTGCCCCCGCTGTTGCTCGCCGCCCTGATCACCGGCAGCCTGACCGGTATACTGACCGCCCAGGTCCTCGCCGATCCGCGAATCCAGCGTCATGTCCACACTCCCCAGCCCAGCCAGTAGCCCCCGTCGAACCCGCGCGCAAGCGGGCGTCGGGGCCGTGCGTGGCCGCCCCGCCGGGCCGGAGGCGGCATGACGCCCCACGCCAGTCCGGGCACGCCCCCGCCGGAGACGCCGCGCGTGCAGGACCACCTGGGGACCATGATCTTCCTCGCGGTGGTCGCCCACGCGCTGATCATCCTGGGGATCGGCTTCGCGGTCGACCCGATCGAAAGCCCGACCCGCGAACCGCTGGACATCACCTGGGTCACCGATCCCGACGCCCCGCCGCCGGAGCCGGACGAAGCGGTCGAGCACATCGCCACCCGGGACCAGGCCGCCAGCGGCGAGGGCGAGGAGATCCAGGAGGCACAGGCGCCGGAGGCAGAGGATGCCGGGATCGGCGAGCCCGAGCCGGAGGGCCTCGATGCACCATTGCCGGAGGCCGGCCCGCTGGTCATGGACCCGGCACAGCCGGAACCCGAACCGGAACCCGACGCGGTCGCCGCCGACACGCCGGACGCACACGCCGCGGCTCCCGAGGTCGCCGACCCCGAGCCACTGGAGTCCCCCGACGCCGAAGACCGGCCCTCTGCAGCGACCCTGATGAACCGTGGCCTGGAGAGCGCCCGCGCGGCGCCCGCGGAGGAGCGCCAGGCATTCTCGACCCGGGCCAGCCGCACCCGCTACCTCGACAGCCTCGCCGCGCGCAGCGCCCCCGAGGCCGCCTACCTGCAGGCCTGGATCAACAAGGTCGAACGCCTGGGCAACCTGAACTATCCGGACGAGGCGCGGCGGCGCGGCCTGTCCGGGACCCTGGTCCTGTCGGTGCGCATCAACCCGGCGGGCGAACTGCTCGATATCCAGGTCGCCCGCAGCTCCGGGGAACCGGTCCTGGACCAGGCGGCGATCCGCATCGTGGAGCTGGCGGCCCCCTATGCCCCGTTCACGGACGCCATGCGCGAGGAATACGACGAACTGGTGATCACCCGCACCTGGGCCTTCCGCCGCGACCAGATGCAGCAGATCCGCTGACGGATCGGCCCGGCCCCGCCGGCTGCCTTGCGACCGGCCGGGTCAGCATCGATACTGGAGCCATGAATCCGACGACCGCCCGCCACGAGCCCGACAGCCTGCGCGATCACTTCCTGATCGCGATGCCGAGCCTGAACGATGGCTACTTCAGCCATGCGGTCACCTATATCTGTGACCACGACGAAGAGGGCGCGCTGGGGCTGGTCATCAATCAGCCTACCGAGTTCTCGCTGCGCGAACTGCTGGAGCACGTGGAACTGGAGCCCGGCGAGGACCTGCCGGAGATGCCGGTCTACCGCGGCGGCCCGGTGCAGCCGGAACACGGCTTCGTGCTGCATTCCGCCGAGCAGACCTGGCGCGGCAGCCAGCCCATCACCGACTCCATCATGTTGACCACCTCGCGCGACATCCTCGAGGCAATCAACGCCGGGCAGGGCCCGCGCCGAGTCCTGATCGCGCTGGGCCACGCCGGTTGGGGCCCTGGCCAGCTGGAGAGCGAGCTGGCCGAGAATGCCTGGCTCACCGCCCGCGCCGACGCCGACATCCTCTTTGACCGCCCCAGCGCCGAGCGCTGGCGCGCCGCCGCCGAACTGATCGGCATCGACGTCAATCTGATCAGCTCGGCCTCCGGCCACGCCTGATCGTGGGGCTGCTGGCGTTCGACTACGGGCGACGCCGAATCGGGGTCGCGGTCGGCGAAGAGCTGACCGGCTCGGCCCGCGGCCTGCGCACGTTCGCCAGCGACGCGCCCGACCTGTGGTCCGGCATCGACACGCTGGTGGCGGAATGGGCCCCGGAGGGTTTCGTGGTCGGCTGGCCGACCCAGGCGGACGGCAAGCCCACGCCACTGGCGCGGCGCATCCGGGGCTTCGCCCGCACCCTCGAAGAACGCTACGGGCAACCGGTATACTGGAGCGACGAGCACCTGACATCCCACCTGGCCCGCGAGCGCCGCCGGCCGGGACGCCACGACCCGGGGCTGGACGCCCATGCCGCCGCGGTCATCCTCGAAGGCTGGTTTCTGGAGAACGCATCATGACGCCGGACGTCCCGACCTTGCTCGACGACATGGCCGAACAGGCCCGCCACCATCTCAAGACCCACGGGATCGACCAGCCGATCGTCGTCGGCATCCATTCCGGTGGCGTCTGGATCGCGGAGCACCTGCGCGAACGCCTGGGGGTGGAGCGCCCCCTGGGCAAGCTCGACATCAGCTTCTACCGCGACGACTTCTCGCGCATCGGCATGCACCCGCAGGTACGTCCCTCCGAGTTGCCGGAGGATCTGGACGGAGAGCACGTGCTGCTGGTCGACGACGTCCTGTTCACCGGGCGCACCATCCGCGCGGCGCTGAACGAGCTGTTCGACTACGGCCGCCCCGCCTCGGTAACCCTGGCGGTGCTGGTCGAGCGCGACGGACGCGAACTGCCCATGGAGGCCGCGATCGTCGGGGCCCACATGGAGCTCGGCAAGACCGAACAGATCAAACTGCGCGGGCCCGAGCCGCTGCGCCTGGAGCGGGTCGCCATCGACCCCGAGGACCTGAAGGCCTGAGCCAGCGGAAGCACGACGGATGACCGAGACCCTGATCGCCCACCCCGGCGCGCGCCTGCCCGAACCGGGCCCGCTGCCCAACCGCCTGCAGCTGACCGACGACGGTCAGCTGCGCCACATGCTGACCATCGAAGGCCTGAACCGGGAACTCCTCACCGAGATCCTGGATACCGCCGAGTCGTTCGCCAACATGAACGAGAAGGCGGTGAAGAAGGTCCCGCTGCTGCGCGGCAAGACCATCGTCAACCTGTTCTTCGAGGCCAGCACGCGCACCCGCACCACCTTCGAGCTGGCCGCCAAGCGCCTGTCCGCGGATGTGCTGAACGTGAACATCAACACGTCCTCCGCGGTGAAGGGCGAGAGCCTGCTGGACACCCTGCGCAACATCGAGGCGATGAACGTCGACATGTTCGTCGTGCGCCACGAGGAGAGCGGCACCGCGCACTTCATCGCCCGCCACGTGGCCCCGGGCATCAGCGTGCTGAATGCCGGCGACGGCCGCCACGCGCATCCGACCCAGGCGCTGCTGGACATGTTCACCATCCGCCGCCACAAGGGCGACTTCACCAAGCTGAAGGTCGCGATCGTCGGCGACATCCTGCACTCGCGCGTGGCGCGCTCGCAGATCCACGCGCTGAACATCCTGCAGACCGGCGAGGTGCGCGTGGTCGCACCCTGCTCGCTGCTGCCGGCGGATGTCGACCAGCTCGGCGTGCACGTCTACAACGACCTCGACGCCGGGCTGCAGGATGTCGACGTGATCATCATGCTGCGCCTGCAGCGCGAGCGCATGGAACACGCCCACCTGCCCTCCGAACACGAGTACTACCAGCTGTTCGGCCTGACCTCTCGGCGCCTGCAGCTGGCCCATCCGACCTGCCTGGTCATGCACCCCGGGCCCGCCAACCGCGGGGTGGAGATCGAGTCCGCAGTGGCCGACGGCCCGCACTCGGTGATCCTGGAACAGGTCACCTACGGCATCTCCGTGCGCATGGCGGTGATGTCCATGGTGATGGGGGCCCACCAGGCATGAGCGTGCTGATCGAGAACGCCCGCATCCTCGATCCGGTGGACGGCTTCGATGCCGTCGGCTCGCTGTGCGTGCAGGGCAGCGAGATCCTCGCCCGCGGCCAGGCCCCGGACGGTTTCGAGCCCCGCCGGCGGATCGACGCCAGCGGGCTGTGGCTCATCCCCGGCCTGATCGACCTCGCGGCGCGCCTGCGCGAGCCCGGGCAGGAGCACAAGGCCACCGTCGCCAGCGAGACCCTGGCGGCAGCCCGCGGCGGAATCACCAGCCTGGTGGTGCCGCCGGACACCGAACCTCCGATCGACTCGCCCGCCGAGGTGGAGCTGATCAACCGCCGCGCCCGCCAGGCCTGCGGCGTGCGGGTGTACGTGCTGGGCGCGCTGACCCATCAACTGGAGGGCCAGCAGCTCGCCGAGATGGCGGCCCTGATGCAGGCCGGCGCCCGCGGGGTCAGCAACGCCAGCAAGCCGCTGGCCAGCCTGCTGGTCCTGCGCCGCGCACTGGAATACGCGACCACCTTCGGCCTGACCATCGTGCTGTCCGCCCAGGACCCGGCCCTGACCGGCTCCGGCTGCATGCACGAGGGCGCGGTCTCCACCCGCCTCGGTCTGGCCAGCATCCCCGAGGCGGCGGAGACCGCCGCGCTGGGCGCCATCCTGGCACTGGTCGAACAGACCGGGGCGCGGGTCCATGTGGCCCGCCTGTCCACTCGGCGCGGTGCGGAGATGATCACCAAGGCGCGCGCCGAGGGCCTGCCGGTCAGCGCGGACGTGGCCGCCCACCAGCTGTTCCTGACCGAGGTGGACGTCGCGGAATACGACCCGAACTGCCATGTGATCCCGCCCCTGCGGGGCCAGCGCGACCGCGACGGGCTGCGCGCGGCGGTCGCGCGCGGCGACATCAGCGCCATCTGCTCCGACCACCAGCCGCACGAGCCCGACAGCAAACTGGGGCCCTTCGCCGGCACCGAGCCCGGCATCTCGGCGCTGGAGACCCTGCTGCCGCTGACGCTGCGCCTGGTCGAGGACGGGCTGATGAGCCTGCACGAGGCGCTGGCCCGGGTGACCACCGGGCCGGCGGAGATCCTCGACTTTGCCCAGGGCCGCCTGACACCAGGGGCACGCGCCGACTTCGTGCTGTGGGACCCGACCGCGATGCAGGAGGTGCGGCGCGAGGACTGGCTGAGCGCCGGCCACAACACCCCCTTCTTCAACTGGACCTTCTCCGGTCAGGTCCGCGAGACCTGGGTCGCCGGACGCCCGGTCTGGACCCTGCCCACCGAGGGAAACCCCGAGGACACCGCATGACTGCGCGCGAGACCGCCGCCCGCCCCCACCGGGGCACGATCTTCCAGGAAGAGGGGCGCATCCTGGACCACCACGATGCCGGGGCGGACCAATGGATCCTGCGGGTCTTCGCCCCCGAATGTGCCCGCGCGGCCCAGCCGGGGCAGTTCGCCCACCTGCAGTGCGCGCCGCGACTGCTGATGCGCCGGCCGCTGTCGATCCAGCGCGTGGACCGCGAGGCCGGCTGGGTGGAGTTTCTCTACAAGGTCGTGGGAGACGGCACCCGCGCGCTGTCGCAACAGGTCAAGGGCGACACCCTGAGCGTGCTGGGCCCGATCGGCCAGCCCTTCCGCCTGCACCCGGAGCGGCCGAAGCGGCTGCTGCTGGGCGGCGGGGTCGGCATCCCGCCAATGATCTTCCTGGCCCATCGCCTGCACCTGCAGGGCGAGGCCGGACAGACCCACGCGGTGCTGGGCTCCGAGGTCCCGTTCCCGTTTCACGCGCGCCCCTCCGAGATCCTGTGGCCGGGGCTGCCGGACGGCGCGATCGCGACCCTGCCGCTGCTGGAGGACTGGGGCGTGGCCTGTCGCCTGACCTCGAAGGCCGGGCTGCCGGGCGCCTTTGACGGCTTCGTGACCGATCTCGGGCGCGCCTGGCTGGCCGGGCTGTCGCCGGCGGAACGCGACCAGGTGGAGATCTTCGCCTGCGGCCCGCACCCCATGCTCGAGGCCTGCGCGGAACTGGCGGCGGAGTTCGACCTGCCCTGCCAGGTCTCGCTGGAGGAGTTCATGGCCTGCGCGGTGGGCGGCTGCGCCGGCTGCACGGTCCCGGTGCGTACCCCGGAGGGGGTGGCGATGAAGCGGGTCTGCGTGGATGGCCCGGTGTTCGCGGCGGCGGATGTCTTTCCGGAGCCGGAGCGGGCCTGAGGGAAAGACCCTGGCCTGACTTTGGCAGGGGCTTCGCCGGCGAGCCGGCTCCTACTTGTCAGGGAGCTTGAGCTCCTCCTCGGTTTCGTCGGCGGAGGATACACCGCCGCCGAAGTTCAGGCGCCATTCGAGATCGGCGCGCGAGTCGGCCTTGTTCAGGGCCTCGTCCAGCATCACATCCCCGGTCTTGAACAACTTCACGATGGCCTGATCGAAGGTCTGCATGCCCACGGACGCGCCCTTCGCCATCACCTCCTTGATCTCGCTGATCTTCTCGTCCCGGATCAGCTCCGCGATGTAGGACGTATTGATCAGGATTTCCAGCGCGGCGACACGCCGCCCATCCTTGGTCTGCAGCAGGCGCTGGGCCACGATCGCACGCAGGTTCAGTGACAGGTCCGACAGGATCTGCGGGCGGTTGTCCTCGGGGAACAGGTTGATCACCCGATCCAGCGCCTGGGTGGCGTTGGTTGCGTGCAGGGTCGTCAGCACCAGGTGGCCGGTATCGGCGTAGGTCAGGGCCGCGCGCATGGTCTCGCGTGAACGCACCTCGCCGACCATGATCACGTCCGGCGCCTCGCGCATGCCCTCCTGCAGGGCATGGTCGTAGCTGGGGGTATCAATCCCCACCTCGCGCTGGCCCACGATCGAACGCTTGTGGCTGAACAGGAACTCGATCGGGTCCTCGACCGTGAGGATATGCCCGCTCTTGTTCGTGCTGCGGTAGTCGATCATCGATGCCAGGGTGGTCGATTTCCCGGTGCCCGTTGCCCCCACGATCAGCACCAGCCCGTCGTTGTGCGAGACAAACTCCTTCAGCACGGGGGGCAGGCCCAGTTGCTCGATGGTCGGGATCGCTACGCGGATGAAACGGATGACCATCGCGACCTCGCCGCGCTGGCGATAGACGTTCACGCGAAAGCGTCCCAGTCCCTCGCGCGACAGGCCAAAGTTGACCGCGGTCTCGCGCTCGAAGATCTCCGCCTGGTGCTCGTTCATCATCTCGCGGGCGATACTCTCGGCCTGGCCCGGGGCCAGCGCCTTGCGCGAGATGGGCTGGAGCTGGCCGTCGACCTTGATGCTGGCCGGCGCGCCGGTCAGGAAGAACAGGTCCGACGCGGCCTTCTGCGCCATCAGTTTCAGGTAGGGCTCGATCTGCAACTGGCTCATAGTCTGTTTCCCTGACCCGACGCGCTAGCGCAGGTTGAAGTCCTCGGCGCGCTCGTCGACCGCCAGACCCTCGCCTTCATCCTTCACCGCGGGCGCGCCGTCATCCTGGGCACGCTGGCTGTCGAGCTTGATGCGCAGGCGCAGATCGTTCACCGAGTCGGCGTTGCGCAGAGCCTCGTCGTAACTGATCTGGCGATTTTCGTAGAGATCGAACAGGGCCTGGTCGAAGGTCTGCATGCCCTGCTCGCGCGAACGCGACATCAGCTCCTTCATCTCGTGTACTTCGCCCTTCAGGATCAGGTCCGACATCAGCGGGGTGTTGATCATGATCTCCACCGCCGGCACCCGGCCCTCGCCACTCTCCTTGCGCACCAGGCGCTGCGAAATCACTGCCTTCAGGTTCAGCGACAGGTCCATCAGCAGCTGCTCGCGCCGGTCCTCGGGGAAGAAGTTGATGATCCGGTCCAGCGCCTGGTTGGTGCTGTTGGCATGCAGCGTCGACAGGCACAGGTGACCGGTCTCGGCGAAGGCGATGCCGTAGTCCATGGTCTCGCGGTCGCGGATCTCGCCGATCAGGATCACGTCCGGCGCCTGGCGCAGGGTGTTCTTCAGCGCGATCTCGTAGTTCTCGGTGTCCACCCCGACCTCGCGCTGGGTGATGATGCTCTTGTCGTGCTCGTGCACGAACTCGATCGGATCCTCGATGGTGACGATGTGGTCGGCCGTGGTGCGATTGCGGTAGCCGATCATCGCCGCCAGCGAGGTGGACTTGCCCGACCCGGTACCGCCCACGAAGATCACCAGCCCGCGCCGCTCCTGGGTGATCTTCTCCAGCTGCGGCGGCATCTGGATGTCCTCGAATTTCGGGATCACCGAGTTGATCGTGCGCAGCACCATGCCCGGGCTGCCGCGCTGGGTGAAGACATTCACGCGGAAACGCGACACGCCCTGAAGGCCGATCGCGAAGTTGCATTCCTGGTGGCGCTCGAACTCGGCCGACTGCTTGTCGTTCATCAGCGAACGCACCAGCGCCTGGGTGTGCGAGGGCGTCAGCTTCTGCTCGGTCATCGGCACCACGCGGCCGTCGATCTTGGCCGCCGGCGGCATCCCCACGGTAATGAACAGGTCCGACCCGCCCCGGTCCACCAGGGCCCGCAGCAGGTCATGCATGTACTTGATCGCCTTGTCACGATCCATGGCGTTCTCCCCTGATACCCGGTGCGGCGTTCACGCCAAGCGGGCCGTGCTGATCAAATGGAATCCGGATTGGCGGCCTTGCGCCGCGCGTCCTCGCGGCTGATCACGCCCTGCGCGAGCATGTCCTTCAGGCACTGGTCGAGCGTCTGCATGCCGGTGCCGGCGCTGGTCTGGATGGTCGAGTACATCTGCGCGATCTTGTTCTCGCGGATCAGGTTCCGGATCGCCGGCGTGCCGAGCATGATCTCGTGCGCCGCGATCCGGCCGCCACCGATCTTCTTCATCAGGGTCTGCGCGATGACCGCGCGCAGCGACTCCGACAGCATCGCGCGGACCATGTCCTTCTCCGCCGCCGGGAACACGTCGACGATACGGTCGATGGTCTTGGCCGCGGAGCTTGTATGCAGGGTGCCGAACACCAGGTGCCCGGTCTCGGCCGCGGTCAGCGCCAGGCGGATCGTCTCGAGGTCACGCAGCTCGCCCACCAGAATCGTGTCCGGGTCCTCGCGCAGCGCCGAACGCAGGGCCTCGCTGAAACCGTGGGTATCGCGGTGCACCTCGCGCTGGTTGACCAGCGACTTCTTCGATTCGTGCACGAACTCGATCGGGTCCTCGATGGTGAGGATATGCCCGTAGTCGTTCTCGTTGCGGTGGTTGACCATGCCCGCCAGCGTGGTGGACTTGCCCGAGCCGGTGGGGCCGGTGACCAGCACGATGCCGCGCGGGTAGTTCGAGATCTCCTCGAAGATGCGCGGGGCGCCCAGCTCTTCGAGGGTCAGGACCTTGGAGGGGATGGTCCGGAACACCGCGGCCGCGCCGCGGTCCTGGTTGAAGGCATTGACACGGAAGCGCGCCAGCCCGGAGACCTCGAACGAGAAGTCCGTCTCCAGGAACTCCTCGTAGTCCTTGCGCTGACGGTCGTTCATGATGTCGTAGATCAGGCCCTGGACCTCTTTGTGGTCCATGACCGGCACATTCACCCGGCGCATGTCGCCGTCGATGCGCACCATCGGCGGCATGCCGGCGGAGATGTGCAGGTCCGAGGCCCCGTTCTTGACCGCGAAGGCCAGCAACTGCGTGATATCCATGCATCCCCCTGTTGTCGGGCGCCACGCCAAGGCGCGCCAGCACCCGGGTGGCAGCCGCAACCACCACGCCCTGTCGCTTGATGAAGGGCCGCGTAAAAATCCGCGGTGACCTTGTGTTCTTCCGGACTATATCATAGGGAAATGACCACACCAGACCATGCCCTGAGCGCCGTTCGGACCCGTATCGAGGCCGCCTGCCGCGAGGCCGGACGCGACCCGGATACGGTCCGGCTGCTGGCCGTCAGCAAGACGCGCGACGCGGACGAGATCCGCGCCCTGCACGCCTGCGGCCAGTCTGCGTTCGGCGAGAACTACGTGCCCGAACTGGTGGACAAGTACGACGCCCTGGAGGCACCCCCCGCGCCGCTCGGACTCGAATGGCACTTCATCGGCGCACTGCAGGGCAACAAGACCCGCGCGGTGGCCGAGCGGGCGGCCTGGGTGCATACCGTCGATCGCGAACGCATCGCGCGGCGCCTGTCGGACCAGCGCCCCGCGGGCCTGCCGCCGCTGCAGGTCTGTCTGCAGGTCAACATCAGCGAGGAACCGCAGAAGGCCGGCGTGGCGCCCGCCGAGGCCGCCACCCTGGCCGATGCCGTGCGTGACCTGCCGGGCCTGGAACTGCGCGGCCTGATGGCCATCCCCGCCGCCGAGGACGACCCGCGGCGCCAGCGGGAACCCTTTGCGCGCCTGCGCGCCCTGCGCGATACCCTGAACAGCCAGGGGCATACCCTCGACACCCTGTCCATGGGCATGTCCGGCGATCTCGAGGCCGCGATCCTCGAAGGCGCCACCCTGGTGCGGGTCGGCACCGCCCTGTTCGGCCCGCGTCCACCCAAATAAGGAGTCTGCATGACGGAACACCGCTTCGAGGTCGGCTTCATCGGGGCCGGCAACATGGGCGAGGCCCTGATCCAGGGGCTGGTCCAGTCCGGCCACGCCGCCGAACGCATCGCGATCGCAGACAAGAGCGCCGAGCGCGTGCGCGACCTGCAGGCCCGCTACCCGGGTCTGGCCAGCGCCGAGGCCACGGAACTGGCCGCCGAAGCCGCCACCCTGGTCCTCGCCGTCAAGCCGCAGACCCTGCCGGATCTGGCCCCGACCCTGCGCGAGGCGGTGTCCCGCGGCGAGCCCCTGGTGATCTCCGTGGCCGCCGGCATCACCACGGCCCAGCTGGCCGGCTGGCTGGGCGACGCCACGCGCCTGGTCCGGGCGATGCCGAACACCCCGGCCTTGGTGGGCGCCGGGGTCACCGGGCTGTACGCCGCCCCCACCGCCGGCCCCGCGGACCACACCACCGCGACCCGGCTACTGGAAGCGGTCGGACGCGCGATCTGGGTCGAGGACGAGGAGCAGATGCACGCGGTGACCGCCACCTCCGGCAGCGGGCCTGCCTACGTGTTCCTGATGATCGAGGCCATGCAGGAGGCGGCGCAGTCGCTGGGCCTGCCGGCCGATACCGCACTGGAGCTGACCCTGGGGACCCTCGCCGGCGCCACCCGCCTGGCCACCGAGAGCGACGAGAGCGCTGCCGAACTGCGCCACCGCGTGACCTCCCCCGGGGGCACCACTGAACGCGCCCTGCAGGTACTGGAGGACGGCGACCTGCGCGACCTGATGCGCCGCGCAATGACCGCGGCCGCCGACCGCTCCCGCGAACTCGGCCGCTGAAACCCCAGGGAGACGCTGATTTAATCGCACGTCCGCGCTCGAGTCGCTTTTGGGTGCGAACAAGGCGCGGTGACTGCCGTGCAGCCATTCTGCACAAGGGAACCGCAACGCCGTGCGCGCGCCCGTTTTTGATCAACAACGGGCGGCCGATCCCCTGCTTTCAATAGCTTGTGGGGTTGGTGCCCCCCGATTCTGAATGAATATGGCCCGATCCTGCGTTGCGCCGCTTGCGGGTAGAACCACTACCCGCTGCACGACACGCCTTGTCTCGGAACGATTGTCTCGAACAACTGGGGGGGCACCAACGCGGACGTGCGATTAAGTCAGCGTCTCCCTAGTTCACCACGGAGCGCACGAAGGCACGAAGAAGGGCCAGGTCAAGAGCGATTCACAGGAAGTTCGGAAGGAGGAAAATGGGTTGGGGGCTGAGGCCGGCGCCAGCCGCGACCGCAAAGGCAAAAGCGCGGGGCCGCGCCCCGCAGCCGCCCCACAAGACCTCTTCCTGACTTCCCTTCTTCCTGTAAACCCGCCCTTGACCTTCTTCGTGCCTTCGTGAGCTTCGTGGTAAAACCGCCCTTGCCTTTCAAAGTCTCGACGTGGGCCGTCAGCGCAGTTCGGCGAGGAGCTGGCGGATCATGCGCTCGGCCTGGGCGCCGTAGCCGCCGCCGAACAAGTGGTCGTGATTGAGGATGTGGTAGAGGTTGTAGAGCGTACGGCGCACGCCATAGCCCGGGTCGATGGGCAGGATCTCCTCGTACGCGGCCACGAAGTCCTGGCCGGGGTGGCCGAACAGCTCCATCATTGCCAGATCGGCCTCGCGGTCGCCGTAGTACACCGCCGGATCAAAGATCGTCGCGCGCCCGTCCGCCAGGAATCCCCAGTTGCCGCTCCACAGGTCGCCGTGCAGCAGCGATGGCTCGGGCCGGTAGTCGACGAAGAAGCCGTCCAGGGAGGCCTCCAGCTCCTCCAGCGCTCCCAGCAACGAGAGCGAGGCCCCGCGCTCGCGCGCCAGCCGGCGCTGGAAGCCCAGGCGCTCGTCGCGATAGAACGAGACCCAGTCGTCGTGCTCGGTATTCGACTGCGGGGTGCTGCCGATGAAGTTGTCGTGATCCAGCCCGAAGCGCGTCCGGGTCTTCCGGTGCATGTCGGCGATCCCGTGCCCCAGGGCCACACCGTCGCGACGCCCGCCCAGCGCGAGATCCTCCATCACCAGGAAGTGGGTACTGCCGGCGGAGCCAGTCCCCACCACCTCGGGGATCTTCAGCCGTTCGCAGCGCGCGAGTTCTTCCAGGCCGCGCGCCTCGGCGGCGAACATCGCGGCGCCATCGCCCCCGCTCAGCTTGACGAAGAAGCGACGCCCGTCGGTCCCGGTCAGGCGCTGCGCCTGGTTGATGGAGCCCCCGGAACAGGCCTGGCTTCCTGTCGGCTCGAACGGCGTTCCGGTATGGTCGGCAATGCACTGGGCCACCGCCGCCGTCACGGCATCGGGGCCCGCTGAATCGAATCGGTTCATCCTCGGCATCCGGGTTGCTCTGCAACATGCAGGGTACCGGCTGACGCAGGATTCGTCAGGAGACCCCCATGGCCTTTCGCAAGCTCGAACCCCTGTGCGACAAGATCGGCGCCGAGCGCATCCGCGCGGTGATCGACGACTTCTACCGCCGCCTCTCGGCCGACCCCGAGATCGGTCATCACTTCGAGCGCATTCAGGACTTCCCGGATCACGTGAACCGGATCGCCGATTTCTGGTACCAGAACCTGGGCGGGCGCCTGGAACAGCCGCCGACCATCGACATGGTCGGCAAGCACGCGCCGCTGAACCTGACCGAGGCCGACCTGGCCATCTGGATGCGCCACTTCAAGGCCACCACCGAAGAACACCTGGAGGCCCCGCTGGCGGCCGAATGGCAGCAACTGGCCGACGGCATCGCCAGCCGCATGCGCGAGGACATCATCCGCGGCTAGTTCCAGCACCCTGTTCTTCACCACGAAGCGCACGAAGACACGAAGAAGGTCAAGGGCAGTTTTACAGGAAGAAGGGAAGTCAGGAAGAGGTCTTGTGGGGCGGCTGCGGGGGCGGCCCCGCGCTGTTGCCTTTGCGGTCGCGGCTGACGCCAGCACCCAGCGGCGGCCCCAGCCCCTCAACCCATTTCCCTACTTCCGATCTTCCAACCTTCCTGTGAATCGCTTTTGACCTGGCCCTTCTTCGTGCCTTCGTGGGCTTCGTGGTGAACAAACGCCCTAGCAAGCGTTGTCGGTGTAGCCCGGGGCGTCGCAGAAGGCGCGGCTGAGGGTGATGCCCGCATCGCCCGGCAGGGCGGCCAGGTGGCGTTCGCGGCTGGCGGCCAGGCGGTCCTGCGGCGTGACTGGATACAGCAGCGTGGACAGCGACGGCGGCTCCTGCCCCAGGCGCACCGCGTACAGGATACGGTAGGCAAACACCCGGCGAATGTAATCGCGGGTCTCGGAGAACGGGATCAGTTCGGCCCAGATATCCGGGTCCATCGCCCGATCCTCCGGCAGCCAGGAACGCACGCGGTGGGCCCCGGCGTTGTAGGCCGCGGTGGACAGCAGGCTGTGACCGCCAAAGCGGTCGAGGTTGCGCCGCAGGTAGTAGGTCCCGAGCCGGGCGTTGGTCGCCGGGTCGAGGATGTCCCAGTCGGAGTTCACCCGTACCCCGGCCGCCGAGGCGATCGAGCGGCCGGTCGCCGGCATCACCTGCATGATCCCCAGCGCGCCGGCCCCGGAACGCACGTCATGCAGGAACGCGCTCTCCTGGCGCGCGATGGCCATGGCCCAGGCCGGGTCGATGGCCTGTTCGCGGGCCCCGGTCACGATGAGGTCGTCAAAGGCCAGCGGGAAACGCAGCTCGATATCGTCCCAGTTACGCGCCCGCGCGGCGGTGAAGATGGCACGGTCATGCCAGCCCCAGTCGGCGAAGGTGCGCGCCGCCGACTCCAGTTCCGGCGTATCCCAGCCCGCGATGGCATGGGTCCACTCGCGGCGGGCCTCGGCGTAGCGATCCAGGCGAACCAGCTCGCGCATGCGCTGCATGCCGGCATGCTCACGCATGGCCGCCCGGCGCCCGTCGTCCAGCACCAGGGGCTCATGCCCGATGCGGTAGGGCTGGCCCAGCCGGTCAGCGGCCAGGAAGCCGTGGAAGTTCCGCTCGCGGGCGGCGCGCTCGTAGAAGCGCCGGGCAGCCTCCAGCGACTCGGTCTGCTCCAGCGCCCGGGCGTACCAGTACTGCCACGCCGCCTCGTCACGCACGTCGCGATCCATAGCCCGGATCGCATCCATCACCGTCGCCCAGTCGCGCTCGTACAGGGCCGCCCGCACCTGCCACTGGCGCAACTGGGTATCGAACACCTCGGGTTCCAGGCGGGCCATGAAGTCCAGGGCCTCGGGGCGATAGCGCAGGGCCAGACGCAGGGCAAGTGCGTGCTGCACGCGCCCGGCGGCCTCGGTCGACAGCCCGAGCGCGTCTCCGGACGCCTCCCACCCCTCCAGCGCGGCGTCCAGATCCTGCCGGACCCAGCGGGTAAAGGCCCGCTCCAGCAGCGCCTCGGCCGAGCGGTGATCGTCGGCCTGGAAGTCGACCTCCACCACCCGCGCGGGGCGGCTGGCCAGGTCCAGCCAGCGTTCCGCCCAGCGGCGATCGGCATCCGCCAGATAGCGCCGCAGATAACGGGCAAGACCGGTCTGGCCAGCCTTTACGGCAAGCTCGAAACGCTCCCAGGCAAGCTCGCCGGTCAGACCGTCGGCGTCGCGCCAGGCGGCCAGCACGGGGTCGCAGGCGGACGGACGGGATTGTCCGTGCAACCAGATGGACTCCATGTCTTCCAGCGCGGCATCGCGGTCGCCGGCCTTCAAGAGCGCCTGGCGCCGATAGCAGTCCTGCTCGACCGACAGCGACGGCTTCGCCCCGGTGGCCGCGACAAACTCAAGGTAGTCCTCCCACTGCTCCTCGCGCGCGAGGTGCGTCAGGTAACTACTGCGCAGCCGCGCGGCCAGCGGGGTGTCGTCATGTTCGCGCACGAAGTCGCGCACGGCGTCCGCTTCGGCGCGACCGAGATTGCGCGCGAGTTCGCGGTAATCCAGATAGGGGGTCAGCGGATAGCCGGTCAGGGTGCTGCGCGCGGCGCGGTAGGCGGTCATGTCGCCCCGGTTCAGCGCCCGCTCCGCCAGCAGGAACAGACTGCGCTCGAAGACGTAGCGGTCGTCCTCCGCGGCCGCCGCCGGCAGCGACGCGGCCAAAGCCAGCAACAGGCCGGCGAGCCCGACGATTACGTTCCTGGAAAGGCGCATGCCCTGCCCTCGCTTCAATGGTTGTTCATCATCGGCCAGCCCCGGGGCGCTTGCAACGGCTTCCGGGCGGTTTCGCGGGGGCATGTCGGCAGATCCGGCAAGAAGCGGCTCTGGATCAGGAATCCAGCACGCGAACCTCGCCGCGCGCCAGGCCGTCGAGGGTCCACGATCCGACCCGGTAGCGCACCAGACGCAGGGTCGGGTGACCCACTGCTGCGGTCATCCGGCGCACCTGGCGATTGCGCCCCTCGCGCAGGGTGATGGCCAGCCAGCGGGTCGGGATATGGCGGCGGAAACGCACCGGCGGATCCCGCTCCGGAAGATCCGGTGGATCCATGCGCTCCACCTTCGCCGGGCGCGTGAGGCCATCCTTCAGCTCGACGCCCTCGCGCAGGGCAGCGAGCGCGGCATCGTCGGGCTCGCCCTCGACCTGGACCCAGTAGGTCTTGCTGGTCTTGTGGCGTGGCTGAGTCAGGCGGGCATTCAGGCGGCCGTCGTCGGTCAGGACCATCAGGCCCTCGCTGTCGCGATCCAGGCGTCCGGCCGGGTAGACGCCGGGGATTTCGATGTAGTCGGCCAGCGTCGGCCGCCCCTCGGGGTCGGTGAACTGCGGCAGCACACCCCAGGGCTTGTGGAACAGGACAATCCGGGCCATGAACGGCGCGTCAGTCGCAGCGCAGGGTGACGCGCTCGGCGAAGTAGCGACCGAGGTCGTAATCGACGCTGGCGCCGTAGTCCAGCGCCATCGCGCGCGCCACCATGGCCGGATCCGGGCGCGGACGCTCGAGCTGCGCCTGGCAGGTCGCATCCACCAGGCCGGAGGCATCGACAATGCGCGTGCCGTGCGGCTCCTGGTGCAGGATCTCGATGAAATACGTCGGGTCGTAGACCTTGTACTCCAGCGGCGCGACGGCGGGATCCACGGGGGTCTCCAGCTCCAGCCGGAAGCGGAAGTGCAGCAGCCCGTCCTCCATCGCCATGCGCGGTTCCGCGGCGGCGGCGATGCCGATCGCGTCGTCCGCCACCTGCAGATGGCTGTACCAGCGGTACTCGGCGAGGTTGTCCAGGATCTCGCGGGCCAGCCCCTGCAGGCGCGCCTCCGGGGTATCCCCCGGCTGATGCTCCTGGGCATCGTCGTAGAGATATTGCCCGTAGGTCGGATCGAAGCGCCAGTGGTGGAGCATGTGGGTGATCTGCCCCGTGGCGTCGCGCTCGAAGCTGACGCGCAGGTCGATCCACGCATGCGGGTGGGCCTGCGCAGCGGCCGGCAGCAACAACGCCATCAGGATCAGGATCGCGGGGACTATCCGGCTTGCGGTCATGCGGTCTGTCTCGTTTCGGCGCCGGCCCAGGCAGTGGTGGCGGCCAGTAGCGGTGCATGATAGGTCGGGGCCACCCCCAGATCCCGGAGCCAGACCGCTGCATCCGGGTCGGGGCCCCGGGGCAGCATCTGGCCGACCGCCGGCAGCCCCGGGATCCGGTCGTCGAGACCCGTCAGCCGGCGCGCACGGCGCAGGCGGTCGGCCGCCGCGGCGATGGCCGCGGCGACCGCCGGGGCGCGGCGGATATTGCAGCGGGCAACCGCCGCCGGGTCCGCCAGCACGGTGTCGAGGTCGCGCAGCCGGCGCAGGATGCGCGAGGCGGTTTTCGGGCCGACCCCATCGATCCCCGGAATGTTGTCGCTGGCGTCCCCGGCCAGCGCCAGCATGTCCGCGACCTGTTCCGGCCGAATGCGGAAGCGCTTCTCGATCGCGCGGCGATCCAGGTCGGTGCCGCGTTCCGGGTCATGCAGCCGGTCCGCATCACCCAGAATGACCTGGGTCAGATCCTTGTCCGCACTCTTCACGTCGATGCGATACCCGGCCGCGCGGCCGGAGCGGGCCAGACTGGCGATCAGGTCATCGGCCTCGTATTCCGGGTCGGCCAGAGTCGTGAAGCCGAGCCTTCCCAGAAGCTCGCGGATCCGTTCGAACTGCTCGCGCAGCTCCGGCGGTGCCGGCGGGCGATGGGCCTTGTAGGCCGGATCGATGCGGTGACGAAAGCCCCGGCGCAGCCCGGTGTCGAGGCAGAACGCCACGGGCCCCGGCGCGCAGGCCGGCAACCACTGACAGAGCGAATGGACCAGGCCGTGCAGCGCGCCGCCCGGGCGGCCCTGCGGGTCGGGATCCAGGCCGCGCGCGAACCAGGCACGGAAGACGAAGATGCTGCTGTCGATCAGCGTCAGGGTCGGCCGTGGCACATCCGGGACCGGCGCGGATTCAGGCGAGGCGTTCAAGGTCCTTCCGCACCCCGGCGATCGACTGGTCGAAGGCGGCGCGCTCCGCGGCATTCAGGTCCAGCTCGATCGCCCGTTCCATGCCGCCCTGACCCAGAATGCAGGGCACGCCCATGGCAACATCGCGCTCGCCGTACTCGCCGTCCAGCAGCGCAACCGTGGGCAGCACCCGGCGCCGGTCCAGGGCGATCGCCTCGACCATCTCGGCGATGGCCGCGGCCGGGGCGCCGTAGGCGCTGGAGGTCTGTTTCAGGGCGAGGATCTCGGCCCCGCCGTGGCGGGTGCGCTCGACGATGTTGTCCAGCGCGGCCTGATCCATGAAGTGATGCAGCGGCACCCCGTTGACCGAGGAATAGCGCAGCATCGGGACCATCGCATCGCCATGGCCGCCCAGTACCAGCGCCTGGATGTCGTGGGTGGACAACCCGGTCTCCAGCGCAATGAAGGCGGCCATGCGCGAAGTATCCAGCACCCCGGCCTGGCCGAATATCCGGTCGCGGCTCCAGCCGGTCTTCTGCCAGGCGCGGTAGGTCAGCACGTCCACCGGGTTGGAGACCACCAGGATGCGGCTCTGCGGGGCATGGACCAGGATGTCCTGCAGGATCAGGTCGAGGATCTCGACGTTCTTGTCCAGCACGTCGGAGCGCGACATGCCGGGCTTGCGCGGCAACCCGGCCGTGATGATCACCAGTTCGGCACCGGCGATCACCGAGGGCTCGTGGCTGCCGCTCAGCCGGGTGTCGAAGCGCAGCAGCGGGGCGGTCTCCTGGATATCCAGGGCAGCACCGGCCGCCGCGCCCTCGCGCACATCCAGCAACGCGATCTCGCGGGCGACATCACGCCGCGCAAGGAACTGGGCGGTGGATTCACCGACGCGCCCGGCGCCGACGATGGCGATCTTCTGCATGCGCTGCTCCTCCTCTGCGGTTGGGGCGGGCTACAAGCGGGCGACCCCGCTGTCGCGGGCAGCCTGACTGATCGCCTGTGGCACGGTATCGATCAGGCGCGGATCGAACGGGGTCGGCAGGATGTAGTGCGGGCCGAACTCGAGCGCATCCCGCCCGTAGGCATCCAGCACGGACTGCGGTACCGGCTCGCGGGCCAGCCCGGCGAGCGCGTGGACCGCCGCGACCAGCATCTCGTCGTTGATGGTCCGCGCGCGCACATCCAGCGCGCCGCGGAAGATGAACGGGAAGCCGAGCACGTTGTTCACCTGATTCGGGTAGTCCGAACGCCCGGTGGCCATGATCAGGTCATCGCGGGTCTCGTGCGCAAGCTCCGGGCGGATCTCCGGGTCCGGGTTGGACAGCGCGAAGACCACCGGCTTCGGCGCCATGGACCGCAGCATCTCCGGGGTCAGCAGGTCCGGACCGGACAGGCCGATGAAGACATCGGCGTCACGGCAGGCATCCGCCAGACTGCGCGCCTCGGTGTCCACCGCGAAGATCTGCTTGTACTCGTTCAGGTCGTCGCGCTGGCTGTGGATCACGCCCTTGCGATCCACCATGTACAGGTTCTTCTTGGCCGCGCCCAGGCGGACCAGCAACTGCATGGAGGCGATCCCGGCGGCGCCCGCGCCGACGCAGACGATCTTCGCCTCACTGAGCTTCTTGCCCTGGATCTCCAGCGCGTTGACCAGGCCGGCCGCGGTGATGATCGCAGTGCCGTGCTGATCATCGTGGAAGACCGGGATGTCCAGGCGCTCGGACAGGCGACGCTCGATCTCGAAGCAGTGCGGCGCCGCGATATCCTCGAGGTTGATGCCGCCGAACCCGCCGGCGATGCGCGCGACGGTGTTGATGAAGTCCTCCGGCTGCGGGGCGTCCACCTCGATATCGAAGACGTCGATATTGGCGAAGGTCTTGAACAGCACGCCCTTGCCCTCCATCACCGGCTTGGAGGCCAGGGCACCGACGTTACCCAGCCCCAGCACGGCGGTCCCGTCGGTGATCACCGCGACCAGATTGCCCTTGCCGGTATAGCGATAGGCCAGCTCCGGATCCTCGGCGATCGCGCGCACCGGCGCGGCGACACCCGGCGAGTAGGCCAGGGAGAGGTCGTCCTGGGTCGCCGTGGGCTTGGTGACCTGGATGGCCAGTTTTCCGGCCGGCTGCTGCTCGTGGTACTCCAGCGCACGCTGATTGAAATCCTTGGACATGGTGTAGCGGGGCCTTTTTTCGATCGGGAACAAATAAACGGCGTGCCGCCCGGCGCGAGTCCGGGCGACGGGAGAGATCCTTCAGTTGACCGGGTGCGTGGGGACGCGGCTGTTGCGCGCCTCTTCGTACAGTGGCCGGAAGCGATCGGCCATCCGGGTGAGGTCACGCTGGCGCGACTCCGGCGCCGGGTGGGTACTGAGGAAGACCGGGTGGCGCCCGTTGGACTGGGCCGCCATCTTGCGCCACAGGCTCGCCGCGGCGTCGGGGTTATAACCCGCGCGGGCCGCCAGCTCCATACCGATCTCGTCGGCCTCGGCCTCCATCGCGCGACTGTGCGGCAGCTGGACCGCCAGTGCCGCGCCCAGCGCCGCCCCGGTCAGGGCAATCTGCGAACGATCCCCCGTCATGGCGTAGCCGGCAACCGCCATGTTGCTGGCCAGCGCCACCGACATCTTCTCCGCGGTGTGGGCCGACAGCGCATGGGCGATCTCGTGCCCGATGATCTGGGCCAGTTCGTCGTCGGTCAGCTCCAGCTGCTCGATGATGCCCGAGTAGATCGCCATCTTGCCGCCCGCCATGGCGAACGCGTTGATGGTGTCGGGGGCCTCGATGACCACGATCTCCCAGTCCCAGTCCGCGGTCTCGGAGCGGTACTTCACGGCCTGGGCGACGACCTTTTCGGTAATGCCATGCACTCGCGCGGTCATCTCGGGGTCGGCATTGATCCGGCCTTCCTCCCGTGCCGGTGCCAGCATCTCCACGTAGGCGGTACGCGAGGCACTGATGGCCTGGCTCTCGGAGACCAGCATCAGCTGCGAGCGACCGGTCACCGGGTTGGTGGTGCACCCGGGGATCGCCACCGCAAGGCCACCGGCAACCAGCACCGCCAGGAGCAGAGAGCCCAGGCGACCGCGGACCGGCCGCCACGACTTGGGAAACGCACGCATTATTCCAGCACCTCGCTAGTCCTCTACCTCGAGATCGAGCGGATGCCGAATGCGCATCCGGAGTCGGTCTCTCCAAGGATACACCTGACCGCGCGCGACCACCGCCTCACCGATCAAGGATTCGGGATCCAGCTCGGGCCAATGATCGCGGTCATCCCCGCGGATCAGCAAATCCAGGGGGCCCTCCAGCACCAGCACCCAGTGGCGCCCGGTCGCGCGCACCGCGGTCACCTCGGCCATCACCCGCAGCCGGCCCTGACGCAGCGCGCCATCCAGCGGGTCCAGCACCCGGGCGGGCATGGCCGCCGGGCGCTCCAGCCACAGCCCCCGTTCTGCGGCTCGCGCCTCGGCCTCGGCCGCGTACAGGCAGGCATCCAGCGGCACCGGTCGCGGCCCCGGCCGCGGCATCGCCGCGCCCGCCGCGATCAGATCCGCCGCCAGCAAGGCGCCATCTTCACTCCAGGCATGCATGCGCGGGGTACCTCCCGGGTCCCGCGCGGGGTCCGCGGGGCGCAGCTTCAGGCGCTGCCCCGCTGCAGCCAGGCGGGTTTCAAGGGCTTCACGTATTCCCTCATGCAGGCGCAGATCGCGCAGCGGAGTCAAGGCCTCCGGCAACGGGGCGGCCGGGGCCAGACCGATCAGGCGGATCGTCCGCCCATCGGCCAGGTGCAACCGGTCGAACCCCACGACACGCTCGACCTCGACCTCCTGCAACCCGCGCGGGTCCTGATCCGCCAGCCGGCACTCCGCCGCAGCCATTCCGGCCAGCAGCAGGAGCACGGCCCCCACAACGCAGACGAGGGCGCCCCGCAGGACGCCCTCGTCGGTTCGGACACGGCCCGCCATCGCGGTCACGCACCCGGTCGCGTTGCGCGCCTGACGGCGCGCCGCGGCTTCAGAATGCGAAGCGGCGGTTGAACTTGTCGACCTGGCCGGCGGTATCAACGATCTTCTGCTTGCCGGTGTAGAACGGGTGGCACTGCGAGCACACGTCCACATGCATCTCGTCGCCGGAGGCGAGAGTGGAGCGGGTCTCGAACTGCGTACCGCAGCTGCAGATAACCTTGACGTTGTGGTAGTTCGGATGGATGTCGGCTTTCATGGTCGGCTCACGCAGGTTCTGGCGAAAAGTCCAATAGGATAGCCGGCCCCGGGCCTTCAGCGCAAGACCGGTTTACGGTGCCATTTGGGCAGGGCATTTGAAATCCAGGCGGCAAACCCCTGAATGGCCACGTGGTTTTGCCCACCGAACAACCTGTGGATAACTTTGTGGGCGAATTGTCGCCCCCGGAACGAGACGCTCGCGGGACGTCAAGGGGCGCCGCCACCGATGAGACAAGAAACCCACGCAACACCTTGATCTCAATTGTTTTACCCTCCGAAAACCACCACGACCCGGCGTCCGTGACGGAGACAGGCGTACCCGCTCGGACTGCGGAGACGGCTGTGCATAAAGCCGCGGTCCGCCCTCATCGCCCTGGCGAGTCCGGGACAATCGCCGTGTAGATGGCAGAGTAATCCGCGTCCGCCAGGCCCTGGGCCTGCGCCCGATCCAGCAGATCCGCCAGCAACGGCAACCATGGACCCACCAGATGGGCATCCTCGACCGCCTGCTCGGTCAGGCGCACATCCTTCAGCAAGTGCTTGACCGGAAAATTGGCCGTGCCGAAGTCGCCGGAGACCATCTTGCCCAGCTTCTTGTCGAAGGTCGGGGCGTACAGGGCGCTGTCACGCAGGATGTCCATGAAGGTATCCACCTCCACGCCCTCGCGGCGCACCAGCCCCAGACTCAGGGAAAACGCGGCGGTCAGGCTGGCGATCAGCTGGTTGAAGGCGAGCTTCAGGGCCGCGCCCTGGCCCACTGGGCCGACATGTCGCGGGGTCTCGCCCAGAGCCGCCAGCACCGGCTGCGCCCGAGCAAAGTCCGTGTCGCTGTCGGCTCCCGCCATGATCAGCAGCCGGCCGTCGCGCGCCTCCGGTATGGAGCCCAGTACCGGCGCCTCGAGATAGCATGCCCCGGCGGCCCGCACCCGCTGTGCCAGGGCGCGACTTTCGGCCGGCAGGATGGTCGCCATCTGGATCACGCAGCGCCCGTCCAGCGCCCCGTCCGGCAGCTCGTCGAGCACCGCGCCAATGGCGCCGGCATCGCTGAGCATCAGCACCAGCACATCGGCCTCCGCGACGGCCGCGGCGGGGGCGTTGTGGACGGTGACCCCCTCGGCCGCCAGATCGCTCGCGCGAGCGACCGTGCGGTTGTAGGCCACCACGGGAAATCCGGCCTGCAAAAGACGCAGGCCCATGGGTTGCCCCATGAGCCCGCATCCCAGCAGCGCCACTCGGGACGCAGTCATGCTGACCCCCTACTTGATCTTGTCGTCCAGATCGTCCGTATACCCGAGCAGGGTATGCGGCGGCGGGGCCTCCTTCTGGTACTTGCTCGGCGTGACCGCCTCGGTCTGGTGCAAGCTTCGCCACAGGCCGATCACCATGATCAGCATGATGACCGAGAACGGCAGGCCGACACTGATCGCGGCCGCCTGCAGCGCGGCCAGCCCCCCCGCCAGCAGCAGGATGGAGGCGACCACCCCTTCGAGGATGGCCCAGTACACGCGCTGGGTGACGGTCGGGTTACGCACGTCGCCGGAGGCCAGGGTGTCGATGACCAGCGAACCGGAGTCCGAGGAGGTCACGAAGAACGTCACGATCAGCAGCGTCGCCGCCGCCATCACCGCCACGGCCAGCCAATCGAAGAGCGGCAGGGCCTGGAGGGTGACGAACAGCGCCGTGGACACGTTTTCCGAAACGGCGCCGGCCAGGTCCGCAACGCCGTCGAGCTCGTAGCTCATCGCGGTACCCCCGAACACGGCCAGCCAGACGAAGGCAGCGGCGGTCGGGGCCAGCAGCACCCCGGCGACGAACTCGCGAATGGTGCGCCCGCGCGAGACCCGCGCGATGAACATACCGACGTACGGGGCCCAGGAGATCCACCAGCCCCAGTAGAAGATGGTCCAAGAGGTGGCCCAGCCGGAGTCCTCGATGGTGTCGGCCCACAGGCTCATCTCGGGCAGGGACTGCACATAGACGCCGGTGCTTTCCACCAGCAGACGCAGGATGAACAGGGTCGGCCCCATCACCAGCAGCAGGGCGATCAGGATCGCCGCCAGGCCAATATTGAAGTTGGACAGGCGCTTGATGCCCTTGTCCACACCCAGCGCCACCGAGACGACGGCAATCAGGGTGATGATCGCGACCAGGACGATCTGCATGAAGGTGGATTCCTCGATCCCGAACACGAAGTTCAGGCCCGAGTTGATCTGCATGACGCCAAGGCCCAGCGAGGTGGCCACCCCGAACATGGTGCCGAACAGCGCCACTACGTCGACGAGATGTCCCCACGGACCATAGATCCGATCACCGATGAACGGGTAAAGCGACGAGCGGATCAGCAGCGGGAGGTTGTGGCGGTAGGCGTAGTACGCCAGCGACAGGCCAACGACGATGTAGATCGCCCAGGCGTGCAGGCCCCAGTGGAAGAAGGTGTAGCGCATGGCCTCGGTGGCCGCCTCGGCACTCTCGCCCTCCGCATGTGGCGGGCTGAGGTAGTGGAACATCGGCTCGGCGATGCTCCAGAACAGCAGCCCGATCCCCATGCCCGCGGAGAACAGCATCGCGAACCACGCGGCGTAGCTGAAACGCGGGGTCTCGAACTGGTCGCCCAGGCGCACGCCGCCGTAGCGGCTGAACATCAGATACAGGGAAAAGACCAGGAATACCGTCACGACCAGCATGTAATACCAGCCGAGATACTCCCCGATGCCACTTTGGAGCTGCTCGAAGATCGCCTCGGCGCGATCCGGGAAGATGGCCCCGAAAGCCACGAAGGCTGCGATTATCAGGCTGGCGGTATAGAAGACCGGGCTGCAGATCACGCCAAAGCCGCCGAGGCGGGTTTGCGTCAGACCGGGGGTGGACTGCTCATCCATTCGGTTTCCCCTTTTGTTCCTGTGGCAAGCGCAAGACCGAGCGGTCCGGTTCCGGAGTTTTCCGGAAGCCGCGCGGGGAGGCGCCCGATGGGCGTTGTCGCGGTAGGTGGGACAGCATCACCGTAGCGAAAGACTCGCCGCACTGCAAAACCGCGACAGGCGTCACGGCCCGCGCGGCCTCACGCCTCGGCGCGGGTCGAGTTCCGGGCCAGCAGCAGGGCCCGAGCCTGCCCGCCCTGGCGCTCGCGCTCGACCTGCCAGCCCCCCGCAGCGAGAAAGGCGAGATCCGCCTCGGACTCGATCTCCACATAAACCCGGCTGTCGGCGTGCAGCCAGCCCTGCGCGAGCAGGGCCTCCAGCACCGGTGGGACATGCCCCTGCCCGAACGGCGGGTCCACCAGCACGAGATCGTAGGCAAGGCCCTCGGGGGGTGGGCCGGCCAGCAGGCGCCGGGCGTCATCCCGACGCACGCTGACCTGCCCGGCGCCCAGGGTCTCGCAGTTGGCCTGGAGCTGGGCCGCGGCGCGCGCATCGCGCTCGACCAGCAGCACCGCATCGGCCCCGCGCGAGGCCGCCTCCAGCCCCAGCGCCCCGGTTCCGGCGAACAGGTCCAGCACCCGTGCGCCCGGCAACCGGGGCTGCAGCCAGTTGAACACCGTCTCGCGCAGGGCATCGGCAGTCGGCCGCAGGCCGCCCACCGCAGGGACCGGCAGCCAGCGTCGCCGCCAGGCGCCGCCGATGATGCGGATGCGCGCCGGGCGCCCGGCGGGGGCCCGCCTACTCCTGCCCACCCACGATCACCGTGACCATCGCATCCGGGTTGATGCGCTCGCGCAGCCGGGCATTCAGTTCATCCAGCTCCACCGCCTCCATGCGCTCGATGTAGCGCTCCAGGTAGTCCAGCGGCAGGTCGTAGAAGGCCATCATCCCCAGCAGTCCGACGATATCGCTGTTCGAGGCCAGCGACAGCGGGAAGCTGTTGACCACATTCTCGCGCGAGGCCTCGAGTTCTTCGGCATCGACCCCGTCGGCGTGCCAGCGCACGAGCGCCTCGCGCAGGGCGGTCACCGCCTCGTCCGCCTGGTCCACGCCGGTCTGCATACCGATACGGAAGGGGCCCTCGGCCGCCATCGGCTGCAGGCGACTGCTCACGGAATAGGCCAGACCACGCTGGCTGCGGATCTCCCGAAACAGCCGCGAGGTAAAGCCGCCGCCCCCGAAGGCGTGATTTGCAAGCGTCAGGGCGTAATGATCCTCGTCGCCACGTCGCAGCGCCGGGGCGCCCATCAGGATATGGGCCTGCTCGGAGGGAAACTCGATACGCTCCTCCACCGGCTCGTCGCGCGGCTCCACGGCCGGCAGCGGCTCCACCGCCGCGCCCTGCGGCAGCGCCGCGGAGATCCGGTCGGCCACCGCCTCAGCCTCCTCGCGCGTCAGGCCACCAGTGATCGCCAGGGCCCCGTTGCCGGTGGTGTAGAAGCGCTCATAGAACGCACGGGCATCCGCCGGCGCCAGGGCCTCCAGGGTCTCGCGCTTGCCGCCCGGCCAGTTGGCGTAGGGGTGGTCGCCATACATCAGTTCGTAGAAGCGCCGGCTGGCGACGCTGCCCGGGTCCTGGCGCTCGCGCTGCAGCCCCTGCAGGGCCTGGCGCCGGGCCCGCTCGAAGTCGGCCTCGGGGAAGGCCGGCGCGGCCAGCACGGCGGTCAGGGTCTCCACCGCGGTATTCATCCAGTCCGGCTCGGTCAGGCTGCGCAGGCTGACGATGGCCATGTCGCGCAGCGAATCGGTGCTGAATTGCGCGCCCACCGACTCGAAGCGCTCGGCCAGTTCGTCCGAATCCATCTCCTCCGTGCCGTGGCGCAGGGCGCTGCTGGTCAGCGAGGCCAGGCCGTGGTGGTCACCGTCGCGCGAGGCGCCGCCGTCGAACGTAAGACGCAGGTCGACCATCGGCAGGTCCGGCGCGGCCACATAGAGCACGCGCAGGCCCTCGTCGGTCTCCCACTGCTCGATCTCCACCGCCTGGGCCGGCAGCGCCAGCGCCAGCAGCCACACGAAGGCCGTCAGCCATCCCGCACGCATCATCTTGCCTCCCGTCATCACATGCCCCCCGCGGTTTCGCCATAGGGTTGCGCCGCACCCGGATCAGGCGGGTCTTCGCCATCCAGGGGCTGCGGGTCGAGGATTCCGACCGTGCGGCGCTGCGGCACCAGGTATTCGCGGGCCACGCGCTGTACATCCTCGGCGGTGACCGCCCGCACGCGCTCGACGAAGCGATCGCCTTCCTGCCAGCCGACCCCGATGGTCTGCAGCATGCCCAGCTGGAAGGCCTGCGAGCGCACCGAATCGCGCTGGTACACCTCGGAGGCGATCACCCGTGCCTGCACCCGCTCGAGCTCGCTGTCGCTGACCGGCTCGTCCTTCAGGCGCTCCACCTGTTCCAGCAGGGCGGCCTCCAGCGTGTCGACGTCGGTATCCGCCGTGGGCACGGCCGCGATCAGGAACAGGTCATCCAGCCGGCTGAAGGGGCTGTAGCGGGCCGACGTCGCGCCGGCCAGCTCCTCGCCGCGCACGATCTCGCGGGCAAAGCGCGAGGCCTCGCCGGAATCGAGGATCCCGGCCGCCACCATCAGGGCATAGGCATCCACCGGATCCTCGACGGTGTTCAGCACCGGAGTCTTCCAGCCCATCATCAGATAGGGGAGTTCGGCCGGGGCCTCCACCGTGATACGGCGCTCGCCCTTCTGCGGGGTCTCGCTGCGCGGCTTCGCCTCCGGCAGCTCCCCGGCGGGGATGTCGCCGAAGTGCTCGCGGGCGGCGTCGATCACCCGCTCAGCGTCGACATCGCCCACCACTACGACGACCGCGTTGTTGGGGTGGTAGTAGCGGTCGTACCACGCCTGGTTATCCTCCAGGGTGTAGGCCTCGATGTCGCTCATCCAGCCGATCACCGGGTTGCCGTAGGGGTGGTTGAAGAAGGCGGTGGCCATCAGCTGCTCGCGCAGCAGGGCGTTCGGCTGATCCTCCACCCGCAGGCGGCGCTCCTCCTGGACCACGCTCAGTTCCGGGCGGAACTCGTCTTCCTGCAGCTTGAGGTTCTGCATGCGTTCCGCCTCCATCGCCATCACCGTCTCCCAGTGATCGCGCCCGATCACCTGGAAGTAGCCGGTGTAGTCACGACCGGTAAAGGCGTTCTCGCGTCCGCCCAGGCGCGAGATGATGCGCGAGAATTCGCCCGGCTCGTAGCGTTCGGAGCCGCGGAACATCATGTGCTCCAGCATGTGCGAGATCCCCGTCACACCGCTGTGCTCGTCGGCCGAGCCGACCCGGTACCAGACCATATTGGCCACGACCGGGGCCCGCCGGTCCTCCAGCACCAGCACCGTCAGCCCGTTGTCCAGCGTGGCCTCGACCACGTCCGATTCGATCTCCGGCGGCGCGGCCGACCCGACCGCCGGCCAGGCGCACACCAGCGCTGTAATGAGCACTGTGACCAGTTTTTTACCGCGCATGATTCATGAATCCTCGTGCTAGCATTGGCGAACTCTCTACTTGACCACATCGAGCATGTTCGGTTTCCGCAAGAAGAAGTCCGAAGACTCCACGGCCGCCCCGCCGGAGACGGCGAACGCCGAGCCGGAAAAGCCTGCCCGCGGGGGCTGGTTCCAGCGCCTGCGCCAGGGCCTGGCCAAGACCGGGCAGGCCCTGGGCGGCGATCTGGGGTCGCTGTTCCGGCGCAAGATCGACGACGAATTGTTCGAGGAGCTGGAAGAACGCCTGCTCCTCGCGGACGTGGGCCTGGATGCGACCCAGCGGATCATGGATCGTATCACCCGCGAGGTAAAACGCGGCCAGCTGGATGATGCCGAGGCGCTGATGGACGCCCTCGAGGCGGCCATGATCGAGATCCTCGAGCCGGTCTCGCAGCCGCTGGAGATCCCGGAGGCCGAACGCCCGTTCTCGATCCTCGTGGTCGGCATCAACGGCGCCGGCAAGACCACCACCATCGGCAAGCTGGCGCACCACCTCCAGGCCAACGGCCGCTCGGTGCTGCTGGCGGCCGGCGACACCTTCCGCGCCGCGGCGGTGGAACAGCTGCAGACCTGGGGCGAGCGCAACAACGCCCCGGTGATCGCCCAGGGCACCGGGGCCGATTCCGCATCGGTGGTCTACGACGGGCTGCAGGCGGCGCAGGCGCGCGGCATCGATGTGATGATCGCGGACACCGCCGGGCGCCTGCATACCCAGACCAACCTGATGGACGAGGTGCGCAAGGTAAAGCGCGTGATGGGGCGACTGGACGAACACGCCCCGGACGAGGTCCTGCTGGTGGTGGATGGCGGCACCGGGCAGAACGCGCTGAATCAGGCGCGCCAGTTCCACGAGGCGCTGGGCCTGACCGGGATCGTGGTGACCAAGCTGGACGGGACCGCCAAGGGCGGCGTGCTGTTCGCGCTGGCCGAACAGCTGGGGGTGCCGGTGCGCTTCATCGGGGTCGGGGAGAAGGCCGAGGACCTGCAGGTCTTCGATGCGCACGCCTTCGTCCGCGCCCTGCTCGGCCGCGACAGCGACTGACCCGCTCCGGATGATCCAGCTGCAACGCGTCACCAAGCGGTTCGGCAGCGCGGCAGAGGCGCTCAGCAATGTCAGCCTGCGCGTGGATGCGGGCGCGATGGCCTTCATCACCGGGCCCTCCGGTGCCGGCAAGAGCACGCTGCTGCGACTGATCGCCGGGCTCGAGCGGCCCACCCGCGGCCGCATCCGCGTCAACGGCCACGACCTCGACCGCCTCTCCAGCCGCGCCATCCCCGGCTTTCGCCGCAGTATCGGACTGGTGTTCCAGGATCACCGCCTGCTGTTCGACCGCCCGGTGTTCGACAACGTCGCCCTGCCGCTGGAGATCCTCGCCTATCGCCGCCCGGAGATGCGCAAGCGCGTACGCGCGGCCCTCGACAAGGTCGGTCTGCTGCACAAGGAGGCGGTGAACCCGCGCACCCTGTCCGCAGGGGAACAGCAGCGGGTCGGGATTGCCCGGGCCATCGTCCACCGCCCGGTCCTGCTGCTGGCGGACGAGCCCACCGGGAACCTTGACCCGGCGCTGTCGCGCGAGATCCTGCAGCTGTTCGACGACTTCAACCGGGTCGGCATGACCGCGTTGATCGCCAGCCACGACCTGGGGCTGGTGGAACGCATGGGCAAGCCGGTCCTGCACCTGGAGGACGGCCGCATCGAGGCGCGCGGCGCTGCGGAGTCCGCGCCGTGAAACCCGGACGCCGCCTCCTGGACACCGTCCCGGCCTGGCTGGAGGCGCACCGGGATGCCGCCCGGCGCAGCCTCCAGCGCCGCCTGCAGGCACCCGTCCTGAGCCTGATCAGTATCGCCGTGCTGGGGTTCATCCTCGCCCTGCCCGCCTACCTCTGGGTCCTGCTGGACAATGCGCGCGCATTGTCCGCCCACGTCGACCACGAGCCGCGCATCGCCCTCTATCTCGATGCCGTGGAGCCGGACACGGTGGCGGCGCTCGAGCGCCACCTGGAGACCGATGCTCGGATCGAGCGCTGGACCTGGATCGACGCCGACGAGGCCCTGGCACGCTACCGCGAGGGCCTGAGCGACCCGGGCCTGCTGGACTGGCTGGATGACAACCCCCTGCCGGATGTCGTGGACGTGCTCCCGGCCACCGCCGAGCCGGAAACCGTCGCGGCCCTGCGCCAGGCGCTCGCCGACACGGCACCGGGCGCCACCGTGGTCAGCGACGACGAGTGGGTCCGGCAACTCAACAGCCTGCATCAGCTGGGGCTGCGCATCCTGGCGGTCGTCGGGGCACTGCTGGGTCTGGGGGCCCTGCTGATCCTGGCCCTGGCCACCGCCTCCGAACTGCGCGAACGCCGCGAGGAGATCGCCATCTCGCGCATCAGCGGGGCCACCCACCGCTTCCTGCGGCGGCCGTCGCTGTACGGTGGTCTGATCACCGGGCTGGGGGGCGGGATCTTCGCAGGCCTCCTGCTGCTGGTCGGGATCGGCCTCAGCCGGGCACCCCTGGAACAGGCGGCCGCGGCATTCGACCTTCCGTTCCAGCTCGCGCTCCCCGGAGGCAGCCATCTGCTCACCCTGCTGCTGGCCGGGCTGCTCCTGGGCTGGCTGGGGGCCCGACTGGGCAGCGGTCATGCGCTGCGCGATGCCCCATAGGGTGCGCCCATTGGCAGAAAGTGGCCGGAACTTTTACAGGGTTTAGCACTCTTACCAGCAGACTGCTAATCTAGACCCATGAATTGGGAGGAATCACCACGCATGACCCAGGCCCTGACCACCCCGCGTGTCGACATGCCCGTACCGGTGGGCGACCTCGATCACTACATGCAGGCCGTTGGCCGCATCGAGGTGCTGGACACCGAACAGGAGCGCGAACTGGCCGTGGCGCTGCACGAGCGCCAGGATCTGGATGCCGCGCGCCAGCTGATCCTGCACAACCTGCGCTTCGTGATCCACGTCGCGCGCGGCTACCAGGGCTACGGCCTGCCGCTGGGTGACCTGATCCAGGAAGGCAACGTGGGCCTGATGAAGGCCGTGCGCCGCTTCGACCCCAACCAGGGCGTGCGCCTGGTGTCCTTTGCCGTGCACTGGATCCGCGCCGAGATCCACGAGTTCATCTTGCGCAACTGGCGGATCGTGAAGGTGGCGACGACCAAGGCGCAGCGCAAGCTGTTCTTCAACCTGCGCAGCGCCAAGCAGCGCCTCGGCTGGCTGTCGAACGCCGAGGTCTCCGCCGTGGCGCAGGATCTGGGCGTGTCGGAGAAGGACGTCTGGGAGATGGAGCGCCGCCTGTCGAGCCAGGACGCGAGCTTCGACCCGGGCCCCGAGGCGGACGACGAACAGGGCTATCAGGCCCCGTCCGAACGCCTGAGCCTGGAGGACCTGAGCGACGACCCGGCGCACGTCACGGAAGACGAAGACTGGGACCGTCACTACCAGGAGCGACTGAGCCAGACCCTGGGCGAACTGGACGAGCGCGCCCGCGATATCCTGATGCGCCGCTACATGGCGGACCAGAAGGCGACGCTGCACGAACTGGCTGCGGAATATGGCGTCTCGGCGGAGCGCATCCGCCAGATCGAGAACAACGCGATCAAGCGTATCCGCGCCGCCTTCGACGACTGACCCGGGCCTGCGGCCCGGCGATCCCGACCCCGAACGCAAAAAGGCCCCGGCACAAGCCGGGGCCTTTTTGGTTACCGGACGGGGCGACATGGCCCCGCCGGCCGTTTCCGCGCCGGATCAGCCGAACAGGATCACCGAGAAGAAGCTGATCCAGGACCAGATGATCAGGGCTGCCGTAAAGGTCAGCGGGAAGTTCTCAAAGGTAAACCAGTCGCGCATCTCGCAATCCTCGGAATTTTCCAACCAGAATAGGCGAAGGGTAAGCGGCACCGCGGCTCGGCGCAAGTTCGACCGACGTCAGCGCTCGGACTTTTGGCCCGGACGGCCCTCGCGGTCCCGCCCGGGCGGGTCGTCTCCCGAACGGGTGGGGATCCGCGGGTCGTCGTCATCCATCAGGATGCGGTGCGCCGGGCCCTGGAGATCGTCGTACTGGCCGGAACGGATCGCCCAGAAGAGCACCAGCCCCACAACCAGGGCAAACAGCATCGCCAGCGGAATCAGCAGGTAGAGGATGGTCATGGCCCCAGTGTACCCAGCCCCGCGGCTGGCTTAAACCGGCGGCGCCCCCGACGGCCGCCGGTGCGTGGCGGCCTCGCCGCCGGGTTCGGCCACGCGCTCGCCGTCGTCACGCGTGGGCCGAAGCCGCAGCGCGTTCCCGACCACCAGCAGAGAGCTGAGCGACATGCCAAGGGCCGCCAGCCAGGGGGTCAGCACGCCGGCGGCCGCGACCGGCAGGGCGACCACGTTATAGCCGATCGCCCAGGCAATGTTCTGACGGATCACGCGCCGGGTGTGGCGCGCCTGATCCAGGGCCTGCGGCAGGTGGTCCAGGCGATCCGACAGCAGGACCAGGTCGGCCTGGGTCTGGGCCAGCTGGGTGCCGCCGCCCATCGCCATCGACACGTCGGCGCCGGCCAGCACCGGGGCATCGTTGATGCCCTCGCCGGCCATGAGCACCACCCGGCCCTCGGCCTGGCGCGCCCGCACGTACGCGAGCTTGTCCTCCGGCGTCAGCCCCCCCTCGGCCTCGGCGATGTCCATCTGCGTGGCAAACGCCTTGGCGGCCTCGGGGCGGTCTCCGGTCAGCAGGACCACCCGCAGGCCGCGCGCCCGCAGGTCACCGAGCACATCCCGCACCTCCGGACGCGGGGTGTCGGCCAGCCAGAACAGCGCGACGGGCTGATCATCGACGACCAGCCAAACCGGCGTGGCCAGCGGATAGTCCGCGGGTGCGGCCGGACTCGGTGCGTCGACGCCGGAGGGCAGCATGGAGGCCCCGCCAATCGACACCCGGCGCCCCTCGATGCGGCCCTCGAGGCCCTGGCCCGGCAGGTTCCGGACCCCGGTGGCGTGGATGCGGGAGGCCCCCGCCGACCCGGCCAGGGCCCGGGCCAGGGGGTGCTCGGAATGGACCTCCAGCGCCGCCGCCCACGCCAGCCAGTCGTCGCCCTCGGGGGCGGGCTGCAGGTCCTCGCGGGCGACCAGGCGCGGCATGCCGACGGTCAGGGTGCCGGTCTTGTCGAGGCAGACCATGTCGACCCGCGGCAAGGCCTCCAGGGCACTGCCGCGGGTCACCAGCAGACCCATGCGCGACAGTGCGCCGGTGGTGGCCGTCAACGCGACCGGGGTCGCCAGCGCCAGGGCGCAGGGGCAGGTCGCGACCAGCATCGCGACCATCACCCAGAGGGCGCGGGCCGGGTCGATCCAGGCGTACCAGACCAGGCCGGCCAGTGCCGTAAGCACCAGTACCGCGCCCACGAACCAGCCGGTACCGGCCTCGGCGATCCGAGCCATACGGGGCTTCTCGGTCTGCGCGCGGTCGAGCAGGCGCTGGATCGCGGCCAGGGTGGTCTCCGCGCCGACGCGCTGGACCTCGACGGACAGAGGGCCGTCGACGTTGACGGTGCCCCCGGTCACGGCATCGCCGGGGCGCGCCGGGTGGGGCTCCGGCTCGCCGGTCAGCAGGGCGCGGTTGACCGTGGATTCGCCCGCGCGCACGACACCGTCGGTCGGGATGGTCTCGCCGGGGCGGACCCGCACCCGGTCGCCGGGGGCCAGTTCGCCGACCGGGACCGCCTCGATCTGCCCGTCGGGGCCCTCGCGGTTGGCAATCGCCGGCACCAGTCGGTCGAGGCGGTCGATGGCATGGCTGGCGCGCTGGCGCGCGATCAGCTCCAGGTAGCGACTGGTCAGCAGGAAGAACACGAACATGACCACGGATTCGAAGTAGACGTGTTCACCGGTGCCGAGGATCACCGCGTAGAGGCTGGCGAGGTAGGTGACGATGATCGCCAGGCTCACCGGTACGTCCATGCCGAGCTGGCGATGGCGCAGGTCGCGCCAGGCGCTCTGGTAGAACGGGATCGCGGAGTAGAGCACCACCGGCGTGGTGAGCGCGGCGGCGACCCAGCGCATGAACTGCAGCAAGTCCTCGTGCTCGGTGTCCTCGGCGCCCAGCCAGAGGGCCACGGCCAGCATCATCACCTGCATCATGCCAAGGGCGGCCACCGCGATTCGGCGCAGGGCCAGCCCGCGTTCGCGGGCGATGGCCTGCTCGCGGGTGCCGGGGTCGTAGGGGTGGGCGTGATAGCCGATGTCGCGGATCGCCTTGAGGATATCCGACAGGGCGATCCGTTCGGGGTCCCAGACGACCTGGGCGCGATGGGTGGAATAGTTGACGCGAAAGCTCTCCACACCCGGGAGGGCCTGGACATGGCGCTCGTTGAGCCAGACACAGGCCGCGCAGGTGATGCCTTCCAGCATCAGGGCCGCTTCGCGGCGCTCGCCGGCCGCACCCGCCGGCGTGACGAACTGCTGCTGCACGCCGGGATGATCGAACAGTTCCAGCTCGCGCAGCTCGTCAGGGATCAGGGGACTGCCGCTTTCCGCCGGCGGGGCATCGCGGTGATGGTAATAGGCCCCCAGGCCGCGCTCGATAATCGCCCCGGCCACGGCCTGGCAGCCGGGGCAGCAGGTAGGCTCTTCCCGCCCCTCGAAGGTGACGGGATAGTACGCGCCCGCGGGCACAGCGAGCCCGCAGTGGAAACACCGGGTCGGGGCCGCGGACGCTGCCGGGGCCTGCGAGTCGGGCGCGAGCGCCACGGCGGGAGCGCGGGGGGTCAGCCGGACTGGGCGCTGCGCACGCGGGTCCGCGCCTGCTGTTCCAGGAGCTGGTCATCGCGCTGGACCTGGAAGCGCAGATCCCAGCGCCCCGGGGCCGGCAGCGCGACCTCGACCTGGTACAGGCCTTCGCCCATGTGCTGCATCTCGAAGCCCTGGTCGCGGCGCTCGTCGGCGAGCCACATGAAGATGCCGCGGATGCTGGCGTCGTTGATCGGGACGCCATCGGCATCCCGGACCTCTACCTGGAGCGTGGCGGCCTCGCCCTCGGTGGGGCGCTCGACCCAGCCCTGACGAACCTGCCAGCCCTTCTCGCGCTGGGCCTGCAGCTCCGAGACGCGATGGACGGCGAGCGCCTGCTTGCGGCTCTTCATGCCGGCCACGGTGCCCGGGAATGCCGAGGTTACCTGCTCCGCCCGGTTCTCCGGCTCCGGCAGGATGGAACCGATAAACTGCTGCGGCATCCCGTTATGGGCCAGCGTGATCAGGACGGCCTGGACGGACGCGACGATCGTGAAAAACCCCACGAGAACCAGCGGAGCCCAGTGCAGCCGGCCAATCTTGGCCTTGCCGCCACTCTCGGCCTCCGCCTCTTTCTGCGTGAAGACGATCCCCAGCCCGTAGGGCACGATGATGTACAGCGCGAGATGGATGGCGAAGACATCCGCGCCCTGCCAGGTCAGGATCGAGTAGGGAATGAACACAAACAGCATGAGGGCGACGACCACCGCCGATGTGCTGTAGGCCTTGAGCCGCGTGAAGCGGTAGATCAGCGCGAACAGGATGGCCAGGGCCGCGGTACCGACGCCGAGGGTAATGACGAGATTGCTCATGATGTCTTCTTCGTTTCCTGCGTGATCGCAAGCTAGGGGCTCGCGGGGTGCCGCGCGATTTCCGGCAGCACGATTACTGTTTCTCGCCCGGGCGCAGTGCGCAACGGAACACCGTTAGCGATGACTGAACTGGGACGTCACTTCGAGCGGTTCAATATGACCCTCGCGATCCGTAATCACAAAACGGAACGGCTGCGGCGAGGGGGCGCCCTCGGGCACCTCGTGGCGCACGCGCGCGACCACGGTGAGTCGCTCCCCGGGCTCCAGGCGGATCCGCTCCACCTGCCCGAGGTCGAGCTCGGCGCCGTCGAGCCCGGCGAGTCCGATCTGGAAGTCCAGCTCCCGGTCCGCAGTATTGTTCAGGCGAATCTCGTAGCCGTTCTGGATGCGCCCGTCGGACATCTGCACATACAGCGGCTGGCGCACCTGGTTAACGTTGGCGTCCACGGGCGGGCGGCCCACGATGCTGGCGACCAGGGCGACGATGACGACGACCACCGCCGTACCATACCCCAGCGTCTTGCCCTTCAGGAATCGCGTCTTGCCGCCCTCCTGCTCGCGCTCCGAGGTATATCCGATCAGCCCGCGCGGCCAGCCCTGCTTGTCCATGATCGTGTCGCAGGCATCGATACACAGCGCACAGTGAATGCACTGGAACTGCAGCCCATCGCGGATATCGATGCCGGTCGGGCACACCTGCACGCAGTAGCCGCAGTCAATGCAGTCCCCGACGCCGGCGGCCTGGCGCTCCTCGCGGGTCTTCAGGCCGGCCTGGACCTTGGCGCGGCCGGCGGTGCCCTCGCCGCGTGATTCGTCGTACGACACGATCATGGTGTCGCGGTCGAACATCACGCTCTGGAAACGCGCGTAGGGGCACATGAACGTGCAGACCTGCTCGCGGGCCAGCCCGGCAAACGTGTAGGTGGTGGCGGTCAGGATCCCCGCGGTCACATAGGCGGCGTACACTGCCTGGCCGGTAAAGAAGTCCGCCACGATGGAAGGCGCATCGCCCCAGTACAGGACGAACCCGAGCCCGGTGGCGAACGCCACCAGCAGCCAGGACGCATGGGTGAGGCCGTATTTCGCCAGCTTTTCGGCGTTCCAGGGCTGTTTGGCGAGCCGGAGGCGCGCGGGCCGCTCCCCCTGAATCTTGCGCTCCAGCCACATGAAAACATCGGTCCACAGGGTCTGGAAGCAGAAGTAGCCGCAGAACACGCGCCCGGCCACACCGGTCACAAAAAACAGCAGCAATGCGGCGAGGACCAGAAAGCCTGCCAGCCAGAAGATATCCTGCGGATAGACGACCAGGTCGAAGATATGGAACTGGCGCCCGGGGATGTCGAACAGCACCGCCTGGTCCGGCCCGTATTCACGTTCCCAGCGGATCCACGGCAGACCGAAGAACACCCCGTAGGCCAGGAGGAGAATCCCGGTCTTCAGGTTGCGAAACCGCCCCTTGACCGACCGCGGGTGGATCGGGATTCGCGCCTCGTACAGCGGCTGGGACTGGGACATCGGATCCTCCCGGAGCGTATCCGGCAGTGCGGCCCGGCGGCAATACGCGGGCCGCGGCAACAGTTCAAAACAAAAAGGGGCACCCTCGGGCGTCAATCCACCCGGCGGGCACCCCTGTCAACGCGTGCATCCTGGCAGGCCTCCGCACCCCCGGGGCTCGCCAGGTCGACGGAGCCGGCCTATTGCCCCCCGCCCAGGGAATGCACGTAGGCAGTCAGCATCTTGATCTCCGCATCCGACAGTCGATCACCGAATGCCGGCATCTCACGCTGGATACCATCGCGAATGAAATTGGCGACCAGGCGCTGACGCTCGCTATCGCTTTCCGCGCCGCGCACGTCGACCAGACCCCACAGATCGTTGGTCAGGTTGGGCGCGCCCTGCGAGGTCAGCCCCTGGGCGTCCATGCCGTGGCACTGGAAGCAGCCACCGTCGGTCCCGGTAAAGATCCGGGCGCCGGCATCGGCGTCGTCCTGATCCACGCTGTAGTCGTTCAGCGACAGCACGTAGGCGGCGACCTGATTCAGCTGGTCGCTGCTCAGGGTGTCGCGGTACCCGGGCATGTAGCCCAGGCGGCCCTGGTGCAGGGTTTCCTCGATCTGTTCGACCGTTCCGCCCCACTTCCAGTGGTCATTGCGCAGGTTCGGGTACTGCCCGACCACGCCCGCGCCACCGACCTGGTGACACGCCGCACACCAGGTACCGAAGGAGCCCTGGGCGTACGCGTTGACGAAGCTCATGCTTTCAGCGTCCTGCAGGATCGTTTCGTAATCCTGGGCGGCCACCTGTTCCAGCATCTCGCGCTGGCGCACCGCGTAGGTGCCGGTCTGCATGTCCTTCGCGAGCAACGCACGGGTGTTCCAGTGCATGGTGCGCTCTTCGCCGCCCTGCTCGAAGGTGATGGTGTTGAAGCCCTTGGTGAAGCTGTCGCCAATCGGCCAGGCCGGGTAGATCAGCCAGTACACCAGCGCGAACACGATCGTGGCGTAGAAGCCCCACAGCCACCAACGCGGGAGCGGATTGTTGTATTCCTGAAGGTTGCCGTCCCAGACGTGCCCAGTGGTCTCGACCTGGTTCGGGTCCTTATCACGGTTGTCCTGTGTGCTCATTGCTCGTCACTCTTGGTTTTGTCACGCCGGGCCACGGGCTCCCGATGTGAATCATCGTCGTCCAGAGGAATGTAGCGATACGTCTCGAACTTCCGGGCACGCCGACGATTGGAAAACAGGAAGATCACGACCCCGATAAAGGTGCTCATGAAGAGGATGAGGGCAACGATCTTGCTGTTGCCCATATCCGTGATCCATTCCCAAAGTCCCGTCATCGTGGCGCCCGTCCTCCCTTACCGGAATTCGGCAAAGTGCCCGTCGTCGTATTCGCTGAAGTCGACCATGGTCCCGAGGACCTGGAGATAGGCCACGAGGGCATCCATCTCGGTGATCGTCCCGGGGTTGCCGTCGAAGTTCTCGGCCTGCGCCTGCGCCACCAGATTGTCCTCGGCGTCGCGGATGTCGAACATCCGGGCGTGTTGCTCCCCGAACTTCTCGACGTTGGCCTGGTATTCCTCGTCGGTGAGCGAGTACGGCACGCCCACGCGCTTCAGCGCGATCATGCGACGATCGATATCGGAGTAATCGAGCGGCGTGGTCGCCAGCCAGGGGTAGCCCGGCATGATCGACTCCGGCACCAGCGACTGCGGGTCGATCAGATGCTGGACCTGCCACTCGTTGGAGTACTTGCCCCCCACGCGCGCCAGGTCCGGACCGGTGCGCTTCGAGCCCCACTGGAACGGATGGTCGTACTGCGATTCGGCCGCCAGCGAGTAGTGACCGTAGCGCAGCATCTCGTCACGGAACGGACGCACCATCTGCGAGTGGCAGGTGTAGCAGCCCTCGCGGACGTAGATGTCACGCCCGCGCTGTTCCAGAGGCGTATACGGACGCACGCCGTCCACTTCCTCGATCGTGTCGTCGATGTAGAACAGCGGCACGATCTCGACCAGGCCGCCGACGCTGATCACCGCCAGGGTGAGGATGATCAGCAGGCCGGCATTGGTTTCAACGCTTTCATGCTTCATGGATCTAGTCTCTCCCTAATCAGGCCGTGCGGGCTTCGGCGGACGCGGCCTGGGCCTCGCGGGCCTCGGCCTTGATGCCCGAGCGAACGGTCATCGCGATGTTGAACGCCATGATCAGCATGCCGGCCAGGAAGAACCCGCCACCAATGGCACGCACCACGTACGGCTTGTGCAGGAACACCACCGACTCGGTGAAGGTGTAGGCCAGGTTCCCGTACTGGTCAAAGGCGCGCAGCATCAGGCCCTGACCGATACCGGCCACCCACATCGCGGTGATGTACAGCACGATCCCGATGGTCGCCAGGAAGAAGTGCACATACACCAGCTTCAGGCTGTACAGGTTGACGTTCCACAGCCGCGGGATCAGGTGATACAGCGAGCCGAAGGAGATCATCGCCACCCAGCCGAGGGCGCCGGAGTGCACGTGGCCCACGGTCCAGTCGGTGTAGTGCGACAGCGCGTTCACGCTCTTCAGGGACATCATCGGGCCCTCGAAGGTCGACATGCCGTAGAACGCCAGCGCGGTGATCAGGAACAGCATGATCGGGTCGGTGCGCAGCTTATCCCAGGCGCCCGACAGGGTCATGATGCCGTTGATCATGCCGCCCCAGGAGGGCAGCAGCAGCAGGATGGAGAAGGTCGCCGCCAGGGTCGAGACCCAGTCCGGAAGGGCGGTCCAGTGCAGGTGGTGCGCGCCCACCCACATGTACAGGAAGACCAGCGCCCAGAAATGGATGATGGACAGCTTGTACGAGTAGATCGGGCGACCGGCCTGCTTCGGCACGAAGTAGTACATCATCCCGAGGAACGCGGCCGTCAGGAAGAAGCCCACCGCGTTATGGCCGTACCACCACTGGGTCATCGCATCCTGCACCCCGGAGAAGATGGAGTAGGAATGCGGGTGGAACAGGCCGACCGGGACCTGGATGTTGTTGAAGATGTGCAGCAGCGCGGTGGCCAGGATAAAGGCCATGAAGAACCAGTTCGCTACGTAGATATGCGGCTGGTTACGACGCAGCAGGGTCATCAGGTAGATCATGAAGTAGGCGACCCAGACCACCAGGATGATGATGTCGATCTGCCAGTTGAACTCGGCGTATTCGCGGCCCTGGGTGATCCCCATCATGTAGGTGATCACGCCGAGGACCAGCGCCAGGTTCCACCCGTAGAAGGTGAAGCTCGCCATGGAGTCACTCCACAGCCGGGTCTGACAGGTCCGCTGCACCACGTAGTAGGACGTGGCGAACAGCGCGTTACCCCCGAAACCGAAGATCACGGCCGTGGTGTGGACCGGACGGAAGCGCCCGAAGGTGATCTGCGCGATATCGAAGTTCAGGAACGGGAACGCCAGCTGCGAGGCGATCCAGACACCGGCGGCCATCCCGAACACGCCCCAGAGGACGGCGGCAATGGCAAACCGCTTGATAATCGCGTAGTTGTACTGCTCGGAAGTCGCGACTGACGCTGCGGGTGCGGCACCCGCCGTAGTGGCTGCTTGTGACATGACTTTTCCACCTTGCTGCGGGGAACACGGATGTCCCGATGGTTCGGGGGCGTGAACTCTACCCCATTCCGGGCCCACAAAAAACCAATACCGCCTGTGTAACTCGGATATTGAGCGGGACGGGCGGAACTTTTCCTGTCCAAGAGAATACATCTTCCGGTGGATCGCCCGCGAGGGACGCGGGCGGCATTTTCGTTGATCCAGATCAACGAACCGGCTGAACCGGGATCACGCGCCCGTCTGGCCGCGACGGGGGCGGCGCATCCGGCACCCAGGCATGACCATAGACCACCTCCCAGGTCGCGGGCAGACGACCCTCCACGCCGAAGTCGCGGGCATAGGCCTCGGCGACGGCCACCAGACGCCGGGGGCCAAACAGACCCGACGAACGCCCCGCCAGGGCGTTGCGCACCCCGACCCCGCGCAGGTCGCGGATCAGGCCGGTCAGATCCGGGTAGGTCAGGGTCAGGGCCTCCTGGTCCATCACCGGATCGGCAAAGCCGGATCGCACCAGGGCATCGCCGATGTCGTGCATGTCCATGAAGGCGTTGACATGTGCCCCGGCGCCGCCATCCACGGTCGCGAAGGCGGCGCGCAGCTCGCGCAGGGTGTCCGGGCCGAAGGTGGTAAACAGCCACAGCCCGCCCGGGCGCAGGATACGCCGCACCTCGGCGAAGGCCTGGTCGAGGTCGCTGCACCACTGCAGGGCCGAGCTGGAAACCGCCAGATCAAAGGACCGCTCGGCCAGCGGCAGGGCCTCAAGGTCACCGCAGACCACCTGCGGCCGCCGCAGCCAGCGCCCGCGCCGCCGCGCCCGCGCAACCATCTCCGGGGCGAAGTCCACGCCGGCCAGGCGCGCCCCGCGGTAGCGGCGGCTCAGGTGATCCAGGGCCTCGCCGATGCCGCAGCCCAGGTCAACGATGCGTTCCGGCTCCATCCGGATCCAGTCCAGACGCTCCAGCATCCGCTCCTGCACCTCGCGCTGCAGGACCGCATGCTCCTCGTAGGTGGCAGCGGCCCGTGCAAAGGCCTCGCGCACCCGCGCCTTGTCGAGATCGAAGCTGTCGGGTCGGGTCATGCGGACTCCCCTGCACTGCAGTGATCCAGAAACTCGGAAACAAATCCGGCCAGCCGCTGCGGTCGCGCCCACCAGTCCGCATGACCGCCCGCCCCGCGACCGATCCGGCCATCGGGGCGCAAGCTCGTCATTCCCGCCTCCACCGCGGCCGGCACCAGCGCGTCCTCCGGCTCCAGCCAGCACGCCACCGGCGCCTGCACCTCGGCCCAGGCGGCGCGCAGGTCGGCGTCCTGTAGCAGGTCCAGACCCGCAGCCAGCCCATCCGGGGAGGCCGGGGCCGCCTGCATCCGATCCGCCAGCGCACGCGCGAGCGAGGCCGCATCGGGACTGCCGCGAGCACAGAGCATCGCCAGACGCCGATTGAGTCGGCGGCGGTCGCCTCCGAGGGCGGCGCGGAAGTCCTCCAGCTCGGCCAGCGGCAGGGCGGCCGGCCAGTCATCATTACGGATGAAGCGCGGCGTCGCCCCAATCAGCACAAGCCCCTGCGGGCCCGTCCACTGGCGCGCCGCCGCGAGCGCCACCAGGCCGCCCAGGGACCAGCCAGCCCAGACCGGGTACTCGACGTCCGCGGGCAGCGCGGCGATCAGGGCCGCGGCGGCGCCCTCCGCATCCGCCAGCCGCCAGCCGTCGCCCGCGGCCCCATGACCGGGCAGATCCGGCGCCAGTACCCGCGTGCCGGCCGGCAGCTTGGCCCGCAGGGGCGCCCAGACCGCGCCGGAAAAGCCCCAGCCGTGCAACAGCACCAGCGTCGGGTCATGGACCGGACGGGTCACGCCCCCCATCTCAGCGCGCTGAACGCCGGCCACCGGCTTGCGTATCATGTGCGCTCGCAATCTCATGCCCATCCGCGCAGACAGGCTCACCGCTCATGGCTATTACAATCGGCATCATCATCGCGTATCTGCTGGGATCGCTTTCCACGGCCATTCTGGTCAGCAAGCTGCTGCGTCTGCCGGACCCGCGCACCACCGGGTCGAAGAACCCCGGCGCCACGAATGTCCTGCGCTCGGGCGGCAAGAAGGCGGCCATCATCACGCTCATCGGGGATGTCGGCAAGGGCTGGCTGCCGGTGTTCATCGCGCTCCAGCTGGAGCTCTTCCCCGGCTGGGCGATCGGCCTGATCGGCCTGGCCGCCTTCCTCGGTCACGTGTTCCCCGTGTACTACCGCCTCCAGGGCGGCAAGGGTGTGGCCACCGCGCTTGGCGTGATCCTCGCAATCAGCCCGGCGGCCGGCGGACTGGTGCTGCTCACCTGGCTCGTGGTCGCCGCGATCTGGCGATATTCGTCGCTGGCGGCCCTGGTCGCGGCCGGCATGGCCCCGGTGTACACGATCCTGCTGGGCATGGATCACTGGATCAGCGCCGCGGTCGCGCTGATGAGCGTAATCCTGTTCATCCGCCACGACAGCAATATCCGCCGTCTGATGCGCGGCGAGGAATCGCGGATCGGCCAGAAGAACAAGGCCCCGGCCCCCGGAGACTGACGGCCCGCCGAGCACGGGCCGGGCAGGGCTTCAGCCCGGTCCGGCCGGAACCGGCGCCTCCAGTTCGGCCAGGGGCCAGCGGGCCCGCGCGGCGACAACCGGGGCCCCGGCATCCCCTACGCCACCGGCCTGCAGCCGCCGCAGCCCGGCCAGCGCGATCATCGCCCCGTTGTCGGTGCAGAACTCCGGGCGCGGGAAATACACCGGCACCCCCTGGCGTTGCGCCATGGCCTGCAGCCCCGCGCGCAGCGTGGTGTTGGCGGCCACGCCACCGGCCACCACCAGCGCCGGGGCCCCGGTCTGCTCCAGACCGCGCCGGGTCTTTTCGACCAGAGTGTCGGTCACGGCCTCCTCGAAGGCGCGGGCGACATCCTCCGGGCGGTAACTTTGCTTCTTCAGCGCGGTCAGGACGGCGGTCTTCAGGCCGGAGAAGCTCATGTCCAGCCCCGGGCGATCCAGCATGGGGCGCGGCAGCCGCAGGGCATCCGGCGCGCCCTGTTCCGCCAGGCGCGCCAGCGCCGGGCCACCCGGATACCCCAGCCCCAGCAGCTTGGCGGTCTTGTCGAAGGCCTCGCCGGCAGCATCGTCGATGCTCTCGCCGATCAGGTCGTAGTCGCCCAGGGCCCGGGCATGGATCAGCTGGGTATGCCCCCCGGAGACCTGCAGCACCAGGAACGGGAAGTCGAGCCCGGTATCCTCCAGGAACGGCGCCAGCAGGTGGCCCTCCAGGTGATGCACCGCCAGCGCCGGGATACCCCAGCCCCAGGCCAGGGAGCGAGCCACCGAGGCACCGGTCAGTAGCGCCCCCAGCAGTCCCGGCCCGCCGGTGTAGGCCACCGCATCCAGGTCCGGCCCGTCCACGCCCGCCTCCTCCAGCACCGCGCGCACCAGCGGCAGGAGCCGCCGGATGTGGTCACGCGAGGCCAGTTCCGGCACCACGCCGCCGTAGATTGCGTGCAGATCCGTCTGGCTGTACAGCCGGTGCGCGAGCAGGCCACGGTCGCTGTCGATCAGCGCCACGCCCGTCTCGTCACAGGAGGTTTCGATACCCAGTACCTTCATGGCGCCAGCATGCCGGGTTTCGTCGATGCCACCAAGCATCCCCGGAACGACCGCGCCATTGCGCCAGGACCGGGGTTCACAGGCGCCCCCGGCGATCGGGGATACCCCCCAGCGGCAGATGCGCGCAGCCGCGACCGAGAGCCATAACCTGGAAGCGCTCGCCCATCTCGCCCGGCAGGGTCAGCATGCGCACGGCCTGCGCCGCCTGCATGGTCAGGCGGGCATCCTCGCCGCTACCGACGCGGGCCTCGAAACGCTGCGGCAGCCCCGCCCCCAGGAGGAATTCGCCCTGCCCGGCGTAGGTCAGCACATCGAGGCCCGCGGCATCCGCCGCCTCGGCCACAGCGGTGAAGTCGACACTGGCGGTCAGGTCCATCAGCCCCGGATGGGCCAGAGGGTCCTGGATCATCTGCTGGCGGTAGTAGCCGACCAGGGTCCCCTGGTGCCGTTCCGGGGCGTAATAGGCGGCCCGCGGGAAGCCGTAATCCACGATCACGGCCACCCCCTGCTCCAGCCCCTCGGCGAGCGCACGCACCCACGCCGCCTGCGCCGGCCGCCACTCGGACAGGTAGCCCTCGGGCCAGGGGCCATAGTCGGCCGCCAGCCGCGTCACGGGTTCGGCCAGGGCTGGCGGGGCCTCGCGTTCGGCCAGGGTCAGCGCCCCGTCCGCCTCGGTAGTGACGCCGACCTGCCACACGCGCCCCTCGCGCCAGCGGAACAGCTCCACCGGCAGGGCATCCAGCACCTCGTTGGCCAGCACCACCCCACGCAAGGGGGCCTCGGGGAGGGCATCGAGCCAGGCCACACGCGCGTATTCCGCCGGCTCCAGCTGGGCCTGCAGGTGGGCCTGCTGCCGGGCGCGCAGGTCCGGGCTCACCTCGATGATCCAGTACCGCCCCCAGGCCACCCCGAGCTCGCGCAGGGTGGTGATCACGTCCCCCGCCAGGCGGCCACTGCCGGCACCGAATTCCAGCAGCGTGCCGGCGCCGTCGAGGTCATCGCGCAGCACCGGGGCCAGCCAGGTCGCCAGGGTCTCGCCGAACAGCGGCGAGAGCTCCGGCGCGGTGACGAAGTCCCCGCCCTCGCCCAGCTTGTGGGCCCCGTTCACGTAATAGCCCAGGCCCGGCGCATACAGGGCCGCCTGCATGTAATCGACGAACGGAAGGAACCCCTGGCCCGCCGCAATACTCTGTTGCAGGTGAATGCGCAGACGCGCGGCGATCTCCCGGGCGACCGGATCGTCGGCGGCGTTTGTGCTAGGTTTCGGCGGCAACATGGCGACGCATGGTACCAACCCGGGGATGGACGTGGCGCAGGCACCCACCGACAATTTGAGCAGGACACCCGACCCGGCGGGCGTGGTGCTGATCACCGGGGCCGCACGGCGCGTCGGCGCCACCATTGCCCGGCACCTGCACGCGGCCGGGTTGCGGGTGCTAATCCATTACCGCGGCTCGCGTGACGAGGCCGACGCGCTCGCCGCCGATCTGAACGCGGTGCGCCCCGACAGCGCCCGCACCCTGCAGGCCGACCTGCTCGACCCCCAGGCCATCGAAGTCCTCGCCCGCGACGCCGAGGCGGCTTGGGGGCGGCTGGACTTTCTCGTCAACAACGCCTCGACGTTCTATCCAACCCCCGTGGGCGAGATCCGCGAATCCGCCTGGGACGACCTGATCGGCTCCAACCTGAAGGCGCCGACCTTCCTCACCCAGGCCTGCAACCCGGCGCTGCAGCGGGCGCGGGGCGCGGTCGTCAATATCGTGGATATCCACGCGCTGCGCCCGCTCAAGGGCTACCCGGTATATTCGGCGGCCAAGGCCGGGCTCTGGGCCCTGACCCAGGCCTTTGCCCGCGAACTGGGGCCCGGCGTGCGGGTCAACGGGGTTGCGCCCGGCGCGATCCTGGCGCCGGAGGATGCGCAGAATACCGGCACCCACGAGGCCATGATCGAGCGCACCGCCCTCAAGCGCGAGGGCAGCCCGGAGGATATCGCCCGCACCGTGCGGTTCCTGCTGCTGGATGCGCCCTACATTACCGGCCAGGTTATCCCGGTGGATGGCGGCCGCTCCGCGTCGCAGTAGCCGTACCCGGGGTCAGCCGCGCTACACTGGCCAGAACCAAGAACACGCGTCAGGAGACCACCCGATGATCGATTCCAAACGCTTCGACGACCTGGCTCGCCGGATCACCGAAAGCCTCCCGGAGTCCGTGCGCCATATGCAGGAAGACGTGCAGCGCCAGGTCCGCTCATCGCTGCAAAGCGGCTTCGAGCGCATGGACCTGGTCACCCGCGAGGACTTCGACATCCAGGTCGCCCTGCTGGAGCGCACCCGCGAACGCCTCGCCGAACTGGAGGCCCGCGTAGCCGCGCTGGAGGGGCGGCCGGACGACACCCCGGGGCAGTAGCCACCACTGAAACCACCCGCCGGGGACGGACCCCTGGCGGCCGAACGGAGGGGCACGGATGCCCGTCACCATCGCCTACGCCCGCGCCATCGATGGCATTCATGCCCCGCTGGTGACCATCGAGACCCACCTGGCCAATGGCCTCCCGGCCTTCCAGATCGTCGGCCTGCCGGAGGCCGCGGTGCGCGAGAGCCGTGATCGCGTGCGCGCGGCGATCCAGACCAGCGGCTTCGAATTTCCGCGGCGGCGCATCACCGTCAACCTGGCCCCCGCGGACCTGCCCAAGGACGGCGGCCGCTTCGATCTCGGGATCGCGCTCGGCATCCTCGCCGCCAGCCAGCAGATCCCGGCCGAAGCCCTGGCGGCACACGAATTCCTCGGCGAACTGGGGCTGGACGGCCAGTTGCGGCCGGTGGGCGGCACACTGGCGGCCGGACTCGCCGCCGCGGATGCCGACCGCGCCCTGGTGGTCAACCCGGAGGACGGCGCCGAGGCGGCACTGGCGAGCCGTGCGCGAGTCCTCACCGGGTCACACCTGACCGCGGTATGCGCGGCGCTGGCCGGGCGCGACGCCCTGGCACCCGCCCGGCCGCCCGAGCCGGAACCGCCGAGCCACCCGGACCTCGCGGACGTACGCGGCCAGCACCAGGCACGGCGCGCCCTGGAGATCGCCGCGGCCGGCGGGCACCACCTGCTGATGGTCGGCCCGCCCGGGAGCGGCAAATCGATGCTCGCCGCCCGCATTCCCGGCATCCTGCCGCCCATGGAGGAGGCGGAGGCACTGGAGACCGCGGCCATCCACAGCCTGCGCGGCAGCACCCACCTGCGGGGTGACTGGCGGGCCCGCCCGTTCCGCTCCCCCCATCACACCGCATCGGGCGTGGCCCTGGTGGGCGGCGGGAGCACCCCGCGCCCCGGGGAGATCTCGCTGGCGCACCAGGGCGTGCTGTTTCTGGACGAACTGACGGAGTTCGACCGCTCGGTGCTGGACGTGCTGCGCGAGCCGCTGGAAACCGGCGTAATCCACATCTCGCGCGCCGCGCGCCAGGCCGAGTTCCCGGCCCGCTTCCAGCTGGTGGGGGCGATGAACCCCTGCCCGCAGGGTTTCGACTGCGACCTGGCCGAACGCTGCGAATGTACCCCGGAGCAGCGGGCCCGGCACCGCAAGCGCCTGTCCGCCCCCCTGCTGGACCGGATCGACCTCGCCATCGAGGTGCCCCGGATCCCGCCGGCCGACCTGGCTGGCGCGACCGAGCCCACCGAGACGTCCGCTGCGGTCGCGACGCGCGTGACCCGGGCGCGCGACCGGCAGCAGGCGCGCCAGGAGGGGCTCAACAGCACTCTGGATGGCGCGGGACTCGACCAACACGCCGCCCTTGCGTCCACCGACCGCGAGCTACTGGACAAGGCGGCCGAGCGCTTCCGTCTCTCGGCACGGGCCTATCACCGCATCCTGCGCGTGGCGCGCAGCATCGCCGACCTGGACGGCGCGGAAGCGATTGCCACCCGGCATCTGACCGAGGCCCTGAGCTACCGCGCCCTGGATCACTGGCGCACCCAATAGGCGGGGAAGCGTCGTCTCACAAACAAAAGGCCCCGCCCGGTCTCCCGGGCGAGGCCTTTTTACGCAACGTACTGCGCGACGGTCAGTCTTCGAAGGTCGCCACGTAGACGGCCAGATCGGCGATGTCCTGATCCGACAGGTTCGCGGCGTTCGGCGCCATCAGGGCCGTCTGGTCACCAACGGTCTCGCCGGCGCGGTAGCGCACCAGCTTGTCGGCGATGTAGTCGGCATCCCGGCCGGCCAGCTTCGGGAACACCGGGGTGCCCTGACCCTGCGCGCCATGGCAGGCCACGCAGGTGTTGTAACGCGACTGACCGCGCTCGGCATCACCCTCGTCGACCGCAATGGCGGCCACGGCTTCGGCCTCTTCCTCGGCGGCCGCTTCGCCCGCGTCGGTGGTGGCCACCGGCTCCTCGCCTTCAGCGGCGGCGTCCGCGGCGGTGTCGCCGTTGCCGTTGCCATCGCCGTTACCGCTACCTTCGTAGTCGTGATCGACGCCCGCCTGGTCGAGCATGTAGGCCACGGCCTCGTGCATCTGCTCGTCGGTCAGGCTGGAGTCGCCACCGCGCGCCGGCATGGCGCCGATGCCGTTGATCGAGTTTTCGAACAGGGTCTCCAGACCCTTGTCGTTCAGGCGGTTGTTCCACTCGTCCGTGTCGTCCTTGAGCGGGGCACCGGAGGCGCCCGAGTCATGGCAGGCGGCGCAGACGTTGGCGTAGATGTCGCCCGGGCTGAGGTCCGCGGCTTCCTCGGCGGAATCCACCTCGCCAGAGACCACCCGGCCGATCGGCGCGATGCGCTCGGCAATACGCTCCTCACTCACGGCCTCCGCCTGGGAGCCCATCATGCCCCCAATCCAGCTCGCAAGGTGCGACACCAGAAACAGCACCGTGGCCAGCAGGGCCAGGGATGCGATAAAAAGCAACACCTTGTTCCCGGTGTCCATCTTGATCGGTTGATTTCCCACTTCTCTCCCTCCGAGATCCTGGCCATGCGTGGCCTTGTGGTGTGCCCTGTCAAAAAGCGCTCGCGCGGTACGCGCAAATCGGGCGCAGAGTATAGGGCATCATGCCAGGCGCGACCACAAACCCAGCGGCGCGGTCAAATATGGCTGGACGCACCCGCGGCCCCGCCCGTATCATTGCAGCCCTTGCGCCCGTAGCTCAGCTGGATAGAGCGCTGCCCTCCGGAGGCAGAGGTCAGAGGTTCGAATCCTCTCGGGCGCGCCATTACTTAGAAAGGGGCCCTCGTGGCCCCTTTCTAAGTAATGGGGTGTCTGAGGGCCCGATTCGAACCTCCGTTCGAATCGAGGCCCGCAACGCGGGCCGACATCGCGGTGCAGCCACCGGCTGCACCGGTCCGAAGGACCGAGCCGCCAAAGGCGGCGAAGCCATCCTCTCGGGCGCGAAGCACGAACACCCCGGAACCCGGCCCCATGCCTCCGTTCGAGCCTAGGCCCGCAACGCGGGCTGAGCGCAGCACAGCCACGGCCTGTCCCGGCCCGAAGGACCTTCGGCGCAGCCAGTCCAGCCCCTCGGCGGCAGCCTTGGGGCGTTCGCCGGCGCGAAGCCATGCTTCGCGAAACCCCGGCTCACCCTCTCGGGCGCGACGCCTGAACACCCCCGAACCCAACCCTGCCAACCTACCGTTCGAGCCGAGACCCGCGCAGCAGCCCTGGCATTCTCGCCTGCTTGCGGGATACGCACCGAAGCCCCACCGGCCTCCGCTCGCCCCACACCCGCCACAGCGACGTCCCGTGCATCCCGAATCGTCGCCCGGCATGATCTGGATCAAATCGGAGGCCGATTCCGGGGGCTAGCGTCGAAGGTGCATGGACCCAACCGGAGGAAAGATCATGCTGATGGAAATCATGTTTCAGTCGCCCATCGGAATCCTGACGATCGTGACGCTGGTGGGCATCGTGGCCTTCTTCGCGTACGTGGGGTACTTCATCATTCACGGGATGCACGAGAACGACAAGGGCCGGTAGGGCAGGACGGACCCCGCTCGGGGCGGGGCTGCCCCCTCGAAACAGAAAAGGCCAGGGCTGCAGATGACCGCTGCCCTGGCCTTTGATGCGGGTTACCCGGAGCGCCCGGGTAACCCGTGTGGTTGCGTCCGACTCAGGAGCCGGAGCCCCCGGGCGTATCGCCCAGTTCGGCGCGCGGCGCGTCGCCACGGCGAGTATCCGCGGCCACTTCCGGGCCGACACGGCTCGGCTCGGCCAGGGAGTCGGTGCAGGTCTGGGCACCGTGGTACAGGCGCACGACGTGCTTGGCCTCGGCGAAGAACAGCCAGCGCTCCATGCCGATCCCGACCAGGCTCGAGACCGCCGCCAGCCAGGCGATACCGGCCGGCGCACCGGAGAGGATCGAACCGAAGACCAGCACCGGGGCGATGAAGCCGAGCAGGAAGACGCCCATCTTGATGTTGTCGATGGTGTCCTTGCGCGGGTCGTAACCGAACTCGTCAGTCAGGAACGTACCGGCGGTGTGGCCGGTATCCAGCAGACGCACCGTCGCCCGGTTGAAGGTGGTCGCGGTGTTGATGGTCGGACCGTTCACGCGCGAGATCCAGAAGTAGTAGATCCCCTTGAGCAACGCGGCGGCCAGCAGCGCGACGATGGCCACGCCCGCATGCAGCGTGGTGGCATTGCCGAACACCGCGGCGATGGCGGCGAACAGCGTGGTGCCGGTCGCGATGCCCAGCATGATGTAATTCGCCGGGGTCAGCGCCGTGTTCCACTGGCGGATGGTCTTCAGGCAGCCGTAGATCATGCCGGTGGAGAACAGGGTGATCACGGCCAGCACGGCCGCGATCGCGCCGGCCATGGCGGGCAGCGGCCCGATGGCCGAACCCTGCAGCAGCACACCCAGGCCGTAGATACCGGCGAAGGGATAGAACAGCACCGCGAACACGGCCTCGCGCGACAGCCAGGAGGTCTTGAAGCGCATGAAGGAACGCCAGGCGTTCTTCTTGTTCGCCAGGTGGCCGGTGGAGAGCATCAGCCCCAGGGTGATCATGCCCAGCGACACCAGGCCGTGCGCCAGCAGCTCGCCGTGGCTCATGGCCGGGCCGATACCCGCGAGATGGAAGGCCGCCAGCAGGATGAACAGGCCGTAGCCCGCACCCGAGATGACGGTAAACAGGATGACGGAAAATGCCGGATGCATATGAATTCTCCCGTTCGGGCCGCGCCTAGCGCGCGACCATCTTGTTGACCCAGTCCTTCACCGAGGTGACGAGCTTGTTGGCGCGCACATCGTCGGTGGGGATCGGGCGGGTGATACGCGGGGGCAGATAGGTGTTGACCGGCTTGTAGCCCAGCTCCGGCATCTGCTTCACGCCGCCGCGCTCGCGCACCAGGCGGCTGACCTCGGAGTCCTGATCGTCGAAGTCACCGAAGAACCGGGCGTGCGCCGGGCAGGTGATCACGCAGGCGGGCTGGCGCTCTTCCGGCGGCAGCTGCTCGTCGTAGATGCGGTCCACGCACAGCGTGCACTTCTTCATCACGCCGTCTTCGCGGTCCAGCTCGCGGGCGCCGTAGGGGCAGGCCCAGGCGCAGTAGTTGCAGCCCATGCACTTGTCCTGGTCGACCAGCACGATGCCGTCTTCCGGGCGCTTGTAGGAGGCGCCGGTCGGGCAGACGTTCACGCAGTCAGCATGCTGGCAGTGCATGCAGGACATCGGGATGTTCACGGTCTTGTTGTTGGGATAATCGCCGACTTCGTAGTGGCGAATACGGTTGAACCACACGCCGCTGGGGTCCTCGCCATAGGGGCGATAGTCGGTCAGCGCGCCGGTGGTACCGCTGGTGTTCCACTGCTTGCAGGCCACCGCGCAGGCGTGACAGCCCACGCAGGTATCCATGTCGATTACGAGTCCAAGTCGCATTTCAGGTACTCCTCAAATTCTCTCGGGCCGCCGGCTTCGGCCGGCGGCATGGCCCGGATCCGTGATGCCTACTGTTCGTCGTCCAGCGAGCCGCGCGTCAGCACGTCGCGGATGGAACGGTTCAGGTGCACCGGCTTGTGCGCCGCGTAGCGGAGCTGGTCCGGGGCCTCGGACATGCCGGGCGCCGGCTTGATCGTGTCGAAGTCGGGCCAGGTGCTGGCCTCTTCCGGGTCGGCCGGGGTGATCTTGACCTTCAGGTCGTACCACGCGGCCTGGCCGGTGACCGGGTCGGAGTTGGTGATGTTGTCCACCGGGTCGCCCTTCTTCGGCAGCAGCTCGCTGATCAGGTGGTTCATCAGGAAGCCCTTGTTGGACTCGTTCGCGTCCGGCTTCAGGCCCCAGGCGCCCTTCTGCTTGCCGATGGCGTTCCAGGTCCAGACGGTGCTCGGCTCGCAGCCCTCGATCAGCTTGACCTGCACGCGGATCTTGCCGTTGTGCGACTCGAGCCACACCCAGGACATGTCGGCGATGCCCATGGACTCCGCCTTGCCGCGGTTCATGTACAGGTAGTTCTGGGCGCAGATCTGGCGCAGCCAGGCGTTCTGCGAATCCCAGGAGTGGTACATGAACATCGGACGCTGGTTGACCGCGTAGAAGGGATACTCCTCCTCGTCGATCCGGGTCTGTTCCAGCGGCTTGTGCCAGATCGGCAGCGGATCGAAGAACTGGGTCAGGCGATCCTTGTGCTCCTGCTTGGTCGGCTGCGGGCCGTCATACAGGCCCTGACCGGCCAGCTTGAAGCGCTGCTGGGTCTCGGAGTAGAGCTCGATGGTGATCGGGTCGGTCTTGCCCACCCAGCCGGCGTGCTTGGCCAGCTCCAGGTACTCCTTGTTGGCGTAGCGGTAGAACTGCTGGTTCGGCGCCAGGTGATGCACGAAGAACCCCTGGTTCTCGATGTACGCCTCCCACTGCTTCGGGTTCGGCTCGCCGCGCAGGTGGGTCTTGCCGTCCTTGCCGCGGTAGCCGGACAGGAAGCCGATGCCCGGCTCCTTCTCGAAGTTGACGATGAAGTCCTTGTAGTCCGCGAACTTGCGGCTGCCGTCGTCCTTGGTGAACGCCGGGAACTTCAGACGCCCGGCCAGCTCGACCATGACCTCCTGCCAGGGACGCACATTGCGGTCGACCTCGAGGATCGGGTGGCGGATGGAGTCCGCCGCCGCGGCCGGCTCGGAGATCGGGCGGTCCAGCATGGAGATCGTGTCGTAGCGCTCCAGATAGGTGGTATCCGGCAGCACCAGGTCGGCGAAGTTGACCGTCTCCGAGTGGAACGCATCCGAGACCACCAGAAACGGGATCTTGTACTCGCCGCTGTCGTCCTTCGCCCGCAGCATGTCCATCACTTCGGCGGTGTTCATGGAGGAGTTCCAGGACATGTTCGCCATGAAGAAGATGAGCGTGTCGATCGGGTAGGGGTCGCCGTTGACCGCATTGGTCACCACCATGTGCATCAGACCATGGTTGGAGATCGGCGCATCCCAGGAGAAGGCCTTGTCGATGCGCAGCGGATTGCCGTCGTCATCGATGACCAGGTCCTCCGGCGCGGTCGGGAAACCGAGCGGCGGGCTCTTCAGCGGGGTGTTCGGCGCGCATTCCTTGGCCGGCTTGATGCCCGGCGGGACGTGCTTGGGATACGGCGGCTTGGCCAGGTGACCACCGGGGCAGTCCACCGAGCCCAGCATGATCTGCAGCAGATGGATCGCGCGGCAGGTCTGGAAGCCGTTGGAGTGCGCGGAGATGCCGCGCATCGCGTGCATGGACACCGGGCGACCGAACACCTTGTCGTGCTTGCGGCCCCAGGAGTCGGTCCACTCGATGTCGAGTTCGATCGTCTCCTTGAACGCGACGTGGGCCATCTCCAGTGCCAGGCGCTCGGTCTGGCTGGCCGGGACGCCGGTGACCTCGGCGGTGTTCTCCGGGGAATACTCGTCGCTCAGGTAACGCTCGGCCAGCAGGGTCATCACGGTCTTGACCGGGCGGCCGTCGGGCGCGGTGTACTCGCCGAACAACGCCGGCTTGATGTCGACCTGGGTGCCGTCGACGAACGCCTCCTGCTCCAGCTCCCAGACCAGCGGGTTGCCGGCCTCGTCACGCAGGATCAGGCCATCGCCCTTCTGCCCCGGGGTCTGCACCACCAACTGGGTGGCGTTGGTGTAGCGCACCAGGAAGTCCCAGTCGAACTGGTCGTTCTTCAGCAGCACGTGCAGCATCGACAGCGCGAACAGGCCGTCGGTACCGGGCTTGATGCCCACCCACTCGTCGGCGATCGCCTGGTAGCCGGTGCGCACCGGGTTGATCGCGACAAACTTGCCGCCGCGGCGCTTGAGCTTCTCCAGACCGATCTTGATCGGGTTGGAGGCATGGTCTTCCGCCACGCCCCAGAGCATGTGGTACTTGGTGCGGTCCCAGTCGGGGTCGCCGAATTCCCAGAAGGCGAAGCCGGTGGTATACAGACCGCCGGTGGCCATGTTCACCGAGCAGAAGCCGCCGTGGGCCGCCCAGTTGTAGGTGCCGAACTGGGTCGCCCACAGACCGGTCAGGGCCTGCATCTGGTCGCGGCCGGTGAAGAACGCCAGCTTGCGCGGGTCGGTCTCGCGGATCTTCTGCAGCCGCGTGGACAGCATGTCCAGCGCCTCGTCCCAGGAGATCGGCTCGAACTCGCCGGCGCCGCGCTCGGTGCCGGGCTTGCGGCGCATCGGCTGGTGCAGGCGCGCCGGGGACTGCTGCTTCATGATCCCCGCGTTACCCTTGGCACACAGCACCCCCTTGTTGATCGGGTGATGCCGATTGCCCTGGATATAGCGGACCTTGTTGTTCTGGACGGTAACCTTGATGCCGCAGCGGCAGGCACACATGTAGCAGGTGGTGTACTTGATCTCCTGCTCGCTGTGGTTCTCGAACTCGGGCAACGCGCTCATTCAGACGACCCCATAGATTACGGTTTGCTTATTCATGGGCCATATTGGCCATAAGCCGGGCTTTTGGCCAACGAAAAGTTCTTATCTTGGAATAAGTCGAAATTATCTGTGAGAGATTTTGTTTATTGCCGCAACGATTCTGAGGCATTGTTGTTGCGTTCCCGGAGAAGTGGTCTACGATGTGTGTGATGAAACATATCGCCCCCATCGGCAGGACGGAGTACCCCATGGAACAGCCCCTCAAGGACGAGAACGCACTGGTGGATGCCTTTGGCCGCCGCATCGAATATGTCCGCCTCTCGGTCACCGACCGCTGCGACCTGCGCTGCTTCTACTGCATGCCCAAGGGCTTTCGCGACTTCGAGGAGCCGGACCACTGGCTCAGCTTCGAGGAGATCGAGCGCGTCATGGGGGCCTTCGGACGTCTGGGCACCCGCCGCGTGCGCCTGACCGGCGGCGAGCCGCTGGTACGCAAGAACCTCCCGGACCTGGCCGCACGCCTGAACGCCCTGCCTGGCATCGACGACATCTCGCTATCCACCAATGCCACGCGCATGGCGCGCCATGCCCAGGAACTGAAGGATGCCGGGGTCGCTCGCATCAACGTCAGCCTGGACTCGCTCAAGCCCGAGGTCTTCAAGGAGATCACCGGCGGCAAGCTGGACAAGGTGCTGGACGGGCTAATGGCCTCCAAGGCCGCCGGGCTCGACCCGATCAAGATCAACATGGTGGTAATGGGCGGGATCAACGAGCCGGAAGTCGAGGACATGGTCGACTTCTGCATCGAGCACGGCTTCACCCTGCGCTTCATCGAGACCATGCCGATGGGCGACACCGGCCGCGAGGCGAAAGAGGGTCACTACGTGAACCTGCAGGACGTGCGCGCCCGTCTGGAGCAGCGCTACAACCTGGTACCCGGCGTGATGCCCGGCGGCGGCCCGGCGCGCTACATGCAGATCCCCGATACGCCGGTGCGCATCGGCTTCATTACGCCGATCTCGCAGCACTTCTGCGATACCTGCAACCGCGTGCGCCTGTCGGTGGACGGCACCATCTACACCTGCCTGGGCAACGACCACAGCCTGAACCTGCGCCCCTACCTGCGCGAGGGCTGCACCGATTCCGAACTGGAGGATCTGGTGGTCCAGGCCATCAAACTGAAACCGGAACGCCACGAATTCTCCGAGCGCCCGGAAAAGGTGATGCGCTTCATGTCCATGACCGGCGGCTAGCGTCACGGCGGGGCTGGCCCCGATCCCGTAGGAGGCCAGCCTTCTGGCCGATGGGGTGTGACAAGCGTCCCATCGGCCAGAGGGCTGGCCTCCTACATGCCTGGGGCCTCGACACCGCGCGAGCATTCCACAGGAACAAGGAAGGCCCGCTGGAAAGCGGGCCTTCTACGTGTCGGCGAACAGCGAGCCGGCTCAGTCGACGGCGCCTTCCGGCGGCAGCTTTTCCTTCATGGAGTCGGACAGCGGCACATCGTGCACGACCAGCACCGGCAGGCGGGCGTTGCGCACCAGCCACTCGGTCGCGGAACCGGAGAGCATGTTGGCGATCTGACTGCGCCCGCGGGTCCCCATCACGATCATATCCGCGCCCCACTCCTCGGCATGACGGGAGATCTCCTCCGGCGCACTGCCCACGGCGATGGCGACCTCGTCATCTGCCTCCGCCCACTCCTGCAACTGCGACCGGATTTTTTCTTCCGCCGAATGGCGCATTTCCTTTGCATTCAGGGGCGACGACCCCGCACCACTGAACGCACCAGCGGAACTGGGCTCTGCCACGTCCGACGGCTTCATCACATAGAGCAGCCGCTTCTTCGCCCCCGGGCAGTGCTGGCGTGCAACGGCCAGGGCCGCGGCAGAGGCGGGCGAGAAGTCGACGGCGATGATGACGCGCTGCAGCATGAAGATCCCCAATTGAACGCATGGAAGAGCCCCGGCAAAGGCTTGAGCGGGACGGCAAACTTCGGGACGGGCTTATGAAGTGCTAGACTTTGCCGCCTTTCCTGGCGGTTTCAGTCTGTACCGGCATTGAACCGCTTGCAACCGCGCCATCCACTGGTGGCAACCGGGCCCGGCTACTTCGCACAAGTCTCTGGTACCTGTTCGTTCACCCGTTGATCCCGACGCATGTCGGCTTCGGCGCGCATCGGTATTGGGGACCATATCGTGCAGCAGACCCTACAAGACTTCCTGTCCCGCCAGCGCAAGATCTGGTTGTTCAATGTGCGCGGCGACCTGATTGCCGGGATCGTGGTCGCGCTGGCGCTGATCCCCGAGGCGATCGCATTCTCCATCATCGCCGGCGTGGACCCGAGCGTGGGCTTGTACGCGTCCTTCACCATGGCGGTAGTGATCGCCTTCGCCGGAGGGCGCCCCGGAATGATCTCGGCCGCGACCGGGGCCATGGCCCTGCTGATGGTGACACTCATCGCCGAGCACGGACTGCAGTACCTGCTGGCCGCGACCATCCTGACCGGCATCATCCAGATCCTGTTCGCCTGGGCCAAGCTCGCGCGCTACATGATGTTCATCCCGCGCACGGTGCTGGTCGGCTTCGTGAATGCGCTGGCGATCCTGATCTTCCTGTCCCAGGTGCCCTACCTGGTGGATGGCGACACCACCATGTGGGCGCTGGTCACGGCCGGCCTGATCATCCTCTATGGCCTGCCGATGATCCCGGGCTATCCGAAGCTGCTGCCGCCGCCGCTCGTCGCGATCGTGGTGCTCAGCGTCGTGGTCTATTTCATGGGGCTGCCGACGCTGGAGGTCGGCGACATGGGCGAGCTTCCGGACGGCCTGCCGGTGTTCCTGTTCCCCGACATCCCGCTGAACTGGGAGACGCTGCAGATCATCTTCCCGACCGCGTTCGCGCTGGCGATCGTCGGCCTGCTGGAGTCGCTGCTGACCGCCTCCATCCTCGACGATCTGACCGACACGCCCTCTGGCAAGAACCGCGAGGCCCAGGGCCAGGGCATCGCCAATGTCGTCACCGGCTTTTTCGGCGGCATGGCGGGCTGCGCGATGATTGGCCAGTCGGTGATCAACATCAAGTCCGGGGGTCTCGGTCGTCTGTCGACCTTGTCGGCGGGGATCTTCCTGCTGCTGTTCATCGTGTTCCTCGGCGACCTGGTCTCGATCATCCCAATGGCCGCGCTGGTCGCGGTGATGATCATGGTCTCCATCGCCACCTTCGACTGGGGCTCGCTGACCACCCTGCACAAGCTGCCGCGCACCGACGCCACCGTGCTGATCGTGACCGTTGGCACCACCGTGATCACCCACGACCTGTCGCTGGGCGTGTTCGCCGGCGTGCTGCTCTCGGCGATCTTCTTCGCGCGCAAGATGGTCAAGGCGGTCGAAGTCACCAGTGCGCTCTCCGAGGACGGCCGGACCCGGATCTACACCGTGCGCGGCCAGCTGTTCTTCGTCGCCGTGGACAAGTTCATCGACAGCTTCGACTACCGCGAGGGCATCCATCACATCGAGATCGACCTGACCCGCGCCTCGCTGTGGGACAGCTCGGCGGTGGCCGCCATCGACAAGGTCGTCGGCAAGTTCCGCCGCAACGGCATGGAGGTCGAGGTGAAGGCCCCGCGAGGTGAAAGTGGTGAACTGCACGACAAGCTCGCGCAGCACGACAAGGGCGCCGACCTGGGGCCGGGCGGGCACTAGCACCGCCACCGTCATTGCGAGGAGTGCAGCGACGAAGCAATCCCCCTCCGAAACCCTCGGACCCCGACACTGCGCAAGCTTCAGGAGGTTGCCGCGGCCCCTGCGGGGCCTCGCAATGACGGTGCCCGTAACGACGCCGGGGGATTGGAGAGATTGGACCTCTTGTCCAGGCGTGGCAGGCTAGGCGGATGATGAACCTTCGCCGGCCGGCACCCCCGGCCGACCCCCGGGCCGAGCGCGAGCGGATTCGGCGCGCGCTGCTCTGGCCCATGCTGGGGGCCGCCCTCCTGATCGTGATCCATGCCCTGCACGACCTGGTCGGCGGGGACTGGTCGCGGCTGGGCATCCTGCCGCGCGACGCGGTCGGGGCGCTGGGTATCATCACCTCGCCGCTGATCCACGGCTCCTGGGGCCACCTGCTCGCCAATGTGCCGACCCTGTGGGTGCTCGGCATGCTCACGCTCTACGGCTTTCCGCGCGCCACCCGCGTTGCGGTCCCGCTGATCTGGCTGATGGGCGGACTGGGCGTCTGGCTGTTCGCGCGCGAGGGGCTGCACATTGGCGCCTCGGGCCTGACCCACGGGCTGATGTTCTTCGCCGTGGTGATCGGGATTCGCCGCCGCGATGCGCTGTCCATCGCGGTGGCCATCATCATCCTGTTTCTCTACGGCAGCATGATCTGGGGCGTCTTCCCCAGCGGCCCCAGAGTCTCGTTCGAGGCGCACCTGTTCGGTGCGGTTGTCGGTGCGGTCTGCGGCTGGTTCCTCTATCGCCGCGACCCGCTCCCGGTCTACCGCCGGCACGACTGGGAGGACGACGACCCCACCGACCCCGAGACCCTGCGCAAGATCGAACAGGGCCGGCTCGACGAGATCGAGCCGAAAGAACCCCGGGAGGGGCCCGGGCGGCGCGATTAGTCGGACACCCTTCCTTGATGCGGTTCGCGCGGCGCTCAGTGCAGCGTGCGACGTAGCGGCTACGGTCCATCTTCACGGCACCGTCATTGCGAGGAGGCGAAGCCGACGTGGCACAAAGGCGCGAAGCGCGTTGAACGGCCGCAGGCCGGCCCGAAGGGCGAGCGCAGCGAGTAATCTCCGAACTCTGGCAACGCGGTGTATTCGGAGAGAGATTGCTTCGTCGGCTTCGCCTCCTCGCAATGACGGCTCAGGGTCCGGCATGGTGGCGCGCGTTAGCGCCCGAAGGTCATGCGCATCCCCGCCATCAGGGTCAGGCCCGGGGCCGGCTCGTAGTAGCGTCCCTGGTTGGCATTAATGCGGATGTTGTCGACGCTGTCCGCGTCCAGCAGGTTGTTCGCGGCCACGAAGGCCTCGACATGGGCGTTGCCATCCTGCCAGTGGCGGCCCGCGCGCAGGTTCAGCGTGGTCTGTCCGCCCACGCGTTCGTCATTGGCGTCGTTCACATAGCGCGCGCCCGTGTACAGCGCATCGACGGTAAAAAAGAAGGGCCCCTGGCGCCAGTCGGCCTCCAGGAACAGCTGCTCGCGCGGCAGCCCGGGCAGGCGGTTGCCATCGTGACGCACCCCTTCCACATCGTCGAACTCGCGAAATCGGAAATCGCTCAGGGAATATGCCCCGCTGAGGGTCCACTGAGGCGCCGCATGCCACTCCACCGCAAGTTCCAGCCCATCGCGGGCAGTGCGCCCCGCGTTGGTATAGAACGTACGGTCGCCTTGCCCCTCTATCTGATAAGGGGAAAGCTCGTCACGCACCCGAGTCGCGTAGGCCGATGCCTCCCACGAAAGATGCTGGCTCTCGCGGCGGATTCCGACCTCGATGCTGCGCGCCCGCTGCGGCTCTACGTCGGGATCAAAGCCACCGCCATCGGGGTTGGCGAATTCGGTGAAGGTCGGCGTCTCGAAGTTGGTGGCCACATTCACGAAGGCCCGGTACTCCGGCTGGAAGTGCCAGATCAACCCCGCCATCCCGCTCGTTTCCCGGAAGCTGCGGCGCCCGGAGTCGTCTGTAGCGCTGTCCGGGTCGTCGAGTTGGTCGAAGAAGTCGTCCCGGATCGACATCCTGATACGGTCATGACGGGCGCCGACCACCATGTTCCAGTTGGACCCCAGCGCGGTGTCGGTTTGTATAAACACTCCTCGCGAGCGGGCGCGCTCTAGCTGGTCTAGGGCCAGATCCCCAACGACTTCGTCTTCGTCACAGTCCAGCCCAGGTGCGAAAGTCCCCGACGTACAGCGCCGGGTGCGGTCGTCACGCTGCTCTTCCAGGTCGATCCCGGTCAGTACCCGGGTCGGGCCGATGTCCTGCTCGTACTGGGCGTTGAGTCCGTAGAAATCGCGCTCGTAGGCCACCCGTGAGTCGCCGGGGAATGGCAGTTGCTGCGCGTAATCGCGTTGGGTCCAGAACCCGCCCAGGCGCAGCTCGCCGAGGCCGAGCGACTGTTCCCACTGCAATCCCGTGGTCAGCTGCTCGGCCTCCTGTGTGCTGTCGAGGGCCATGGCTAGCGGGGCTGCCGCGCGGCGGTTCTGACGCATCTCCTCGCGGGTGAGTCCGCCGGGGTCGTCGGTGCGTGGGGCATCGAGGTAGCGCAGGTGGAAGTTCAGCGTGCCGGCCTCCAGCTCCGAGGCGGTGTGCAGGCGCAGGTAGCGCTTCTCGGCGGTGGACTGGTCGCGGTGGCCGTCGATCGCGAAATCGTGGGCGGTCAGGGAGTAGCGATGGGTCCCGTGGTCCTGTTCGGCGATGGCCTCGGCGCGGCGATAACCGTAGCTGCCCAGCAGCACCCCGCCACCAAAGCCACGCGGGTCGCGGCCGTCGCGGGTGCGCGCCGAGATCACGCCTCCGGAGGCATTGCCGTACAGCGCGGCGCTGGGTCCGCGCAGCACCTCGATGTCGCGCAGGTTCAGCAGGTCGATCGCGTCCACCTGTGACTGGCCGTCGGGGGTGGTCTCGGGGATGCCGTCCTGCAGGATGCGTAGCCCGCGCACCCCGAACGGCGCCCGCGAGCCGAAGCCGCGGATGGAGATGCGCGCGTCCTGCGCAAAGTTGTAGCGGTTCTGGGCGAACAGCCCCGGCACACGATTGAGCGCCTCGTCCAGCTGCAGGCCCTGCCGCCCCTCGGTCGCCTGGCGCTCGTCCACGCGCGATACCGCGGCCGGCAGGTCCGCCAGCGGCGTGGCCAGCCTGGGTGCGGTGACGGTGACTTCGACGGGATCCAGGACCAGTGCTTCGTCGTCGGCCTGTGCCGTGGCCGCCACCAGAAGACCGGCGAATAGCGGCCAGCGTACGCGTCCAGAGAACGTCGGATCCGGCCGTCGCACCACCTCGGTCCCTCCCATTCGGTACTGCATCATGGCGGGCGTCGAGCCTGCCCGCTCTTCAGAGGACTCGCCCCTCGCTGGCAGGTTCCCGGCCCAGGTGTTTCATTTGCGCAACAGTGTCGCGTTTTAACGCGATCTTCACCGCCCCGTAACGGACACGTCACTCGCCCTCCCCATGCTTGCGCCCTGTCGGGACGGCTTCGCGTCTCGCCAACCTGCACATTCCAATAGGGGAGAAACCCATGAATCGCAAGCAACTGCTGACCAGCCTGATTGCGGCCGGTCTGGTCGTACCGGCCCTGGCCACTGCCGACTGGACGCTGTACGGCCGCGCCCACCTGTCCGCCGATGTCCTCGACGACGGCGCCGACTACAACGAGTTCAATGTCTCGAGCAATTCCAGCCGTCTGGGCTTCAAGGGCGAGCGCGAGTTCCGCGAGCAGCTGGTCGGGATGTTCCAGATCGAACAACAGATCGACTTCGACACCAACGGCACAAACTTCGCGACCCGCGACACCTTTGTGGGCCTGAAGGGCTCCGAGTGGGGCATGCTGCGTATCGGCAAGTTCGACACCCCGTTCAAGCGCGCCCGCGGCCCGGCCAACTTCTTTGGCGACCAGATCGGCGACATGCGCAACCTGACCCGTTCCGCCGCGCAGACCGGCCGCTTCGACGAGCGTTTCAACAACAGCATCCACTACCAGACCCCGAGCTTCGGCGGCCTAACCTGGAACATCCAGTACTCGAACGAGACGGACGGCGCCACCACCGCCGACGGGGCCCCGAACAAGGCCTACTCCACATCTCTGAACCTGAGTATGGGCGACCTGACCGGCGCTCTGGCCTACGAGAAGCAGGAAGATGGCGATGTGAACCCGGATGCCTGGCGCCTGGCCGTCGGCTATCGCATCACCCCGGCCTTTCGCATGGGCGCCTTCTACCAGAACTCGGAAACCACCAGTGGTGACGATGCGGATATCTACGGCCTCGGCGGCCAGTTCCGCCTGACCCCGAGCATGTACCTGAACGGTCACGTCTTCCAGCTGGATTCCGATCTGGCGGATGCTGACGCAACGATGTACGCCCTGGGCCTGGAATACCGCCTCGACAGCGACCTGCGCTTCTACGGCAACATCGCAATGGTCGACAACGACGACAACTCGGCCCTGGCGCCGTGGAATGCCGCCAAGAGCGTCAGCCAGCCGGGTGTGGGTGGCGAGACCGCTACCGCCCTCTCGATCGGGATGCGTTACGACTTCTGACCGGGCAACACCGGGGCCGGCGGCCAGGACCGCCGTCCCCGTTTTACGAGCCCCGCCGGACTACGCCCCGGCGGGGCTTTTAGTTTTGTGGGAGGCCTTTCGTCGGGCGCGCTTAGAAGGCGGGTTCCCAGCCACTGGAACCCTCGACCAGCCGAAGGCGATCGGTGAGATCCTCCGAGTACCCGCCAGCGGACACCGTGGCATCCACCTGACAGTCAAAGACGCCCCCGTCCACCTCGCTGCAGTCGCTGCTGTGGATATCGACCGAGACGCCCTGTGCGCCGAGGCCGCTGGCCGCGACCATCTGGGCCATCACCGCCTCGATGTCGGCGGTCGACGGGCCACCACCAGAACACCCCGCCAGTACAAACGCGACGCCCGCCGCAGCCAGTCCTTTCTTGATCATCATTGCACTCCTCCTGAGTTATTGCAGGTAACAGGTCGTGCCCGAGTCTGGACCCGGGGAAACGCGGATTCACCGACACGAAGCTAGCGGGTCAGCTCGCGCGCCAGGGCCAGATAGACGCGCCGGTTTGCCTCGTCCCGGGTCGCCTCGCCGCGGAAGCGGGCAAAGGCCATGTTGTCGCGCTCGCCGTGTATCGGCACACGGTCATAGTCGGCATAGGTATCGTCGAGCTCCAGCCGGAACAGCGTGAGGACCGTATCCATGCCCCTGCGCAGGCCGCGCTCGCGGGTCTGGATGACGAGGATGGCGGTACTATCGCGCGACCCGAGCGGAAATACGTGATCGGCGGTCATGTCGCCCACCGGCTGCACATGCGCCGCCACCGTCTGCGCCAGCAACGCCTGACCGTAGGCCTGTTCGGCGGACCGCAGCGCCGAGCGCTCGTCCGAATACTCGAAGCTGCGCACGCTCTGGTTTTCCAGTTGCTGCTGCTGACGATCCAGCGACGTGGCGCGGCGGTTCAGGAGGGTCTCCTCGCGGCCGAGGTCGCGCCGGGTACCAAAGCGGTTTTCCGCCACGATCAAACGATCGTCCAGGACCTTGCGGGCATCGGCCAGGTCGGCCCGCAGGGTGCCCTCGGGTGCGCGCCGCCGGAACCCGCCCGTCACGCCAATCGTTTCGTCCAGTTCGTAGTAGTCGAGCAGACCGGAGGCCAGGATCGGGTCCAGTTGCGCGTTCACGGCTTCGCCGCCGCGATACGGGCGGCCGGACACCATCACGCACACCCCGTGGGTAGCACGCGCATCGATCTGTAAAGGGCTGTCGGCACTGGGGCAGGAGCGACTGGCGTCCACCTCCCAGGAGCGCCACGAATAGCCGTCGAACCGCGCCACCGGGCGCACCGGCAGCTCGTGCTCCATGATGGCCTCGTTCAGTGCGGCGAGGACGGAGTCGGCAATCTCGGCCTGCTTCGCTTCCAGGGCCTCGATCTCGGCCTCGACCGCTTCCACCGCCTCGCGCTCCTCTTCGACGAAGGCGTCGATGGCCGCGAGGTTCTCCTCCAGCTCGCTGCGTTCGGCCGCCAGCTCCTCGCGCGCCTGTTCCAGTTCCGCGCGCGCTTCTGCCTGCTCGCGCTCGAAGTTGTCATGGACGGCGCGGCGCTTGTCGGTGAAGGTGGCATAGGCCGCCTGCAACTGGTCGGCCGGCTCGCCTTCCACCATCAGGGTCAGATCGGAGACCGTCTCTGCGGCCAGCTGTTCGGAGAGCGCCTCAAGGTGGACCGCGGCCGGCTCCAGGTCGGCTACGGCGGCCTCGACGGATACGGTCAGCGACCAGCCGGCCTCGACCTCCTCGAGAAGCCCGCGCGCCTGGGCCTGATCGGCGATGGGCAGCTCGCCAAAGTCGAACTCGGCCTGATCGGGATAGGAAGAACTGCAGCCCGTGGCAAGCGCCAGGGCGAAGGCAGGCAGGACGCCCGCGAGAGATGCACGCTTCATGAACGCATTCCTTTGCTGAGACCTCGGCTTCCGTGCCGCAGGATTGATAGAAGGCTAGCCGCGAGCCCGGTCAATCAACTTTCGTGATCCGGCGAACGCCCGTTGACCGGCCGATCACCATCGCCCCATCACCATCGGCGAGGTGCCGCCCTGTGGACCGGCTGGATAAAAACAGCCGCCAAATCCGGGGGGTTCGGCGGCTGGCCGCGTCACGGACGTTTGGGGGTCTGGTACTCGGCTTCCTTCTGGAAGGGTTCCCAGATGGTCTCGTAGCCGACGAAGCCCTTTTCGTTGGGCTTCATCTGCCGGGTTACCAGAAAGCGTGACTTGCCGTCCGGCACTTCCGGGTGCTTCTTGTCGGATTGCTGACTCATGGTGCATTCACCTCGCTTCGATGAAAAAAGAGGGGCGGAGAACTGGCGTCGCCCTGCCCCGACATACTCACGCGCCGAACGCCTGCTCCATCACTCGATAGGGACCGCGCGCCCGCTGTCGATCTCCGGGCCCGACTCCACCTTGCCACCGTGTGCGATTTCCTCGTCGGTGGCATCGCGTACCAGCAGGATGTTCAGCTTGAAGATTACCTGACGGCCGCACAGTGGATTGTTGCCGTCGATAGTGATGGTTTTGTCGTCGAGCCGTGTCACCAAGAAGCTCTTGGTCTGGCCGCGGTCGTTCTCCATCAGGATGGCGGTCCCCACCTCGCGGTACTCCTCCGGCACGTTTTCGATCGCGTCCGTGATCACGAGCGACTCGTCGCGCGGGCCATAGAGGGCGTTGCAGTCGATCGGCACTTCGATGGTTTCGCCCTGGGCGCGGCCTTCCAGTTCGCCCATGACCTGGGGCGACAGGACCTCGTTGACGCCGTGGACATAACCCAGCGGGAACTCGACCTCGGTCAGCACCTGGCCGGTTTTCTGGTCGATCACCTGGTAGTTCAGCTCGACGTACTTGTTGTCCTTGATTACTTCGGTCATGAACAGTCCCGCGTTGTCAGAAAATGGACGCACCAAAGATGCGTACCTCGCCTTCCTCGTAGCCGAGGACCATCCGGCCCAGCCACTCGCCCTCCTTCTTCGTGCTACGCACGCGATACAGGACGGTGACGTGCTCGCCACGGCGAATAATGCCCAGGAAGTCCCAGTCCTCGCTGAGATTGCGGGTCAACTCGCTCTGGGCGAACTGCTTGCCCACCTCGACCTCGTTGAGGCCAAACAGCAGGTGGTAGGAGAACCGGCGGACGAACTTGCCGTACTGCCCCTTGTTGGAGTGCTTGATCAGATCGCTCCAGATGGGGTGGGCAATCTCGAGGATCTCCTGGTCGGAGTGCTCGATGATGTTCATCGAGGTCTCCGGCAACGTCTGTGCTTCAGCTGCACTGGTCATAGTGAAAACCCTCAGGTGTGGCGGTTGAAAGGGATGACCGACGCGCGAACGCGTGGGTCATCGCGGCTGCCGAGCATGGTGGCGGGGCCGGCTGCGGCCCCGCCACCGCGGTACCCTAGGCTTCCTCCTTCTCGGCCTCCTTGGCCGGCGCCTCGTCCTTGTCGACCAGGTGGTAGCAGGGCGCCTTCTCCATGGTGTACTCGCCCGTCTTCGGGTCACGACGCGAAACCGTCAGGTGGTGCCAGTTCTTGTCGTCGAGCTTCATGTAGTCGCCGCGGTAGTAGTAGCCCGGCCAGCGGGTTTCCTTGCGGAACAGGGTGTGGTGGAAGACGCTCTCGGCGGTGCGCACGCGGTGCTTCAGTTCCCAGGCACGCAGCAGCTCATGGATGTCCTCCGCCGCCAGCTTCTCGAGGTCCTCTTCGAGGATGTGCATCTTCTTCAGGCCGATATTGAGCAGCTTCTCGTTGGTCATGTAGCTGACCGTTACGCCGCCACAGTATTCATCCATCAGCTTCTGCAGGCGGTCAAGACCCTGGCGCGGGTTGATGAAGTTCGGATTGACCGAACCGGCCACGACCTCGTTGCTGTAGACCTTGTAGTGCTCCAGCGGCTTATAGATCTCCTCTTTCAGCTTGTTGATCTGCGAATCGGAGACACGGATGCCGTCGGCCTTGCCATCGTCGATGTACTTGCAGGCGGCCTTCGCGGCCAGACGGCCCTCGGTGAAGGAACCGGAGGAGAACGCGTGCGGCGTACCGCCCACGGCATCGCCGGCACCGAACAGGCCCTCGACACTGGTCATGCGGTTGTAGCCCCAGAAGTACTCGGGCGGGGAAACATCCTCCGGACCAGAGCACCAGGCGCCACAACCCGTGGCGTGCGAGCCCATCACGTAGGGCTCCGAGGTGGTCAGCTCGGGGTTCTCGTTCTTGGGGTCCACGTCGGTGGCGGCCCACAGGACGGCCTGGCCGACGGTCATGCCCAGGAAGTTTTCCCAGCCCACCTCTTCAAGGTGCGGGTCCTGGAAGGCCTCCATGGTGACCATGTGGATCGGGCCACGGCCCGCGTTCACCTCGTTCAGGAACGCATGGTTGCGCAGGCAGGTCGGGATCGGGCGATGCGTCCGGTGAGAGACCTCCGGATCCAGGTATTCCTTGCCGACCATCTCCTGCAGCTGCGGCCACCACTTGGATTCGTACTCTTCCCCGTTGCAGTTCTGCGTACGGGTCTTCAGATGCAGGAAGTACGCACCCACCGGACCGTAGCCATCCTTGAAGCGGGCCAGCACGATGCGGTTCTCCATCTGGGTCATCTTGGCACCGGCGTTGATCAGCAGGCCATAGGCCGAGCCGGAAGACCACGGGGCATACCAGACGCGACCCGCACCTTCACCGACCGAACGCGGCTTGAAGATCATCGAGGCGCCACCGGCGGCCACGATCACCGACTTCGACTTGAAGACGTGGTAGTTGCCGGTGCGCACATTGAAGCCCACGGCGCCGGCGACCCGGTTCTCCTTGGACTCGTCCATCAGCAGATGGGTCACGCAGATCCGGTTGTAGATCGTGTCCGCGGACTTCTTGGCGGCCTCGGCCACGATCGGCTTGTAGGACTCGCCGTGGATCATGATCTGCCAGCGACCTTCTCGCTGATAGGCGCCCGTCTTCGGGTCGCGCATCAGGGGCAGGCCCCACTCCTCGAACTGGTGCACGGTGGAGTCCACGTGGCGCGCCATGTCGAACAGCAGGTCCTCGCGCACCATGCCCATCAGGTCGATACGGGCGTAGCGCACATGGTCCTCGGGGTTGTTCTCGCCCCAGCGGGTGCCCATGTAGCAGTTGATCGCGTACAGGCCCTGGGCCACCGCGCCGGAACGGTCGATGTTGGCCTTTTCGGCAATCACGACCTTCTTGTCCTGACCCCAGAAGCGAGCCTCCCAGGCGGCACCCGTGCCGCCGAGCCCGGCGCCACAGACCAGGATGTCGATGTTGTCTTCGACGATTGTCTTGTAGGCCATCAGTAGTACACCCCTTCTTTCAGTTTGAGACCGGCGGCCTCAAGCGTGTGCAGATCCCCCTCATCCATCCGGATGTACTTGGGCTCGTTGAACAACAGCTGGCTGTCGCGCATGGACTTGTCGGGTGCGGGGACGTCTGCCAGCTGCGGGATGTGCTTGCCCCAGGGCTTGGTGGTAATCGGCGACAGGAAGTCCTTCTCCCGACCGTCGCGGAACTTGATCTTCCAGGCAATGGTGCCGCGCTCTTCGTCGCGATCGACGCGCACGCTGTGCCCCAGTGGCGCGAAGTCCGCGTAGCCGCGCACGTCAATCGCATGGTGCGGGCAGGCCTTCACGCAGGAAAAGCATTCCCAGCACATGTTGGGCTCGATGTTGTAGGCGCGACGGGTGGTTTCGTCGATATGCATGATGTCTGACGGGCAGATGTCCACGCAGTACCCACAGCCATCGCAACGGGTCATGTATACGAAAGTTGGCATGGTTGTCCTCGATCGATGCTGGTGTTCGGGTTAATGGCTAGTAGTGGTGCGGCGCTTCACGCTGGATACCCTTCCCCATCTCCATCGGCGCATCGCGCAGCAGTTCCATGGAATGGCGCTGCTGCTGCTCGGGATCGTCGCGCGTGAGGGTCGGGAGGTTCTCGGCGGAGCCATCGGCACGGGTAATGCGCTTCTGGTAGGCCGCGGCAGGCTTGAAGAACATGTGCGCGAACTTGGACCAGTAGACGGTCGCGAACAGGGTCGTGGTCGCCGCGAGGAAGAGCGCGAAGAACAGCCACCCGAGGGCGCCGGTGCCCTGGGTCAGCGACCACAGGATGGCGAAGGTCGACATCGCCAGCAGCGACACGATGAACAGATCGGCCCGGACCAGCTGGTACCAGCGACGACCCTCGGAGTAGACGTCGACGCGAATGAAGAACCAGAACCAGTAGCCGCCGAAGGCCAGCGACAGGGCGCCCAGATGCCACAGGACCGGCCACACGCCCGCGGCGGGCTCGCTGGCGTAGCCAAAGATCAGGACCGCGGAGGAGACCACGAACAGGATAAAGCCCCACATGGTGAACAGATGGGACGCGCGTCGTTTCGGGTTCTTGAATTCACCGGAGGTGATGACCTCTTTCCCCAGGGTCTGCATGGCCTGGGAGAATTTTTCGCCGCCGCTCACGCTGCGGGTCGCGTTCTTCTCGGCTTTCTTGGCGTTCTCGAAGAAGTACTGGGCACTCCTCTTGTGCATCATGTCGAGGATCGTGCCGGCGGCCACCAGAATGACCATGAGCACGACATACGCCTGCATTGCGGCTGGTGGAATAAACGCAGCCAGTTCGGCAAAGGGATTGCTAGTGATCACGGCGTCAGGCCTCCTCAGAGTGTCCAATGGGCACACCGAGTCTGTGCCAACTCGATCTTTTGCTTCAAATCAAACTTGCTTCCCCGCGCATAAGCCCGATGAATGAGGTCATATGCTTATTTATGGAAACGCTTATCTAGCGGCCCGGGTCGACGCCATCGCAAGCCGCCAGACCGGCCAGGGGCGGCACACCGCCCGCTGCCCGCAGCACGCGGGTCCGGGGCGCCAGCGATGGCACCGGAACGAACGCCCGGGCCGGGTGAGACAAAGGGAGAACGGCCGCTGATCGAGGCGCTCCCGGGGCAGGGCTGACGGCCCTGACGGGCGGACAGATCCGGATGTGCGGCTGCGGGGGCGGTCAAGAAACCCGAACCTTTATGGACTATCTTGTGCTACGTTCGGGGTCGACCAGCAGCGCGCCCGCCCCGTCAACCGGGTGGGCGCATGCGCCCCGAACACGACTTACGTGTGGCACAGACCACCCCATCCATGCAGTTCACATCCAGCGTCGGCAGGAGAGAAAGCCCCATGATCAAACCGCACGGTGCAGACACCCTGAAGCCCCTGTTCGTCTACGACCCCGATCAACACCACGCCCTGCTGCAGGAGGCCGAGACCCTGCCCTCCGTGGTCATCAGCTCCGGCGCCGCCGGCAACGCCGTCATGATGGGCGGCGGCTATTTCACGCCGCTGACCGGGTTCATGAATGTCGCCGACGCCATGAGCTGCGCGGAGAACATGCGAACCACCAGCGGCCTGTTTTTCCCGGTGCCCGTGGTCAACCTGCTGGAGGATGCGGACGCCATTCGCGGGGCCAAGCGGATTGCCCTGCGCGACCCGAACATGGAGGGGAACCCGGTCCTCGCCATCCAGGAGGTCGAGGCGATCGAGGAATTCACGCCCGAGCAGATGGCGACCATGACCGAAAAGGTCTACGGCACGACCGACATGGAACACCCCGGGGTCGCCGCCTTCAACAGCGTGGGCCGCGTCTGCGTATCGGGGCCCATCCAGGTGCTCCACTTCTCGTACTTCCAGGATGATTTCCCCGACACCTTCCGCACCGCCGTCGAGATCCGCAACGAGATCGCGGAACGCGGCTGGAACCGGGTGGTCGCGTTTCAGACCCGCAACCCGATGCACCGCGCCCACGAAGAGCTGTGCCGCATGGCCATGGAGCAACTGGATGCGGACGGCGTGGTGATCCACATGCTGCTGGGCAAGCTCAAGCCCGGCGACATCCCGGCCCCGGTGCGCGACGCCGCCATTCGCAAGATGGCCGAGCTCTACTTCCCGCCGAACACGGTGATGATCACCGGATACGGCTTCGACATGCTCTATGCCGGTCCGCGCGAGGCCGTGCTCCATGCGCTGTTCCGCCAGAACATGGGCGCGACCCACTTCATCATCGGGCGTGATCACGCCGGGGTGGGGGACTACTACGGGCCGTTCGATGCCCAGACGATCTTCGACACCGAGGTACCCGCGGGCGCGCTGGAGATCGAGATCTTCCGGGCCGACCACACGGCCTACTCGAAGAAGCTAGACCGGGTGGTGATGATGTGCGATGCACCCGACCACACGAAGGAGGATTTCGTGCTCCTGTCCGGCACCAAGGTTCGCGAGATGCTGGGCCGAGGCGAGGCACCGCCGGTCGAGTTCTCCCGCCCGGAAGTGGCCAAGATCCTGATGGAGTACTACCAGGGGCTGAACCGGTAGCAGAAACGCGGTTCAGGCATCCGACCACCCGCACACTCGCGCGGGTGGCCGGATGTCGGCTCCGGCTAATAGGTCTTGGACAAGGTCGCCTGGATCTGCGCGAAGGTGCGGGCGACGTCGAAGGTCTGCACCTGAATCCCCAGCTGACGCCCGATCTGGGTCGCCGAGAATATCCCCCTTATGCGAGTCTCACCCGTCTGGGGATCCCGCTGACCGACCAGCGCATGCTGGCGCCCCCAGTCCTTCAGCGTGGCGACGATATCCGCCACGTCCGCCTGCATCACGCGCTGCATGTCCAGCAGGTCCACGTCATCCAGCGGCACCATCAGGTCACGCACCCGAAGGTCGTCGTACCGCATGCCGCGCTCGTTCACCATCTGGACCGGGCGCTCCCCCTGAGTGTCGCGGGCCGTGATCAGACCCAGCACGCGCTCCGAGTCCACTACGATCAGCAGCCGGACACCCCGGGCGATCATCTGCTCGGTCGCCTGGTTGAGCGTCGCCTCGGGACCGATCGTCGCAACCGGCACCCGGCGGAAATCGGTCATTACGCACAGCGCCGAGGAAGCCAGGGTGACCTGGGGGTCTTCCTCCGACACCTGCTGGAGCCCGATTCCGGGGGCCGCCTTTTGCGACGGAAGGGGCTTGTGCGGGAATTCTGCGGTCATCGCGTTTCTCCATCCACGGTGGAATCCAGAGGGACACGAATGACGCGCCCTCTCCTAGACGATGCCCTGAGACGAAGGCGCTGACAAGCGGGTCGATCATCCCGCGCCGAAACGCCACCCCGCTGCCGAATGCGGGCCGTATGACCGAGTCGGATCAGGCCGCGCTCTCCTCGGGTGTCGCCCGGATCGCGAAGTCCATGGTCTCGAGATCGCCCAGCGCCCAGGTCGCCCGCGGCGCCCCAAGCCCGGCCACGGTGCCCGGATTCACGAGCCAGGTGGCGCCATCCTTCACGTGCGGCTGCTGGCGGATCTCGGTCTCGTGGCTGTGGCCACAGCAGACGAGGTCATAGTCCCCGGTGCAGGCCATCGCATGGGCGTAATGGGGGTAGTGCGTGACGAAGATGCGCCGGCCACCGAGGGTGATGGTGGCGTCCAGCCCGTAGTAGTGCAGGAGGCCATCGGACTGGTGCGCGATGCGCGAGATCGCGACCGGGTCCCCCAGGTTGTTGCCGTGCACCGCGTGGATCGGCACACCCAGCTTCAGTGACGCCCGCAGCGTGTTGCCGCCGATCACGTCACCACAGTGGATGACCGCCTCGGCGCCCTCGGCAATGCCGGCCTCGATCGCGCGGGCCAGCATCGGGCCGCGGTCGTGACTGTCGGAAACAATGCATACCTTCATGGGTTGGCAGGCCTCTGTTGTGAAATTCCGGTGCCGGAACGATAACACTGCCGCGCCCCGCCCTGCGTCCGGGCCCGATTCGGGGCATCCGAACGGGCGCGAAGAATCCATCTTTGACTCCCTTGTGGTGGATACCCCGGAACTGCATAGTGGGGGTAACCCCGATCGAAGTAAGGGGTATTGCAGTATATCGCGATTGTCTAACTTACAAGGCGTTGACGATTTATGGCACAGACCCCGTCGCAGGAAATCAAGAACACCACCTGTTACATGTGCGCCTGCCGCTGCGGCATCCGGGTGCACCTGCGCGACGGGGAGGTGCGCTACATCGATGGCAACCCGGAGCACCCGATCAACGAAGGCGTGATCTGCGCCAAGGGCGCCTCCGGGATCATGAAACAGCACTCGCCCGCGCGGCTGACCCAGCCCCTGCGGCGCAAGGCCGGCGCCGAGCGCGGGGATGGCGAGTTCGAGCCGATCTCCTGGGAAGAGACCTTCGAGATCCTCGCCGAACGCCTCGGGCACATCCGCGAGACCGACCCGAAACGCTTTGCCCTGTTTACCGGGCGCGACCAGATGCAGGCCCTGACCGGGCTGTTCGCCAAGCAGTTCGGCACCCCCAACTACGCGGCCCACGGCGGCTTCTGCTCGGTGAACATGGCCGCCGGCATGATCTACACCATCGGCGGCTCGTTCTGGGAGTTTGGCGGCCCCGACCTGGAACGCTCGAAGCTGTTCGTGATGATCGGCACCGCGGAGGACCACCACTCCAACCCGCTGAAGGTGGCGATCTCCAAGTTCAAGCGCCAGGGCGGGCGCTTCATCTCCATCAACCCGGTGCGCACCGGCTACTCGGCCATCGCCGACGAATGGGTGCCGATCCGCCCCGGGACCGACGGTGCCCTGCTGCTGGCACTGATCCACGAGATCATCAACAAGGGCCTGTACGACCGCGACTTCCTGGTCCGCTACAGCAATGCCGGCCAGCTGGTGAACATGAACGAGGAGCAAGACGACTTCGGCATGTTCCTGCGCACCGAGGATCCGCCCGAGGAGGGCTGCTACGACGCGCAGAACCAACTGTGGTGGGACCGCAAGACCGGACGCGCGGTGCCGACCCACACGCCGGATGCCGATCCCTTCCTGCTCGGCGAGTTCACCCTGGATGACGGCACCCCGGCCAAGCCCGCCTTCCAGCTGCTGCAGGACCGGGTCGCCGAATACACGCCGGAATGGGCCGCCCGGATCACCGGGATCGATGCCGAGGACATTCGCCGGCTGGCCCACGAAATGGGCGTTACCGCGCGCGACCAGCGCATCGAACTCCCCATTGCCTGGACCGACTCCTGGGGCGTGGAACACGAATCCGTCACCGGGAACCCGGTGTCGTTCCATGCGATGCGCGGACTGGCCGCGCACTCCAACGGCTTCCACACCATCCGTTCGCTGTCGATTCTGATGTCGCTGCTGGGCACCATCGACCGCCCCGGCGGCTTCCGCCACAAGGCGCCGTTCCCGCGTCCGATTCCACCCTGCGCCCGCACGCCCAAGGGGCCGGAGGGCGTGCAGCCGGGCAAGCCGCTGGACGGCATGGTGCTCGGCTGGCCCGCGGACCCGGACGACCTGTTCGTGGACGACAAGGGCGAGCCGGTACGCCTCGACAAGGCCTTCTCCTGGGAATACCCGCTGGCCGTGCACGGCATGATGCACAACGCCATCACCAACGCCTGGCGCGGGGACCCCTACCCGATCGACACCTTGCTGATCTTCATGGCCAACATGGCGTGGAACTCGACCATGAACACGGAAGAGGTCCGCAAGATGCTGAACGACAAGGATGACAACGGGGACTACAAGATCCCGTTCCTGGTCGTCGCGGACGCGTTCCAGTCCGAGATGACCGCGTTCGCGGATCTGATCCTTCCGGATACCACCTATCTGGAACGCCACGACGTGATGTCCATGCTGGACCGCCCGATCTCCGAGTTCGACGGCCCGGTGGACTCGGTGCGCATCCCGGTGGTGCCGCCCAAGGGCGAGTGCAAGCCGTTCCAGGAAGTCCTGATCGAGCTCGGCTCGCGCCTGAAACTGCCGGCGTTCGTGAACGAGAACGGGGAGCGCAAATTCCGCGACTACCCCGACTTCGTCGTCAACTACGAGACCGAACCGGGCTCCGGTATCGGCTTCCTGGCCGGCTGGCGCGGCAAGGGCGGGGAGAAATCCCTGCGCGGCGAACCCAACCCCAACCAGTGGGAGATGTACGCCCAGAACAACTGCGTATTCCAGTACGAGCTGCCGCGCAGCTACCAGTACATGCGCAACTGGAACAAGGGTTATCTCGAGTGGTCGCAGCGCAACCGCATCACGCGCTTTGGCGAGCCGATCCTGATCCACCTCTATTCCGAGGTGCTGATGAAGTTCCGCGCCGCCGCCCAGGGCAAGGGCCCATCGCGCAAGGCCCCGGCGCATCTGGCCAAACGCGTGGAGACCTTCTTCGACCCACTGCCGTTCTACTACGACCCGCTGGAGTACCAGACCACCAACAAGCACACCTACCCCCTGGCCGCGATCACCCAGCGTCCCATGGCGATGTACCACTCCTGGGACTCCCAGAACGCCTGGCTGCGACAGATCCACGCGCACAACCTGCTCTACGTGAATTCGCGCACCGCGCGCGCCGCCGGGATCAACGACGAGGACTGGATCTGGGTGGAAAGCCAGTGGGGCCGGGTACGCTGCATGGCCAAGTACTCCGAGGCGGTCGAACCCGGAACGGTCTGGACCTGGAACGCGATCGGCAAGGCCGCGGGGGCCTGGAACCTGACACCCGAGGCCAACGAGTCGCGCAAGGGTTTCCTGCTGAATCACCTGATCTCCGAGGAGCTCCCGGGCGATGAAGGCCCGATCTCCAACTCCGACCCCGTCACCGGGCAAGCCGCCTGGTACGACGTGCGCGTGCGCATCTACAAGGCCGAAGAAGGGGCGCCGCAGGAGACATCGCCCCAGTTCAAGGCCCTGCACCCCTACCCCGGCCAGTCCAAGCGGGCCCGTGTGGTGAACTTCTTTGCGGGAATAGGAGGTAAGAAATGACCCAACTCGCACTTGTCATCGATCTCAACGTCTGCGTGGGCTGCCACGCCTGCGTCACCAGCTGCAAGGAATGGAACACCTCGGGCGATGCCGGCCCGCTGGTCGACCAGAACCCCTACGACGCGGACCCCACCGGTACCTTCTTCAACCGCGTGCAGAGTTTCGAGGTCGGTGAATACCCGAATACCGAGACGGTCCACTTTCCCAAGTCCTGCCTGCACTGCGAAGAGCCTCCCTGCGTGCCGGTCTGCCCGACGGGGGCCTCCTACAAGCGCGAGTCGGACGGCATCGTGCTGGTCGATTACGACAAGTGCATCGGCTGCAAGTACTGCTCCTGGGCCTGCCCCTACGGGGTGCGCGAGGTGGACACCGAAAGCAAGGTGATGACCAAGTGCACCCTGTGCGTGGACCGCATCTACAACGAGGAGCTGCCGGAGTGGGATCGCAAGCCGGCCTGCGTACGGGCCTGCCCGACCAACGCACGACTCTACGGGGACATTCATGATCCCGAATCGGTCGTCTCGAAGGCGATCCGCGAAGCAGGCGGCTATCAGCTGATGCCGGAATGGGGCACCAAACCGGCCAATCACTACCTGCCACGACGCAAGACTCAGCTGACCATCCGCGAGGACGAGGTGGAGCGCGCCGACAACCCGCTGAAGATCGACAGTCAGCTGCCGAAGCCCGGGCAGGAAGAACCCTCGCTCGACGACGTCACCAGCTGGTAAACAGGGACGAAGACACTATGCATCCAGCCTTCTCGGTTATCTTTCTCACCACCCTGATCGGCGCCGGCCAGGGCCTGTTTCTCGGTCTGTTCGGTGCCGAGTCTCTCAGTCTTCTGGGCGTGCTGCCGCCGCCCGGTTCGGACTTCCTGGCGCTGGGCTCCGCACTCGCCCTGGTCTTTCTGGTCCTCGGGCTGGTCGCCTCGTTCTTCCACCTGGGGCGCCCGGAACGCGCCTGGCGCACCGCCACCAAGTGGCGCACCTCGTGGCTGTCGCGCGAGGTAATCGTGCTCCCGGCGTTCATGGGCGTGGTCTTCCTGTACGGCGCGGCCCACGCGTTCGGGTTCAACCCGCCTCTGGGCACGCTGGCCGGGGACGTCCCCATCCTGCCGACCGTCGTGCTCGGTGCCATCGGCGCGCTGCTGGCGATCGTTCTGTATGTCACGACCGCGATGATCTACGCCTGCATCAAGTTCCTGCAGGAATGGCACTCCCCGCTGACCGTGGTGAACTACACCGTGCTGGGCGCTGCCAACGGCTTCACGCTGGCGGCTGCCTATGCGGCCTGGGCCGGTGTCCCGCTGGTCGCGTTCCTGGCGACGGTGGCGATCGTGCTGACGCTGCTGGGCCTGGCCACCCGCATCGCATCGCTGGTGCGCAACGCCCGTATCAAGTCGAAATCCACGGTGCAGACCGCGATCGGCGTGAAGCACCCGAAGATCCAGCAGAAGTCCCAGGGCTTCATGGGCGGTTCGTTCAACACCCGGGAGTTCTTTCACCACATGTCCGCGACGTTCCTGCGCGGGATGAAGTGGATCTTCCTGCTGGGGGCGTTCGCGATCCCGGCGCTCCTGCTCCTGATCGCCCTGGTCACCCGGGTCGACCCGGTCAATGTGCTGATCGCCGCGTTTGTCATCCAGTACCTGGGACTGGTGGCCGAGCGCTGGTTCTTCTTCGCACAGGCCAACCACCCGCAGAACATCTACTACCAGTCGGTCGCCTGACCCCGGTCGGGGGCGGCCTGGCCGCCCCCCGTCCACCCCCACTACGGGCCCTGTTTCAAACAGACCGCTCAGGTGGCAGGCCAGCCCTCCGTCGCGATGCCTTCCCCCAGATCGACCTCTACCAGGCGGCGACGCACCTCCAGCAGCTTCTCGACCAGAGCCGGTTCGACGCGCTCGTAGGCCTCCGCGTCCGGCACCCGGTTGACCACCACCCCCAGCAGTTCGGTGATCGCGTTGCCGATCGAGTTCTGGCTGATCGTCACGATCAGGCGGCCCTCGTCATTGCGGTAGATCAGCTGCTTGAAGGCCGGCTGCCAGCGAATGGCATGCGCGTACTTGGCATCGGTAAAGCAACGGTCGCGTACCTTCTTGGCGGTCTTCAGGAAGTCATTGTTGAACAGCAGGACCTCCTCCACCGCATCGGGAAAATGCACGCCCTCGGGCATCGGGGCATTGCGGGTGGAGACCTGCGAGAAGAAGGTGCGATAGAAGTCCAGGAAGCCCTGCAGGACGGCGTCGTATTCGCGCCAGAAGCGGATGTCCTTCAGCGCCTCGACCCCGCCCTGGATCTCCCAGCTCGGCAGCCCATGCGGGTAGCCGGTCAACCCGAGGCGCGCCTCGTGATCGGACGCCGGGCGCAGGATCTGCAGGTCCAGGGCCCGCGTAAAGAAGGCCCGGTAGACCTCGCGCATGTACGCCTGAAACAGGCTGTGCTGACCGCCATCGGTCAGATTGGGGTTGCCCGGATCCGCCAGCGGCGCATCGGCCAGTTTCGACTTCGGGAAGACGATGAAATGGTTGTGCAGCATGCGGATGCTGGGCACCCCCGGCGCGGTCAGCGGCCAGGTCGCGTCCAGGCTGGCCTCGCCCGCCAGCACCAGGGCCTCGGCCGGGTCCGGGTACTGCTCCAGCATGTACTCGATGATCACCCCGTTCATCCGGTTCCAGACATGCCGCACCGGCTCCGGCACCTGGGTGCGCCGCACCGGGCGCCCCATCGGGTCGAGGATGGTCTGCGAGGTGTTGTAGATGATGGAACAGTCGAACTCGTTGCTATGCCCCAGCGCCTTGCGATAGAGCAGCAGGTTTTCCGGATTCACCAGCAACCCGTTGTTGTGGACCAGGTCCGCCAGGTTTTCGGTGCTGTTGAAGAATTCGTTGGGTTTCATGCCCTCCGGGATGTCCAGGGGGATGGGCCGAAACGGCGTGGTGATCTCGCGGGGGCCGGCTTGCATGACGGTCAGTGACTCCTTGCAGGGGGGCGATGCCAGGGCGGCGCGGGCGGACTTGTACCTACAACCACATTGCCTGTACTGTAACTTGCGCGGCTCGGGAGTGTCTGCCGCGACCATAGCACAACCACCCACTCCTCAGAGGAGCGAGAGCATGCGACTGATTCTGTTGGGGGCGCCCGGCGCCGGCAAGGGCACGCAAGCCCAGTACATCTGCGAGAAGTACAACATCCCGCAGATCTCTACCGGCGACATGCTGCGCGCGGCGGTGAACGCAGGCACCCCACTGGGTCTGAAGGCCAAGGAGGTCATGGATGCAGGCGGCCTGGTCTCCGACGACATCATCCTGGGTCTGGTGAAGGAACGCGTGGAGCAGCCCGATTGCTGCGACACCGGCTTCCTGTTCGACGGCTTTCCGCGCACCATCCCGCAGGCCGAGGCCCTGAAGGAACAGAACGTGCCGCTCGACTTTGTCGTGGAGGTGGATGTCCCGGACGAAGAGGTGATCCGGCGCATGAGCGGGCGGCGGGTGCACCCGGGCTCCGGTCGCACCTACCACGTCGAGTTCAACCCGCCGAAGGTCGAGGGCAAGGACGACGTCACCGGCGAGGACCTGATCCAGCGCGAGGACGACAACGAAGAGACGGTGCGCAAGCGCCTGGAGGCCTATCACAGCCAGACCCAGCCGCTGGTCGAGTTCTACTCGAAGTGGGCGGACAGCGATGACCCGTCGGCGCCGCAGTACGTCCACATCAAGGGGACGGGGTCGGTGGAAGACATCCGCGACCAGATCTTCAAGGCTCTGGGCTGACGATCTCGCGGAAGGCCCGGAAAGTGCCTCCCACGAGGTAAAAAGGCCCGCCCGGAGCACCGGGCGGGCCTTTTCGATTCGGGGACCAGCCAACCGGCCAGCCCCCTTTGCTGCCGAGCGGGCCGCGACTAGCGCCCCAGGACTTTGGTCACCTTGTTCTGCCGCAGCCGGTAGGCATCCGGCATACCGGAACCCAGCAGGGGCCGCAGGTACATGCGGAAGGCATCGGTCACATCGGTGCCCGAGGCATCGATGAACTCGTCCGGCATCACCTTGGTCTTGCCGGCGACCGCCTCCAGCGGCACATACTCGTAGTCCACCGAGTAAAAGCCGGTGCGCTTGATCGCCACCGAACCGTCGCGACCTTCCCACATCGCGAACTGCACGGCCTTCTCGCCCACCTCGCGGGCCTCGCGCTGATCGACATCCGACACGCAGCCAATGAAGGCCCGCTGCAGATAGCCGAAGGTGTCGCCACGCACCCGCTTCACCCCCAGCTTGTCGCGGATCTCGCCACACAGCATGTCCGCCAGCGCCCCGGTACCGGAGAGCTGGACGTTACCGTGGGCATCCTTCTCGACATCCTTCGCCAGCTTGGTCGCGATGGGTTCATCGTTGGCATCGTGGATGCCTTCGCTCACAGCAATCACGCAGCGGCCGTGGCGATCCATGGTGGCCTTCACATCCTTCAGGAACTGGTCGACCTCGAACACCCGCTCCGGCACGTAGATCAGGTGCGGCCCGTCATCCGGGAATTTCTTGCCGAGCGCGGAGGCCGCGGTGAGAAAACCGGCATGACGCCCCATGACCACCGCCAGATAGATCCCCGGCAGGGCGTAGTTGTCGAGGTTGGCACCAATAAAGGCCTGCGCCACGAACCGTGCCGCCGACGGGAAACCCGGCGTGTGGTCGTTCTCCACCAGGTCGTTGTCGATCGTCTTCGGGATGTGCACGCAGCGCATCGGATAGTTGGCCTTGCGCGCCTCCTCGCTGACGATGCGGACCGTGTCGGAGGAGTCGTTGCCGCCGATATAGAAGAAGTAGGTGATCTCGTGGGCCTTCAGGACCTTGAAGATCTCCTTGCAGTAGTCAAGGTCCGGCTTGTCGCGCGTGGACCCCAGGGCGGACGAGGGCGTCTGCGCGACCATCTCCAGGTTGTGGGTGGTCTCCTGGGTCAGGTCCAGGAATTCCTCGTCGATGATCCCGCGGACCCCGTGGAAGGCCCCGTAGACCAGTTCGACGTCGGTGAATTTCCGGGCCTCGAGGACCGCACCCACCATGGATTGATTGATTACCGCCGTCGGGCCTCCACCCTGGGCGATCAGAACCTTGGCCATCTTCGTCCTCCTTTTGCGACTTGCGTGCGAACCATCGGTGAACCGGCCGCATAGCGACCGGGGCATCTCGATGCAACAAAGCCCGAAGATAGCAAATTCCGCACCCTGTGTACGGAATTGTTTAATTGTATTATCAGAAACTTATTTAATGGCGCACAGCCCGGCGGGCCTACCTGCATAAGCGTCAGTTGTGCCCCCTGGCAGGGGGCAAGGCAGAACTCAGTCGCGCAGGTGCTGATTGACGAAGTGCGTGACCCGAATCATCGCGTCGCGCGAGGCGAGGTCATCGGCGAAGGTGCGGTTATTGCCGTTGCGGAAGTCGAAGCCGCGACCCACACCGGGATATTCGATCCAGGTGACATCACCGCCGCGGCTCTCCAGTCCATCCGCGGCCATGCGCGCGGTACGGTGGCGCTGGTACTGCTCCTCGTCGCCGATCAGGATCATCATCGGGATCTCGAGCTGATTGACCTCGTTGGCGTAGCGGTACACCTGGTGCGGCTCGCCCAGATTCGGGTCCTGCAGGTGCGGGTAGTAGCCGGCCCAGCAGGCGACATCCTCGACCTGGCGCTCGAAGGTGACGGCGACCTTCAGGGTCTTGTAGCCGCCACGAGTGATGGAGACCAGGCAGGCACGGTCGCCCGCGATGTCGTCACGCGCCAGCAGGACATCCAGCCCGCTGTTCAGATCGCCTTCCAGCTCGTAGTCATGATCCAGCGGGTGGCTCTCCATGAAGCGGCCGGTGTACAGGTCCGGCGCCAGCACCACGAAGCCGCGGGCGGCCAGGCGCTTCACGTGCAGTTCGGCCAGGTCGTCCAGGCCGCGCCGGCCGTGGGTCCAGAGGATCGCCGGATAGGCCTCGCCATCGGCCGGTCTTGCCACCATCGCCGGGATGTCGATGCCGTCGCGCTGGTATTCGATGCGTTCAATGGTGACCTCGTGGTTCTCCAGATCGGAATACATCACGCCGTCTTCCCACCAGTCGTCATCCCACCACCAGTTGTCGGAACCGGTGGGTTCATCGGCCGCCAGCGGCGCTACGAACAGGCTGGCAGCCGCCAGGAACAGGAGAGGACGCAGTACAGAAACCATCGGGAACCTCGTGCGGATCAATGTGGACAGGGCCGTCACAGGGAGACGGGCCGCTCGCGGGCTTTCTTCCGAGGGTAGTGCAAATGGCGAGGCCCTGCCGGGGGGCGCAGCAGATCGCCCAGATCCGACAGACTCCTAGTCTCCGCCGGAAAACCCGAGCTGGCGCCAAGCCTCGTAGACGACCACGGCGACTGCGTTGGAGAGATTCAGGCTGCGGCTGCCGGGCTGCATGGGCAGGCGCAAGCGCTGCCCGGGAGGCAGGGCTTCGAGCACCGAGTGGGGAAGACCGCGGGTCTCGGGGCCAAACAACAGGGCATCGCCAGCGCGGAAGGCCGGCGCATCATAGCGGGCGTGGCCGCGCGTGGTGATGGCGAAGACCCGGTCGGGCCGCACCGATTCCCGCCACTGTTCGAGGCTGTCATACTCTTGCACCCGGGCCAGCTCGTGATAATCGAGCCCGGCGCGGCGCGCCCGCGCACTGTCCAGCTCGAAGCCGAGCGGATGGATCAGGTGCAGCGCAGCGCCGGTATTGGCTGCCAGACGAATGATGTTGCCGGTGTTCGGCGGGATCTCCGGTTGAAAGAGGACGATGTGAAGCATGAGTGATTCGCGCACCGATCCGCGGCTGGCCCTGGAGTTCTGCGGGCTGCATTTGAACACGCCGCTGGTGCTGCTGTCCGGCTGCGTCGGCTTCGGCGAGGAGTACACCCGCGTGGCCGGCTTCTCCAATCGCGACGCCGGTGCGATCTGCCTGAAGGGCACCACCGGCCAGGCCCGTCTGGGCAACGCGCCGCACCGGGTCTACGAGACCCCGGACGGCATGCTCAACGCCATCGGCCTGCAGAACCCGGGCGTGGACCACGTGGTGGACCACACCCTGCCGCAGCTGGACTTCGAGGAGACCCGCTTCTTTGCCAATGTCTCCGGCTCCACCATCGAGGAGTACATCGAGGTCACCCGCCGCTTCGACGACTCGCCCATCGACGCCATCGAGATCAACATCTCCTGCCCCAATGTAAAGGAAGGCGGCGTCGCCTTCGGCAACGACCCGGACATGTCCGCGCGCGTGGTCGAGGCCTGCCGCAAGGTCACCTCCAAGCCGCTGATCACCAAGCTTTCGCCCAACCAGACCGACATCGCCGAAAACGCCCGCCGCTGCATCGAGGCCGGCACCGATGCTTTTGCGGTGATCAACACGCTGATGGGCATGGCGGTGGACGTCGAGAACCGGCGCGCAGTGATTGGCAACAACCAGGGCGGACTCTCGGGGCCCGCGATCAAGCCGATCGCGCTGCTGAAGGTCCAGCAGGTCTATCAGGTGGCCGCGCCCCACAACGTGCCGATCATCGGACAGGGCGGCGTGATGAACGCCACCGACGCGCTGGAATTCCTGATCGCCGGGGCCAGCACCGTCGGCGTGGGCACCGGGCTGTTCTACGACCCGCTGTGCCTGCCCAGGATCCTCCACGGCATCAGCGACTACATGGACCGCCACGGCTACACCCACGTACGCGACCTGACCGGCACCCTGCAACTCAACGGCGCCGTCTCCGCCTGCGCCCCGCCCGCCCCGCAGGACCCCACCACCTGAAGGCCTGTTTCACCACGAAGCACACGAAGGCACGAAGAACGGCCAGGTCAAAAGCGATAGAGCATTAACAGGAAGATGGGAAGGACGGAAGAATGCGGGAATGGTGCCCCGGGACTGATCAACCCGCCGGGCAGGCCCCAGGACACGGGCCAGCGGCCTTTACCCAAAAACCCTTCCCATCTTCCCTTCTTCCTGTGAACCGCTTTTGACCTGGCCGTTCTTCGTGCCTTCGTGGGCTTCGTGGTGAAATCAGCCTAGTCGTCGTCGAGGCCGAGTTCGTGGATCTTGCGGGTGAGGGTGTTGCGCCCCCAGCCGAGCAGGGCCGCCGCCTGCTGGCGGTGGCCGCCGGTGGCGTTCAGGGCCTCGCGGATCACCGTGCGCTCCAGTTGCGGCAGCACCGAACCCAGCAGGTCCTGGTCTCCACGCTGCCAGTGCTGGCGGGCCACCTGGGCCAGTTCGGCCGTCCAGTCCCGCGGGCCGGCGACCACGCCGGCCGGACCACCGTCCGGCTCGGCCCGGGTCTCGGCGGGCTGGTGCAGCTCGGCCGGGAGGTCGTCCAGGTGGACCTCGCGGCCCGACGCCATCACGGTCAGCCAGCGGCAGGTGTTCTCCAGCTGACGCACGTTGCCCGGCCAGGGCAGGCGCTGCAGCTCCGCCACCACCTCGGGGCGCATGGTCTTGGCTTCGACCCCCAGTTCCTGCGCCACCTCGGCCATGAAATGCTGCACCAGCAGCGGGATGTCCTCCGGGCGCTCGCGCAGGGACGGCACATGGATCCGGATCACGTTCAGACGGTGGAACAGATCCTCGCGGAACAGCCCCGCGCGCACGCGTTCCTCTAGGTCCTGGTGGGTCGCGGCGATGATGCGCACGTCCACCCGGATCGGCGTATGGCCACCCACGCGGTAGAAGGTGCCATCGGACAGCACGCGCAGCAGTCGGGTCTGCAGGTCGAACGGCATGTCGCCGATCTCGTCGAGGAACAACGTGCCGCCATCGGCCTGTTCGAAACGGCCCTTGCGGCTCTGGTTGGCGCCAGTAAACGCACCACGTTCGTGGCCGAAGAGTTCACTCTCCAGCAGATCCTTGGGGATGGCCGCGGTATTCAGGGCAATCAGCGGCTGATCGGCGCGCGGGCTGTGCTGGTGCAGGGCACGGGCGACCAGTTCCTTGCCGGTGCCCGACTCCCCGTTGATCAGCACGGTGATGTTGCTGCGCGACAGGCGGCCGATGGCGCGGAACATCTCCTGCATCGCCGGGGCCTCGCCGATGATCGGGGTCTCCTCGATCTCGGGGCCAGCGGTGCCGTTGTCCTGCCCGGCGCGCCGCGCCTCCAGTGCCCGCTGCACCAGGGCCACGGCCTCGTCCACATCGAACGGCTTGGGCAGGTACTCGAAGGCCCCGGTCTGGTAGGCGCCCACGGCGCTCTCCAGATCGGAGAAGGCTGTCATGATGATCACCGGCGGCGGATCGGGGCGCGTCTGCATGCGCGCGAGGAAGTCCAGGCCATTCAGTCCCGGCATGCGGATATCGGCGACGATGGTGTCCGGCACCGGGTCCCGGTCGAGCGCCGCCCAGGCGGCGTCCGCGGTCTCGAAGCCGCGCACCGCGATCGCGTGACGCTGGAGGGCGCGTTCCAGCACCCAGCGAATCGAGTCGTCGTCGTCAATAATCCAGACAGTGGGCTCCATCACTTCCTGGCCTCCCGGGCCTTCGGGGGTTCAAGGGGCAGCAGGATGTCGAACGTGGTCGCCCCCGGGCGCGAATGGCATTCGATCAGACCGTCGTGCAGCTGGACCAGGCTCTGGGCAATGGGCAACCCGAGCCCGGTCCCGGCGGCGCGGCCGGTCACCATGGGGAAGAAGATGCGTTCGCGGATCTCCTCCGGGATACCGGGCCCGTTGTCGCGCACGCTCAGCTTGGCGACCAGGCGGTGGCGATGGCCGGAGATGGTGTACTGGCGCAGGATGCGCGAGCTCAGGGTGATCTCGCCCCCGTCCTCCAGCGCATGCACCGCGTTCTGCACCAGATTCAGGATCGCCTGCACCAGCATGTCGCGATCGGCCTGCACGTCCGGGATGCTGGGGTCATAGTCGCCGCGGATCTTCAGACCCAGCGGCAGCTGCACACTGACCAGGCCCCGCACGTGCTCCAGCACCTCGTGCAGGTTGACGGGCTCGCGTCGCGGCAGGTTGTTCGGCCCCAGCATGCGATCAACCAGGCTGCGCAGCCGGTCGGCCTCGCGAATGATGATCTGGGTGTATTCCTTCAGGCCCGAGTCGTCCAGCTCGCTGGCAAGCAATTGCGCCGCCCCCCGTAGCCCCCCTAGCGGGTTCTTGATCTCGTGGGCCAGCCCCCGGGTCACCGCGCGGGTGATCGCCTGCTGCTTCTGCAACTGCTCCTCGCGGCTGATGCGCTCGTGGCGATCGATCGCATTCAGCTCGAACAGCAACTGCCCCGGCTTGTCGCCCTCGCCATGGAGCGGGGTGATGACCACGTCGGCGAGGAAACTTTCGGCCCGCAGCGGCTCCATCTGGCGCGCGCGCAGGGTGATCGGCTGATCCAGCGTCAGCGCCGAGCGCAGGCGGCTGGACAGATTCCGGTCCAGCTTGAGCCACTGGCCCAGACCATGCCCGACGATGCGTTCGCGACTGAGACCGAGCAGCACCTCGGCGGCGCTGTTCATGCTCAGCAGGCAAAGCTCGGCATCGGTCACCAGCACGGCCGTGGAGAGGTCGTCCCACCAGGGCGGGGTGGCCGGGCCGGAATTGGAAGCGGGCGTGGTCATCAAGAGGCCTCAAGCAGGAATCGCGCCAAGCGGGAATCGCCCGGCGGGGCGCCGAAGCCGGGGGCACGGTCACAAAACGCAGCCGAATCGCCACCCCCCAGAACCCAAAACGCCCCATGATGGTGCAATCATAGCACCATCATGGGGCGTTGTGTGCACTATTGAAGTGCAGAGATCGAAGTTGTCAATTCGGAGCCGGCGTCACCGGCCAGGGAGACGCTGATTGAATCGCGCGTTCGCGCTCGAGTCGCTTTTGCGTGCGAACAAGGCGCGGTGACTGCCGTGCAGTCACTCTGCACAAGGGAACCGCAACGCCGCTCCCACGCAAAAGCGGCCGAGCCCCTTCTTTCAATAGCTTGCGGGGTTGGTGCCCCCTGTTCCCCGATCCTGCGTTGCGCCGCTTGCGGGTAGAACCACTACCCGCTGCACGACGCGCCTTGTCTCGGAAAACAGGGGGCACCAACGCGGACGTGCGATTCAATCAGCGTCTCCCTAGGGCGCCCTGGGTGCCTGCGGGGCCCTGGGCGCCTGCGGCGCACCCCCGGGCGGGAATTGCTGCGGCCGCTGCTGCTGTTGCTGCTCGCGCGGAATGGCCATCCGCAGCACGTTGAACTCGATGGTCGCGCTCGCCCCCAGCTCCTCGCCGGATGCGTCCACGATCCGGGCCTGCAGCGTATGCTCGCCGCGGTTCAGCCCCTCGAAGGTCGCCGTGGGCGACTGACTCTCGCCCGCCTCCGCGCCGTTCAGCACCCAGATCACGCGATGGCCCGCGTCGGCATCCAGCGCTGGCTCGAGATCCAGCTCGGCGCTCACATTGCCGTCGTTCGCGCGCACCCCCGAACCGTCCTCCGGACGGGCAATTGCGACCCGCGTGTACACACCCTCCGCCTCCGGCTGACCGCGGGGCCGCACGGGCCGTTCGAGAATCTCCCGCGCACCTTCCAGCGGGACCGCGCGCATGGGCTCGCGCACGTCCACGGGCTCGCTGGCGCGCCCCTCGGGCGGGCGGTCGCCAAAATGGACATTGCCCTGATCGTCGGTCCAGCGGTAGACGTCGGCACTCGCAAGCGCCGGGGCGAGAAGGACAGCCAGCGACAAGGCCAGCCAGAGCGTGGTTCGGAACATGGGTCTTCCTCCTTGGGCGGGATGGCGCGGCACCACCACCCTGCCTCCCGTGTACGTTCGGACCACCACAAGCCCGGAAGCTCCCGCGCCACCGGCACGGGCCAGCCGGGATCAGGCGGCCGCGCGAACCCAGACGCCCTGCAGCCGCGCCGCATCGGCCTGCAGGGTCGCGAGGCGATCCCGCTCGGCCGCCGCGGCCGTTCCCGACTCCAGCGCGGACAGCCAGTCATCCAGCGCAGCCAGGCGGAGCATCGTGGGCGCCGCCCCGCGTTCGATTGCAGTCAGTGGCCGCCGGGCATTGAACCCGGCCAGCACGGCCCGGTACCGATCGGCATCCGGCTGTCCGGAGGCGTCCACGGCGAGCGCCAGGGCGATGCGCGCGAGCTGCCAGAAGGCCGGTACCGGCGCGGGCGGGATCACCAGATCGGCAAGACCGGCACCTTCCGGGTAGATGCGCACGGACTGCCAGTAGCTTCCCGCCAGCGGCAGGTCCTCGAAACGGTAGAGCCCCTGGTGGTGCAGCTCGGCGTCCAGGATCGCCCGGGACTCGGCATCCAGCGTGGACGCCATCGCATCGGCGCGCTCGCGCATCTGCTGCTGCAGCACCCCGCGCCGGTAGCCCTCGCCGCCGGGCAAGGCCCCGGCCGTGTGACGCCCCTGCCAGTCGGCGGCGCGCTCGCCCAGGGCCTCCAGACTGCCGGGCCCCTCGGCCGCAACCGCGCCCTGCGGCGCCTGACCGCGCTCCAGCACCAGCAGGACCTCACCAGAATCGGGATCCGCACCCCGGCCGATCACGCGACCGCAGCCGCCAGGTACCTCGCCGAGCGCGGATTCGAGCGCCGGGGCCACGGCGGCTGCCAGGCGCAGACACTGCACCGGCCGGCCATCCAGTTCGAGGCCGCTCGGGCCATGGGTCAGGGCCAGGCCGGTCGAATCGGCGCAGGCCCGGGTCTCGGATTCGTTCTCTACCATCGGAAAATCACCCAGGAGGGGGGTACGAAATTGGGATCCAGCTCGTTGCGACGACCGTCCAGCGTGCCGTCGCCCGTGGTGTCGATCAGGTAGTAGGTCGGGCCCACGGCGGGCGTGACCTCGACCATCACCAGCTCGCCACCCATGCGGTATTCGCGCCGGGTCTCGCCGTCGCGCTCGATGATGATGATGTCGGCGTCCTCGAGCGAGCGCTGTTCGCGGGCGCGTTCATCCAGCACCGGGGGCGGCGGATCCGCGCCCTCTTCAAGCTCCGGCGGCGGCGGGGCATCCCCCCACTCGCGGTCTTCCTGCGCCAGCGCCGTGCCGGAAACCAGCAGCAGGGCCGCCAGCAGCGACAGGGGCAGGCTCGCACGCATCGAGGTCATCATCACAGTTCCATCAGTCGTTTCTTTTCTTCCGCGGACGGCTCGAAGCTGCGCGCCTCGTAGTACTCGAAGATCACGTCCACCACGTCTTCCGGTGAATCTACCAGCGAGTATAGCTGGAGGTCTTCCTCGTCAATGGTGCCCTGCTCCACGAGCGTATCCCGGAACCAGTCGAGCAGGCCCTTCCAGAATTCGCTGCCCACCAGCACGACCGGGATGCGCCGGGTTTTGCCGGTCTGCACCAGGGTCAGGATCTCCGCCAGTTCGTCCAGCGTCCCGAAGCCCCCGGGCAGCACCACGTAGGCCGAGGCGTACTTGACGAACATCACCTTGCGCGAAAAGAAGTGACGAAACCCCAGGCCCACGTCCTGGTAATCGTTCGCACTCTGCTCGTGCGGCAACTGGATATTCAGGCCGATGCTCGGCGAGCGCCCGGCGAACGCCCCCTTGTTGGCCGCCTCCATGATGCCCGGACCGCCGCCGCTGACCACCGCGAAACCGGCGTCCGAGAGCTGCCGCGCGGTTGCCTCGCCCAGCTGGTAGTAGCGATGCTCCGGCGGGAAGCGGGCGGAGCCGAAGATGCTCACCGAGGGCTTGATATGCGCCAGGCGTTCGAAGCCCTCCACGAACTCCGCCATGATCTGGAAGATCTTCCAGCTCTCGCGGGTCAGGGCGGAGTCATCGATCGGGCGCAGGCCCGGGTGTTCGGCACGTTCGCGGTTGTTCATGCAGCGGGTTCCCAAGGGTGAAGGCTTCAGCGTACCGGCGCCCCCGGGCGCGCACAAATGGTCGCGGCCCGGGCCGGGCCTGTAGAATGGCGCGCGTTCCCTGTCCGGATTCCACCTTCATGTCGCAAGCGCCTCTTGTCCTGGTCGACGGCTCGTCGTACCTGTTCCGCGCCTTCCATGCGCTGCCGCCGCTGACCGCGCCGGATGGCGCCCCGACCGGGGCGATGATTGGTGTGGCCAACATGCTGCGCAAGCTGCGCGCGGACTACGGCCCGGAACACATGGCGGTGGTGTTCGACGCCAAGGGCAAGACCTTCCGCGACGACATCTATCCGGAATACAAGGCCACCCGCCCGCCGATGCCGGACGAGCTGGCCGCCCAGATCGAACCGTTGCACGAACTGGTGCGGGCGATGGGCCTGCCGCTTTTGTGCGTCGAGGGCGTGGAGGCCGACGACGTGATCGCGACCCTGGCCGACCAGGCCGCCGCAGCCGGGCACGACGTGGTGATCTCCACCGGCGACAAGGATCTCGCGCAACTGGTGAATGACCGCATCACGCTGGTCAACACCATGAGCGGGGTCACGCTGGACCCCGAGGGCGTGCAGGAGAAATTCGGCGTGGCCCCGGAGCAGATCGTCGACTACCTCGCGCTGATGGGCGACAGCGTCGACAACATCCCGGGCGTGGACAAGGTCGGCCCCAAGACCGCGGCCAAGTGGATCGCGAAGTACGGCGATCTCGACACCATTCTGGAACAGGCCGACGGCATCGGCGGCAAGATCGGCGAGAACCTGCGCGCCGCGGCCGAGCGCCTGCCCACCTCGCGCGAACTGATCACGGTCAAGCGCGATGTCGAGCTGGACGTCGGCCCCAACGACCTCAACATCCGCGAGCCGGACCACGAGCGCCTGCTGGAGATGGTGCGCCGCTATGGCTTTACCCGCTGGCGCGCGGAGCTGGAGGGCGGCGAGGACGAGGCCGCTAGCGGCAATCCGGGCTCGCCGCTGGCGAAGGCCGACTACCGCACGTTGCGCGAGGAGGTCGAACTGGCCGAGCTGCTGGAGCGCCTGGACAAGGCCGAGCGCGTCGCCTTCGACACCGAGACGACGAGCCTGGACGCGATGCGCGCCGAGATCGTCGGCATGTCCTTCGCCTTCGAGCCAGGCACCGCCTACTACCTGCCGCTGGCCCACACCGGGCCGGATGCCGACCCGCAGCTGCCGCGCACGGAGACCCTCGAGCGCCTGAAGCCGTGGCTGGAGTCGGAGCGCCACGGCAAGCTGGGCCATCACCTGAAGTACGACCGCAACGTGCTGGGCAATCACGGCATCACCCTGCGCGGCATTGTCGACGACACCCTGCTGGAGTCGTTCTGCCTGGACGCCGGGGCCAACCGCCACGACCTCGACTCCCTGGCCGAGCGCCACCTGGACTACCAGACCACGCACTACGAGGACGTGGCCGGCAAGGGCGCGAAGCAGATCCCGTTCGCCGAGGTGGATATCGGCATCGCCACCGATTACGCCGGCGAGGATGCCGACATCTGCCTTCAGCTGGATGCGGTGTTCCAGCCGCGCCTGCAAGAGGCGGAAGGCCCCGCGTTCGTCTACCGCGAGATCGAGATGCCGCTGGTCCCGGTGCTGGCGGATATCGAACGCGTGGGCGTAAAGGTGGACCCGGATCTGCTCGGCGAGCAGAGCCAGGAGCTGCTGGCCGAGATGGAGCGCATCGAGCGCGAGGCCTTCGAGGAGGCCGGCGGCGAGTTCAACCTCGGCTCGCCCAAGCAGATCCAGGAGATCCTGTTCGAGCGCCTGGGCCTGCCGGTGCTGCGGCGCACGCCCAAGGGCCAGCCCTCCACCGCCGAGGACGTGCTGGAGCAGATGGCGGACGACTACGCCCTGCCGCGCCTGATCCTCGAGCACCGCGGCCTGTCCAAGCTGCGCAGCACCTACACCGAGACCCTGCCCCGGCGCATCCACCCGGAGACCGGACGGGTGCACACCTCCTACCACCAGGCGGGGGCAGCCACCGGGCGGCTGTCGTCCTCGGAGCCGAACCTGCAGAACATCCCGGTGCGCACCGAGGCCGGCCGGCGCATCCGCCGCGCATTCATCGCGGATGAGGGCCACCAGTTGCTGGCGGCGGACTACTCGCAGATCGAGCTGCGCATCATGGCCCACCTGTCGCAGGACGCGGGCCTGCTGAAGGCCTTCGGCGAGGGCCAGGACATCCACCGCGCGACCGCCGCCGAGGTCTTCGGGGCGGACCCGGAGCAGGTCTCCGGCGAGCAGCGCCGCGCGGCCAAGGCGATCAACTTCGGCCTGATCTACGGCATGTCCGCCTGGGGGCTGGCGCGCAACCTCGGCATCGAGCAGGGCGAGGCGCGCGAGTACATCGACCGCTACTTCAATCGCTATCCCGGCGTGCACGACTACATGGAACGCGCGCGCGCCTCCGGGCGCGAGAACGGCTATGTCGAGACCCTGTTCGGCCGCCGCCTGTACCTGCCGGAGATCAACAGCCGCAACGGGGCGCGACGCCAGCAGTCCGAGCGTGTCGCCATCAACGCCCCGATGCAGGGTACCGCCGCCGACATCATCAAGCGCGCGATGGTACGGGTCGCCGATGACCTCGCCTCGGCGAAAATCGAGGCACGCATGATCATGCAGGTCCACGACGAACTGGTGTTCGAGGTGGCCGATGCGGCCGTGGAGGACCTGACCACGCTCGTGCGCCAGGCCATGAGCGGGGCCGCCGAGCTCGACGTGGAGCTGGTGGTAGATGTCGGCACCGGCGCCAACTGGGACGACGCACACTAGATGTCGGATTCACTGGCCAAGGGGTTCAACCGGCTCGCCCCATGGCTGGTCGCGGTCCTGTTGCTGGCGACCGCCTGGGTGCTGGCCGAACGCTACCTGGACACCGGCGGTTCCGGCGGGATCACCATCGTCCAGCCGGAGGACTGCGACCTGAACGCGGGGCCCTGCAGCGCCGACCATCCGGCGGGCGGTACGCTGGCCCTGGCGATCACGCCACGCCCCGTGCCGATGCTGCAACCACTTGAGCTGACCCTGGAGCTGGACCCGGCGGCCCGGGGCAACCTCGGCGAACCCGAGGCCCTGGAGCTGGATCTGGCCGGGGTGGAGATGTACATGGGCTTCCAGCGCCCGCGGCTGGAACATACCGGCGACGGGCGCTACGTCGGCGAGACGACACTGCCTATCTGCACCACCGAGGCCATGACCTGGGCCGCCACCGTGATGCCCGCGGGCGATGCGGATGCAGCCCGGGTCCAGTTTCGTTTTGTCACCCGTCGCAGCCACAGCGACAACCCCTGAGGAGAACCGACATGCAGCGTATCCCGCTGAGCAGCCTGCTCTGGGCGCTGGCCGTGCTGGCGGCTGGCGCCCTGCTCGTCTTCGTGATGCTCCGCCCGGCACCACCCCCCGTGTCCCAGGGGGCCGACCACGAACGCCTGCCGGTGGCCGATGCGGTATCCGGCGGGCCGATCGAACTGCCCGTTTCCACCACGGGCGAGCGGTTCCGGCTGGCGGACCTGGAAGGGCAATACGTCTGGGTCTACTTCGGCTACACCGCCTGCCCGGATGCCTGCCCGACCAGCCTGGGCTGGATCAGCGCCGCGCTGGACCGCCTGCCGCCCGAGCTGGAGGGCGAGGTCGCGGCGGTACTGGTAAGCGTCGACCCGGAACGTGATGACCGCGAGCGCCTGGAGACCTATGTGGGGCACTTCCACCCGGCCATCCAGGCGGCGACCGGGTCCCACGAAGAGCTGCAGCCGATCACGGAACGCTACGGCGTATTCTACGAACGCACCGAGATCGACTCGGCCATGGGCTACGTGGTCGATCACAGCTCGTCCACCTACCTGGTCGGCCCGGAAGGCGACTTGCTGCAGATCTACCCGCACGGGACACCCGCCGCCGAACTGGTGGAGGGCCTGCGAACCCATGCGGAGGCCACCGGGACAGCCAACTGAGCCACACCCCGGACGGCAACGATGGATTCTGTGAAAAAATTCGCAATCGAGAGGCACGCGGCAGGAACTTTGCCCGCGCAGTGCTTTCTCACTTACTGAGCGCTCTAGCCCAGCGCGGCCCGCTTCTCTCCCTGAGCGGGCAATAGGCCTCTCTCCCCCCTGTAGAGGCCGAAATTAGCCCCGGTCCCACCCCAAGGCCGGGGCTTCTTTTTGTCTGCGTTTCGTGTATCCGCTCGACCGTCGGGCAGAGACGGGCCTCAGCCGGTCGCGGGAGCCGACTCCGGATCATGCTCGGCCAGCCAGCCACCCAGCAGGCCGCGCAGGTCATCGACACCCTGGTTCTTCAGCGAGGAGAAGGTCTGCAACGTCGCCTCGACGCCCATGGCCTCCAGCTCACCATGCGCCTTGCGCAACTGGCGGTCGGCCTCCTGGCGCGAGAGTTTGTCCGCCTTGGTCAGCAGGCAGTGCAAGCGGCAGCGCTCCAGAGGCACCCAGTCCAGTAGCTGGCGATCCAGCTCGGTCAGCGGCCGGCGGATGTCCATGATCAGGACCAGACCGATCAGGCACTGGCGTTTTTGCAGGTAGCCACCAAGGAGCTGGTCCCATTCCGCGCGCTTGCCGGCCGAGACCTTCGCGTAGCCGTAGCCCGGCAGGTCGACCAGCCGCCAGTGCTCGGCCGGCGGCAGACGGAAAAGATTGATCTCCTGTGTGCGCCCCGGGGTACGGCCGACCCGCGCGAGCGCCTTGCGTCCACACAAGGCGTTCAGGGCGCTGGACTTGCCGGCGTTGGAGCGCCCGGCAAAGGCGATCTCGACGCCGGTGTCGGCCGGGAGCTGGGCAATCTGCGCCACGCCACGCAGGAAGTCGGTTTCGCGAAATCGGGGTTCCATGGGGCGAGAGAGCGTCCTAGGGAAACACTGATGAATGTACACGCTCGCGCTCGAGTCGCTTTTGCGTGCGAACAAGGCGCGGTGAGTGAA
>NZ_KB905906.1:0-301627 GCF_000381105.1 Thioalkalivibrio sp. ALE12 | reverse complement strand
CACATGAAGAGCACCAACATGCTCGAGCGGCTGAACGAGGAGATCCGCCGCCGGACCCGGGTGGTCCGGATCTTCCCCAACACCCACAGCTGTCTACGCCTGGTACGGGCCCTGGCCGTCGAAATCCACGAAGGCTGGCTGGAGGACAACCGCTACCTGAACATGGATCTGCTCAAAGAGCACAAGAAAATCCTGCTGAGGCAGGCCGAGGCCGCCTGAGCCATACCGACCAACCGAACATGGCTGACTCACTTCTGCACAACTTGACGCACACAACCCGGCCTTCGGCCGTTGCGTGCCGCGCCCGCGAGCGGGCGCCGGGGGCTTTCAGGCGGCAGGGCCGTTGTTGTGTCGTGGCGTTGGGATGCCTTCTGTTTTGACCTTCCCCTTCCGTATGGAGCCCCTTGCGGAAGGGTTCTCGGGCCGGCCCGTTTTCTACAAATTCGGGGCGCTGGATGTCTGAGCGAAGCGCAGCGAGTTCAGCGCCGCCGGCCCGAGGGCCCTGGAGCAAGGTCCCCGGGCGAAATCCGGGTGCCCTTCTTTGGGTCCTTTCTTGGGCAAGCAAGAAAGGACCTCGGGGCGCGCTGGCGAGTCAGCGCAAGGCAGTATGTAGACCGAAGGCGCGTAAACACCGGATGCAGAACCAGGACCAGCCTCAACCCGGCAGGCGCCGGACCGAAGGCACCGTAAACACCGGGAGACGAACCAGGACCCGCCAATCAGCGATAGCGAAGCCTTCAGCGTTCGTGGCGGCCGTGTGGCGAGGTCAGGCGCGCGCCGGGGCGCGGGCGTCATCACGCCAGAGCCAGAGGATAGCGACGGTCAGTACCGCGATCACCGGCAGCATCGCGAGATTCATCCCGTCCCATCCCAGCGGTCGCAGCAGCGCCCCGGCCAGCAGCGACCCGGCCGTGACCAGCGTGAAGATGGTCAGATCGTTCACGCCCTGGACCTTGCCCTTCTCGGTGGCCGTATGCGTGGTCGTCAGCAGCGTACTGCCGCCGATAAACAGGAAATTCCAGCCCACCCCCAGCAGGAACAGCGCCAGCCAGAAATGCGCCAGCGTCTCCCCGTGCGCGGCGATCGCCACGCTGAACAGCACCAGTGCGTTGCCAAGTGCCAGGATGCGCGTGATCCCGAGGCGGGTGATCAGATGGCCGGTCACGAACGAGGGGGCGAACATCCCCAATACATGCCACTGCATGACCAGGGCGATCTGGCCCATGTCAAAGCCGGCGTGGCGCATGGCCAGCGGCGTCGCCGTCATCAGCAGCACCATGACCGCATAGCCCAGCGCGGCGGCGGTCAGCGCGACGAGGAAGCGCCCTTGCGGCAGGATCTCGCGCATTGGCCGGGCCGGCCCGCGTTCCTCCGGCGGTGGCGCCGGCACGCGCAGCCAGGCCAGCAGCGTCATCGCCAGCAGCGCCAGGGCGCCGAGGACCAGATAGGGGCCGGCCTCCGGCGTGCCCGGTAACAGGGCCTGGGCGTGGTGGGCGTTCCACGGGCCGAGGAAGGCGGCCACGACGCCGCCGGCCATCACCAGCGAGATCGCGCGCGGGCGGAAGGCGGGGCTGGCGACATCGGCGGCGGCAAAGCGGTAGTACATGGCGAAGGCCTGGTAGGCCCCCAGCAGAAGGTTGCCCAGTACGAACAGCCAGAAGGCCTCGGCGAAGACGCCGGCCGCGGCCAGCACGGCGCCACCGGCTCCACCCACGCTGGTGCCCAGCAGGAAGCCGGTGCGCCGCCCGAAGCGCTTCATGAACAGCGAGGCCGGCAGGGTGGTGACCAGCGTGCCGACCATCATCGCGGCGACTGGCAGGGTGGCCAGGGCCGGATCGGCCGCCAGGCGTTCCCCGACCACGCCGCTCAGGGTCATCACCGTGACCGCGGCGATCAGGAACAGGGCCTGCCCGAGGGCAAGGATCAGGACATTCGCGCGCTCGCGCGGGGTGGTCTGGCCGGGCATAGGAGTCCCTTCAAGGATCGTCCGGGCCGTCATGGCCCGGGGGCGATGCTGGTGTCAGTCGCGTGGATGAAAGTCGAGCACCGCCGAGTTGATGCAGTAGCGCAGCCCGGTCGGCGCCGGGCCGTCGGGAAAGACATGCCCCAGGTGCGAGTCGCAGCGCGCGCAGCGCACTTCGGTGCGTTCCATGCCCAGGGAACGGTCGCGGTGTTCGTCGACGGCACTTTCGTTCACCGGCGCGGTGTAGCTGGGCCAGCCGGAGCCGGAGTCGAACTTGGCGTGCGAGTCGAACAAGGGGGCACCGCAGGCGACGCAGTGGTAGGTGCCGTCGGCCTTGTGGTTGTTGTAGGCGCCGGTGAAGGGGCGCTCGGTACCGCCTTCGCGGGCGATGCGGTATTGTTCCGGCGTGAGGCGTTCGCGCAGTTCGGCGTCCGTCGGGCGATCGGATTGACTCATGCAACCTCCGGGTCGATAGGATTGTCTGCCAACAGACGAGGGTCTGTGGTGATGGGACCCCGAGGAACACCCCGGGTTCTCGGCCCGGACCGAAGACAAGACCGCTGGAGGTGGTCGTGGGCTGTCCCGATTGCGAACGTATTGACCTGCTGCCGGCGGCCTCCGGCACCCTCTATCTGGCGCCGGTTCTGGCGCATACTCGCGCGGCCCTGCGTCAGCGCATGGTAGACGAACGGCTGCCATGTGCCGAGCCGACCTCGGGGATCCTGGCCCTGCCAGTGAAGGGTGCCGGCGGGCTGGGCGAGATGCTGGTGCGCCTGGAGCAGGCCCTGAGCAGCTCGGAGCAGGCCGGTTGCCGCGCGACCTTCGTGCCCGAGGGCGAGGACTTCGGGCTCGGGCATCTGCAGGATACCCACCTGCTGTCCACGCTGATCGCCCGGCACAATGCCCGCGATCTCTCCGCGATCCTGGCCAACGATGCCCTGGACTTCCACTTCCAGCCCATCGTGCACGCGGCCGATCCAGCCGAGGTCTTCGCCTACGAGGCGCTGGTGCGGGCCTCCACGCCGGGTGGCGACCCCATCCCGCCACCGGAGCTGTTCAAGACGGCGCGCAATGCCGAGTTGCTGTTCCATCTGGATCGCTCGGCGCGCATCAATGCGATTCGCCGGGCCAGCGAGCGCGGGATCGGCAGCCGGTTGTTCATCAACTTCAACCCGACCGCGATCTATGACCCGGCCTTTTGCCTGGAGACCACAGTGCGCGAGATCAATTCGCGCCCGGCCGGCCGTGCCGGGCCCAGTGGTTTCGTGTTCGAGGTGATCGAGAGCGATCAGGTCAACGACATCGAACACCTGTCACGGATCGTGGAGCGCTACCGCCGGGCCGGGTTCCAGGTGGCACTGGACGACCTGGGGGCCGGCTACGCCTCGCTGAACATGCTGTCGCAGTTGCGCCCGGATTTCGTGAAGATCGACCGCGAACTGGTCAGCGGTATCGATGGCGACATCTACCAGCAGAAGATCCTCGACAAGATCGTGGAACTGGCCCGCGACCTGGATATTCAGGTGGTGGCCGAGGGGATCGAGACCGCCGACGAATGGCGCTGGCTGAAGGACCGGGTCGACTATTGTCAGGGTTACCTGTTCGCCCGGCCGGCCGCCGAGCCGCCGATGCCGCGCCACCCCGAGTCTGCCTGAGCGCCGCGTGGAGGGGGCCGTGACACGTGCACATCGGGCCCGCTTTCCATAGACTCGGCGTCATGAATCAGCTCCCGCCCGACGCCCGTAACCCGACGCTGGAATCCGCCGTTCAACTGTTGCGTGATGCCGAGGTGCGATATCGCGGTCGCACGGTCGGCACCGTGGCGAGCCTGGACGAGCGGGCCCCGGCGGAGAACTATGCCGACTGCTTTATCCGCGACTTCGTGCCCTCCGGGCTCGTCTACCTGCTGCGGGACGAGCCCGAGGTGGTCCGCGACTTCCTCGCGCTGATCCTGCAGATCCGCGATACCCAGGAGGAGATCGAGGGTCACCGCCGGCTGCCGCGAGTGATGCCGGCGAGCTTCCGGGTGTTCACCGACGAAAATGGCCGCGAGGCCCTGGCTGCGGACTTTGGCGACCGGGCGATCGGACGCGTCGCCCCGGTGGATTCCATGATGTGGTGGGTACTGTTGCTGCGCGCCTACCAGAACCGCACCGGCGACCACGAATTCATCAAGAGCGCGGATGTGCAGCGCGGCATCCGCCTGATCCTCAGCATCTGTCTGCAGGACCGTTTCGAAGTCTTCCCGACTCTGCTGGTGCCGGACGGCAGCTTCATGATCGACCGGCGCATGGGGGTGTTCGGCCACCCGCTGGAGATCCAGGCACTGTTCTACGGGATGCTGAAGGCTTCGCTGGCGATGCTGGAGCCCTGCGACCGGGATTCCGAACTCCTGTGCGAGCAGTCCGCGATCCGTACCCGGCAGCTGTCGGACTACATCCGCCACTACTACTGGCTGGATCTAGAGCGGTTGAACGATATCCACCGCTATCGCACCGAACACTTCGGCCACGAGTCCGAGAACGCGCTGAATATCTACCCCGAGAGCATCCCCGACTGGCTGGTGGACTGGATCCCGTCGGAGAGCGGCTACCTGGTCGGTAACCTCGGGCCGGGAAGGATGGATTTCCGGTTCTTCAGCTTCGGAAACTTGCTGGCGGTGCTGTTCGGGCTGGCCGACGAGCACCAGTCGCGCTCGATTATGCAGACCTTCGAGCAGCGCTTCGAGGACCTGATCGGGACCATGCCGGTGAAGATCTGCTATCCGGCGATGGTTGGCGAGGAATGGCGTCTGCTGACCGGGTCCGACCCCAAGAATACTCCGTGGTCCTACCACAACGGCGGCAACTGGCCGGCGTTGCTGTGGGCGTTCACCGGGGCCGCCATGCGGGTCGGGCGGCCCGACCTGGCGCGCAGTGTGCACGCGGTCGCGGCCGAGCGCCTGCATCGCGACCACTGGCCGGAGTACTACGACGGGCGCCACGGCCGCCTGGTCGGGCGACGCGCCAACTATCGCCAGACCTGGTCGGCCACCGCCGTGCTGGTCTCCCAGGGCCTGATCGACAACCCCGAGACCCTGAGCCTGTTCGACAGCCCGGAACCCGAGGTGCCATGAAAAAGACCCAGAGCAAGTCTCGTGATGGCGAAGGCCTTTACCTCGTCCTGATCAGTGTCCACGGTCTGATCCGCGGGCAGGACCTGGAACTGGGGCGCGATGCCGACACCGGCGGGCAGACGCTCTACGTGGTCGAACTGGCGCGGGCCCTGGCGCGCCACCCGCAGGTGGGCCGGGTGGACCTGCTCACCCGCCGCGTGGTCGACAGCAAGGTAGCCGACGACTACGCCGAGCCCGAGGAGGATCTCGGCGACGGGGCTCGGATCGTGCGGCTGGACTGCGGCCCGCGGCGCTACCTGCGCAAGGAAAAGCTGTGGCCCTACCTCGACTGTTTCGCGGACAACGCCCTGGGGCATATCCGCGGCGTGGGCCTGCGCCCGGACGTGATCCACGGCCACTATGCCGATGCCGGACATGTCGCGGTGCAGCTGTCGAACCTGCTGGGCGCCCCCATGCTCCAGACCGGCCATTCGCTGGGGCGGGTCAAGCGCGAACGCCTGCGCGAGAGCGGGATGTCGGATGCCGACATCGAGGCCCGCTACAACATCTCCACCCGGATCCACGCCGAGGAAGAGGCCCTGGCGCATGCGCATCGGGTGATCGCCAGCACCCGCCAGGAGATCGGCGAACAGTACGCCGCCTACGACAACTACCAGCCGGAACGCATGGAAGTGATCCCGCCGGGTACCGACCTGGCGCGGTTTCATCCGCCGAAGCGCGGGGAGCGCAAGCCGGCTATCTGGCCGGAGATCCGCCGCTTCCTGCGCTACCCCGACCGGCCGCTGATCATGGCGCTGTCGCGCGCCGACGAGCGCAAGAACATCCGCGCCCTGGTCGAGGCATACGCCGGGAATGACTGGCTGCGCGAGAACGCCAACCTGCTGATCGTCGCCGGCAACCGTGACGACATTGCCGACCTGGACAAGGGCGCGCGGGATGTCCTGACCGACCTGCTCCTGCGTATCGACCGCCATGACCTTTACGGCCAGGTGGCGTATCCCAAGCACCATGACTCCGAGGACGTGCCCGACCTTTACCGCCTGGTGGCCTCCAGCAAGGGGGTGTTCGTGAACCCGGCGCTGACTGAGCCCTTCGGCCTGACCCTGATCGAGGCGGCTGCCAGCGGCGCCCCGATCGTGGCCACCAACGACGGCGGGCCGGAGGAGATTATCTCGCGCTGCCACAACGGCCAGCTGATCGACCCGCTGGACCCGGAGGGGATCGCCGACGCCATCCAGGGCATCCTGGCCGACCGGCCACGCTGGCAGCGCTATTCGCGCGCCGGCCTCAAGGGCGTGCGCCAGCACTATTCCTGGGACGGCCACGCCGAGAAATACGTGAAACTGGTGAAGTCGCTGACCCGCGAGGTGCGCCAGGCGCGCCATCACGAGCGCCGGGTCTCCAGTCACCTGGCGCAGATGGATCGCGCCGTGATCACCGATATCGACAACACCCTGCTGGGCGACGACAAGGCCACCCGCGCCTTTGTCGCCTGGCTCAAGCGCAACCGCAAGCGGGTCGCCTTCGGCGTGGCCACCGGGCGGCGCATCGATTCCGCCGCGGCGATCCTCGAGGAGCACGGCGTGCCGACGCCGGATGTCTGGATTACCTCGGTGGGGAGCGAGATCCATTACGGCACCAAGCAGACCGAGGATCGCGGCTGGGCGCGTCACATCAGCCATCGCTGGGAGCCGGACCGGCTGCGCGACTGCCTGCGCCAGGAGAAGAATCTGGTCCTGCAGCCGGATGTGGACCAGCGGGCGTTCAAGGTCAGCTTCTTTGCCGAACCCCCCGGGAGTCTGGACGCGGAGACCGTGGCGACGCGGCTCTACCGCGAGGACCTGCACGCGCGGGTGATCTACTCCCACGACCGGTTCCTCGACCTGCTGCCGGTGCGGGCGTCGAAGGGACTGGCGGTGCGCTACCTGTCCGACAAGTGGGGCATTCCGCTGGAGCACGTGCTGGTCGCCGGCGATTCGGGAAACGACGAGGATATGCTGCGCGGCCGGCTGCTCGGCGTGGTGGTGGGCAATCACCAGCCCGAACTCGAGAGCCTGCGCGGCTTCCAGCGCATCTACTTCGCCGGGGCCACCCACGCCCGCGGCATCCTCGAGGGGATCGAACACTTCGATCTGCTCAACCGCTGCGAAATCCCCACCGCCACCGAGCCCGACGAATAGACCAACTTTTTCACCACGAAGCACACGAAGGCACGAAGAAGGTCAAGGGCGAAAAACCTTTATCACCACGGAGTACACAGAGGACACAGAGAAAGGACGGTTCGGGTGAAACATTTGCGGGGATACGGCCACGCGCTGGAACGGGGTTGAATGCCGCGGAAGTCATCTATGCTGCTGGCGGCCTTTCGATTTTCTCCGTGAACTCCGTGTCCTCTGTGGTAATTAGCCTTTGACCTTGACCTTCTTCGTGCCTTCGTGTGCTTCGTGGTGATATTGATCAGGGGACCGGGAGGAGCAGGGCGATGCCGGTGAGGACGGTGACGACTTCGAAGGCGCGCTTGACCAGGCGGTTGCCGTAGCGCTGGGCCGCCCAGGCGCCGAGGTAGCCGCCGACGAAGCTCCCCACCAGCAGCGCCGGCAGCCAGTCCCACTGCACGGTGCCCAGCGTCCCGAGCATCAACGCCCCGGCGCCGTTCCAGACGAGGCCCACCAGGACCATGGTGTAGGCCACCGCCTGGGTGTAGCTCATGCCGTACCAGCGCACCAGCCACAGGGTGACCATCAGTCCGGTGCCCGAGGCGAGGGATCCGTTCAGCACGCCGATCAGGAACAGCCCGGCGGCCCCGATCAGGGCGTGGCCCCAGGAAAAGCCGATGGTGCGCACCGTCTGCCCCAGTTGCGGGCGGCGCCAGGAGTACCAGCCGAGGCCGATGGTCAGCAGGCCCAGGGCGATCTCGCCGGCCCTTGGCGGGATGCCGAGCACCAGCCAGGCACCGATTAACACCCCAGGCAGACCGGCCAGCAGGATAATGCCTAGGCGCGCGGGCTCGAATGTGCTTTTCTTGAGGTGGCGCAGACCAGCGCCGGCGCCTAAGGCCACCGAGGCAATCTTGTGGGTGGCCAGTGCCACGGGGTAGGGAAGCCCCAGAAAAATCAGGGCGGGCAGCTGCAACAGGCCCGCCCCGCCACCCGCCAGGGCGGAGAAGCCGTTGGCGACGATGGCGATTAATGCGAGTCCGAGGTGTTCGAGAATGGTCATTTGGGGTGCGTACAACCGGAAGCGGGAAGGCCTGTGGCAATCGTGGGTGGCCGCGGCGCTGTTGCTGGGGCTGGCGGTTCCGGTACAGGCCGACATCTACCGCTGGGTGGATGATGACGGGACCGTACACTACTCCAGCACCCCGCAGCCGGAGACCAGCCAGCGCGAGCGCCGGATCTACGACTCCGAGGGCCGCATGCGCGAGATCCTGCCGGCGCCGATGAGCGCCGAGGAACGGGCGCAGGCCGCCGCCGAGCGCGAACAGGCGGAGCGCGACCTGGAGGCGACCCAGCGCGCGCGCCAGGACCGTGCCGCGCGCGAGCAGCAGCTGCGCCGTGCCTATGCCTCGCTGGACGAGATCGAGGAGCTGCGCGAACGCCGCGAGCGCTCGATTGCCGGGAATATCCAGCGCAGCGAGGCGCAGGAAAAGACGCTGTTGCGCGAACGTGAGCGTATCCGGCGGCAGCTGGACGGCGCGAACGAGGGTTCTCCGCTGGCCGACCGTTACCGCGCGGAACTGGAGGAGCTGGACGCCCGTATCGCCCGGGAGCGCCAGTACCGCCGCGGCCAGCGCGACCGGCTGTCCGCGATCCACGAACGCCTGGACCTGGATCGCCGCGACTTCCAGCAGCTGGTCATGAACGGCCGCGAGTAGCGGTCGCGGGCATTAATCGTTCTCCTAGCGGCTGATCAGCGTTCCCACACCCTGGTCGGTCAGCAGCTCCAGCAGCACCGCGTGTTCCACGCGGCCGTCGACGATATGCGTGGCGTTCACCCCGCTGCGCACGGCATCCAGCGCGCAGCGGATCTTCGGGATCATCCCGCCGTGGATGGTCCCGTCGCGGATCATCTCGTCCACCTGCGGGGCCGACAGCTTGGGCAGGAGTGCCCCGTTGCCGTCCAGCACGCCCGGGGTGTTGGTCAGCAGGAAGAGCTTTTCCGCATCCAGCACCACCGCGAGCTTTTCCGCTGCGGTGTCGGCATTGATGTTGTAGGCCTTGCCCTCGCGGTCGAAGCCGATCGGCGCGATGACCGGGATGAAGTCGCTCTCGTCCAGGGTATGCACGATCGCCGGGTCCACGCCTTCGACCTCGCCCACATGGCCGAGGTCCACGGTCGGCTGGCCCTCGGCCGCGCCATAGTCGCGTAGCGGGGTGGCGCGGATCATCTGGCCGTCCTTGCCGGTCAGCCCCACCGCGCGGCCCCCGAAGCGGTTGATCAGCGAAACGATCTCCTGATTCACGATCCCGCCGAGGACCATCTGGACCACGTCCATGGTCTCGCGGTCGGTCACCCGCAGGCCGTTGACGAACTCCGTCTCCTTGCCCAGACGCTTGAGCAGCTCGCCGATCTGCGGGCCTCCGCCGTGGACGACCACCGGGTTCACGCCGACCTGCTTGAGCAGCACGACGTCGCGCGCGAACGAGGCCTTCAGGTGGTCCTCGGTCATGGCGTTGCCGCCGTACTTGATCACGATGGTCTTGCCCGCGAAGCGCTGGATATAGGGCAGCGCCTCGATCAGGACATGGGCTACGGAATGGGCCGTCTGGGTATCCATGCTGGGTCCGGTTGTCGATCTTTGCAGCGCGGCAGTTTAGCACTGTGCCCAAGAACCGCGGAGGGCGCGCCTTAAAAGATCCGTACCATCAGTATGATTTGACCGGCCGCTAGTACGAGGGTATAAAGCTGCGCGTCATATATATCAAATGAGGCGACACATGCTATCCACCGAGCAAAAAGCGATCATTCAGCAGACCGTACCCATTCTGGAGGCCGGAGGTGAGGCCCTGACCGGGCACTTCTACCGGATCATGCTGCGCGACCACCCGGAGGTTCGGCCCCTGTTCAATCAGGCCCATCAGGCCAGTGGCGAACAGTCCCGTGCGCTGGCGAATGCCGTCTTGAACTATGCCCGCCACATCGATCAGCTGGAGTCGCTGGGCCCGCTGGTGGGGCAGATCGTCAACAAGCATGTATCGCTGCAGGTGCAGCCGGAGCACTATCCGATCGTTGGCGGCTGCCTGCTGCAGGCGATGCGCGAGGTGCTGGGCGAAGCGGTGGCGACCGATGCCGTGCTGGACGCCTGGGCCGCGGCGTACCAGCAGCTGGCGGATATCCTGATCGCCGCGGAGGAGCAGGCCAACGCCGCGAACGAACAGCAGCCCGGGGGCTGGCGTGGCGCGCGCCCGTTCCGTGTCCAGCGCAAGGTTCCGGAGAGCGAGGAGATCACCTCGTTCTATCTGCAGCCGGTCGACGGGCAACCGGTTCCGCCGCACCAGGCGGGACAGTATCTCGGCCTGCGTCTGATGATCGAGGGCGAGGAGCTCCGGCGGAACTACTCGCTGTCGGCCGCCGCGAATGGCGAGACCCTGCGCATCAGCGTCAAGCGCGAGCCGGGCGGTGTCGCCTCGACCTTCCTGCATGACCGGGTGGATGCGGGCGACATCCTTGACGTGTTCCCGCCTGCCGGAGACTTCGTGCTGCGGCCCGCGGACCGGCCGGTGGCCTTCGTGACCGCGGGCGTGGGTATCACCCCGGCGGTCGCGATGACCGAGGCGGCGCTGGCACAGGGCCGCGAGGTCCACTTCGTGCACTGCGCGCGCCACGGCGGCGTGCACGCGTTTCGTGACTGGCTGAATGCTCAGGCCGAGCGCACCGCGAAGCTGACGCAGCGCTACTGCTACAGCGAGCCGCGCCCCAGCGATGCCCCGCACGCGGAGGGCTTTCTGAGCCGCGAGCAGCTCGCCGAGTGGCTGCCGGACAGCCGCGAGGTAGACGTGTATTTCCTTGGGCCCAGACCCTTCATGCAGCAGGTACGCGCCCATCTGCGCGGGATGGGTATTCCCGACGCGCAGGTGAACTACGAGTTCTTCGGCCCTGCCTCGGCCCTGGAGTAGCGCCTCCTCAGCCCCGGCCCGAGGAGCCGAAGCCGCCCGCGCCGCGGGCGGTCGCCTCGAAGTCCTCGACGACGCGGAACTTCGGTTGGGCGACCGGGACGATGACCAGCTGCGCCAGGCGTTCGCCGACCTCCAGGGTGTAGGCGTTCGCGCCCCGGTTCCAGCAGGAGACCATCAGCGGCCCCTGGTAGTCGGCGTCGATCAGGCCGACCAGGTTGCCCAGCACCAGGCCGTGCTTGTGGCCCAGCCCGGAGCGCGGGAGGATCATCCCGGCGTAGCCCGGGTCCTCGATATGGATCGCGAGGCCCGTCGGGATCAGTTCGGCGGCGCCCGGCTCCAGCGTCAGCGGGGCCTCGATCATCGCGCGCAGGTCAACGCCGGCCGAGCCGTCGGTGGCCGGGGCGGGCAGCGGGAAGTCCGCGCCCATGCGCGGGTCCAGGATCTTCAGGTCAATCTCGGGGGCGGGCATGCGGGGTTCCTTGTCCGTTTCGCATTCGATCAGCGGTGTTCCAGGCGATCGACGATCAGGTCGATCAGCGCCCGGGCCAGCTGGGTCTTCGGCTGGCTGGGGAGTTGGCGCTCGCCGCCCTCCCAGAGACACAGCAGTTCGTTGTCGGGCGTGCCGAAGGCGCGGCCCTCGCCGACCCGGTTGGCGGCGATCAGGTCGAGCCCCTTGGCGCGGCGCTTGGCCTCCGCATGTTCGCGCAGGTGTTCGGTCTCGGCCGCGAAGCCGACCAGGAACGGGCGTCGGGGGAGCGAGGCCGCCTGTGTTGCCGCCTCGGCCAGGATGTCCCGGGTGCGCTCCAGCGCCAGGTGCATCACCGGATCGGATTTCTTGATCTTCTGTGCTTGCGGTTCGGCCGGGCGGTAGTCGGCCACGGCCGCAGCCGCGATCAGGATGTCGGCCTCGGGCAGGCGTTCCATCACCGCGGCGTGCATGGCGGCGGCCGTCTCCGTGGCGATGCCCGCGACGCCCGTGGGTACGGCCTCGGCTGTCGGGCCATGCACCAGAGTCACGTGTGCGCCCGCGTCGCGCGCCGCCGCGGCTAGGGCAAAGCCCATCCGCCCGGAGCTGCGGTTGCCGATAAAGCGCACGGGATCGATCGGCTCGAAGGTGGGACCGGCGGTGATCAGTACGTGGCGCCCGGCCAGCGGGGCGTGTGCCGGTTGCAGCAGCTCCCGCGCGATCGCGGCGGGCTCGCGCATGCGGCCCTCGCCCTGCTCGCCACAGGCCTGGTCGCCGCTGTCCGGCCCGATCAGGGCCACGCCACGCTCGATCAGGGTCGAGACGTTCGCCTGCGTGGCCGGGTGGGCCCACATCCGATGGTTCATCGCCGGTGCCAGCGCGACCGGCGCGGTGGTGGCCAGCAGCAGCGTACTCAGCAGCTCGTCCGCCAGGCCCTGGGCGTAGCGGGCGATCAGGCTGGCGCTGGCCGGGGCGACCACGATGCGGTCGGCCCAGCGCGCCAGGGCGATGTGGTCCATGCCGGATTCCGCCTCGGCGTCCAGCAGCTCGGTGCGTACCGGCGCGCCGGAGAGGGCCTGGAAGGTCAGCGGGGTTACGAAGGCGCGGGCGCCGGCCGTCATCACCACGCGCACCTCGCAGTCGGCGCGCTTCAGCTCGCGCACCAGCTCGCAGGCCTTGTAGGCGGCGATGCCGCCACTGACACCGACGAGGATCCTTGGCTTGGAATCGTGTTCCGTCATGCGGCGGATTCTACCCGTTCAGCTCTTTTCCTGGCGCGCGGAGACGCCGGCGGTCAGGGCATAGCGCATCGCGTCCTCCAGCGACAGCTCCAGCGGTTCGATGCGTTCGCGCGGGAGCATCAGGGTGTAGCCGCCGATCTGGTAACTCATGGGCATGTAGACCGCGACTGTGTCGGGGCCGCCGAGACTGTCCGGAAGACCCGCGAAATCCTCGCGGGTGACGAAGCCGACCAGCTTGAAGTCGGTGCCGGGCAGCTGCACCAGCACGGCCTGGCCGAATTGCTCGTGGATGTCGCCGGAGACCAGGCGCGTGACGTCGCGCACGGTCCCGTGGATGGTCTTGACCACCGGGATGCGCTGCATCAGCCCTTCCAGCCAGTCGAACAGCCAGCGGACCACGTAGGCCTGGAGCAGTACCCCCACGCCGAAGAGCAGGCCGATGCCGGCCAGGATCCCCATGCCCGGGAAGTACAGCAGATCGGGCAGGATGGCCTGCAACAGTCCTCCCAGCACCTCCTCGGCGGTGCTCCCCAGCCACCACAGCAAGGCCAGCGTGATGGCGGCCGGGAGGATGGCGGCCAGGCCGGTCAGGAAGGTTCGAGAGATTCGGCGCACAGCGGGCTCCGTGCAGGGGTATGCTCGGATGCTAACGCATTCGTGCTCGTGGCACGTCGACGACGGGAGCGGGGCGGGGGCGGCACTTTGGCACGTCCGCGCAGTCTATCGAGCGAGGCCGCCGGCACGTCGCCGGGTATGGGGAGTGACGAGATGCAGCGATGGAAGGGAATGAGCCTTTGGCCCCTGGTCCTGGCGATGATGGTGATGCCGCAGGTGGGGCTCGCCGGGTCCTCGGCCGCGGCTGCACCCGGGGACTACGCGATGACCCCGGAGGAGGTGGCGCCCGGGGTCTATGCGGTGATGACGCCGGCGCGGGATTTCCCCAGTCGCGAGAACCTGGGCTGGAACGCGAACATGGCGTTCGTGGTGACCGGTGACGGGGTGCTGGTGTTCGACACCGGCTCCTCCGAGACGATGGGTGTGGCCCTGCGCGAAGCGATCGCCGGGGTCACCGACGAGCCGGTGCGCTGGATCGTGAACAGCCACAGCCATGGCGACCACTGGCTGGGCAATGCGGCCTTTGCCGCGGAGGCGGAGATCATGGCCGGCTCGGCGGCGATTGCGCGCATGGAGGACGAAGGCGAGGGCTGGGTCGAGAACTTCCGCGAGATGACCGAAGGGGCGACTGGCGATACCACGCTGCGGTTGCCCGATACCGCAGTCGATGAGCGCATTACCCGCGACCTCGGCGGGACCGAGGTCGAGATCATCCCGTCCGGGGGCGCCCATTCGCCGGGTGATCTGAGTGTCTGGCTGCCACGGCAGCGCGTCCTGCTGGCCGGGGATGTGGTCTACAGTGATCGCGCGCCTTCTGTGTGGGATGGCGATGTCGCGCAGTGGATCGATCTTCTGGACGAGCTGATCGCACTGGAACCCGCCGTGGTCGTCCCCGGGCATGGCCGTCTCGAGGATGCCGCGACCCTGGAGCGGCTGCAGCGCTATCTGGTCACGCTGTGGGATGCCATTGAGGAAGGCGTGGAACAGGGACTGGCCGACTTCGAGACCGTGCCCCTGGTGCGCGAGCGGATGGGCGATCTGGTCGAGGCCTATCCGGGGTTCGAGGACAAGATCGACCGTTCGGTGGCGACCACCTACCCGGATGTCGAGGCGGCGGTGTTCTGAGACTGCCCGCGGGCGGCTTCAGAACTGCCAGGTGGCATGCAGCGACCCGAACTCGGCCGCGCCCTTGGCCTGGCCGCTGAATTCGCGCGAACGCCACACGTGGGTGTAGCCGATCCGCACGCCGCCCACATGAAAGACCGCGCCGGCGGTGAGTTCGCCAACCAGCGGGTGCTTGTCCACCGAGGGGCCGTCGCGGAACAGTGGGCCGTCTAGGAACAGGTCGTAGGCCATCAGGCGGGTGTCGACCCCGGCGAAGAAATAGCCGCCAACCCTGCTGGTCGGTTCGAAGGTATGCGACCCGGACAGGGCGGGGTTGATCCGTGTCGGGCCGTAGTCGCGCGGGAGGTTGCGCCCGGCCCGCATGATCGCCCCGGCGTTGGCGAAGGTGAACGGGCTGCCGACGGTTGCGCCCCAGTGCGGGGTCAGATCCCAGCCCCAGCCGCTCGCGGCATGCCGCGTGTAGCCCCGTAGCTGGCGCTCGTAGCCCACCATCAGGGTCGGTTCGTTGCCAATCTGGTCGTCCCAGCCCCGGGGTTGCGGAGCGCTGGACCAGCTGTGGACCTCTTTCTGGGTGCGATCTGCCAGGGAGGCCGGCCCCACGGTGCCGAGGGTGACCTGCAGGCGGTCCAGGCGGTCGCCGTGCTCCTCGGCCCGGCTGAAGTTCAGGTACAGCCAGCCCGCGTAGGGGCGGTCGTCCGGGTCCGCGGGCGAGCGTTCGATGTCCTCCGGCGTGTACATGTTCTGGCCCAGGTGGATGGCGGATTTCAGCCTTCCACGCTCCTCGCGCTCCACAAAATAGGGCAGGAAGTCGGCCACGCTTCGCAGCCACGAGGGGACCTTTTCCCCGCTGCGGGTCCAGCCGATGCGCACGCCGTTGGTGTAGTAGCGGTCCTCGCCGGCAAAAAGGTCGTTCTCGAACTCGAAGTGCAGGGCATCCACGCCGGTTTCCGCGCCGGCGGTCGGGCCTGCGGCCGCCAAGCCAAGGGCTGCCGCGGCCAGCAACGCCCGCATCCTGCGGTCGGGTGACCGTCCTCGAGGGGCAATGGCGTTCCGGTATGATTGGCGCATGGACCTCTCCAACCAGATCATCTTCCTGGCCGCGATCGTGTTGCTGGGGAGCATCCTGTCGAGCGTGATCACCTCGCGGCTGGGGGTGCCCCTGCTGCTGGTGTTCCTCGTGATCGGGATGCTGCTGGGCCCGGAAGGCCCGGGCGGTCTGGTCTTCGAGAATATCACCCTTGCGTATCTGGTCGGCTCGGCCGCCCTGGCGATCATCCTGTTCGACGGCGGGATGCGCACACCGGCCCGCAATTTCCGGATCGGGCTGAAGCCGGCGCTGGGGCTGGCCACCGTCGGAGTGCTCGTGACCTCCGGCCTGACCGGGCTGTTCGCCGTGTGGTGGCTGGGCCTGTCCTGGCTGGAGGGCCTGCTGCTGGGGGCGATCGTAGGCTCCACCGATGCCGCCGCCGTGTTCTCCCTGCTGCGCTCGCGCGGGCTGGAGCTGAAAAGCCGCGTCGGGGCCACGCTGGAGATCGAGTCCGGCTCCAACGATCCGATGGCGATCTTCCTGACCATCGTGCTGATCGAACTGCTGCTGATGCCCGATCAGCAGTTCGGTCTGGTGGTACTGGTCGAGTTCATCCAGCAGATGGGCCTGGGTGCGGTGCTGGGCGTCGGGGGCGGCCTGGCCCTGCTGGCCCTGATCAACCGGGTGCCCATGGCCGCCGGGCTTTATCCGCTGTTCGCGATGGCCGGGGCGCTGGCCATCTTCGGGCTTACCGGCCTGGTCGGCGGCTCCGGGTTCCTCGCGGTGTACCTCGCCGGCCTGCTGCTGGGTAACCGCCCGCTGGAGGCCTCGCAGAACATCAAGCGCTTCCACGACGGCATCGCCTCGCTGGCGCAGATCGGCATGTTCCTGATGCTGGGCATGCTGGTGACCCCCTCGGGGCTGCCGCCGGTGGCGCTGGACGCAGGGCTGGTGGCGGCCGTGCTCATCCTGGTCGCGCGCCCGCTGGCGGTCTGGATCTGCCTGTACCCGTTCCACTTTCCCTGGCGCGAGCAGGTTTTCATCGCCTGGGTTGGCCTGCGCGGGGCGGTGCCCATCATCTTGGCACTGTTCCCGCTGCTGGCCGGGCTGGAACTGGCCGGCCACTTCTTCCATGTCGTCTTCTTCGTGGTGCTGATCTCGCTGCTGGTGCAGGGCTGGACCGTCGCGCCCTCGGCGCGCTGGCTGGGCCTGGAGCTGCCACCCACCACGGCGCGGGTGCAGCGCACCGAGCTGGATATCCCCGGCCAGCAGGAGATGGAACTGGTGGGCTATCGCCTGGCAGAGACCACGCCGGTGGTGCGCGAGGCGTGGTCGAACTTCCGCCTGCCGGGCACCGCGCGGGTGGTGGCTCACCTGCGTGACGGCAAGCTGCTGGAGACGCTGGAGTTGCTGGACCTGCACGCCGGCGACCACCTCTACATCATGGTCGCGCCGGCGGACCTGCCGGACCTCGACCGCCTGTTCGTGCCCAAGGACGAGGTGCCGGAGCGCCTCACCGAACGCAGCGTGTTCGGCGAGTTCGCGCTCAATGGCGATGCCCAGCTCGGCGCGGTGGGCATGGCCTACGGCGCACCGGTCCCGCCCGAGCGCCAGGGCGACACCCTCGAGGCCTATCTGCGCCGTGAACTCCAGGCGGAGCCGGTCGTCGGCGACGCCGTCGATCTCGGCCCGATGCGCCTGGTCATCCGCGAAATGGACGGCCCCCGCATTACCCGCGTTGGCCTGAAACTGCTGAAGTAAGCAGGGCCCGGGTGGGCTACTTCTCCAGCATGGCCTTGAGGCCGGCGAGGTGGGCGCGGGCGGTGAGTTGCTGGGTCTCGGGGTCCGGCGGTTTGGCGTCCGGCCAGTCGAGGTGTTCCTCGGGGAGTTCGTCGAGGAAGCGCGAGGGTTCGCAGTCGATGGTCTCGCCGTAACGGCTGCGTTGCTGGGCGTAGGTGATCAGCAGGGTCTGCTGGGCGCGGGTCAGGCCGACGTAGGCGAGCCGCCGCTCCTCCGCGATGGAGTCGTCCTCGACGCTGACCCGGTGCGGCAGCAGTTCTTCCTCGAAGCCGACCAGGCAGACATGCGGAAACTCCAGGCCCTTGGCGGTGTGCAGGGTCAGGAGCTGCACGGATTCGTTACCGTCCTGGGAATCGCGGTTGCGGTCGAGGATGTCCATCAGGCTGATGCGGTTCACGATGTCGGCCAGGTCCATGCCCTGATCATCCTCCGCCTCGTCGTCACCGTATTCGGCGCTGGTGTTGCCGCCGCCCATGCGCCCGACCCAGTCGATGAATTCGCGCACGTTGTCCATGCGCCGGGTGGCGGCACGCGGGTTGGGGCTGTTCTCCAGTAGCCAGGACTCGTAGTCGATATCCTCGATCAGGGCGCGCAGCAGGGCGTCCGGGGCCTCCTCCGCGCCACGGCGCTGGAAGCCGTCCACCCAGTCGGTGAAGCGTTCCAGCCGCGCCTGTGCGCGGGCATCCATGTATTCGGACAGACCGGCGCCGCGTGCGGCCTGCAGCAGCGAGGCCCCGCGCTGGTTGGCGTAGTGGCCGAGCTTTTCCAGGGTCGCCGGGCCGATCTCGCGGCGCGGCACGTTGACCACGCGCAGGAAGGCGGTGTTGTCGTCCGGGTTGGCCAGCAGGCGCAGGTAGGCGACCAGGTCCTTGATCTCGGCCTTCTCGAAGAACGACTGCCCGCCGCTCAGGCGGTAGGGGATGCCCTGTTCGCGCAGGAGCTTCTCGAACAGCCTGGACTGGTGGTTGCTGCGGTAGAGGATGGCGAAGTCGCCCCAGGTCGCATTCAGGCGAAAGCGCCGGCGCATCAGTTCGGAGACCACGCGCGCGGCCTCGGTGTCGGCGTCGGAGCAGCCGATCACCTCGATCTTATCGCCCTCGCCGAGCGCACTCCAAAGACGCTTCTCGAACACGTGCGGGTTGTTGCCGATCAGCGCGTTCGCGGTATGCAGGATGCGGTTGGTGGAGCGGTAGTTCTGCTCCAGCTTGATCACCTCCAGGCGCGGGAAGTCCTGCTGCAGGCGCGCGAGGTTCTCCGGGCGCGCGCCGCGCCAGGCGTAGATCGACTGGTCGTCGTCACCGACCACCGTCAGGCCGTCACTGACCCCGATCAGCAGGCGCACCAGCTGGTACTGCGCGGAGTTGGTGTCCTGGTATTCGTCCACCAGCAGGTGGCGGATGCGGTCCTGCCAGCGGTTGCGCAGTTCCGGGTCGTCGCGCAGGCAGTCCACCGGGCGCTTGATCAGGTCGTCGAAGTCCACTGCGTTGTAGGCGCGCAGGGCGTCTTCGTAGCGCGGGTAGAGGTTGGCCGCGGCGATCGCCTCCGGGGCGTCGTCCCTCTGGCTTGCCTCGTGCAGCGCCTCTTCCGGGGTCATCAGGTCGTTCTTCCAGCGGCTGATGTGGCCAATCAGGGCGTCGACCTCGGAGCCGGTATCGTCGCGGTAGGTGATCTCGCGCAGCAGCTGCCGGCAGTCACCGGGGTCGAGGATGGAGAAGCCGGGGCGCAGCCCCGCCGCCTGCAGCTCGCGACGCAGGAAGTTGAGCCCGAAGGTGTGGAAGGTGGAGACGTTCAGGCCCCGGGCCTGTTCGCGTGACAGTCGCCCCTGGACACGTTCGCGCATCTCGCGCGCGGCCTTGTTGGTAAAGGTAATCGCCACGATCTGGCGTGCGGCGAGGCCGCGCCGCTCGATCAGGTGAGCGATCTTCTCGGTGATCACGCGGGTCTTGCCGGAACCCGCCCCGGCCAGGACCAGCAGGGGGCGGTCCGTGGTGGTCACGGCGGCCTGTTGTTGGGGATTCAGTTCGGACACCGGGGCGGTCGATTCCTTCGCAGCGGGGCGCGTAAACTAACCCACGATCCCCGATTCATAAAGACAGCAGCGGTGAGGGTAATCCATTGACCAACGGACCGCGTGCCGCGGCATCCGCCGCGGGCCGGGAGTCGCTCCCGATATTGACCCAGTTCGACTTTCATCAGCACCTGATGGATGTCCCGGGGCCGGCGGTCATCCTGTTCACGCGCCAGGGCTGCGGGGCCTGCAAGGTCATGGGGCGGGTCCTGGCGGAATGGCAGGCGGCGGGGGATGCGCCGGCGCTGTTCGAGGTGGATGCCGAGACCGATACCGCCCTGGTGCGGGAGTTCGAGGTCTTCCATCTGCCGGCACTGTTCGTGTTTCAGGCGGGGGCCTATCACGGTCGCCTGGAAGCCCCGCCGCGCCTGCCCCTGTTGCGCGAGGGGCTGGCGGCCGTACTGGCCCGACCGCCCGAGGAGGCGCCGTGAAATCCCCGCACGCCGAAACCGTCACGCCGGACCGGGACTGGTACCCGCCAGCGCAGCGCCTCGACAGCCCGAACCAGGATGAGCGTCCGCCCGGTCAGCAACCGGAACTGATCGTGGTGCACGCGATCAGCCTGCCGCCGGGCGAGTTCGGTGGAGGGCACGTCGCCGAGCTGTTCCAGAATCGTCTGGATCCGGATGCCCACCCCTACTTTGCCGAGGTCGGCGGCCTGCGCGTCTCCGCCCATGTGCTGATCGACCGCGAGGGCCAGGCGACCCAGTTCGTGCCGTTCTCCCGACGCGCCTGGCATGCCGGGGTGTCGCGGTGGCAGGGACGCGAGCGCTGCAACGACTTCTCCATCGGGATCGAACTGGAGGGGACCGACGAGGATCCCTTTACCCCGGCGCAGTACGCCGCGCTCGCGCGAATGATTGGCTGGGTCCGCACCCGCTGGCCGGATATCGGGCCGGATGCGCTGGCCGGCCACAGCGATATCGCCCCGGGACGCAAGACGGATCCGGGCCCCCATTTCGACTGGGCGCGCCTGCGGCAGGAACTGCACGAGGTGAGCGCATGATTGTGGACCTGCTGCGTCACGGCGAGCCGGAGGGCGGCCAGCGTTACCGCGGCCATGGCTGCGACGACCCGCTGAGCGCGCGCGGCTGGAGCCAGATGGAGCGGGCGGTCCGGGGCGAGGAGGAGTGGCAGTATGTGGTCAGCTCGCCAATGCAGCGCTGCCGCGCGTTTGCCGAGCACTACGCCTCCACACAGGACCTTCCGTTGATCCTGGAGCCGCACCTGCGCGAGATCGGTTTTGGCGACTGGGAGGGGCGTACGCGGGTCGACCTGCAGCGGGATCGACCGGAGGAATACCGCGCCTTCTATGCCGACCCGGTGCACGCGCGCCCGGCCGGTGCGGAGCCGCTAACGGCCTTTCGCCGCCGGGTCGAGGCCGGTTTCGATGGGGCCTTGCGGCCGCTGCAGTCCGAACGGGTGCTGATGGTGGTGCATGCGGGGGTTATACGCGCGCTGGTCGGCTGGGTGCTGGGCGTGCCGGACGACCGCCTGTACCAGCTCGATTGCGAGTACGCCAGCCGCACCCGGCTGCATCGGCATCCGACCCGGGGCTGGCGGCTGCTTTACGCCAACCGGGTCTAGGCCCGGTTGTTAGCCGGCCTGGCTGCCGCGCTTGGGGACGGCCTTCACCGACAGGTAGTAGTCGTTGTTCAGGACGTCGATCAGCCGGTCGATGTTCGGATGCTTGCCCGGGTTGGCGCGGGCGTCGTCGGCGTGGCTGCCGTACAGCAGCAGGCCCGAGTTGGCCGCCTTGGGCCCGATGCCGCCGTAATCCAGCGCCAGCTGGTAGTAGATCTGCAGCGACAGGCTCTGGCCGTCCACGTTCTCGATGGTCGCGGTGGGGTTGTAGTCCTCGCCAAACAACTCCAGGCGTTCGATATTGCTGACGTCGGGCAGCTTCTTGGACATGTTCCGGCTCCTCGAAAGAATCGCGGCATTATCGGGGCATGACCCGGCGGCGACAACCAACCCGCGAAGGCGGCAGGGTCGCCCCGGGTCAGCGAGGAATGTGCCGCATGCTAAGATACGAGCTTTTGCCGAGGGGACACGAACATGTCGCGAAGCGCGTTCATGGAGGCCGCCCAGGCCGCCGCTGATGCCGCCGAGAAGGTGATCCGCCACTACTACGAGGCGGGTGTCGACGTCGAAACCAAACCCGACGACACCCCGGTGACCCGGGCCGACGTGGAGAGCGAACAGGCGATCCGCCAGGTGATCCGCGAGCACTTTCCGGACCACGGCTTCTATGGCGAGGAGACCGGGCAGTCGGACATGGACTCCGACTATGTCTGGCTGATCGACCCGATCGACGGGACCAAGAGCTTCGTGCGGCGCTACCCGTTCTTCTCCACCCAGATTGCGCTCATGTACAAGGGCGAGCTGATCCTGGGGCTGTCCAACGGCATCCAGTTCGGCGAACGGGCCTGGGCGGAGAAGGGCCAGGGCGCCTTCCTGAACGGCAACCCGATCGCGGTCGAGAAGACCGTCGATCTCGGGCGCGCCTCGCTGTCCACCGGCAACCTCAAGTCCCTGGCGCAGAGCCCCGAGGGGTGGACCGCGCTGGGCGGCATTATGGCCGAGGTCAACCGCACCCGTGGCTACGGGGATTTCTACCACTACCACCTGCTGGCACGTGGCAGCATCGACCTGATCATCGAGTCCGACGTCAACATCCTGGACATCGCCGCACTGGCGGTGATCGTGCGCGAGGCGGGCGGCGTGTTCACCAACCTCTCCGGTGGCGAGCTCGACCTGAAGACCGCGAACGTCCTGGCCGCGGCCACTCCGGAATTGCACCGGACGGCCCTGAACCGTCTCGCCTGGAAGGACTAGCGGCGGGCTGATTGAACCACTGAGGACACAGGGGACACCGAGAAGGGCGGTCTACAGGAAGACGGGAAGATTGGAAGGGGAAAGCCGCGATTGGCTGCAGGCTGGCTGGTGATGCCGCGCATTTCGGGGCGATCATTGGCCAGGCCCTGCATCAGTAACCTGTTGGTTTTTCCAGCTGGCCGTAAATGGTATCCGTCTCGGAAACCGAAGTCATTCTTCCGGCCTTCCTGGCTTCCTGTGACCAGAACCGAACGTCAGGTCGCGGCGCCGTTCCCGTTGCCGTTCCCGTTGGCCTCCACCAGCCCGTGGGCGCGCAGCTTCTTGCGCAGGGTGGCGCGGTTGAGCCCGAGCAGGGCGGCGGCGCGGCTCTGGTTGCCCCCGCAGCGCTCCAGCACACTGGCCAGCAGGGGGCGCTCCACCTCGTTCATGACCAGTGCGTAAAGGTCGTGGCTGCTTTGCCCGTCCAGGGTCTCGAAATACTGATCCAGCGCTCGCCGGACCGAGTCCGCCAGCACACAGTCGGACGGGAGTGTGGCCGCAACCGATGCTTCCTGGACGTCCGGGTCCTGTTCGAGTGGCATGTTCACGCTCATGCAGCCTCGCTTGCGATTCCCGTCAGGTGGGCGCGCAGGCGCCGCAGTTGTTCGCTGGCCGTGGGGGCGGCGAGAAGGTCAGCCCGGGCCGCCCGGGTGCGGGCCTCGTCGAGACCCAGACCAAGAAGATACCAGCCCAGGTGCTTGCGCGCGATACGCACACCCTGCGGTTCGCCGTACTGGGTGTGCAGGCCGGTGACGTGTTCCTCGATCAGAGCCAGGCGCGCGGCCAGGGCCGGTGCCGGCGGGATCGCTTCGCCGGCCAGCGCGGCGCGGATCTGACCCGGCAGCCAGGGCTGTCCCTGGGCGGCGCGTCCGATCATCACCCCCGCCGCGCCGGTGGTATCCAGTACCCGCATCGCCGTGTCCGGGTCCGTGATGTCGCCATTGGCGAGCACCGGGATGGAGACCGACCGGACGATGCGCGCGATCGCGGCATGGTCCGCCTGCCCGCGGTAGGCATCGGCCCGGGTGCGTCCGTGCACGGTCAGCATCGCGATGCCGCAGGCCTCGGCAATGGATGCGATCTCTTCGCCGTTCATTCGCTCGCGGTCCAGGCCCAGGCGCATCTTCAGCGTGACCGGCACGGTGACGGCCTCCGTGAGCGCCTGGAGCAGTTCGCGCACCCGCTCCGGCTCGCCCAGCAGGGCCGATCCCGCGGCCTTGCTGCAGACCTTCTTCGCGGGGCAGCCCAGGTTCAGGTCGATCACGTCGGCGCCCCGGCGCACGTTCTCCCGCGCCGCCTCGGCCAGCGGCTCGGGTTCGTTGCCCAGCAGCTGGACGATGCGCGGGCGCGGCTCCTGACGGTGGTCCAGCCGGTGGCGGCTCTTGTCGCTGGCCCACAGCCGGGTGTCGGAGGTGACCATCTCGGATACCGCCGCGCTGGCGCCCAGGCGGCGGGCCAGCAATCGGAACGGGCGATCGCTCACGCCGGCCATGGGGGCCAGGAACACGACGGGGTCCGCGAAGTGATGGGTTCCGAGCTGCATCTGGGGCTGACGATTGAATCGGGGAAGCCGGGGAGTCTAGCACCTCGAGGCGCCCGCCGCCGGTGGTCAGCGTGCTCGCATTTCCCGTTCCAGGGAAACACGGATTGATATCCGCACTCCCTGCCTCAAGGCTATTGCGAGCGTGTAGATGGATCAGTGTTTCCTTGGCCCTCGGCGTATGCCCTCTCGGGTCACGCGGGCCATCGCCACGCTGCGTCGGACGTCGCGGCTACGGGCGTTGTCCAGCCACGGCCCCAGCCAGCGGAACGGGGCCAGAAGCCGGGCCACGCCGCGCAGGGCCCGGGTGTGCCGCGGGCTCCAGTGTTCGGCCTGGTACAGGGCCAGCAGGTCGCGCCCCAGAGACTCGGCGGTGTCGTCTCCCGCGGCCCAGGTGGTGGCATCCGCCAGGTGCTGGAACAGGTCGTAGACCTGGGCCAATTCCAGTGACAGGACCCGGTCAAGGTCCTCCTCGAAGTCCACGCGATAGAAGTGCTGGCCGTCGAACAGTACGTTGCGCAACTGGGCGCCGCCGTGCCAGCAGCCGGCGCGATGAAAAGTAGCGAGGTTGCGTGTCACTGCCTCGAGTGTGGCGCGGCGGGCCGCCGGGTCCTGTTCCCGAAGCGTGTGTTCGACATTTTCGCCGCAATGGCTGTACATCACCGCGTCCGGCAATTGCGCGACCACCTGTGGAACCGGTTGCCCCAGCGTCTGGAGTGCCCGAACGCGCTCCATCTCGTACCAGCCATCGCGTGGCGGGGCGTTGCCCGGCGCCGTCAGGAATGGGAAGAAGGTACGGCAAAGTACCCGGATGGCCCATTGCTGGTGACGGCTGCGCGCCTTCTCGCGTACCCGCTTGATGACGTAGCGTGCTCCGCAGAAATCCAGGCTGACAATGCGCCCCGGATCTCGCGCTAGGCGATCCTGCGCCGCTTGAACGAGTTGCGGGTCGGGGGTGTCGGGCATAGGTCAGCGGGGCTGGATCTGGATGCCCGTGATGCGGGCATGGGGGCTGGTGAGGCTCAGGCGCTGGGTGGCGGGTTTGTGGGGGGGCATCGGGGCGTCCGTGTCGGTGTAGTCGTTCGGGGTCAGGCGCAGAGCGCCATGGCGCGTGTCCAGCTGGTCGCTCAGATGGATGTCGAGGACGGGCCAGGCCTGCCGCACCGGGCTTTCCAGCTGGAACTGGAGGTGCAGCGTGCCATCGATACTGGTGAAGAAGTCCGGTGTCGACACCCGGATGCGCTCGGGCGCGCGCAGCGGGTTCCAGACCGGGCAGGGGAGGGTGGCGCACAGCTGGGCGCGAGTCTGGTCCAGGTAATGGTTATGACCCGGTGCCACGGGCGGGAAGGCCAGCAGTTGCGCGCCCAGCAGAACGCTCAGGCCGGCGGCCACGAACAGCCCCGGCCAGACACGGCGTCGGGCGGGGGCGGCCAGGTCCAGAGGGCCCGGGTGGCGTTCGATGTCGATGGCGGTGGCGATGACCGGCGCACTCTCGATCGCGCGGGTGCGAGCGGGCTGCGCGGGAAGGAGCCCCTCCCCCAGGACGCGTTCGCCGGCGCCGCCGATCTCGAGGGCCGGGAACAGATCGAACTCGGCGCCGCAGTGGGTGCAGTGCACCCGCCGCTGGCGGATCTTGGACCCGCGGGCGAGGGCGTGGGTGACGCCGCATTGCGGGCAGCGGGCGAGCATGTCAGCGTCCGGATGGCCGTAGCTGCGTCCGGTCGAGCGAGAAGGACGGTACCGGCGCGACGATGCCCATGGGTTGGCGTGTTCCTAGGGAAACACTGATCAATGTACACATTCGCGCTCGAGTCGCTTTTGCGTGCGAACAAGGCGCGGTGACTGCCGTGCAGTCATTCTGCACAAGGGAGCCGCAACGCCGTGCGCGCGCAAAAGCGGCCGAGCCCCTTCCTTTACCAATTTGTGGGGTTGGCACCCCAGGTTCCCCGATCCTGCGTTGCGCCGCTTGCGGGTAGAACCACTACCCGCTGCGCGACGCGCCTTGTCTCGGAAAACCTGGGGTGCCAACGCGAGTGTGTACATTGATCAGTGTTTCCCTTGGCCGAGTGCCGGACTCGGTTTATTTTTGAGCACAAATTAGCATTGTGCTATAAACTGCGCCCCTTATGTTGATCGCCCTACGATGGGGCACAAGGAACGGGTCGCGACCCGGCACGCATTTACAAGCAGGAGATTCTCCGTCATGAACCACAAGCTTTCCGCTCTCTTTGCTGCCCTGTCCGTATCCCTGCTGCTCCCGCTGTCGGCAGCCCAGGCGGGCGATCCCCAGCGCGGCCAGGAACTGTCCCAAGCCTGCGCGGCCTGCCACCAGGCGGATGGCAACAGCGTGAACCCGGAATGGCCCAAGCTGGCCGGCCAGCACGCCAAGTACACCGTGAAGCAGCTGCAGGACTACAAGTCCGAACGCCGCGAGAACAGCCTGATGCTGGGCCAAGTGGCCAACCTGGACGAGCAGGACATGCGCGACCTGGCGGCCTTCTATGCCGAGCAGGAAATCAGCGCCGGCACCGCCGACGAGTCGGTGGTCGAACGGGGCGAGCAGATCTACCGCGGCGGCATCCCGTCGCAGAACGTCGCCGCCTGCATTGCCTGCCACGGCCCGAACGGCAACGGCAACCCGGAAGCCATGTTCCCGGCCGTCGCCAGCCAGCACGCGCAGTACAGCGCGGATCAGCTGCGTTACTTCCGCAGCGGCGAGCGCGCCAACGACAATGGCCGCATGATGCGCAATGTGGTGCGCAACATGTCCGATGAAGACATCGAGGCCGTGTCCCAGTATATGGCCGGCCTGCAGCCGAGCAACTGATTCGGCTTCGGGTACGCCGCGCAGGAGTGGCGGCGAAGCGACCCAGGGAAGGGGCGGCCTTGGCCGCCCCTTTTTTGTGGGCGCAGAAAAACGCACCCAGTTGGAATGCAATCCTGTACAGGGGCGTCATGGTGGGGCGCGCGAACTCCCCGGCGGATCATCGGTCCATCCACTGGTCGCGCAACGCCCGCGCAGTTTGTCTTGGAAATTGAACCCCTGTCGGGTTGCTTCGCATAGTCCGTCAGGCTAAAGCAGGTTTCAGCATGTCGAATAACGATCAGGCCGCCACCGCCGGCCCGGCCCCCGCATCCCGCCAGAAGGCCGCGCGCAAGCCGCGGCGCAGCCGCATACTGGTCGATTTCATGGGCTCGATGAGCCTGGCGATCACCCTCCTGGTGGCCCTCGCGATCGCCTCGGTCATCGGCACCGTCCTGGTGCAGAACGAACCGTACACCGAGTATCTGATGGACTACGGGCCTTTCTGGCACGAGATCTTTGCCGGGATGGGCCTGTATCAGGTGTATTCCGCGACCTGGTTCCTGCTGGTGGTGGCCTTCCTGGTCATCTCGACCTCCTTCTGCGTCTATCGCCAGACCCCCGGGCTGCTGAAGGACCTGCGCCGCTACAACACGCAGGTCAAGGAAAAGTCCCTGCGCTCGTTCCATTCCAGTGCCACCGGCGATCTCGATCAGTCACCGGAGGAGTTCATCCAGCACGCCCACCGGGTGCTGAAGGCACAGGGTTTCAAGGCGCGCGAGAAGAACCACGACGGACAGACCGTGATCGCTGCCATGCGCGGGCGCTGGAACCGCATGGGTTACCTGCTGACCCATGTCGGCATCGTGGTGATCTGTGTGGGCGCCCTGGCCGACGGCACGACCCTGCTGAAGGTTAACGAGTGGCTGGGGAATCTCGAGATCGAGACCCGCAGCGTACCGATCTCCGAGGTCCCGCGTTCGGCCTGGATACCGGACTGGAACCCGTCCTTCCGCGGCTCGGTGGAGATCCCCGAGGGTGCATCGGCGAATGTGGTGTTCCTGCCGATGCGGGAAGGCTACTTCGTGCAGGAGCTGCCCTTCCGCGTCGAACTGGAGGAGTTCCGGATCGAACGCTTCTCCACCGGTGCCGAAAGCTCCTACGAGTCGGACCTGGTTATCCATGATCCGAACCGCGACGAGCCGCTGCGGCACACCATCTCGGTCAACCACCCGTTGATCTACAACGGCTTCGCGATCTATCAGGCAAGCTTCGCCGACGGCGGCACCCGCCTGGATATCGACGCCATCCCGCTGGGCGCCGAGGCCCTGCGCGAGCTCGAGGTGCCCGGTCGTGTGTTCCAGGAGATGGAGGTCCCGACGCCGGACGGCGACACCCGGATCATCGAGTTCACCAACTTTCAGCTGGAGAACGTGGTTCCGCTGCTCAACGAAGAGGGCGTGCGCGAGAACCGCCATATGGGCCCGAGCTTCGATTTCCGCCTGATGGACCGCACCGGCCACGGCCTGTACTACCGCAACTACCAGCGCCCGGCCCTGCAGGAAGGGGCGATGTATTTCCTCAGCGGCGTGCGCGAGAGTCCGGCGGAGGAATTCCACTACCTGTTCCTGCCGGCAGATGCCGACGATTCGCTGGAGCGCTTCCGCACCTACCTGGCCATGCTGCACAACCCCGAAGTGCGCAACGAGATTGCCCGCCAGGTGGCGCGCGACGACGAGACGGTACCCAACGAGCAGACCCAGGCCATCGCCCGCACGACGGCCGAGCTGATGGGGCTGTTCGCCGAGGGCGGCTACATGGCCGTCAACAACGAGATCGAACGGCGCGTACCGGGCGAGCGCATCGACGAGGTGCGCGACCTGATGATCCGCATCCTGCACGCCGGCCTCCAGGGGCTTTACATGGAAGTCCTTCAGGACGAGGGTGTAGTCTCGATCCAGGAAGAAGAGCAGCGTTTCCTGGAGGATACGATCTCCGCGATCAATGCCATCAGCCTTTATCAGTCGCCGTTCTTCTTCCACCTGAAGGATTTCGAGCACCGCGAGGCGTCCGGCCTGCAGATCGCACGCGCCCCCGGCCAGAGCACCGTCTACACCGGCAGCGTGATGCTGATCGTCGGGATCTTCTTCCTCTTCTACGTGTCCTATCAGCGCCTGTGGATCATGGCGCGGCGGAGCGAGAACGGCGAAGGCACTCACGTGGTGATGGCCGGCACGAGCAACCGCCACCAGGTGGAATTCGAGGAACGTTTCGCGCATCTTAAGAGGTGGATCATCGATCAGAAGCCGGTCGATGGCGCCAGCGACGGCACCCATGAGTCCAACAACAAAAACGACTAAAAGCTAAGCAGTCGGAGGAGCACCCCATGTCAGTCCCCCACGAGGCCCTGGATTTCGAACGGCCCGGCATCTTCCGGCGCATCCAGCCGCGCGACTGGGCGTACATCGCCCTGACGATCGCCGTCGGGCTGATCGCCTTCTGGCAATACGGCCACATGATGGACCGCTACGACACCGGCGGCCTGATCCTGGCCGTCGGCCTGAGTGCCTGGATGGGCTGGTTCTGGCGCCCGTGGCAGGCGTTCTCGATCATTGTCGGGGTCCTCGCACTGTTCGGTATCTGGATGTACGGCGACGACCTCGCCCGCGGGAGCACCAACTTCTGGCTGAACTACGTCGGTTCGGGCCAGGCCGGTGTAATGTGGATGAGCGTCTTCCTGTACCTGTCCACGGTGGCCTACATCACCGGGCTGTTCAGCCGCTCCGACTTCCCCACCCGCGTCGGCGGCGCGTTCGCCTGGATCGGTGCCGGGGCCGGGCTGATGGCCCTGCTGGTGCGCTGGCGCGAGATCTACCTGACCGATCCGACCTGGGGCTATATCCCCGTCGCCAACCTGTACGAGGTCTTCATCCTGCTGGCCGCCCTGACCACGCTGATGTACCTCTACTACGAGAGCCGCACCGGCCAGCGCACCATGGGTGCGTTCGTCATGCTGGTGATCGCCGCATCCGTCACCTTCCTGCTGTGGTACATGTGGGACCGCCAGGCACACGAGATTGAGCCGCTGGTGCCCGCTCTGAACAGCTGGTGGATGAAGATCCACGTGCCTACCAACTTTGTTGGCTACGGCGGCTTCGCCATCGCCGCGATGCTGGGGGTGGCCTATCTGGTCAAGCATCGGCTCGAGCGCACCCGGCCCGACGCCGCCCTCACCCAGCGCATCCCGAGCAAGGAAGCGCTGGACAGCGTGATGTACAAGGCCATCGCGATCGGCTTCGCCTTCTTCACCATCGCCACCGTGCTCGGCGCGATGTGGGCCGCCGAGGCCTGGGGCGGCTACTGGACCTGGGATCCGAAGGAGACCTGGAGCCTGATCCTGTGGCTGACCTACGCCGCCTGGCTGCACATGCGCTTTACCAAGGGCTGGCGCGGACCGGTCATGGCCTGGTGGGCGATCATCGGGCTGTTCGTCACGACCTTCACCTTCCTGGGCGTGAATATGTTCCTGTCCGGCCTGCATTCCTACGGAGAGCTGTAAATGAAGCGTCGTGAATTCATGGGCGCCGTGGGCGGCGCCGGCCTGCTCCTCGCCACCGGCACCAGCCTCGCGGCCGAGTTCCGCGAGGGCCAGCACTACCGGGCCATCCAGCCCCCGCTGGATACCGGGCTGGAGGACGGCAAGATCCAGGTGGTCGAGGTGTTCTGGTACGGCTGCCCGCACTGCTACGCCTTCGAGCCCAAGGTCCAGGCCTGGAAGCCGAACCTGGCCGACGACGTGCAGTTCGAGTACCTCCCGGCGCCGATGAACGACGTCTGGGCGCTGCATGCGCGGGTGTTCTACACCGCCGAGAAACTAGGCGTGCTCGACGACGTGCATCAGGCGTTCTACGACGCGATCCACGATCAGGGCCGTCAGATGCGCTCGGAAAGCGCAATTCTGCGCTTCATCAACCAGCGCGGGCTGGATGCGGACGAGTTCCGCGAGACCATGCGCTCCGACGCGATCCGCCGCCGGATCGTCGAGGCCACCGAGGCCGTGCAGGACTACGGCGTTGGCGGCGTGCCGACCCTGGTCATCAATGGCGAGGCCATCGTCTCCGCCAGCATGGCCGGCGGGCACGACGAGATGCTGGAGGTTGCCGACTACCTGATCGAACGTGCCCGCGGCTAGCGCGCGGCTTATGCCGCGGGCCGCCGGGGCGCCTTCAGCATGAGCACGCCGACCACCGCCCAGCGCCTGGTCGAATGCCTCGAGCAGGAGGGCGTCGAACGCATCTTCGGTCTGCCGGGCGAGGAGAACATGGCTGTTCTCGATGCCCTGGCCGACTCCTCCATCGAATTCGTCACCACGCGCCACGAACAGGGCGCCGCCTTTATGGCCGACGTCCACGGGCGCCTGTCGGGCAAGGCGGGCGTCTGCCTCGCGACCCTGGGTCCCGGCGCCACCAACCTGATCACCGGCGTTGCCGACGCCAATATGGATCACGCGCCGCTGGTCGCGATTGCCGGCCAGGCCAGCACCCATCGCCTGCACAAGGAATCGCATCAGGTCCTCGACCTGAAGGGCCTGTTCCAGCCGATCACCAAGTACAGCTCCAGCGTGGTCGAGCCCGAGATTCTCCCGGAGGTGGTGCGCAAGGCCTTCAAGTGGGCCGAAGGCGGCAAACCCGGGGCCAGCTTCCTCGAACTACCCGAGAACATCGCCTCGCAGCCGTGCCCCAACCCGCCCCTGCCGGTCCACGCCGGCCCGGCGGCCGTGCCGGCCGACGCCTCGCTGGAGGCCGCGGCCCGGTTGCTGAACGAGGCCCACCACCCGCTGATCCTCGCCGGCAACGGTGTGATCCGCTCCGGCGCCAGCGGGGCCCTGGCCACGCTCGCCAGCGCGCTGAACATCCCGGTGGCCAATACCTTCATGGCCAAGGGCGTACTGCCGTTCCGCCACCCGCTGGCACTCGGCTCGGTCGGGCTGCAGAGCCAGGACTTCGTGAACTTCGGCTTCCACAAGGCCGACGTGATCGTCTGCATCGGCTACGACCTGGTCGAATACCCGCCGAGCTTCTGGCATCCGGACGGCGACCGCACCCTGATCCACATCGATTCGGCCCCGGCCGAGATCGACGGCCACTACAACGTGACGGCCGAGGTCCTCGGGGATTTGACAACGTGTCTGCACCGACTGGCCGAGCAGGTCAGTCCTCGCGAGGAGACCATCCTGCGCCCGCTGCGCCAGAGCCTGATCGAGGACATGAACGAGCACCGCGACGACACCCAGGTGCCGCTCAAGCCACAGAAGCTGATCTGGGACCTGCGCACCGCGGCGGATCTCGACGCGATCATGATCACCGATGTCGGCGCCCACAAGCTCTGGATGGCGCGCATGTTCCGCTGCGAGCTACCCAACACCTGCCTGATCTCCAACGGCTTCGCCAGCATGGGGATCGCGCTGCCCGGCGCCATCGCCGCGGCCAAACTCCATCCCGAACGCCAGGTCGTCGCCGTCACCGGCGATGCCGGTTTCCTGATGAACGTGCAGGAGCTGGAGACCGCGGTCCGGCTGGGCCTGAATTTCGTGGTGCTGATCTGGAACGACAACGCCTACGGCCTGATCGAGTGGAAGCAGGTCCGCGAGTACGGGCGCAAGGCCTTCGTCGAATTCGGCAACCCGGATTTCGTCCAGCTGGCCCGCGCCTTCGGCGCCCGCGGCGTGCGCATCGAACCGGGAGACAGCCTCGAAATGGCCCTGCGCGAGGCCCTGGTGGAGCCGGGCGTGACCGTGATCGACTGCCCGGTCGACTACAGCGAGAACATGAAGCTGACGGAACGTTTGGGCGAGCTGGTTTGTCCATTCTGAGAACACGGACTTTCCCTCCAGCAGGAGACCACCCGCGATGACGTCGATCGCGCCCGGCGACCGTCGTGCCACGCCCCCCGGCCCCGAAGGCGAGGCGCAACCGGAAACCGCCACCCCGGAACAACTGAGCTACCAGCACGAACAGGGCAGCCAGCGCCTGCGTCTGCTGAGTTTCAATGCCCAGGTGGGCATCCACTCTTCCCGCCTGCATCACTACGTCACCAACAGCTGGAAGCACGTGCTCCCCTATGGCGGGCGCATGGACAACCTGGACCGGGTCGCGCGGTTCATCTCCGAGTTCGATATCGTCGGCGTGCAGGAGCTGGACGGCGGCAGCATCCGCAGCAATTTCGTCGATCTGGCGTCCTATCTCTCCGAGCGCGCGCAGTTCCCGTACACCTACAACCGGATCAACCGGGATCTCGGGCAGTTCGCCAAGCACTCCCTGGCCCTGTTCTCGCGCCTGGAACCGGACCGGGTCGAGATGCACCGCCTGCCAGGCGCCCTGCCGGGACGCGGCGCGATCGAGGCGCACTACGCGATGGGCGACGGAGACGAACTGGTCCTGTTCCTGCTGCACCTCGCCCTCGGCAAGCGGACCCGCAAGTCCCAGCTGGCCTACGTCGCGGAACACATCCAGGACCTCCCCCATGCGGTGGTCATGGGCGATCTCAACTGCCAGCAGGACAGTGAGGAACTGCGCCAGCTGGTCGCGCGCACCGGCCTGATGGAGCCAATGGCCTGCCCCGCGACCTACCCCGCCTGGGACCCGCGCCTGGTCTTCGACCACATCCTGCTGACCCCCGACCTGCATGTCAGCGACGTGCGCGTCTACAACGTTGCGCTGTCCGACCATCTCCCGGTCGGCATCGAGATCGAACTGCCGCAGCGCCAGGCCCTTCATGATCCAGCGCACTAAACCGTTGCCCGTATACGGGTACGATCCCGGTGGCATCTACCCTTATTCCGCGTTTAAATAGACACGCCTAGCTTCCGGGATTTCCCGATGTCCGACAGCGATCTGCGTAGAACCATCATCGAGCTCGAACGCTCGCTGGACCGGGAACGGGCCCTGCAGGACACGATCCGCCGAGTCGCGCTGCGTTCGCTTGCGGTGGTGTCCGCCAAGGTGCCGGCACTGGAGGGCGCGGTCCGCGACCTGACCCGGGCCATCGAGTCCGACCCCGGCGACACCGCCTGGCTGGACCGCCTGAGCGGCCAGCTCGCTGACGCGGTACGTTCCAGCGACCATCGCCAGGATCTTGCCGAGGGCATCCTCGAGGTGGTGCGCCGCGGCCTGCACGGCTTCGAGTTCCTCGATTCCGAGGTGGACGCCCTGACCCGGGCCGCTGACCGCCGCGACAAGGCGGAGATCGAACGCACCCTCAACCGTCTGTTCACGGTCCTGCACGACAAGTGCCAGAAGGCCATGACCGAGCGCGAGGAGCTGACCGAGGTCGTCGGCGAGATCTGGCACCGCCTCGAGGACGTCGACACCGCCTTGTCCGAGGACGAGGCCCGCGGCGAACGCGCCCGCGAATCCGTGTCCGAGCTGCATGCCGGGATCTCCGGCGATGTCGCCCATATCAAGGGCCGGGTCGTCGACGTCGACGATCTGGCGACCCTGCGCACCGAGGTCAGCCGCGGCCTCGACCGCATGGTGGAGCGGGTCACCGCGTTTCGCGATGAACAGGAAACCGAGCTGCTGGCAGCACTGGAGCGCAACCGCGCCCTGCGCTCCAAGGGCCGCAGTCTGGAGGGCCAGGTGCAGGCCCTGCGCACGCGCCTGGAACAGGCCCGCGCCGAGGCCACGCGCGACAGCCTGACCGGCCTGCCCAACCGCACCGCCTTCGAACAGCGCCTGGCCCAGCTCCCGGCGGAGCTGAAAAAGGCCGGCGCCGCCTCCCTGCTGGTCTGGGACATCGACCACTTCAAGACCATCAACGACGAATACGGACACAGCGCGGGCGACAAGGTCCTGCGGGCGGTCGCCGAGATCCTGGCCGAAGGGGTCCGCGCACCCGACTTTGTCGCGCGCTACGGCGGCGAGGAATTCGTGATGATCCTCTACCGCGAACCCGCGGCCGCCCATACACAGGCGGACACTATCCGCGAGGCGGTCGATCGCCTGATCGTGCGCGCCGGGAACACCCGGCTGAAGGTCACCATCTCCGCGGGCCTGGCCGGCATCAACCCCGCCGCCGCCCCGGAGGCGATCTTCGATGCGGCCGACCACGCGTTGCTCGAGGCGAAGAAACGCGGGCGCGACCGCATTGAACGCGCCGACGGCTGATCCACCCCGGGAGACGTCATGCACGGCACGCCCCCATCTCACCTGATCTTCGGCGAGGTCCTGTTCGACGGCTTCCCCGACGGCACGCGCGTCCTCGGCGGCGCGCCCTTTAACGTCGCCTGGAACCTGCATCAGCTGGGTGCCGCCGCCTGCTTTGTGGGCGGCATCGGCGACGACGCCGATGGCCGCCGCGTGCGGGAACGCATGCACCACATCGGGATGGATACACGCGGGCTGTACCAGCACCCCACGGCCCCGACCGGCGAGGTCCGCGTCACCCTGGAGCAGGGCGAGCCGAGCTACACCATCGTCCCCGGCCAGGCCTATGACGACGTCCCGGCGGACTGGGCGGAGCAGCTGCCGGCTACGGCCACGCTCCTCTATCACGGGACGCTGGCCCTGCGCACCGGCAATCGCGAGCTGCTGGAACGCCTGCGGGCCCGCTCACGCCAGCGCTTCGTCGACGTGAACCTGCGGGCACCGTGGTACGACACCGATGACGTTCTCGCGCTGATCCGCGGCGCCGATGTGGTGAAGCTGAACACCGACGAGGCCGCGACCCTGGCCCCGGATGTCGCCGAGGCCGAGCGCCCGACCGCGCTGCTCGAACGGGCCGCGATCCGCTCCGCCCTGATCGTCACCCACGGGGCCGGTGGTGCCGCCATCCACGAGCCTGATGGCCAGCACTGGCAGGCACCGGCACCGCCCGTCGACGGGTTCCGCGACGCCGTGGGCGCCGGCGACGCCTTCGCCAGCGTCGCCATCATCGGCCTGCAAAACGCCTGGCCCTGGGCGACCACCCTGGAGCGCGCCCTCCGATTTGCCGCCTCCGTCTGCACCCTGCAGGGCGCCACCACCGACGACGCGGCCTTCTACCAGCAAGCCACGCGCGACTGGCCCCGGGCCTGACGACACGCCGGGACGCCGGACACCCCAGCGTGAACCAAAAGGGACACCGCGACTTCACGCCCACGCGATTTTTTTGCGTCAGGAAGAGCCTGGCTCTATATTTTCTATAGAAATACTCGTTCTTGTCCCGGGAGGGCCATATGGAACAAACGGCAAACGCGGAACAGCGCCAGGAGGTACTCACCAGGGCCGTCGCGCAGGCCGGGGCACGGCTCGGCATGAAACAGTCGGAGCTGGCCCGGGCCCTGGGGCTGAGCCCCGCTACAATCAGCCGCATGTACGCCGGTGGTTATTTTCTGGACGAGCGCACCAAGCACTGGGAGATCGCGGCCCTGCTGGTCCGTCTCTACCGTGGGCTTGACGCCATCACGGCCGGCGACGAGCGTTCCCTTCGGGCCTGGATGCGCAATCCCAATGCCGACCTGCACGGTGTTCCGGGAGACCTAGTGGACAATGTGGCGGGGCTGGCTCGCGTAGTCGAGTATGTGGACGCACACCGCGCTCGCATCTGAAGCCGCGCCTGCGAACGGCGAGGGATGGCGGGTGGTGGAGCATCAGTACACCGTGTCCACCCGCAAGCTTGTGAGTACCCGGGACGAGCAGGAAGTGCTGGAGGCGATTCTGGAGGAGACCAAGCCCGCCTTTCCCGCCAATACGGCGCATTTGCATTACCTCCTCAAGACGCCGTTCCGCTATCCGCCGTCGCCCTTCGGTTCCCGGTTCCGTCGGCCACAGGAGGGGGAGGGCGTCTTCTACTGTGCCGAAGCCGTCCGCACGGGACTGGCCGAGTTCAGCTACTGGCGCCGACACTTTTTCGAGACATCCCCGGGCACACCGTTACCTGAAGCCCACGAATCGCTCACGGTCTTCAACGTCGCCTGGCGCACCCCGAGTCACCTGGACCTGACCCGTCCGCCGCTCAACCAGGATCGCGCCCAGTGGACCCACCCGGACGACTACACCGCCACCCGGGCGCTCGCTGCCGAAGCGCGACGAGCCGGTATCCAGGCCATCCGTTATGAATCTGTGCGCGACCCTCAGCGAGGCGCCAATCTGGCGCTCCTGGCCCCGGCAGTATTCACGCAGCCGGAACCTCTTACCCAGCAAACCTGGTATCTCTACCTGGGCGCCAGCGAAAGCAACTGCATCCGGGCCGGCCGAGATGAGTCCTTTACCTTCCCGGCCTCGTCCTCCGCCTGATCCGTCCCCCGTAGGATTCCGGTCAGCGAGAGGCGTCAGGCCGGGGCCCGGTGAGCTCCATTCGGATGTTCTCGAAAATCCGGACAATGGCAACTGAGATCTCGGGGGAGAGCCCTGCGCCATCCTCGAGGCGGGCGGGCTCGATGCCGTGGACGATGACGTGCTGGGGAAGCTCGCCCAGGGAGCGGGCGAGTTCGACGGCTTCGGCGAGGCCGATACCGTGGGAGGAGTAGCGCGCGCCGCGCGGCAGGGGCTCGCGGGCGTCCAGGCGGTGGAGGGTGCCGGGGGCGGCGCCGGTGACAATGGCATCGACCAGGATCACCGGGTCGTGGCCCTGCCACAGCTCCATCAGCTCAGCGGGTTCGCCGTGGCTTTTCGCGGTGGCGAGGCCTGCCGTGCCTTCGAGTGCATCGACTACCGCGTGGCCGATGCCGTCGTCGCCGCGCCAGGGGTTGCCGATACCGATCACTAGCGGGCCCTTTTCAGTACTCACGAGCTTTGTCCCGCGATGCGATTCGCTTGCCGGATCGGTTCCCAGCAAGAGTGATGGTCTCCGGCCAGCCCTGGGATGCCCAGGCTCGCTGGAACACGCTCCGGCACAGGCGTAACCTGAAAGACCACCACCCCTTGTGAACACTGTCAGACATGCCGGGCGACGACTTCGAAACGATTCTTGACCAGGCGCGAGCGCTCCCGGACTCGGAGCGTGCACGGCTGGTGCATGATCTTCTGGAGACCCTGGAGGGGGCGCCGGACACCGGCGTCGCCGCGGCCTGGGAGCAGGAGATTGCCCGCCGCCTTGCGCAGGTCGAGAGCGGGGACGCGGAAACCCTCTCGCGTGACGAACTGGATCGGCGTTTTCCGGGCCGCACTGGCTGAATATTTCAGTAGAACCGGAAACCAATCAGCACCGGTGTTCTCTCATCGCGTTTTCGCGTGGGACTTGCCGGTGGCGGCGTCTCTCAACCCGCCGGAAACGTACTTGTGCAGGATACTGGAGACCAGTGTCTGGTACGGGATACCTTCCTCGAGGGCTCGGCGCTGCAGGGCCTCCAGGTCCCGCCCGGAAATGCGGATGTTGATCCGCTTGTTTTTTCGGAAGGTCTCTTCAGCCGCGTGCGCAACGTATTCTCGACGCTCATCGTCCAGAGCCGATTCGAACTCGCCCGCCTCATAGGCATCGAGCAGTTCCTGCTCTTCCTGGCTCAGATTGGGCTTTCCCATGCTATCCCCTCAAATATTGTCGGGTGGCTTTGCGACTGGGAATTGCAGTCTTGAGAAAGAATTCCTTGTCGTTTTCAACATATGGCACCAACCATACGTAGGCATCAACCCGGACGACAAACATCCGCTGGTTCGGGTACTTCTCCCCGTTCGGGTGGACCACGTCGTCCAGCAGGCTGCCCGACTGAAGGGCGAAAACCACGTCCTCGAAGGATATGCCCCTTTCCGCCATCAACTTCTCGTTTTTCGCAGCGTCCCAGTTGATCTGCTTCATTCGTCGACTCTAGCAGGACGTGTGCCTATTGGCATCTTTTCCTCATTGAATCTTTGGGCTCACTGGCGGTCGACCGTGAGGTCGAGGAAGTGGGTGGCGCAGGAGATGCAGGGGTCGTAGTTGCGGATGGCGACCTCGCAGTGGTGGCGCAGTTCGTCGTCCGGCAGGTGGAGGTGGGTCTGCACCAGTTCGCGCAGGTCGGCCTCGATGGTGGGCTGGTTGACCGAGGTGGGCGGGACGATCTTGGCGTCGGTGATGATGCCCGCGTCGTCGATGCGGTAGCGGTGGTAGCAGATGCCGCGCGGGGCCTCGGTGGCGCCGAAGCCGGTGCCGGCGCGCGGGGTGACCGGCAGCGCGGGTTCGGCCGGTGCGGCCCGATAGCCGTCGACCAGGCGCAGGGCCTCCTCGAAGGCGAGCACGATCTCGATCATGCGCACCTGGATACTGCGGAACGGGTTGCGGCAGGCCGCGCCCAGCCCGGCGCGCTCGGCCAGCTCGGCGGCGCGCGGGGTGAGGCGCTCGCGGTTCAGCGCGAAGCGCGCCAGCGGACCCATGAAGACCGGTTCGCCGCTGTCGGAGCGGTGGCTGTGCAGGGCGTTGGAGTGGGCCACGTGCTCCTCGGTGAAGACGTCGTCGTACTCGCGGATGGCGGCGTCCAGGCCGCTGCTCGAGCCCAGCCGGCCGTGGGTGATCGGGTATTCGTCCGGGTGCACCAGCGACACGAACTCGTAGTCGCGTTCCAGGTTCGGGTAGTCGAGGGTGGCGAGGAACTCGGCCACCTCGCAGGACGCCTCCAGGCCCCAGGCCAGGTCCTCGCGCAGGCCGGCGACCTCGGCAGGCGTCGGCGTGCGGTAGAAGCCACCGACCCGCAGGTTGACCGGGTGGATCTCGCGCCCGCCCAAAAAGCGCAGGATGGCGTTGCCGATCTTCTTGATGCGCAGGCCGTTGCGCACCATGTCCGGGTGGTCCTTCGCGGCGGTGACCGCGTCGGGATAGCCAAGGAAGTCCGGTAGGTGCAGCATGAACACGTGCAGGGCGTGGCTCTCGATCCATTCGCCGCAGTAGGCCAGCCGCCGCAGGTCCTGCAGCACGCCGTCCACGGTCACCCCGCAGATGTCCTCCATCGCCAGCGAGGCGCCCATCTGGTAGGCGATGGGGCAGATGCCGCAGATGCGCGCGGTGATGTCCGGGGCCTCGCGGAAGTCGCGTCCGCGCAGGAAGCCCTCGAAGAAGCGTGGGGCCTCGAAGATCGACAGCTTCACCTCCTCCACGCGGTCGCCCTCGGTGCGCACGTACATCGCGCCCTCGCCCTCCACGCGCGCGAGGTAGTCGACTTCGATAGTGCGGGTCTCGCTCATGTTTCGTTTCCTGATTCCTGGCGCTCGCTCTCCTCGCGGAAGGCGTCGGCGCCGGCGTTGAAGGTGCGGTAGAAGCGCACGCGCGTGGCGCGGTCCATCCCCAGCGTCTCCAGCTGGCCGGACAGGCCCGGCGCGTTGGGCGTCTCCTTGGGCCCGAAGCAGCCATAGCAGCCGCGGTTGCAACCAGGGCACAACGCGCCGCAGCCGGCATGGGTGACCGGGCCCAGGCAGGGCGTGCCGTGGGCGACCATCACGCAGACCTGCCCCGCCCGCTTGCACTCCTCGCAGACGCTGGCGCTGGAGATCTGCGGGCGGCGGCCGTAGAGGAAGGCGCTGACGACCTCCAGCAACTGGTACTTGTCGATCGGGCAGCCGCGCAGCTCGAAGTCCACCGGCACGTGCTGGCTGATGGCATCCGAGGTGGCCAGGGTCTCGATGTATTCCGGGTGGGCGTAGACCTGGCGGGTGAATTCCTCGACGTCGGCGAAGTTGCGCAGGGCCTGGATGCCGCCGGTGGTGGCGCAGGCGCCGATGGTCACGAGGAACTGCGAGGCGCGGCGGATCTCGCGGATCTCCTCCGCCGCCTGCGGCGTGGTGATCGAGCCCTCGACCAGCGTCAGGTCCCACGGCCCGTCGATGCGGGTGCGCGTGGCCTCGGGGAAGTGGGCGATCTGGATCTGGTCGGTGACCGCCAGCAGCTCGTCCTCGCAGTCGAGCAGCGAGAGCTGGCAGCCGTCGCAGGAGGCGAACTTGAATACCGCGAGGGTCGGTTGTTCCCGTCTCATAGCTCGCGTATCCGGAAGGCCGGCTCCATCACCGGGTAGGGGAACACGGGGCCGTCGCGGCAGACGAAGTGCGACCCGATCTGGCAGTGGCCGCAAAAGCCCACCGCGCAGCGCATGTTGCGCTCCATCGAGACAAAGATATCCTCCGGCTTCAGGCCGCGGCGCTCCAGGGTAGACGCGGTGAAGCGCATCATCACCTCCGGGCCACAGGTCATCGCCAGAGTATTGCGCCGGTCGAAGCCGCCGCGATCGACCAGCTGGGTGACCACGCCGACATCGCCGCGCCAGGCGGCGGTGCCGCGATCCACGGTGATGCGCAGATCCACATCATCGCGCGCCGCCCAGTCGTCCAGCTCGTCGCGGAAGATCATGTCGCCGGGCGAACGCGCGCCGTAACAGACCACCATGTGGCCGAACTCCGAACGCCGCTGGAGCGCCGCGTGGATGACCGGGCGCAGCGGGGCCAGGCCGATGCCGCCGGCGACCAGCACCAGATCGCGCCCGCGCGCCTGTTCCAGCGGCCAGGCCGTGCCGAACGGCCCGCGCAGGCCAACCACCGCTCCGGCCTCCAGATCCTGCATCGCGCGGGTCACGCTGCCCACCGCGCGGATGGTGTGCACGATGCCGCCGTCGTCGGTGATCGCGGAGACCGAGATCGGCACCTCGCCCACGCCGAACAGGTAGAGCATGTTGAACTGCCCGGGGGTCGGCAGCGGCCCCGGGTCGACTCCCGGTTCGGGGTACAGCGTCCAGCTGAACACCTCGTTGCTGGCGACATCCGGCCGCACCGAATGGATGCGCCAGGGCTGCGGCGCCATCGCCTGTTCCGGCAGGTCACTGTCGGCGCGGGGCTGCAGGGTCTCAGGTGCCATGCCCGGGCCCTCCGTGGCTGTAGATGTCCAGCGCCTGCAGCCGCGCGGCCTGCAGGCGCTGGACGATCAGCGCGGCGAAGTGCTTCATCAGGGTATAGCCAAGCGCCGGGTCGGCCTCCATGCGCTCGCGCAGCACGCCGGCGTCGAAGCGCAGGGTGTGCAAGTCGGTGGTCGCGCGGGCGTCGTAGCTCGCGCGGTACGGCGGCAGCAGCCAGGACCAGCCGAGGATGTCGCCGGGGCCCAGGGTCATAAAGGGTACATTGCCCTCGCGCAGGCGACCCTCCAGCGCCACTTGGCCCTCGCGGATCAGCCAGAAGGTCTCGGTGGGTTCGTGGTCGCGCATCAGGATGGCCCCGGCCGCGTAGCTGCGTTCGGCCGCGCAGGCCGCCAGCAGGCGCCGGTGCCGTTCGTCCATGTCTTCGAAGAACGGCTGTTCCTCAAGGATGGCCAGCAGCTCCTTCATCCCCGGCCCTCCGGGTCGCGGCGCACGGCGGTCACCTCCTCGGTGATGTCGATCCCCACCGGGCACCAGGTGATGCAGCGTCCGCAGCCGACACAGCCGGAGGTGTCGAACTGATCGTGCCAGGTGGCCAGTTTGTGGGTGATCCACTGGCGGTAGCGCGCGGCTACCGAGTCGCGGTGGGCGCCGCCGACCAGGTGCGAGTGTTCCTGGTTGAAGCAGGAGTCCCAGCGCCGCAGGCGCTCGGTGCGCAGACCTTCCAGATCGGGCACCTCCTCGACCTGGGAACAGAAACAGGTGGGGCAGACCAGGGTGCAGTTGGAGCAGGACAGGCAGCGCTCGGCGGTCTCCTCCCAGCGCGGGTGCTCGAAGGCCCGGTTCAGCACCTCGCGCGCGTCGCCGGGCATCTGCCGTCCCATCTTTTCCGGGGCCTCGGCCCACACCTGTTCGGCCGCGGCCTGCTCGGCGTCCGTGGCCGGGCGCGGCTCCAGCCGCTCGAACATCGCGCGCCCCGCCTCGCTCCCCGCCTCGATGACCAGGAAATGCTGCGTGGCATCGATCACCTCGGTCAGGGCCAGGTCGAAGCCCTCGCGGGCGCGCGGTCCGGTATCCATCGAGGCGCAGAAGCACGTGGCGCCGGGCTCGGCGCAGTGGGCCGCGACCATGAACACGTCCCGACGCCGCGCTGCATAGCCGCGGTCCTGCACCGTCTGGCCGAGGAACACCCGGTCCTGCACGCCGATCGCCGCCAGCTCGCAGGCACGCATGCCGATGAACGCACGCGGCGACGCGTCGGATTCGCCCGGCTCGGTGGTGAAGCTGCCGTCCGCCTGGCGGGTCAGCCGGAACAGGGTCTCCTGCGGGGGAAACAGGTATTTCTTCCAGGAGTGCGGACCGACCACGTAGCCGAACAGGGCCGCGTCGTCACGCTCGCGCAGGCGGTAGTGACCGGGGGCGTGCTCGTCCCCCCAGCCCGCCGGCAGGTCATCCAGGCCTTGCACGCGGTCGTAGACGATCGCCCCGTCGCGCCGCGTCGGACCCACCACCTCGTAGCCATCACTGGCCAGCAGGCGGATGAGCGTATCCACGGCTTTTGGCGAGATCACGTCCATCGGCGACTCCCGGTCAGTGGCTCCGAACGGCAGGCAAGCACGCCCCGCCGACCCGGGTGCCACTCATATTGCGCCAGGTGCCGACCATGATCCAGCGCGTGACGGACTGGAAATAGCCCCGATACGTGCCACACTCCGGGAAAGGCGTGATGCGATCTTGACGGCCGGTGGCCCGGAGGTGGCAGTGGCGATTTCGGGGGCGCCGGTGAAGCGCAACATCTTTGTGGTCGGTCTGGATGACTTTCATCTGGCCCAGCTCCGGACCCTGCACGCAGCGGAGGACTATGCCTTCCACGCGCTCTTCACGCGCGCGGAGGTCAAGCCCTGTGCCCGGTTTCCGATCCAACGGATACTGACCGAGGGTCGCGAACGGTTGCAGCGGTTTCCCGGCACGGTGGATGCCGTGGTCGGATTCTGGGACTTCCCGGTGAGCACGATCCTGCCCATCCTGCGCCAGGCCGCGGACCTGCCGGGGCCGACCCTTGAAAGCGTGCTGAAGTGCGAGCACAAGTACTGGAGCCGGCTGGAACAGGCCCGCGTGGTGCCCGAAAACATCCCGGCCTTCTGCGCGGTCAACCCGTTTTCCAGCGATCCCCTGCGCGAGGTCACGCTGGCCTTTCCGTTCTGGATCAAGCCGGTTAAGTCGGTTCTCTCCTATCTCGGCTTTCGTATCGGCGATGCGGATGACTTCCGGCGTGCCATGCAGCGGATCCGCCGGGAGATCGATCACTTTGGCGGACCCTTCAACCATGTCCTGGGGCACGCGACGTTGCCTCCGGAGGTGGCCGGAATCGACGGCAACCACTGCATTGTCGAGGCCCTGATATCGGAGGGGCGTCAGTGCACCCTGGAGGGGTATGCCTGGCAGGGCGAGGTCCGGATCTATGGTGCGGTCGACTCCCTGCGCGAGGGTGCGGCCGGCTCGTCGTTCTCGCGCTACCAGTATCCGTCGACCTTGCCGGAGGGCGTGCAGACGCGCATGGGCGAGATCGCCGCCCGCGTGATCCACCAGGTGGGCTATGACTGCGCCCCGTTCAACGTGGAGTTCTACTGGGACGAGGCCACAGACCGGATCTGGCTGCTGGAGATTAATACACGGATCTCCAAGTCCCACGCCCCGCTGTTCCGTATGGTCGATGGCTGCTACCACCACCAGGTGATGATCGACCTCGGACTGGGCCGCGAGCCCGCCATGCCGCATCGCCAGGGGGAATTCGCGTGTGCGGCCAAGTTCATGGTGCGCCGGCATCAGGATGCGCGGGTCGTGCGGGTTCCGACGGCATCCGAGATCGCGGCCGTCGAGGCCGAGTTCCCGGGACTGGTCATTCAGGTCGAGGTCGAGGAGGGCATGCGGCTGTCGGAGCTATGCTGGCAGGACAGCTATTCCTACGAGGTGGCGACACTGTTTCTGGGAGCTGCGAACCACACCGACCTGGAACGAACCTACGTGCGCGTCATGGAGCGACTGCCCATGGCATTCGAGCCCGTCACGCCCCACCGTGAGGAGAACGTGCCGACGTGAGAACAGTCACCGACCTTCCCTGCCCCGTGGCAATCGAGGAATATATCCCGATCCCGCTGTCCGACGGTACGCACCTGGCCGCCCGACTGTGGCGCCCCGAGGGCGCCGAACAGCGGCCCGCCCCCGCAATCCTGGAATACATCCCGTATCGCCGGCGCGACTCGACCCGCCTGCGCGACGACGCGATCCACCACTACTTCGCCGGTCACGGCTACGCCTGTCTGCGGGTGGACCTGCGCGGATCGGGCGACTCCGAGGGGGTACTGGAGGACGAGTACCTGCAGCAGGAGCTCGACGACGGCGTGGAAGTCCTGCGCTGGATGGGCGAGCAGCCCTGGTGCAATGGCAGCGTCGGCATGATCGGCATCTCCTGGGGCGGCTTCAACGGCCTGCAGATCGCGGCATTGCAACCGCCGGAGCTGAAGGCGGTGGTCAGCGTCTGTTCCACCGATGACCGCTACGCCGACGACGTCCACCACATGGGTGGCTGCCTGCTGGGCGACAACCTGTCCTGGGCCTCGACCATGTTCGCCTACAACTCCCTGCCCCCCGATCCGGAGATCGTGGGCGAGCGCTGGCGCGAGATGTGGTTCCAGCGCCTGGAGGGCAGCGGGCTGTGGCTGGAGAAGTGGCTGCGCCACCAGCGCCGCGACGACTACTGGAAGCACGGTTCGATCTGCGAGGACTGGTCCGCGGTGCAGATCCCGGTGATGGCCGTCAGCGGCTGGGCCGATGGCTACTCCAACGCCGTGTTCCGCCTGCTGGCCAACCTCCGGGCACCCCGCCTGGGCCTGGTCGGCCCCTGGAGCCACAAATACCCGCATCAGGGCGTGCCCGGCCCGGCGATCGGCTTCCTGCAGGAGTGCCTGCGCTGGTGGGATCACTGGCTGAAGGGCATCGACAACGGGATCATGGACGAGCCGATGCTGCGTGCCTGGATCCAGGACAGCGTCCCGCCGACCACTCGCTACGAGGAACGCCCGGGGCGCTGGGTGGGCGAACCCTGCTGGCCCTCGAAGAACGTCGAGATGGAGCCATTGACCCTGGCCTGGCCGGGGCGGCTGGAGCACGCGTCGGCCGCGTCTCCGGAGCGCGAGATGACGCTGCAGTCGCCACTGAGCGTGGGACTTTTTGCCGGCAAGTGGTGCTCGTATGCAGCGACACCCGACCTGCCGCACGACCAGCGCGAAGAGGACGGGGGTGCCCTGGTATTCACCAGTGCCCCACTGGAGGAGTCGCTGGAGATCCTGGGTGCCGCAGTGCTGGAATTGCAGCTAAGGGTCGACCGGCCCGTCGCCATGGTGGCGGCGCGGCTGTCCGACGTGGCGGCCGACGACAAGGCCACCCGTGTCACCTACGGGCTGCTGAACCTGACCCACCGCGAAGGCGCGGAGACCCCGCAGCCGCTGGAACCCGACACAACCTACCGGGTCCGGATCAAGTTCAACGACGTGGCCCAGCAATTCCCGGCGGGGCACCGTATCCGATTGTCGCTGTCCACGTCGTATTTCCCGCTGGCATGGCCGGCGCCGCAGCCCGTGCGGCTGCGGATCATGGCGGGGGCAAGCCGTCTGCTCCTGCCACGACGGGGGCGGCGGGAAGAGCTGGACGCCGGCATCGCCTTTCCGCCACCCGAGGGTGGTCCACCCTCGACGTCCGTCCACCAGCTGACCCCCCAGCAGCACAACTGGCGCGTGATCCGCGACCTGGCCGAGGACGAATCGACCCTCGCGGTTACCAATGACGCGGGGACCGTCCAGCTGGATGACCTGAATCTGGAGATGCAGCGCAAGGCGCTGGAGTGGTACAGCTACCGCGGCGACGACTTCAACTCCGCGCGCGGGGAAACCCTCTGGGAACGTGGCTTCCGGCGCGGCGACTGGGAAGTGCGCACGGTGACCCGTACGGTCCTCACCTCGACCCCCACCGAGTTCCAGATCCATGCACAGCTGGATGCGTACGAGGGTGAACGCAGGGTATATGCCCGCAACTGGGATGTCCGGATCCCCCGCGACCTCGTCTGAACTAGCCAGCTTGAACCCCGGGAAAGAGCACGGGGTCAGTGGAAAGCACCCTGCAGTGGCAGTAGGGGTGTAGGCGGCTTGTGTGGCGACCACATGCCGGAATCGCTACCGGAGCGTTTGCCACACGCAGTAGCGAACTCGCTACGTGTGGCTCGAAACCGAGTGTGGCCATCCCGACTCGCGAGCCAATCAGGGTGTAACCTTTCCCGGTTATGCTGGAGTTTGGCCCAACCACTGTCCGGGGGATGCGATGAAGGTCGCCGTCTTCAGTACCCAGCAGCATGATCGCGAGCACCTGATACCGGCTCTGGTGGCCGCCGAAATGGTGCCGGTGGTGTACGCCGAGCGCCTGACTGCGGAGACGGTGCACCTGGCCCGGGGTGCGGATGCGGTCTGCGTATTCACCAACGACGACCTGCACCGCCGGGTGATTGACGGGCTGGCGGATCAGGGTATCCACGTGATCGCGCTGCGCTGCTCCGGGTACGACAATCTGGATGTGGCGCGGGCCCGCGAGCGCGGCGTGCGCGTGGGGCGGGTTCCGGCCTACTCCCCGAACGCGATCGCGGAGCATGCGGTCGCCCTGTTGATGACCCTGAACCGCCGTGTACACCGGGCCTGGGAACGAACCCGGCGCGGCGATTTCCGGCTCGACCATCTGACGGGCTTCGATCTCGTCGGGCGCACCGTGGGGGTGGTCGGCACTGGACGCATCGGCCAGGCCTTCGCGCGGATCATGCTCGGCTTTGGCTGCCGCGTGCTTGCGCACGACCCGTACCCGAATGCGGAGCTGCAGGCTGCGGGGGTGGAGTATCGGGACCTGGACACGCTACTGGTCAAGTCCTCGGTGGTGAGCCTGAGCTGCCCGATGACGCCGGAGAACCGGCACCTGATCAATGCCGACACCCTGGCGCGGATGCCGCGCGGGGCCTTTCTGATCAATACCGCACGCGGGGCGCTGGTGGATACCGATGCCGCCGAGGTCGCGCTGGACTCCGGGCAGCTGGGCGGATTCGCGCTGGATGTCTACGAGGCCGAGGCGGGGCTGTTCTTCCACGACTGGTCACTGGCCGGTCTGCCGGATCGGCGTCTGGCGCGGCTGATGCAGCGCGACGACGTGCTGGTCACCGGCCACCAGGCCTTCCTGACCCACGAGGCGCTGGCCAACATCGCCGACACCACCGTGGCCAACCTGACCACCCTGCACCAAAACCCGGACGCGCAACCCGAAGGCCGCGTGGTTTAGGGACCCCGGGTGGGCGCCGGGCGAAATGCAGCCGGGGCGGTCAGAACAGGGCTAGTTCGGCCTCCTGATAGGCGATATTCGTGTTGCGCGGCGCCAGGTCGTCGAAGTCGGCCAGGTCCTGCCAGGGCGAGTCGTCAAAGGCGCGGATTGCGGACTGCATATCGGTGCCCATGTCTGCCGCTTCGAACATGTGGTCCCACAGCGCGCGCAGGTAGTCGTGGGTCGGGTGGTCGAAGGTCGACAAGGCCCCCGGTTCACCGTGTCCCGGGATAAATTTCGCATCCGCGTATTCATCCTGCAGGAGTTCGTAGGCCTGCAGCCAGCCCTCCATGCTGCCGTCGGGAAGGATGGCCAGGAGGCGACCGCCATAGAGCACGTCGCCGGCAAATACGACGTTGTCGGGCTCGACCACCGCGATCAGGCTGCCGTGGGTGTGGGCGCTGCCCACGTGGCGAACGGCCAGGGTGACGCCGCCCAGGTCCAGTTCCTTGCGATCCTCGACCATTACGTTTGGCGGTTCCGGGTGCTCGGTGGAGCCTTCCGGCCGATCCAGCGCGTTCTCGAGCTGCATGGCGAACATCGAGGCGCTGCCCTGCATGCGGTCGGCGGCCCCGGGCGCGGCCAGGATGTCGGCGCCGGCCTCGCGGAAGACGTCATTGCCCATAAAGCGGTGTGGCTGCGAGTTGGTGTTGATCACGTAGCGCACCGGCTTGTCCGTCGTGGCGCGGATATGCTCCAGCATCTCTTTGGCCATCTCCGGGGTGTGGCCGGAATCGATCACGGCCACGGCGTCTTCGCCGACCACATAGCCGAGGTTCATGCGAAACCCCTGGTTCTCGGTGTCCGGCCCGCCGTACGGCCCGATCCAGGCGTGGGCATGGTCCGAGACAGCTTCGGGTTCCGGCAGGATGGGCGCCTCCTTGGCCGCGAGCATCGGGCTTAGAACAAAAGCCGCCAGGGCCAGAACAAGCAGGGCCCTGTTGCGTGTGTTTTTCAGCATGTCACGTACTCCTAGAGCAGAAGCTGATACCCGGCGCCCAGAGCGGCACAGACAGCGATCAGCGGGATAATCCCGACCCGGAAGCGGGCCAGGGCGATGAAGGCGGCGATGCCCAGCAGGGCGGAGAACCATTCGAAGGCCCCTTCGAACCCGTCCGGCCACAGGACGTGCCAGGTAAAGAAGACGGCAAGGTTCACGATCACCCCGACCACAGCGGCGGTGATGCCCGTCAGCGGGCCGGTAAAGTGCAGGTCCCCGCGGGTGCGCTCGACCAGCGGTGCCCCGACCAGGATGAACAGGAACGACGGCAGGAAGGTAAAGAACGTCGCGACCAGCGCACCCAGCAGGGCGGCCAGCACGATCTGGTCCGGCCCGAGAAAGGCCTGCGTCCAGCCACCGATGAAGCCGACGAAGGTCACCACCATGATCAGCGGGCCGGGCGTGGATTCGCCCAGGGCCAGGCCGTCGATCATCTGCGTCGGACTCAGCCAGCCATAGGTCTCGACCCCACCCTGGTACACATAGGGCAGCACCGCATATGCGCCGCCGAAGGTAACCAGCGCGGTCTGAGTGAAGAACTGCCCCATGCGGGTCAGCGTGGCGTCCCAGCCGAACACCGCGAGCAGGGCGCCGAACACGGCAGCCCACAGGCCCAGGCCCACCACCAGAAAGCGGACCACCCGCGACCAGCGAAACTGCATCCAGGGGGCGGGTGGCGTGTCGTCATCCACCACCGCCGGGCCGCGCGACTCAACACCCCCGGTCCCGTGAGATTCGCCATTCTCGAAGCGCTGCGGCCAGACGCGGCTGCCCAGCCAGCCGAGGACCCCCGCCGTGATGATGATGTACGGGAACGGGATGTTGAGCGCGAATATCGCCAGGAAAGCCGCAATGGCCATCAGCCATAGCAGGCCGTTGTTGAGAACCCGTCCGCCGATGCGCCAGCCGGCGTAGACGATGATCGCGACCACGGCCGGCTTGATGCCGTAGAACACGGCCTCCACCGCCGGTACATCGCCAAAGGCCAGGTACACCCAGGACAGCCCGGTGATCAGGAACAGCGAAGGCAGGATGAACAGCAGCCCGGCCATCAGACCGCCGAAGGTCCCGTGCAGCAGCCAGCCGAGATAGGTCGCCAGCTGCTGTGCCTCCGGTCCCGGCAGCACCATCGCGTAGTTCAGCGCATGCAGGAAGCGGTTCTCGGAGACCCAGCGTCGGCGCTCCACCAGTTCCTCGTGCATCATCCCGATCTGCCCGGCGGCACCGCCAAAACTGATGAAACCGAGTTTCAGCCAGTAGCGAAAGGCCTCGGTCCGGGTGGGCGGGTCGGGTCGTTGGGTCGCGGAGTGTTCAGGTTCGGTCATTGTGTACTGTGTCCGGATTGTTGTTCATAGGCCTGGCGGAGGTCGTGCAGCACCGGGGTCACGCGGGCCAGCAGGGCGTCGTCGTCCGCGCACTGCTGCTTGGCCCCGGTCAGGATGCTTTCGAAGCCCGCCGCCTCGGGGATGGGACGCCCCCCCACATCTAGGAAGTGCACCATCTCGGCCAGTCCGGCCAGACCGCTGTCGCGCTCCAGTCCAAAGGCCGCCAGCAGCACCTCGAAGGTGACGCGGTCACCGACGTGGGTGAAGGCGGCCCCGTCGAAGTCGAAGCCCAGGGCCTCGGGCGGGCAGTCGGCCGGGGTGGGAATCCAGACGAAGCGGGCTTCCGGGTCGATGAATTCGCGGATCAGCCAGGCACTGGCGACCCGGTCCACCCACATGGCCGCGCGCGTGGCCCATAGCCGGCCCCGGTAGTCCGCCGGGTCCAGGCGGGGGATTCCGGAATCCGGCGCGGGCGATGGTTCGTCCGGCGAGAGCATCGACTGGGCTGCGGCTTCGAGCCGGGCCAGCTGGGCCTCCAGTGGGCCGCGTCCGGGGCCCGGGAAGTAATCGGTGCGGCGCAGCTGCTCCGCCTCGCGGTGGACCTGGCGCAGGCGCTTGAGCAGTTCGGCCTCGCCCAGTCCGGGCAGCTGGCCCAGCAGGGTCTCGGCGCTGGTCTGCAGCGTACGGTACTCGGCCTCGCGATCGAACAGGCTGCGGTAGTGCGCCTGCTCCTCGGCGCTGGCCGCCACCGGCAGGTGGTAGGCCTGGTTGCCTGCCGCCCGGGCGGATTCCGCCAGTTCCAGCAGAGCGTCGCGCAGATCCGGGCGATTGGGCAGCAGGTAGACGCCATCGCGCAGCGTGGCGGCGCCCAGCGCCTTCAGCGCGCGCCAGAGCCGGACCCGGGTCGAGTCCTGCCCGCTCTGAAAGGCGAGGATGAGCAGTTGCCAGTCGGTATCCGCAGAATGCATGTTACATGTATATCAGCAATGTAATAGACGTTACAAACTCCGTGTACCAGGCACAAAAAAGCCCGGCGCCTTGCGGGGCCGGGCTTGCGCTGCCGGGGGCGTGGCGATCAGCCCTCGTTGTGGTAGCCGGTGATGCGCTCTACTTCGTTCTTCGCGCCCAGGACCACCGGTACGCGCTGGTGGATGCCCTCGGGGCTGATGTCCATGATGCGCTCGCGGCCGGTGGTGGCGGCGCCGCCGGCCTGCTCGATGATGAAGCTCATCGGGTTGGCCTCGTACATCAGGCGCAGCTTGCCGGCCGTGCCCTTGGCCTGCATCTTCGTGTCCATCGGGTACAGGAACACCCCGCCACGCGAAAGGATGCGGTGCACCTCGGCCACCATGGAGGCCACCCAGCGCATGTTGAAGTCCTTGCCGCGGGCGCCTTCCTTGCCGGCCAGGCATTCGTCGATGTAGCGCTTGACCGGGGCCTCCCAGAATCGGCTGTTGGACATGTTGATCGCGAACTCCTGGGTGTCTTCCGGGATCTGCACGCTGTCCTTGGTCAGCAGGAATTCACCGAAGTCCTTGTCCAGGGTAAACATCTTCACGCCCTGGCCGGTGGTCATCACCATCATGGTGGACGGGCCGTACAGGCAGTAGCCGGCGGCGACCTGCTTGGTGCCCGGCTGCAGGAAGTCCTCGGTCTTGGGATCGGTGACGCCCTCCGGGGCCTTCAGGATGGAGAAGATCGTGCCGACCGAAACGTTCACATCGATGTTCGAGGAACCGTCCAGCGGATCGAACAGCACCAGGTAGTGGCCGCGCGGCTCGTTGGCCGGCATCTCGCAGATCTCGTCCATCTCCTCGGAGGCCAGGCCGGCGGCGTGGCCGTTGTGGCTCAGGCTCTCGATGAACACCTCGTTGGTGATGATGTCGAGCTTCTTCTGCGTCTCGCCCTGCACGTTCTCGGAGCCGGCGGAGCCGAGCACGCCGACCAGATCACCCTTGTCGACGAGGTCGGAGATCTTCTTGCACGCCACGGAGATGTCGTTCAGCAGACCGGTGAATTCGCCGGTCGCGCCCTGGATGCCGCGCTGGGTTTCGATGATGCAGTTGGTCAGAGTGGTACCGATATGCATGATGCAATCCTGATGCTGTTGTGAATCGGGCGACACGGCGCGAAATGGGGCACAGCAGCCCCGTCGCGGGGCGAACGGCCCCGGCGCGCCGGGTGTCAAAGGCGGCATAGTGTAGCAAAAGCACCCGGAGTGGCCGATCCACGGTACGGATCGTGGCGTGATCGGCCTGGCACTGTGTTTGCTCGGCCTTCGGGAACCAACAGGAAATGGAGGATTCGCATGCCGCAGAACGCGCTGTACGCCCAGTCGGGCGGAGTCACTGCCGTCATCAACGCCAGCGCCTGGGGGGTGATCGAGGCGGTGCGCGCCCACCCGGCCCATTTCGGCAAGATCTATGCGGCGCGCGACGGCATCCTGGGTGTGCTGCGCGAAGAGATCATCGACCTCGACCAGGAGGACCCGCTGACCCTCGCCGCCCTGCGCCATACGCCGGGCGGTGCGTTCGGTTCCTGCCGCTTCGATCTGGGTGACCCCGACAAGGACCCGCAACAATACGAGCGCCTGGTCGAGGTCTTCCGCGCCCATGACATCGGCACCTTCTTCTACAACGGCGGTGGCGGCTCCATGGATACCGCCTTGAAGATCGCAAAGATGGGCGAGCGCATGGGCTTTCCGATCAAGGCGATCGGCGTGCCGAAGACGATCGACAACGACCTTGCCGTGACCGACTCCAGCCCGGGGTTCGGCTCGGCCGCCAAGTTCATCGCCACGGCAGTGCGCGAGGCCAGCCTGGACGTCGAGTCCATGCACACCAGTTCCACCAAGGTGTTCGTGATGGAGGTGATGGGTCGGCATGCCGGCTGGCTGGCGGCCGCCGCGGCGCTGGCGCAGGAGTTCGACGGTCAGCCGCCGATGCTGATCCTGTTCGCCGAGGTCCCGTTCGACCAGGACGACTTTCTGGAGCACCTGAACCGCACCATCGAGCGCCACGGCTACTGCGTGGTGGTCGTCTCCGAGGGCATCAAGAACCCGGACGGGGAGTTGTTCTCGGTCGCGCAGAGTCACGACGTGTACGCCTATACCCAACTCGGCGGTGCCGCCCCGCGCCTGGCCGAGCTGATCCGCGAGAAGACCGGCCACAAGCTGCACTGGGCCGTGGTGGACTATATCCAGCGCGCCTCGCGCCATATCGCATCGAAGGTGGACGTGGAGCAGGCCTATGCCTGCGGTCGCGCGGCGGTGGAGGGGGTGGTGGCCGGCGAGGACGCCTTCATGCCGATCATTCGCCGGGACTCCAACCAGCCGTACCGCTGGAGCATCGGCTTTACCCCGCTGGAGACCGTCGCGGACATCGAGCAGGGCATGCCGCGCAACTACATCACCCCGGATGGCTACGGCATCACCCAGGCCGCGCGCGACTACCTGCGCCCGCTGATACAGGGCGAGGATGCCCCGCCATTCGAACGGGGCCTGCCCTGCTACCCGCGCATCCGCGGCGAGCTGTTGCCAAAACGCTGCCCGCCATTCGACGTGAAGACCGAGTAGATACGCGGACTACGGACCCGAAGGCCTCCCCGGGGTACAGCAAGCACCGGGGCCCTCCTGCTGGATCGGCGGACAGGGCACGGACCCGTAGGAACAGAAGACGCAGCAATCCCCCGGCAACGGCCTCAGCAGGGCACCGCAGCCGGTGCACTCATAGAACCACTGGCAGGCATCGGTGGGCATCGTCTCGGTCTTCTGATGGCCGCACTCCGGGCAGGTCAGGGTCGAGTCGGGGATGATCTCGTTCATATGCGTTTCAGGTCGGTTTGCGAGGATGGGATGCAAGATCCAGGCGGGCAGGCGAAAAACCCCGCCGGACAACCGGGATCGGCACAAAACGGGCGGTTCCGGAGTCTACAGCACTGCAAGCCCGCGCAAGACGGGCGCCAACACCGGATACCGGATGGAGGAAACGATGTACACGCGAATCCTGAACCGCACGTTTGCCCTGTCGGCCGCCAGCGTCCTGGCCGCCGCATTCCTGGCGCCAGGCCAGGTCGCCGCGCAGGGCGCCTATTTCGCGCCGGCCGATGGCTCGCCGGACGAGGTCACCTTCGAGTACCGCATGCGCGAATACGGCTGTGCCAACGTGCGCGGCCAATGGCGGGCGACCAACAACACCGACGACTGGCTGGAGGTGCGCGTCACCAAGACCGCCTACAACTGCCCCGGCGAGTTGGAGGACGATGTCCGCACGACCACCCGCCTGTGGCGCACCCTCGGTCCGGGCGAGACCCAGGAACGCACGCGTGACAACTCGGTGTGCGGTGGGGCCTGGGCGCGCGGGGTCGAGGTCCTGGAGTACGAGATCAACGTGGTTGACGCCCCCGACGAAAGCTGAGGCCTGTGATTCCGGCCGCGATTTTTCTTCGCGGCCGGTTCCCTTGCGCCGTGGGCGCGCTACACTCGTAAGCGTTATGCACCCCGTCCCCATTCGAGGAGTCTGTCCATGCGCGTCCCTTCGTTTCGCCAAGTCCTGTCCGCCCCTGCGGCCTTCCTGGTCGCGCTGACGCTGACCCTGCTGCCCGCCACCCCGGCCTTCGCCGGCGTGGGCATGCTCGACACCGGCAGCATGATCCAGCAGGCCAGCGCGGATGACACCCGCGCCCAGTTGCTGGAACAGCTCAATGACGCCGAGGTCCGTGCCCAGTTGATCGAGATGGGGGTCGACCCCGAACGGGCCGAGCAGCGCGTGGCGCGTCTGACCGACGAGGAACTCGCCCGCCTGGAGGCGCACATGGAGACCGACCCGGCCGGCGCCGCCAGCGCCCTCGGTGTGGTCGCCATCGTGTTCGTGGTGTTCGTGATCCTCGATGCGGTCGGCGTGACCGACATCTTCTCGTTCGTGGGTCCGGCGCGCGCCAACCGCTGACGCGGTCATGGCATCGTGGAACCGACGGCGAGCCTCCGGGCTCGCCGTTCTTGTGTTCGGCCTGGTGATGGGCGCATTCGCCCTGGGCGGTTGCGCCACCGCGCCGCAGAGCGCGAGCCTGGCGAGCGAGCGCCCGGCCGACCTGCCGACCCGCGTGGAACTGACGGACACGCCCTTCTTCCCGCAGGAGCAATACCAGTGCGGCCCCGCCGCCCTGGCCACGGCCCTGAACGCCCGCGGCATCGACGCCGCGCTGGATGACCTGATCGAGGAGGTCTACCTCCCCGGCCGCGAGGGCAGTCTCCAGGCCGAGATGCGCGCGGCGGTGCGGGCCCGCGACCAGGTCGCCTACCGCATCGAGCCGCAACTGGAAACCGTCCTGCGCGAAGTGGCCGCCGGCAACCCGGTGGTGGTGTTCCAGAACCTCGGCGTGGCCCTGATCCCGGAATGGCACTTCGCGGTGGTGATCGGCTATGACCTGGAAGATCGCGAGATCTTCCTGCGCAGCGGCCCCATCCAGCGCCATGTGAACTCGTTTGCCCGCTTCGAGCGGACCTGGGTCCGCGGGGAACGCTGGGCCTTCCTGGTGATGGCACCGGACACCCTGCCGGCAACGGCCACGCCCCTGCGCTGGCTGCGAGCGGTCAACGAGCTGGAGCAGACCGGACGCCTCGCGGCGGCCGCCACTGGCTATGAAACGGCGATGGAGCGCTGGCCCGACGAGGCCATCCCCTATGTGGGCCGGGCCAACGTGGCGTTTGCCCAGGGCGACCTGACCACGGCCGAGGACGCCCTGCGGAACCTCGTGGAGCGTGATCCGGCGCGTCACGAAGGGTGGAACAACCTGGCGCATGTACTGATCGCCCGCGAGTGCGGTGAGCAAGCGCGCGAGGCGGCAAGCTGTGCGGCCGGTCTGGCGGGGCCGGGCAGCTACGCTCGCACCCTCGGTGCGGCGGCGGATGCGCCGGACACGGGGGCCGAATGCCGCGCCCTGCCGCCTTGTGCCGCGACGATGGACTCCGCGGCTTTACCGGAGCGCCATTAGGCAGGTGCACGCTTGCGCGGGGCACGCCGGTCCTCTCCGGCCGGGGCGTGTGCGGCGCGCCTACTTGCGCTTCTCGAGCGTCTGTTCAGCGTGCTTGAGGACCAGGCCCAGGTTCTGTTTCTCGACGTCCGTGACCTGCGGGTCTTCCTTCACGGCGTGGCGCAGGTGTTCCACCAGTTGCGCCAGTTCGTCGCGCGAGATCTGGTGAAAATTGAAGCCGCCACCGTAGCGGGACTCGAGCTGATCCCAGTAGTCGGCAAGCGGAGGGCGGTAGTCGTCACTCATGGGGCATTCCCTGGTTGCGGTGCGGCGGGAGCATTTTGTCTGCTTGCGGTGCTTGGGGTCTAATGGGGGCTTTCCCGGCCGGCCTTTCGCCCATGTCCGTTACCGCTATCTACCCCGGCACCTTCGATCCCATCACGCATGGTCACACCGATATCGTGCGCCGGGCCGCCCGCCTGTTCGATCGCGTGGTGATCGCGGTGGCCGCCAATCCCAACAAGGGCCCGGCCTTCCCGCTGGAGACGCGCGTGGCCCTGGCCCGGGAGGCCGTGGGCGAGATCCCCGGCGTCGAGGTGCAGGGGTTCAACGTACTGCTGGCGCATTTTGTCCACGCCCAGCGGGCCAACGTGATCCTGCGCGGTTTGCGGGCGGTGTCCGACTTCGAACACGAATTCCAGCTGGCGGCGATGAACCGCCAGCTGGCGCCGGAGGTCGAAACCCTGTTCCTGACACCGGCCGAGGAATACAGCTTCGTCTCCTCGAGTCTGGTACGGGAAATCGCCCGTCTGGGCGGCGACGTCTCAAAATTCGTGAGCCCCGGCGTGGCGCGCATGCTGGCCGAACAAAACGGCCTGGAGCGCTAGCGGCCGGGCCCTGCGACTGGATACGAGGATTGGCCCATGGCCCTGATGATCACCGACGAATGCATCAACTGCGATGTCTGCGAGCCCGAGTGCCCGAACGAGGCCATCTACCCGGGTGACGAGATCTACGAGATCGACCCCAATCTGTGCACGGAATGTGTTGGGCACTTCGACGAGCCGCAGTGCCAGGATGTCTGCCCGGTCGACTGCATCCCGCTGGACCCGGATCACAAGGAGACCCGAGAACAGCTCCAGGCCAAGTATGAAGCCCTGATGGCCGCGAAGTAGGCAACCTCGTGGACTGGCATCGACCCCTCCAGCGCGGCGCCGTCCTTGTCACCCTGGCACTGGCCGCCCCGCTGGCCTGGGCCGGGCCCGGGCAGCATGCGGTGGCCACTGCCCACCCCGCGGCCACCGAGGCCGGCGAGGCCGTGCTGCGCGACGGCGGCAATGCCTTCGACGCCGCCGTGGCCATCACCGCCGCGCTGGGCGTGGCCGAACCCTATGGCTCCGGCCTCGGGGGCGGCGGGTTCTTCCTGCTGTACGAGGCCGACTCGAACCGCAGCGTGATGGTCGACGCTCGCGAGACCGCCCCGGCCGCGGCGCATCGCGACATGTATCTGGATGCGGAAGGCGAGGTGGTCGACGGACTGTCACTGGACGGCGTGCTGGCGGCGGGCATCCCCGGCATGCCGGCCGGCCTCGATCACATCGCGCGGAACTACGGGCGTCTGTCGCTGGCGGACAGCCTGGCCCCGGCGATCCGTCTGGCCGAAGACGGTGTCCCCGTCAGCGGTCGCTATCGGCAGATGGCGGGGTTCCGCCACCAGGCCCTGCGCGACGGGGCAGACGCGCGCGGCATCTACCTGGACGACGGCCAGCTGCCGGACGAAGGGACGCCCCTGCGCCAGCCGGATCTGGCCGCGACCCTGCGGCGCCTGGCGGACGCCGGCCGCGACGGGTTCTATACCGGCGAACTGGCCGAGCAGCTGGTCGCGGGGGTGCGCGAGGCGGGCGGGATCTGGACGCTGGACGACCTCGCCGGTTACGCGGTGGTCGAGCGCGACCCGATCCGACTCGATTACCACGGGGCCGAGATCACCACGGCATCCCCGCCATCCTCCGGGGGGGTGGCACTGGGGCAGATCCTGAACATCCTTTCATTCTATGACCTCGAGGCACTGGCGCCGGACATGCGCGCCCATCTGACCATCGAGGCCATGCGCCGCGCGTACCGCGACCGGGCCGAGTATCTGGGCGATCCGGATCATGTCGAGATGCCGCTGGAGCGGCTGTTGTCGCGCGACTACGCCGCCGGACTGCGCGCCACGATCCATCCGGACACGGCCACCCCCAGCCGCTACCTGCCGCTGTCGGTGGATCCGCAGGCCGACCACCCGGAGGCCGCCGCCACCGAGAGCCGCCAGACGACGCATTTCTCCGTGATCGATGCCGAGGGCAACCGCGTCGCGGCTACCCTGACCCTCAACTACCCCTTCGGCGCCGGCTATGTGGTGCCCGGCACCGGTGTGCTCCTGAACAACGAGATGGACGACTTCTCGGCGAAACCGGGCGAGCCCAACGCCTACGGCCTGGTCGGCTTCGAGGCCAACGCCATCGCCCCGCAGCGCCGGCCGCTGTCGAGCATGAGCCCGACCTTCGTCGACACCGGCGAGCGGGTGGCGATCCTGGGGACGCCCGGGGGCAGCCGTATCATCACCATGGTGCTGCACGGCATCCTCGGGGTGCTCGAGGGACAGTCCATCGAGGATGTGGTGGCGGCTCCGCGCTATCACCACCAGTACCTGCCGGACCGGGTCGAGCACGAGACCGGCGCCTTTGATGCCGAGTTGCGCGGCCAGCTGGTCGCGCGCGGGCACCAGCTGGTGCCTCAGGTCCGCCCGTTCGGCGACATGCACGCCATTCTGTGGGAGCCCGAGGCCGACCGTCTGGAGGCCGCCTCCGACCCGCGCGGTGAGGGCGAGGCGCGCGTCTTTCAGCCCCGGTAACCCTCATTGTGGAAGGAACGCGGCGGTCGCGGGGTACCCCGAGAGCTCGCCACGTCGCTGTGCGACTCGCGATGACGGGGGATAGCGGCGACGAATACGTTCAGGGGCGCGCCGAATGCCACCCACGCAAAAAGCCGCGCCCGTTTGCGGGGCGCGGCTTCGCGATTCAGCTATCCGCGGCCGGCGCGAGGCCGGCCAGATGCCCGGGGGCTTAGCCCTGGGCCAGGTCGCGGATGCGGGCGTTCAGACGGCTCTTGTGACGGGCCGCCTTGTTCTTGTGGATCAGGCCCTTGCTCACGGTCTTGTCGATCACCGGCACGGCCGACTTGTAGGCCTCGGCGGCAGCCTGGGCATCGCCCTTGTGCAGCGGCTTCAGCACGGCCTTCATGGCCGTACGGAAACGGGAGCGCAGCGCCATGTTGTGGGCGCGGTTCTTGACCGCCTGACGGGCCCGCTTACGGGCAGAAGCAATATTCGCCAAAGTACTTCCCTCGCGTTGAATCGCTAGGTTCTGGAAAAGGCGGCAGAGCATACCGCCGGGCCGGCTGCGCGTCAACCGGGAGCGGGGCGTGGCGGGAATGACAGGGGGGTTCCGGGGCGTCTACTCTAGAAAGAAACAACACCATACAAAGGAGACCACGATGAACCGCTTTCCCCGGACCCTTCAAACCACCTCGGCAACCGCCGCGGGCATGGCCCTCCTGCTGGCCACCCTGCTGGTCGCGAGCCTGGCCTTCATGCCCCAGGCCAAGGCCTTCGAGCCGGAGGCCAAGGTGGTCTATCACGCCGACTTCGCCGACCCGCGCCGCTTCTCCGCGATGCTGACCAGCATCAATAACATGATGACGCACTACCAGAACGAGTTCATCGACGCCGACGTGCGCATCGTGTTCGTGGCCCACGGCATCCGCTTCCTGACCGACGACAATCTCGCCGATACGCCGTTCGAGGCCGACGAGGAGCTGAAGGAAGAGCGCGAGACCCTGCGCGGCCGCCTGATGAGCCTCGCGAGCACCCATGGCGTGCAACTGGAGCTGTGCGAGATCACGCGCTCGCAGATCGGCCTCGACGAGGATCTGATCTACGACCACGTGAATTTCGTCCCCTCGGGCGTGGTGCGCGTGGCCGAACTGCAGAACGAGGAAGGCTTCGCCTACATCAAGATCGAGTGATCGCCGTTCGGCTTGATGCTCACAAGCCCCGCCTCGGCGGGGCTTTTTTGTGTCACCACGAAGATACGAAGGGGATCAAGGGCGTTTGCACCAGAAACCCTGCGAAGAGGGGCAGGATGTGGCGAGCGCGGCGAATCGCATCGTGTCGCTATTGAGTACGTCATCGCGAGGAGCGAAGCGACGCGGCGATCGGGTTGGGAGAGGGTGTACAAGGAACTGTGTAAGTGGTCATTTAGCAGACCTGAGCAAGGAGTATGCGATGACCGATTCGAAGACGATTCCCGATGCTTTGCTGGATGAGCTGCTGAAGGACTATCAGCACCCGAAGGATCTGCTGGGTCAGGGCGGACTGCTCCAGCAGCTGACCCAGCGCCTGGCGGAGCGGGCGCTTGAGGCGGAGATGACGACCCACCTGGGCTATCCGCCGCATGCCCCGGAAGGCCGCGGCAGTGGCAACAGCCGCAACGGCAAGACGCGCAAGCGCGTGCAGGGCGAAGCCGGGGCGTTCGAGATCGAGGTTCCGCGGGATCGTGACAGCAGCTTCGAGCCGCAGCTGATTGCCAAGCGGCAGCGCCGCCTGGAAGGCTTTGACGACAAGGTCATCGCGCTCTATGCGCGGGGCCAGTCCACCCGCGAGATCCAGGCGCAACTGGAAGAGCTCTACGGCGTGGAGGTCTCGCCGACCCTGATCTCCAACGTCACCGAGGCGGTGCGTGAAGAGCTGCAAGCCTGGCAGGAGCGGCCCCTGGCGGCGGTCTACCCCATCCTCTACTTCGACGCCCTGCACGTGAAGTCGCGCGAGCACGGGCCGGTCAAGAACCAGGCCGTCTATCTGGCCCTGGGCATCAACCTGGAAGGCGAGAAGGAGCTGCTGGGACTCTGGGTCGGTCAGGCCGAGGGTGCCTCGTTCTGGCACGCGGTGTTCACCGAGCTCAACAGTCGCGGCGTCCAGGACTGTTTCATCGCCTGCGTGGACGGCCTCAAGGGCCTGCCCGAGGCGATCGAAAGCGTGTTCCCGAACACCCAGGTGCAACTGTGCATCGTTCACAAGGTCCGCGGCAGCCTCAAGTACGTGCCCTGGAAGGAGCGCAAGGCCGTGGCCCGGGATCTGCGCGCCATCTACGGCGCCGCCACCCGCGCCGAGGCCGAGGCCGCGCTCACCCGCTTTGCGGAAACCTGGGACGCCAAATACCCCGCCATCAGCCCCAGCTGGCGCGCCGACTGGCCCCGCCTGTCGGGGTTCTTCGACTATCCGCCGCCGATCCGCCGGGTGGTCTACACCACCAACGCCATCGAGTCGCTCAACTACTCGCTGCGCCGGGTCCTCAAAACCCGCGGGGCATTCCCCAACAACAGCGCCGTGACCAAGGTCCTCTACCTCGCCCTGCGCAACGTCGCCAAGAAATGGACCCGCCCCCTCCACAACTGGCGCCAGGCCCTCAACCAGTTCATCATCCTGTTCCCCGAACGGATGCCGACCTAACCCCACTTACACAGAAAAATTGACACCCTCGGTTGGGACTCCCGCCAGTGTTAGCGAAAAGATTGCCGCGCGACGCTCACAATGCCAGCCCTGTTAATCCAGCCCTTCTCTTCCTGTCTCCCCACCTTCCTGTAAATCGCCCTGGCCCTTCTCCGTGCCCTCTGTGTTCTCCGTGGTGCAATAAGCGGCATTCCGCCTAACCCAGAACCTCCAGTTTGGCGAAGCTGAGCACCAGCCACTTGGAGCCGGCGTGGGCGAAGTTCACCTGTACCCGCGCCGAGTTGCCGGAGCCCTCGAACTGGGTGACCAGGCCCTCGCCGAACTTCGCGTGATGCACACGGGCGCCGATGGCCAGGCCCGCCGCGGAGGCCTCGGCGGCCTGTGCATCCATGGACCCGAAGCCCGCCGTCTTCTGCCGGGCCGCCGCAAAGCGTCCGGCGCCGTAGGGCGAGGCCTGCGGGCGCAGTACCTCCAGCGCGTCCTCCGGGATCTCGTTGATGAAGCGCGAGGCGACGTTGTAGGACTCGCGCCCGTACAACCGACGGGTCTCGGCGTGGATCAGGTACAGCTCCTTCTCGGCGCGGGTCATGCCGACGTAGGCCAGGCGGCGCTCCTCCTCCAGCCGTCCCGGCTCCTCCAGCGAGCGCGCGTTGGGGAACAGGCCCTCCTCCATGCCGGTCAGGAAGACCAGCGGGAACTCCAGGCCCTTGGCGGAGTGCAGGGTCATCATCTGCACCGCGTCCTCGTGCGGGTCGGCCGCGCCCTCGCCGGCCTCCAGCGCCGCGTGGGCGAGGAATTCGGTCAGCGGATTGCCCTCGCCTTCCTCGCTCTCGGCGGTGGATTCCATGTCAAAGGCGCGCGCCGCCCCCACCAGTTCGTCCAGGTTCTCCAGGCGCGCCTCGCCGCGCTCGCCCTTTTCCTTCTTGTAGTGCTCGCGCAGCTGGGCGCGTTCGATCGCCTGCTCCACCTGGTCCGCCAGCGGCTGGCGCGGGAGCTCCTGCTGCAGATCGCGGACCAGCTGCACGAACCCGGCGACCGCGTTGCGCGCGCGCCCGGGCAGGGCGTCGGCATCCACCGCGTGGGCCGCCGCCTGAAGCAGGCTGGTGTCCGCCGCCTGGGCCGCCTGGCGCAGGCCCTCCAGGGTCTTTTCGCCGATCCCGCGCGGCGGCTGGTTGACCACGCGCAGGAACGCGGCGTCGTCATCGCCGTTGCCGGCCAGGCGCAGGTAGGCCAGTGCGTCGCGGATCTCCTGGCGCTCGAAGAAGCGCAGACCGCCGTAGACGCGGTAGGGCATGCGCCGGCCGATGAAGGTCTCTTCCAGCACGCGCGACTGGGCGTTGGAGCGGTAGAGCACGGCGCACTCGCGGTACAGCCCGCCCTCGTCCACATGGCGGGCGATGGTCTCGGCGATAAAGCGCGCCTCTTCCTGCTCGTTCAGCGCGGTGTACAGGCGCACCGGCGCGCCCTCCTTGTCCTCGGTCCACAGCTCCTTGCCGAGGCGGCCGGCGTTGTGGCGGATCAAGGCGTTGGCCGCGTTCAGGATGTTGGCGCTGGAACGGTAGTTCTGCTCCAGGCGCACGACCTGGGTGCCCGGGTAGTCCTGCTGGAAGTGCTGGATGTTCTCGATCTTCGCGCCGCGCCAGCCATAGATGGACTGGTCGTCGTCGCCGACCGCGAACACGGGGCTGTCGCCGGCCAGCAGGCGCAGCCAGGCGTACTGGATATCGTTGGTGTCCTGGAACTCGTCGACCAGCACATGGCGAAAGCGCGTGCGGTAGTGCTCCAGCAGCGCCTTGTTGTCGCGCAGCAGCTCCAGCGAGCGCAGCATCAGCTCGGCGAAGTCCACCACGCCGGCGCGCTCGCAGGCCTGCTGGTAGGTGGTGTAGACGCGCACCCACTGGCGCGCGACGGGGTCGCCGGTATCCGGCAGGTGTTCCGGGCGCGAGCCCTCGTCCTTGCGCGCGTTGATGTACCACTGCGCCTGCTTCGGCGGCCAGCGCGCCTCGTCCAGTTCCAGGCCGCGCAGCACGCGCTTGACCATGCGCAGCTGATCGTCGGAGTCGAGGATCTGGAAGCCCTGCGGCAGTTTCGCCTCCTGCCAGTGCTGGCGCAGCAGCCGGTGCGCCAGGCCGTGGAAGGTGCCGACCCACAGCCCCGTGGCCGGGTGGCCCAGCAGCGCCTCGATGCGCCCGCGCATCTCGGCCGCCGCCTTGTTGGTGAAGGTGACCGCCAGCAGGCTGTGCGGGGCCACGCCCTCCACGCCGATCAGCCAGGCGATGCGGTGCACCAGCACGCGGGTCTTGCCGGAGCCGGCGCCGGCCAGTACCAACAGCGGCTGCGGCGGGGCGGCCACGGCCTCGCGCTGGGCCGGGTTCAGGGAATCAAGCAGGGGGGAGACATCCATGCGCGAATGGTAGGGAAACCCGGCCGGAATCGCACGTTCCACATGCGGGCCGTGTGCCTTCGGCCGGGCAAACGCGCTACTCTCGAAGTCAGCCCGCGTCGAAGCGCCAGGGTGCCTGCAAGGAACCTCGCACGCCGACGGAGTCACAAGGGTAGTCGCATCAGGAATGGGAAGACCGCGAATGAACGAGATGCCATCCCGGCACCGGCTGGACAGCCCCGTCTCCGGCCAGGAACTGCACCCCGACAATCTGGCCTTTGCCGAGGGTCTGCTGGAGCGCTACCGCGAGGACCCCGATTCGGTCCCGCCCGCCTGGGCCGACTATTTTCGCTCGCTGGAAGGTGTGTCGCGGCCGGAACGCCGCCGGCGTTCGACCGACCGTCCGGACCTGGCGCACGAACAACTGCAGATCCGGGTGCTGCAGTTCATCAACGCCTACCGCTATCTCGGGCACTTCGGCGCCCGCCTCGACCCGCTGGAACGCGAGTCCCCCGAGCCGCCGCGCGAGCTGAGCCGCGAGCATCACGGGCTGGACCAGGTCGGCCCGGACATCACCTTCGATCCGGGTTCCCTGTTTATCGAGGGGCGCGTCTCGCTCGATACCATCGAGCGGGTCCTGAAGGAGACCTACTGCGCCAGTATCGGCGCGGAATACATGCACCTGATGGCCACCGACGAGAAGCGCTGGCTGCAGGAACGCCTGGAGTCCGCGCATGGCCGGTTCGGCTTCGACGACGAGACGCGCCTGGCCATCCTCGAGCGTCTCACCGCGGCCGAGGGTCTGGAGCGCTACCTGCACCGGCGCTATGTCGGACAGAAGCGTTTCTCGCTGGAGGGCGCGGAGAGCCTGATCCCGCTGCTGAATGCCCTGGTTCAGCGCGGCGGCGCGCGTGGGCTGCACGAACTCGTGGTCGGCATGGCCCATCGCGGGCGCCTGAACGTGCTGGTCAACCTGTTCGGCAAGTCGCCGGAAGAACTGGCCAACGAATTCGAGGGCCGGCCGCGTGACGATCGCGGTACCGGGGACGTGAAGTACCACATGGGGTTCTCGTCGGATCTGGATACCCCGGGCGGGCCGGTTCACCTGGCGCTCGCCTTCAATCCGTCGCATCTGGAGATCGTCACCCCGGTAGTCGAGGGCTCAGTGCGCGCGCGCCAGGTCCGCGTTGGCGATCGCAAGGGCAACCGCGTGATGCCGGTGGTGATCCATGGCGATGCCGCGTTCGCCGGGCAGGGCGTGGTCATGGAGACCCTGAACATGTCCCAGACCCGGGGGTTCTCCACCAAGGGCACCGTGCACGTGGTGGTAAACAACCAGATTGGGTTCACGACATCGACCCTGAAAGACGCACGTTCGACCCATTACGCGACCGATGTGGCCAAGATGGTGAATGCACCCATCCTGCACGTGAACGGCGACGACCCCGAGGCCGTGGTGTTTGTCACCCAGATCGCGCTGGACTACCGCATGCGCTTCGGCAAGGACGTGGTGATCGACCTGGTCTGCTATCGCCGCCAGGGGCACAACGAAGCCGACGAACCGGCCGCCACTCAGCCGCGCATGTACCACCGCATCCGCGAGCTGCCGACCACCCGCGAGCGCTACGCCACGCGCCTGATCCGCGACGGCCTGACCACCGAAGAGGCCCAGGATCAGGCCCTGGAGGACTACCGCGGCCGGCTGGATGCCGGACAGCCGGTGGCGCTGTCGCTGCTGCGCGAGCGCAATGGCCATACCGGGTCTTCGACCAACTGGGGCCCCTACGTGAACCAGACCTGGGACCAGGACGTGGAGACCGGTGCGCCCGCCGAGCGTCTGGCGCGCACCCTGGAGCAGCTGTCCACGCCGCCGGAGGGCTTTCGCCCGAACGACCGCGTGCAGAAGATCCTGGAGGCCCGCGTCGCCATGGCGCGGGGCGAACAGCCGCTCGACTGGGGCGCGGCCGAGACCCTGGCCTATGGGGCGCTGATCCAGGATGGCTACCGTATCCGTCTGTCCGGACAGGACTCCAGCCGGGGCACCTTCTTCCACCGCCATGCGGTGCTGCACGACCAGGAGACCGGGAAGGCCATCGTGCCGCTGCGGCGTCTGGACCCGGACCATCCGCGCTTCCTGGTAATCGACTCGCTGCTCTCCGAGGAGGGCGTGCTGGCCTTCGAATATGGTTACGCCACCGCCGCCCCGGAGGCCCTGGTGATCTGGGAGGCGCAGTTCGGCGACTTCGTGAACGGCGCCCAGGTGGTAATCGACCAGTTCATCTCCTCCGGGGAGCAGAAATGGGGCCGCCTGTCCGGTCTGACCCTGCTGCTGCCGCACGGCTACGAGGGGCAGGGTCCGGAACACTCCTCGGCGCGCCCGGAGCGCTTCCTGCAGCTCGCGGCGCAGGAGAATATGCAGGTCTGCGTGCCGACCACGCCAGCGCAGATGTTCCACCTGCTGCGCCGCCAGATGCTGCGCCCCTACCGCAAGCCGCTCATCGTGATGACGCCGAAGAGCCTGCTGCGACACAAGGACGCGGTCTCCGACCTCGATGCCCTGGCCAGCGGCCAGTACCAGACGGTCATCGACGACGCCGGCATTGACGACCCGAACCGGGTGAAGCGCGTCCTGCTCACCAGCGGCCGCATCTTCTACGACCTGGCCGCCCGCCAGGCCGAGGGCGAGCACGCGGACACGGCCATCCTGCGCCTGGAACAGTGCTACCCCTTCCCCGAGGCACGCCTGACCGAGCTGCTGGGCCGCTACCCGGAGGCGGACGAGTTCGTCTGGGTCCAGGACGAGCCGGAGAACCAGGGGTATCTGGAGTTCGTCGCGCCGCGCATCAACCCGCTGCTGGCGGTACGCGGCCAGACCCTGCACGCGGTGGCGCGGCCCCCGGCCGCGGCCCCTGCCGTCGGCTACCCCGAGGTGCACAAGGCCCAGCTGAAGGATCTGCTCGAACGTGCGTTCGGGCCCATCAGCTCGCGGGACACGCCGCACCCGACGCCCTGAATCTTCGAAACTGACGTACAGCACAAGGAAGCGAGATGGCAACCGATCGCACCCCGATCCAGGTCCCGGAACTCCCCGAATCGGTCGCCGACGCGACCGTAATCGCCCTGCACAAAAAGGCCGGGGACCCCGTCAAGCGCGATGAACTCATTGCCGAGCTGGAGACCGACAAGGTGGTCCTCGAGGTGTCGGCGCCTGGCCCCGGCACCCTGGTGGAGCTGTCCGCCAGCGAGGGCGACGTGGTCAAGGCCGATGCCGTGCTGGGCTATATCGGCTCGGCCGAGTCTGCGCCGGCAGACACGGAAGACGAAGCCAGTGACGAACCGGCACCGGCGAAGTCCGCAGATTCTCCAGAGCCCGCCGGCTCCGCGGCGACCGCCGACGCTGGAGGGAAAGGCGATGACGCGCAGCCCGCTGCCGAGTCCGCAGCGTCCGGTACGGGCGCGGATGATGCCGGCAGTGCGCCGCCGCCCTCTCCCTCCGTTCGGCGCTTGTTGCAGGAGGCCGGGCTCAGTGCCGGGGAGGTCGAGGGCACTGGGGAAGATGGGCGCATCCAGCGCGAGGATGTGGAGCGCGTTCGTGACCAGCGGGCCGCGGGTTCCGGGACCCGTACGGGTGCGCAGGCGGAAGACTCCGGTTCGGCCGCCCGCACTGCGCAACGCCCGACCGAGCCGACGGACCGTGCCGAACGCATCGAGCGCGTGCCCATGACGCGGCTGCGTGCGCGCATCGCCGAGCGCCTGCTGGAGGCCAAGCAATCCACCGCGATGCTGACCACCTTCAACGAGATCGACATGTCCGCGGCGATGGCCCTGCGCGGGCGCTACAAGGAGACCTTCGAGAAGCGCCATTCCATCAAGCTCGGCTTCATGGGCCTGTTCGTGGCCGCGGCCACGCGGGCGCTGGAGCGCTTCCCGGTGATCAATGCCGCGCTGGACGGCGAGGAGATTGTCTACCATCACTACAGCGACATCGGGATCGCGGTGTCGTCACCGCGCGGGCTGGTCGTACCGGTGCTGCGCGATACCGGCAACGCCAGCGTCGCCGACATCGAGCGCCGCATCCGCGACTTCGCCGAGCGTGCCCGCGACGGCAAGCTGGATATCGACGAGCTGCGCGGGGGCACCTTCACCATCACCAACGGCGGTGTGTTTGGCTCGCTGTTCTCGACGCCCATCCTGAACCCGCCGCAAAGCGCGATCCTGGGCATGCACGCGATCAAGGAGCGCCCCGTTGCGGTGGACGGCGAGGTGGTGATCCGGCCGATGATGTACGTAGCTCTATCCTACGATCACCGTCTGGTGGATGGCGCCGATGCGGTGCAGTTCCTGGTCGCCATCAAGGACGCCATCGAGGACCCGGCGCGCCTGCTCCTCGACGTCTGACCCCGGGCGCCGGACCGCTCCCCGTAGGAGGCCAGCCCTCTGGCCGATGGGGCGTTGGACAGGTCCCCATCGGCCAGAGGGCTGGCCTCCTACTGTCTGCAGCGACACGGCCCATGCATGAACGGGCGACGCTGCCTGTGGGGTTCAGGTGCGATCGACGGGGCGACGGTACGGGCCAGGGCGCAGGCCGAATAGCAGCATGGCGGCGCCAACCAGGCCGAGCGGCCAGGCCGGCCAGGCCAGGCCGAGCCAGGTGGACACGTCGAGCTGGGTGGCCAGCCCCGCCAAGGCGAGCAGTCCCGCGCCCCCCCAGGCCTCGTGGCGCCGACGGTTCTGGCGGCGCAGGCCTTCCTCCAGGTCACGGATCTGCTGGCGCAGAGCGGCGTCGCGCTCGGCGCGCTGCTCTTCGACCGTCAGGGCCTTTTCCAGGTGCATGGGCATCTCGGGCAGCTGGGCAAGCAGGCGCGGCAGGTGCTGCTGCGCATTGCGGATGAACGCGCGCACGCCCATGCGTTCGTGCATCCACTTCTCGATGAATGGCTTGGCGGTGGTCCACAGGTCCAGCTGCGGGTACAGCTGGCGGCCCAGACCCTCAATGTTCAGCAGGGTCTTCTGCAACAACACCAGCTGTGGCTGGACCTCCATGTTGAAGCGCCGCGCGGTCTGGAACAGGCGCAGCAGGACCTGGCCGAACGAGATCTCGTCCAGTGGGCGCTGGAAGATCGGCTCGCAGACGGTGCGGATGGCCGCTTCGAACTCGTCCACGCGGGTGTCTTTCGGCACCCAGCCGGACTCCACGTGCAGTTCGGCCACGCGGCGGTAGTCGCGGTTGAAGAAGGCGTGGAAGTTTTCCGCCAGATAGCGCTGGTCGGAGTCCAGCAGCGAGCCGACGATGCCGAAGTCCACCGCCAGGTAGGTCGGGTCGTCCGGGTGGGTGGCATCGACGAAGATGTTGCCCGGGTGCATGTCGGCGTGGAAGAAGTTGTGCTGAAACACCTGGGTGAAGAAGATCTCCACCCCGCGCTCGGCCAGCAGCTTCAAGTCCACGTTGCGCTCGCGCAGCGCGGCGATGTCGGCCACCGGGATGCCGCCGATGCGCTCCATCACCAGCACGCTGCGGCGCGTGTAGTCCCAGATGATCTCCGGGATGTACAGCAGGTGGCTGTCCTCGAAGTTGCGGTGGATCGCGGCGGCGTTCGCGCCCTCGCGGATCAGGTCCAGCTCGTCGGTGACGGTCTTTTCGTATTCGTCCACCACCTCGCGCGGGCGCAGGCGCTTGGCCTCGGACCAGTAGCGATCGGCCAGGTCCGCGATCAGGTGCATCACCTCGAGATCGGCGCGGATGGTCTTGAGGATGCCGGGGCGCACGACCTTGACCACGACCTCGCGCCCGTCCTGCAGCGTGGCCGCGTGTACCTGGGCGATGGAGGCCGAGGCGATCGGCGTGTCCTCGAACGTGGCGAAGGCGATCTCGATCGGACGCTCGAGTTCGGACTCTATCAGCGCGCGCGCCTGCTCGAACGGGAACGGGGGCACCCGGTCCTGCAACCGGGCCAGCTCCACCGCGATGTCGTCCGGCAGCAGGTCACGCCGGGTGGACAGCATCTGCCCGAACTTGATGAAGATAGGCCCCAGGTCCTCCAGTGCGCGGCGGATGCGCTCGCCGCGCGTACCTTCGGTACGGCGAAACCAGTTCCAGGGCGCGAGGTAGAGCAGGAAGCTGAGCGGGCGCAGCGGCTTCAACGTAAACAGGATGACGTCCAGGCGATAGCGCACCAGGACCCGCGCAATGGTCCACAGCCGCAGGCCCCGGTACAGCGCGCGGCGCATCAGGACTGCCGGTCGTCAGGTGCGGAGGGCTGTGCCTCCAGACGGCGCAGCCGGGCATCTAGGCGGGCGACCCCGTCACGCAGGTCGGCGACGTCCTCGGCAAAGGCCTCGAAGGCCCCGCCGGCCGGCAGCCACTCGAGCTCGTCGCGCAGATAGTCGGCGGTATCCTCGGCGGAGCGGCGGCCGAGGTGGCGCAGGCTGCCGCGGGCCTGATCGAGCAGGTGGCGCAGCGGTCCGGCGGCCCCGGCGCCGGCAAAGCGCTCGAACAGCCCCTCCCAGTCGATTCCGGAATCCCGCAGCGCATGCTGCAGATCGGAGAGCACGGTGGCGTCACCGGTGATGGTCAGCCCGGAACGGTCGTCGCGGGCCAGCGCTGCGGCCAGCGACAGGGGCGAGCCCGCCAGCTGCACATCCACCGGCTCCTCGACACCGCCGATGACCTGCAGTCGGTCGGCGGCCCCGACCAGCGAAAGGGCCAGCCCCGGGGGCTCGATCACGATGGCGATTGCGCGCCCGGCCAGGCGCGCCCGGTCCTTCTCCGGCGCGCTCGCCAGGTGTTCGTTCAGCGTGGCCTCGATCAGGGCCGTGAACGGACTGGGCAGAGCGAAGGGTTCGGCCATGAAAACGTTACAGTTTTGTGCCGCGATGCAGCGCGACGATGCCGCCGGTCAGGTTGTCGTACTCGACCCTCTCCAGGCCGGCGTCGCGCATCATCCCGGCCAGGGTCTCCTGATCCGGGTGCATGCGGATGGACTCCGCCAGGTAGCGGTAGCTGTCCGCATCGTTGGCGACCAGCTTGCCCATCAGCGGCAGCATCTTGAACGAATAGACATCGTAGAGCGGGCGCAGCGGCGCCATCGGCTGCGAGAACTCCAGCACCAGCACGCGCCCGCCCGGCTTGATCACCCGGCGCATCTCGGCCAGTGCGCGTTCCTTGCGGGTCACGTTGCGCAGGCCGAAGGCGATGGTTACGCGGTCGAAGTAGTCATCCGGATAGGGCAACTGTTCGGCGTCCGCCTGCACGAAGTCGAGGTTGCCCACATGGCCCTCGTCCAGCATGCGGTCGCGCCCGGCCTCCAGCATCGAGGCGTTGATGTCGCAGACCACGATCTGCCCCTTCGGCCCGACACGTGGGGCGAAGGCCCCGGCCAGGTCCCCGGTGCCCCCGGCCAGGTCGAGGATCTTCATGCCCGGGCGCACCCCGGTGCGCTCCAGGGTGTAGCGCTTCCAGATGCGATGGATGCCCATCGACATCAGGTCGTTCATCACGTCGTAGCGCGATGCGACCGAATGGAAGACCTCGCCGACCCGCGAGGCCTTCTCGGACTCGGGTACGGTCTGGTAGCCGAAGTGGGTCTTGCCGGGTTCTTCTTTCATCAAGCTGCCGTTGTCAGTGCGTCTTGCGCTCGTGGCCGGCCTCTTTCAGCCGATCCAGATAATCCTGCCACAGACTTTCCTGCTCCGTGCCGAGCTTGTGCAGATAGTCCCAGTCGTAGATGCCGGTGTCGTGACCATCGGAGAACACCAGCTTCACCGCGTAGTTGCCGACCGGCTCGATCGCGGTGATGTTCACGTCCTCCTTGTCCACCTGCAGCACCTCCTGGCCCGGCCCGTGCCCGCGCACCTCGGCCGAGGGCGAGTACACGCGCAGGAACTCGCAGGGCAGCTCGAAATGCGAACCGTCGGAGTAAGTCAACTCCAGGATGCGCGACTTCTGATGCAGCTGGATATCGGTGGGTCGGTGCGTACTGCTCATGCAGCCTCCAGAATCCTCGGTCCGGGCGAGCCCGGAAAGATCGTGCGTGACCGCCCGCAGCGGCCACCATCAACAGGCTGCGAGGATACCAGCCCTGCAGACCGGCGTGGCATCTCCCCGCGCATCAAAGGCCTGCCGCCCGGCAGGAGGGATCGCGCGGGCGATCCGGAACTCCGTGCGACAACGCTACTCGGCGTCGCGGCCCCGCTCGGGGACCGGGGGCGGCGTGGCGCGGGAGGACACGCTGAGGGCGGTGACGGTGACCAGGATCAGGGCCATGCCGATGATCTGAACCAGTGCCAGGCTTTCGTGCAGGATCACCACGCCGAACAGCGTGGCGGTGACCGGTTCGATCATCGCGACGATCGAGGCAACGGCGGGGGCCGTAGTCCGCAGGCCATTGATGTAGAACGCGAACGACAGCCCGGCACCGAAGATGCCGAGGGCCAGGAACAGCGGCCAGTCGGAGGTGCTCAGGACCTCCACCATCTGGGTATTGTCGCCCGGCAGCATCAGCAGGATGACCAGCACACCGAAGGCAATCGTCAGGATCGCTTGCGGGCTGCCGTGCTGCCCGGCGTATTTGAAGCCGAAGATGAAGATCGCGTAGGACAGGCCCGCCAGCAGGCCGGCACCGGCGCCGATCAGGGTCACATTGCCCGCTCCGGTGTCGTAGATCTGGGTCAGCAGCACGATGCCGACCATGACCATCGCGATGGCCACCAGCTTGAGCGTGGTCGGGGATTCCAGCCGCAGGGCGAAGGAGATGATGTAGACGAACACCGGGGCGCAGTACATCAACGTGGCGGCGACCGCCACACTGCCATGCGCGATGCTGAGGAAGTAGAACGCGAAGTTGCCGGCCACGCCCAGCCCGGCCACGGCCGACCAGAACCACATCTTGCCGCTGCCCAGCCCGCTGCCACCGGGACGCCAGGCGAGCCAGATCAGCACGAACAGCAGGCCGATGGCACCGCGGTAGAACGAGACCACGAAGGCGTCCCAGCCCTCGGCCATCAGGATGCCGCCGATCCCGCCGGACAACCCCCAGAAGAAAGCCGCCAGCACCACGAGTCCAACACCGAGGCCCATCAATCACTCCCTTTGATCGCTGGATGTAACGGGCCGTAGTCGGTGACTCGACGTGGCCAGCAATGGCGGGTATTCGGCCACGGGAGCGACCGGGCCGGCCTTCGAAACAAGCGTCACATCTTACAGGGAGGCCCGACACGGTTGGAAAGACCCGGCGCCGAACGTCGGCTCCGGTGGAATGCCCCGCATCCGACCGGTCGCTGGGGCCGGCCTTCCGGCACAAGGGCATTTTTTGCGCCCGCAGTGGTCTCATACAGTATGAATGGACGAGCACCCTCGCTCGCCCCGATCGTCAGCAGGTCTCCCCGATGTCCGAACGCTCCCCTCCGATTGCCTGGACCCCGGCAGTTTTCTTCGTACTGACCAACCTGGCCGCCGTCACGCTGGTGCCGTGGTGGTGGTTCACCCAGGGTTTCAGCGGCGCGGCCTGGCTGTTCTTCGGGCTGTTCCTGGTGCTGAGCGGGCTGGGCGTCACGGTCGGTTATCACCGGCTGTGGGCGCACCGCACCCTCAAGGCGCGTGGGCCTCTGCGCGTTCTGCTGGCATTGAGTGGCGCCCTGGCGCTGCAGAACAGCATCTACAACTGGGGCGCGCGGCATCGCGTGCATCATCGCTACGTGGATGACGTGGACCGCGATCCGCATTCGATCAAGCGCGGTTTCTGGCACGCCCACATGGGCTGGATGCTGCGCAACTGGCCCACCAGCGAGCCCGACTATTCGCGCGTGAAGGACCTGGCGAAGGACCCGGTGGTAATGTGGCAGCACCGTCATTACTGGACGCTCGCATGGGGGCTGAACCTGGGCCTGCCGCTGCTGCTGGGGCTGGCGTTCGGCGATGTGGTCGGCATGCTGCTGCTGGCCGGCGTGCTGCGCCTGGTGCTCAGCCACCACTTCACGTTCTTCATAAACTCCCTGGCGCACTGGTGGGGCCGGCGCCCCTACAGCGACGAGAACACCGCCGTGGACAACGGCCTGGTCGCCCTGCTCACCTGGGGCGAGGGGTACCACAACTTCCACCACGCCTTTCAGGCGGACTACCGCAACGGGGTGCGCTGGTGGCAGTACGACCCCTCGAAATGGCTGATCAACCTTTTTGCCTGGACGGGACTGGTGTATGACCGGCGCTGGACGCCGCGATTCAAGATCCTGCGCGCGCGGCTGCACACCGAGTTTCGCCGGCTGCTCAACGCCGACACAGCGGGCGCAATCCACGACAACTGGCGCGCGACCCTGGAGCGCGAGTACCAGCGCTTCCGTGAAATCGTGAACCAGTGGCAGGAGGTCCACGCGCGCAACATGCGGGCCGGGCGCGAGGTCCTGAACGACCGCTGGCTGCGCACGGAACTGCACACCCAGTTCAAGGAGCTGGAGTATCGCCTCAAGATGCAGCGCCGCCGCCTGCGCGCTCTGTCCGCCTCACGCCGTACCGCCTCTGCATGAGCGCGGGCGCCGGATGACGCGGCCGAACGCCTTCCGATTCAATCAGCACCCCAGCTTGGAAGCAACCCGATCGGCCACCTTGCCGCGGACCACGACCTCGTCGGCGCCCGCCTGGCGCGCGGCCTTGAGCATGGCCCCTTCCACGTGCGGGCCAAAGGCCAGGATCGTTGCGTCCGGGTAGCGCTCGCGCCAGCTCGATACCGCTTCCACGCCACGGCTGCCGAGATCGACCACCACCAGGTCAGGCGCCTCCGGTGTCTGGCTGGAGGTGACCACGGCGCCGGCCGAACGCCAGCGCGACTCCAGCCGTACGCGGGTCATCAGATCCGGGGTGTCGAGGTTAATCTGCATGAGGTCTCCCGAGGGGGTCGGCTGGTGGAAGGGGTCGCGCTTTACGGAGACTTGGCCGGACACGGGCAGCCTTGCCCGTAGGATCGCTTCAGCGCTGTCTCGTGGCACACACTCTAAACTATCGGGATCGTCACTTTGCCGACCCCGACTAGCCAGCGATTGGCCCCGACAGCAACGGAGAACGGATACATATGGCCCTGAGCGAATTCGAGCGCAAGCGGATTGAAAAAGTGATGGAGGGGTTCATGGAAAGGCGCCGACCGCCCGCCCATGTTCGAGACCGTCTGGACCTTGTCTGGCGTCTCGAAGGCCAAAGCGTGGTGCTGTACGAAGTGCGCCCGCTGATGGATGCTCCCACAAGGGTCATGGAACACCCGGTGTTCAAGGCCACGTTCGTGCGCAAATCGGGCCGTTGGAAACTCTATTGGCAACGGGCAGACCTGAAGTGGCACGGCTACGACCCACACCCGGAACTGGCCTCGCTGGAGGATGTGCTGAGTGTGGTGGAGAAAGACGAGTACGCCTGCTTTTTCGGATAGGGGAACACGGATGCACGAGTTTTCGTTGATGGCCGACCTGATGCGCAAGATCGAGCAGGTGGCGGCGGATAACAACGCCGAGCGGGTCACCCGGGTGCGGGTCTGGCTGGGCGCGCTGTCGCACATCACGCCGGAGCATTTTCGCGAGCACTTCGAGGATGGCACCCGCGGCACGCTGGCCGAGGGCGCCGAGCTGGAGGTGGAGACCTCCGACGACGAGACCCACCCCGAGGCGCAACAGATCCTGCTGCGGAGCCTGGACGTGGCGTGAACACGCCCGCGACACTTAGCCCGGCGCGGGAGCGCTGGCGCCTGGTCGTCACCGGCCGGGTGCAGGGCGTGGGATTTCGCCCATTCGTCGCGGCGCTGGCAAAACGGCTGGCGCTGGCCGGCACGGTCGGCAACACGCCCGAGGGCGTGGTGATCCAGGTCGAGGGGGACGCGGCTCGCCTGGATGCGTTTCGTTCGGCACTGGCGCAAGAGGCGCCGGTGGCCGCACGTGTCAATGACATCTCTGTCAGCCCCGTAACCCCCACCGGCGCAGCCGGCTTCCGGCTCACTACGGGGCCGAACCGAGGCGGCGCCCCGGCCCTGGCCCCGGACCGCGCCCCCTGTCCCGACTGCCTGGCCGAGATCCGCGACCCGACGGCGCGGCGCTACCGCTACCCGTTCACCGCCTGCACGGCCTGCGGCCCGCGCTGGAGCATTGCCACGGCGCTGCCTTGGGATCGTGCCGGCACCACCCTTCATGACTTCCCGCTGTGCCCGGCCTGTCGTGCGGAGTTCGAGAACCCGGGGGATCGGCGCTTCCATGCCGAGGCGATGGCCTGCCCGGACTGCGGGCCCCGGCTCCTGCTGCGCGCGCCGGACGGCACCGAACAGGCCACCGGGGATGCGGCACTGGAGGCCGCTGTGGCGGCCCTGCGCGCGGGGCAGATCCTGGCCCTGAAGGGCGCGGGCGGGTTCCAGTTGCTGGCGGACGCCACCCGCGAGGAGGCCATCGCCCGCCTGCGAGCGCGCAAGCAGCGCCCGGAAAAGCCGCTGGCGGTGTTGCTGCCGGACGGCGACTGGCTGGATTGTCTGGCCCACGTATCCGATGCGGAAAGGGGCCTGCTGGATGCCCCGGAGGCTCCGATCGTGCTGGTGGATCGCAAGATTGATGCGCCGCTGGCCGGGAACATCGCCCCCGGGCTGAACCGTCTCGGGCTGATGCGGGCGGCCACGCCCCTGCACCAGCTGCTGCTGGACGCACTCGCGATCCCGCTGGTCTGCACCTCCGGCAACCGCAGCGGCGAACCGCTTTGTATTGATAGCGAGGAGGCGGTGGCTCGGCTGGGCGGGATCGCGGATGCCATCCTCGACCACGACCGGCCGATTGCGCGGCCGCTGGACGACAGCGTGTTCCAGATCGCGGCCGGGCAGCCGCAGTGCCTGCGCGTGGGACGGGGAGCCATGCCCCTGCGCATCCCGCTGCCGCAGCCCGGCCTGGTCACGCTGGCGCTGGGCGGCCACCTCAAGGCGGCACCGGCGCTGGCCCTGAACCGCGAGGTCGTGGTCGGCGCCCACGTCGGCGACCTCGACAGCGATCCGGCCCTGCGCCGCCTCGACAGCGAGGCCCGCGCGCTGGCCGGGCTCTGCGGCGTGCAGACCGAGCGCATCACCTGCGACCGACACCCGGACTATGCCTCTACCACACTCGCCGAGCGCCCGGGCGTGCCGGTCTTCCCCGTGCAGCACCACCACGCCCATGCCGCGGCCTGTCTGGCCGAGCACGGGGTGCAGGACCCGGTCCTGGCGCTGGTCTGGGACGGCGCGGGGCTGGGTACGGACGGGACGCTCTGGGGGGGCGAGTGCCTGACCGTGGACGCCGACGGTGACTGGCAGCGTGCGGGCCATCTGCGCCCGTTCCGACTGCCGGGGGGCGAGGCCGCGATCCGCGAGCCGCGACGCGCACTGCTGGGGCTGCTGCATGCACACTTCGCGGGCGATACGGCGGCCCTGGCGGCCAGCCCGGCCCGGGCGCTGTTTAGCGATGCCGAGTGGGCACCCCTGCTCCGCGCCCTGGATCGCGGGGTCAATGCGCCCTGGACCAGCAGCGTCGGGCGGCTGTTCGATGCGGTGGCAGCCCTGACCGGGCTGCGCACCGGTGCCGGCTTCGAGGGGCAGGCCGCGATGCTGGTGCAGCAGGCAGCAGAGGCCGCGCCGGGCGTGGTGGATGCCCCGGATCTCGAGCTGGAGAACGCGATGCCCTGGCAGGCGGACTGGGGCCCGCTGATCACCGCCCTGCTGGCGGCGCAGGCGGGCGGTGCCACCCCCGGGGCGATCGCCGCGCGGCTGCATAGCGCACTGGCGCGGTTCGCGGTGGCGGCCGCCCGGACGGGCGAACGCGAGACCGTGGCATTGACCGGCGGATGCTTCCAGAATCGGGGACTGCTGCAACAATGCGTGGACGCCCTGCAAACCGCCGGCTTCCGCCCGTTGTGGCCGCAGCACATACCGCCGAACGACGGCGGGCTGGCGCTCGGTCAGGCGGTGATCGCGCGCCGGGCCGCTGTGCCAACGAACGGAGACTGAGCCGATGTGCCTTGCCATCCCCGGTCGTATCGACAGCGTGGAAGGTGACGACCCGCTGTTCCGCCAGGCGCGCGTGGCCTTCGGCGGCGTCACCCGCACGGTCTCGCTGGCCTGCACGCCGGAGGCCGGGCCGGGCGACTACGTGCTGGTACATGCCGGCATCGCGATCGCCACCATCGACGAGGCCGCGGCCGAACGCACCCTGGCCGCACTGCGCGAGATCCCCGAGCACGAGCCGCCCGCGCCGGAGGGCCCGTGAGGCACCTCGACGAATACCGCGACCCGGCGCTGATCCTGCGCCAGGCGGAGGCGATCCGCGCGGCCTGCACCCGGCGCTGGACCCTGATGGAGGTCTGCGGCGGCCAGACCCACGCGATCCTGCGCCACGGGCTGGACGACCTGCTGGCGGGCTCGGTCGAGCTGCTCCACGGGCCCGGCTGCCCGGTCTGCGTGACCCCGACCGAGACTCTGGACCAGGCCGTGCTGCTGACCCGCCGCCGGGAGGTGATGCTGTGTACCTTCGGCGACATGCTGCGCGTCCCCGGCGCACTGGGCGACCTGAACGCCGCGCGCGCGGCCGGCGGCGATGTGCGCGTGATCTACTCGCCGCTGGATGCGGTCGCCCTGGCGCGCGAACACCCGCAGCGCGAGGTGGTGCTGCTGGCGGTGGGCTTCGAGACCACCGCCCCGGCCGCCGCGATCGCGGTACTGCAGGCCGAGGCCCTGGGGCTGCCCAACCTGTCGCTGCTGGTCTCGCACTCGCTGGTACCCCCAGCGATGGAGGCTCTGCTGACGGATCCGGACCACCGTATCCAGGGGTTCCTGGCCGCCGGGCATGTCTGCACCGTGGAGGGGGCGGCGGCCTATCAGGCAATCGCCGAGCATTTCCGGGTGCCCATCGTGGTGACGGGTTTCGAGCCGGTGGACCTGCTGGCCGGCATCCGGGCCTGCGTGGAACAACTGGAACGCGGCGAGGCCCGGGTCGAGAACCGCTATGACCGGGCCGCCCGCGACGACGGCAACGCGGCCGCGCGCGATGCGGTCAGCCGCGTGTTCGAGCCGGTCGAACGTGAGTGGCGCGGCATGGGCCGCCTGCCCGCCAGCGGGCTGGGTCTGCGCCCGGCCTATGCCCGCTTCGATGCGGTCGCGCGTTTCGGGATCACGGCCCCCGCGACCGGTGCGGACGGGCCCTGCATCGCCGGCGAGGTGCTGCGCGGGCTGCGCCGACCGACCGATTGCCCCGCCTTCGGCCGCGAGTGCACCCCGGACACTCCGCTGGGCGCGCCGATGGTGTCCTCCGAGGGGGCCTGTGCCGCCTATCTGCACTACCGGGGCGGGGCATGACCACGGAGGTGGTCCGCCTCGCGCATGGCGGTGGGGGCCGCCTGCAGGCCAAGCTGCTGGACGAGGTGATCCTGTCGGCGCTGGGCACGTCCGCTCGCGGCGCCCCCGATGCGGCCGTGCTCGACGCACCGGACGGACGCCTGGCCATGACCACCGACAGCTTCGTGGTGCGCCCCCTGTTCTTCCCTGGCGGCGACATTGGCCGCCTCGCGGTGCACGGTACGGTCAATGACCTGGCGATGGCCGGGGCGCGGCCGCTGTGGCTGACGCTGGGGCTGATCCTCGAGGAGGGGCTGCCCCTGGAGGACCTGCGGCGCATCCTCGCCTCCGTAAGCGCGGCCGCCGAAGAATGCGGCGTCCGGGTGGTGGCCGGCGATACCAAGGTGGTCGAGGCCGGGTGCGGCGACGGGGCCTACCTGAATACCAGCGGGGTGGGCATCGTGCCGGAGGGGGTGCGGATCGCACCGGACGCGATCCGGCCCGGTGACATGCTGCTGGCCAGCGGTGACCTGGGCCGGCATGGCGTCGCCATCCTGGCCGCGCGCGAGGGACTGGGGCTGGACCCGCCGATCCCCAGCGACAGCGCCCCGGTCGCCGGGGCGGTGGCCGCGCTGCTGGCAGCCGATGTGCCCGTGCATGCCCTGCGCGACCCCACCCGCGGCGGCACGGTGGCCGCGCTGCAGGAACTGGCCCACGCCTCCGGCTGCCGCCTGGTTCTGGACGATGGGGCCATCCCGGTGCGCGCGGACGTGCGCGGGGCCTGCGAGATCCTCGGTCTGGACCCGCTGCACAGCGCTTCGGAGGGCCGCTTCCTGGCTGCTGTGCCGGAACCCGCGGCCGAACAGGCACTGGGCGTGCTGCGGTCACGACCGGAGACGGCCGGTGCCGTTGCGATCGGCCAGGCCAAGGCGGGCGAGCCCGAGGTCATCCGACGCCTCGCGACCGGCGTGGAACGCCGGGTGATCCTGCCCGCCGGCGAGCAGTTGCCCCGCATCTGCTGAGTCGCTGTTTGCAGCGCCTGCCGAGGGACCACGGAAACCGCCCGATGGAGTGCTCACGACGACACGGGATCACGCGCATGACGGCGGCGGCCGCCGGGCGTTATGGTGATCCCCCCGGTTCAATCAGGAGGAACCCCCGATGTCGATGCGCCCGTTGATTCCCGCAGTCCTCACGCTCGCCAGCAGCCCCGCTCTGGCCCACCCGGGGCACGGCCATGGCGAAGGGTTCTCGTTGCTTCACTTCCTGAGCGCTCCGGAACACGCGTGGCCGCTGGGCCTGGGCCTTCTGGCCATGGCGATCATCGTGGGGCTGTTTGCCCGACAGTGGCACCGCAAGCGCCCGCGGCGCTGAGCTCAGGGCGGAGAGGACGCGCCCTTCGCCGGCCACCAGTAACGCTGTTCGTAATCCCGGTCGCGATCGCGGACCGGCACCGGGGCGAAGCCCATGGCGGCGAAGAAACCGGCGGCGGAGGCCTGGGCCTTGACCAGCACCCCGGCGACACCGGCCTCCCTCGCGGCGGCGCGACTGGCCTCGACCAGTTGCCGCCCCACCCCCTGCCCGCGCGCGGCGCGCCCGACATAGAGGCCGTGGAGCAGAAGGCCATCCGGTATACCCTCCGGCAGTTCTTGGGCCCCCGCCGCCTCCCAGGCCGCGACGCCGACCACGTCGCCTGCGCACTCCAGCACGACCATGTCGAGGAACATCCGGTCGGCCTCGGTGTAGCGGTAGGCCGGCAGGGCCAGGCGGCGCACGCGTTCGGGCAACGGCCAGTCCTCAATCGCCTCGGCGACGAGGCGGTTGATGGCATCGAGATCCTCTGGGCGCGCGGCACGGGCAGTCAAGGTGGTAAGGGAGGTTGTGGTTTCGGGCATCGGTCATCAGGTTTGTCGGCACGGTTCCTGCTCGGACCTTTTGCGCAACGCGAAGTGCCAAACGCATGGAGCCACGAGGCCCTTCACGACAACGAAACCCCCGATCGGGGATAATCCGCGCCGCACCGAAAGGAGACGACCCCGCACCATGACGGAACTGAAGAAGGCGATCGAGCACCAGCGCGAGTACCTCGAGAACAAGCTGCAGGAGCCTCTGGCCAACATCGCCCGTCGGCTGTCCGCGGTCTGGCCGCGCCGCGAGGACCTGGACTCGATTCTGGAAGAGGCGATCCGCCAGATCCCTGAGGCCACGTTCGTCTATGCCCTGAATACCCGGGGCATCCAGCTCTCCGACAACATCTCGCGCAGCGGCGTACTGCCGGAGCATTTCGGGCGCGACCGGTCACAACGCCCGTACATGAAGGAGGTCGTGCCGGCGACGGGCTTTCTGCTTTCGGATGCCTACATCAGCCTGCTCGGACGGCGGCCCTCGCTGACCGCGCTGCAGCTGGTTCGCGACAGCGACGGGAACGCACTGGGCTTCCTGGGCGCCGATTTCGACCTGCGCAACCTGCCCGACTTTTCCGAGGACCTGTACGAAGAACCGAACGAGTGGCGGCAGATCAAGGGCGATCCGTCCATCCGCGGCACGCTGTTCCTGCAGAGCCGTACCGAGAGCCTGATGGACCAGAACATGGATACGGCCCTGGCCATCATCGAGGAACTGTTCACCGAGCGCGGGGTGTTCCAGGGGGTATTCCACTTCTCCAGTTCACGCGCCACGCTGTGGACCACCGAGGACCCGTACCGCTACCGCATCCTGACCCACGAATCCCTCGGCGATCCCGACGTTTGCCTGGCGTTTCCGCACGAGCCGTACCCCGAGGAGGCACTGATCCCGAAGGACGAGGTCGGCCGGGTACTGGAGGGGCTGAAGGCCTTGCGCTACGCGGACGAGACCATCTACCTGCGCTCCGCCTCCATCAACCTGTTCAACGGCATGGTCAGCCTGACCTTCTCCTGTGACGGCTCGCACTACATGACCTGGGACGAGTTCCTCGGCCGCTCCATCGAGTTCTGGATCGGCGCCACCGGGTAAAGGGTCCCGGCCCGGGCTGTCGCGGGCCGCCCATCTCGGTCATCATGGGTACAGGATCACCGGGGCTACATGCCTATGGAAACCGGATACGCCAGGGAGACAGGTGGCCGCGCCGAGCAGCAGGATGCGGTGACCGTGCTGCACGGTCCCGACGGGCAAACTGCGTTGCTGCTGGTGGCCGATGGCATGGGCGGCCACGAGGGCGGGGCGCAAGCGTCGCAGACGGCCGTGGCGACGGCCGAACGCCTGTGGAATCGCTGCGCGGGGCGGACCGCGGATGGCCCTGCCCTGCTGGAGAGCCTGTTCCTCGAGACCCATGCGGCCCTGCTGGAACAAGGCGGCGCCGATCCGGCCCAGCGCCCCGGAACCACGCTGGTGGCCCTGTACGTTACGCCGGACTCGGCCTGCTGGGCCCATTGCGGCGACAGCCGCCTGTATCACATCGACGGCGACCGCCTGCAGGGCCGCACGCGCGACCACACACGGGTGCAGCAGCTGGTCGACCAGGGGGTGATCCGCGAGGCGGAGATGGCCACGCACCCGGAGCAGAATCGCTTGCTGCAGGGTCTGGGCGTGGTCGATCCCATACAGGTCGACCATGACGCGGCGCCCGTGACCGCCCAGACCCGCTTCCTGCTGTGTTCCGACGGCTTCTGGGAACAGTTCGCGCCGGACGCGATCGTCGAACTGCTGGACCATCCCGATCTGGGCACCGCGACCACCGAGGCGGCCCGCGAGGCGGCGCGGCGCGCCGGGCCCGGCGGCGACAACGTGGCGCTCGCCACCTGGCGGGCGGCGCGACCCCGTGGCCGATTCTGGCGCCGGCACCTGAAGGCCCGTATCCAGCCGACGCTGGCGCTGTTGCTGCTGCTCGCCGCGGCGCTGGCGATCCTGCTGTGGCCGCTGGACTGATGCCGATCGTATACTCCGGGCGCCGCACCGCGCCCGAACCGAAGATCTTGCCATGACGCAGTTCCGCACCCTGCCTTTACGCCTCGTTCTGCTCGCCGCACTGGCCGGGCTGCTGCCCGGTTGCGCGCAGTTGCAGGGGGTATTCAACCCGGATGCGGAGGCCGAGGAAGAAACGGCGTTTGCGGAACCCCCCGCGCCCGAACCGGCAGCGGAAGAGCCGGAGATCGAACGTCTCGAGATCGCCGAGATCGTGCAGCTCCTGCAGCGCGGCGAGATGGACCGGGCACAGGTCGCGCTCGACCGGATCCTCGCGGACGAGCCGCGGAACCACGCCGCCCGTCATCTGCGCGAGCAGCTTTCCGGGGATCCGCGGGCCATGCTCGGCGAGGCGCATTTCGAGCACACGGTGGAACCCGGTGAGACCCTGGCCCGACTGGCCCGCGAACACCTGGGGGATGCCAACCGCTTCGTGATCCTCGCGCGGTACAACGACCTCGAGCGCCCGGACCGATTGCTGGTCGGGCAGCGGCTGCGCATCCCCCGAGACGCATCGGATCTGCCACGCGGCACCAGCGACCTGGACGATCAGCTGACCGCGCTGGATCCGGATGCCGCCCCCGGGGTGGGCGAGGACGGCCTGCGCCGGGCCCTTGAGGCCGATCTGGCTGCGGAGCGTTACGGCGCGGCCCTGGAGGTCGTGGAGCGGGCCCGGCAGCGCCCCGAGGCGGAGACGCAGTGGGCCGACTGGCTGGAGCCCCTGGCGCGCGAGGCCAAAACGGGCTACTGGTACCAGCGCGGTCTGGAGGCCCGGTCAGCCGGGGACACCGCGGAGGCGCTCGAGGCCTTCGGCGAGGTGCTCGCGCGGGACCCGCAGCATTCCGGCGCCCGCCAGCACCACGCCGAACTGGAGCAACAGCGCAAGGAGGCCCTCCATGCAGAGGCCATCGTGCGCTACCGCAACCAGGACCTGGATACCGCGATCGCGCTGTGGGACGAGGCGCTGGCCATCGACCCCGAGTTCGAGGCGGCCCGCGGGTACCGGCTGCGCGCGCTGGAACTGCAGCGCCGGCTGGACGCCCTCGACGGTTAAGGAAACACTGATCCCTGTACACGCTCGCGCTCGAGTCGCTTTTGCGTGCGTTTAATGCGCGGTGACCGCCATGCAGTCATTCTGCACAAGGGAACCGCAACTCCGTTCGCGACCCGTTTTTGATAGCAACGGGGGGCCGAGCCCCTTCGGGGTTGGTACCCCAGGTTTTCCGATTCTGCGTTGCGCCCCAAATCCATCCAAAACGGGCCGGTAGAACCACTAGCCACTGCGCGACGCGCCTGGTCTCGGAAAACCTGGGGTGCCAACGCGAGCGCGTACAGGGATCAGTGTTTCCTTAGTCGGTTCCGGTCCGTCTCGGGGCCGCCTCGGACGGCAGATCCTCGGGGGCCAGTTCCTGGGTCCGGTCCCCGGCAGATGCTGCGTGGCCGGTGCCGGGTTCGCTCACCCCGTCCGTGCGCCGCTTCATGCGCGCCTCCAGCGAATCCGCCATCGCGTTGTAGGCACTGAAGACACGTTCGAAGTCATCCCGACGCCGGGCCCGGATGCGCGTGTCCAGCCGTCCCTGACCGATCTGGTCCAGGGCCCCGCGCAGGCGGTCCAGGGGTTCCTGCAGGCGCCGGGCCAGGACGTAGGCCCCCAGCAGCACCGCGAGCAACGTGACCAGGGTGAGCATCAGCAGGGCCATGAACGTGGCCTCGTTGGCCGCACGCAGCGACCCGGTGGACAACCCGACCTGGAGCTGGCCGATGTGGTGATCCTGGTAGCGCACCGGGGCCTCGAACAGGAACAGCTCCCCGCCATCCGGCCCGGCCACGGACCACACGGCCTGGCCGTCGCGGCGCTGGAGGAGATGCTCCTCGGGCGGCGGCTGATACGGCTGGCCCATGGCCTCGGGATCGCTGCTGGCCACCACCCGTCCGCGATGGTCCGCCACGCTCAGCAGGGCGATCTCGCGGTTGGCCTGCATGTCGCGCAGGCGGCCCTGGACCGCGATGGTGTCCTCCAGCAGCAGGTCCTCGGCGCTCTCCACCGAGATGATCTGGGCGAGCGTGGAGCCATAGTCGAAGGCCAGGTCGGTCATCACCGCATTCTGCTTCTGGTGGACCAGGGCCCCGCCGACGACCAGCGTGACCGCGACCAGGACCCCCATCACCGCCGCCCAGCGCAACCGCAACGGGACGATGCGGCGGCCCGCCCCGGCCCGCTCACGTTCGCTGCGTTGCTCTTCGATGCGTTCGAGGTCCACCAGCAGTTCGCCCGCCGACTGATAGCGCTGGTCCGGGTCTTTCGCCAGCAGGCGCAATACCAACTCGACCAGTTCCTGCGGGCAGTCGCGCACGATGACTCGGGCTGACGGTACGGGGTCCCGGACCACCCGGGTCAGCAGCGTCTCGACATCGTGGCCACGAAACGGCGTGGCGCCGGTCAGGAGTTCGTACAGCACCACGCCGACCGAATACAGGTCGGCCCGCGCATCGGTGGGCTGGCCGCGCACCTGCTCCGGGGCCATGTAGTGTGGGGAACCGGCGACATAGCCATCATCGTCGGCCCGCCAGTCGGGATCGCTGAGGGTGCGGGCGATGCCGAAGTCCATCACCTTGATATTGGCCGTGGCGCTGGTGACGATGATGTTTTCCGGCTTGATATCCCGGTGCACCACACCATGCCGGTGCGCGTAATCGAGCGCTTCCACCAGCTGGATGGCGATCTTCAGGACATTGCGCAGCAGCAACGGACGGAACTGGTCGGCAAATTCCGCGAGCGTGATTCCGTCCAGCAGCTCCATCGCGATGAACGGCTGGTGATCCGACTCGCCGACATCGAAGATGGTAACGATACCCGGGTGGGTCAGCGTGCCGGCCGCGCGGGCCTCGGCCAGGAAGCGCCGGCGATACTCGGGGCGGCAGGCGTAGTCGGGCTGCAGGGATTTGATGGCCAGCGGCCGGCGGATGTCCGGGTCGTAACCACGATGGATCACGGCCATCGCACCGCGGCCGATCTCCTCGCCGACCCCGTAGCGCCCGATCCGCTGCATGGGGGAGCCGGGCCCGGCCCTCAGGCTGTCTCGAGCAGGATGCGCGCGATCACCGCCAGCACCAGGACCACGACCGCGATACCGAGCCAGCGCCAGCGCGACCGGCGGCCACCACCGGGTCGGGCATCGGAGCCGTCATCGCGGCGGCGGAAGACGAACTCGGCACGCCCGAAACGGACATGGTCGCCGTCCTTCAGCACGGCCTCGTGCACCTTTTCGTCGTTCACCCAGGTCCCGTTGGTGGAGAGCAGGTTGACCACCCGGCACTCGCCCCCGTCGTTGACCAGCCAGGCATGCTGCGAGGACACGCTGCCCTCCTGCAGGACGATGTCGTTGTCCGCCTGGCGACCGACCGAGCGCTTGCCCGGCTTGAGCGTCAGGCGCTGCTGGCCGAAGGGCTCGGAGAGCCCCACCAGCACCGGATGGCCACCGGGCGGGGTCTCCTCGCCGGCGGGGTCGGTCGCCGCCTCCGGCTCGGGCACGGCCTGTCCCTGAAACAGCATCGTGCCCTGCGGCCCGCTGCGGCCGCCATCTCTGCGTCGTCCCTGATCGCTCATACATCCCCCTGCTTCTCGAGCCGTGACCCGGCCCTGCTCTTCGGGCTTGCACCCGGTCGAGTATGCACGGGCTGCACGCGCCAAAACAACGAATGCGTCACAGCATGAGGCGGCCTGCTATGCTCCGGAGACCCACCCGTCACGACCAGCCAACACGACAAGGAGTCTGAACATGGAACAGGACGCAACCAGCACGGCCGACCTTCGCGCACTGATCGAACCACTCGTTCGCGGGAAGTTCTGGATGCAGCTGATCGGCATCATGCTGATCATCTCCGGCGTACTCACCGCGCTGTCGATCATCGGCATCATCATCGCGTGGATCCCGATCTGGGCCGGCGTGGTTCTGATGCAGGCCGCCGGTGCCTCCCAGCGCGCCTACGAAAGCGGCGACCCCGAGGCGATCAAGTACGCGCTCGGGCGCCTGCGGATCTACTTCACGATCTTCGGTGTGCTGCTGCTGATCTACCTGATCCTGATGGTGCTGGGCATGATCTTCGGGATCGGCGCCGGACTGATGGGTATGGGGGGCATGAGCGGCGCCATGTAGGTACCCTCGCCCGGGGCTCGGGCCAGAAAAGGAGTCATGGCTTGGATAACACCAGGCGCCCACGGGCCCTCTGGGACCCGCTGCACCGGGAAGACACCGCGGTTCAACAGGCGTTCGACGCCTGGCACCGCCAGGCGCGTATCCCGCAGGTCCGCTATGTCGCGCTGCTGACGGCCCTGATGTACCTCCTGTTCAGCGCCGTCGAACAGTCTGTGGCGGCGGACCTGCACAGCGAACGGCTGGTCGCGCATGCGATGCTGGTGCCCGGCCTGCTGCTGGCGGTGGCCGCGATGAGCCTGCGGGCCCCGCTGCAACGGCCGATGTGGGCCCTGCTGATGGTAGCGCCGGTGATCGCGAATGGCGCCAATCTCTATCTGAACACCGGATCGCCGCAGTTCCTGGTGTTCGCCCCCGAGATCTACCTCAGCATCATGTGGACCTTCGCAATATCGGGCCTGCCGCTGCGCCCGGCCACGATGGCCGCCACCGCCATCGTGGCGCAGGTGATTGTCGCGGCCTTTCGCGATCCCATGCAGGGCGAGCTGATCCAGCTGCATCTCCTGTGGGTGCTGGCCGCCTTCAGCTTCGGCGCGCTGAGTGCCTTCATGCTGGAGCATGCGCGCAAGCACAGCTTCCTGCAGCAACGCCAGTTGGAACGCTCGGCGCAGGTCGACGAGCTGACCTCGCTATGGAACCGCGCCCATATCGAGCGCCTGTTCGAGGCGGAGCGGGCCCGCACCGAGCGCTACGGCGAACCGTTCTCGGTGATCCTGCTGGACATCGACCACTTCAAGGCGGTGAACGATACCTGGGGGCACAGTGCCGGTGACCGCGTGCTGCGACAGTTCGCGGACCTGCTGCGCCAGAACCTGCGCGAGGTGGATGCGATCGGCCGGATCGGGGGCGAGGAGTTCTTCGTGCTGCTACCGCAGACGCCCGTCACGCAGGCACAGGGGGTCGCCCGTGACCTGCAGGCCCGTATCAATGCCTTCGACTTCGAGACGGTCGGGCGGCGCACCGCGAGCTTCGGCGTGACCGAATACCGGCCGGGCGAGAGCCGGGTCGACACCTTTGATCGTGCCGACCAGGCCCTGTATGCGGCGAAGGAGAACGGCCGCGACCGCATCGAGGTGCGGTAGGGCGTCCTGACCCGGGCCAGCCCCGCTGGCCTACACCTCGCGGTAGATCTTCGCGCCCTTCTCGACGAACTCGACCGCCTTTTCCTGCAGGCCCTTCTTCAGGGCCTCGTCCTCGCTGATGCCCTGCGCCGCGGCGTAGTCGCGCACGTCCTGGGTGATCTTCATCGAGCAGAAGTTGGGGCCGCACATGGAGCAGAAGTGGGCGACCTTGTGCGCATCCTTGGGCAGGGTCTCGTCGTGGAATTCACGCGCGCGCTCCGGATCCAGCGCGAGGTTGAACTGGTCCTCCCAGCGGAATTCGAAGCGTGCCTTGCTGAGTGCGTTGTCCTGCAGCTGCGCGCCGGGGAAACCCTTGGCCAGGTCGGCGGCGTGGGCGGCGATCTTGTAGGTGATGATGCCGTCGCGTACGTCCTGCTTGTTGGGCAGGCCCAGGTGTTCCTTCGGTGTCACGTAGCAGAGCATCGCGGTGCCGTACCAGCCGATATTGGCCGCGCCGATGCCGGAGGTGATGTGGTCGTAGGCCGGGGCGATGTCGGTGACCAGCGGGCCGAGGGTATAGAACGGCGCCTCGAAGCAGTCTTCCAGCTCCTTGTCGACGTTCTCCTTCACCTTCTGCAGCGGCACGTGGCCGGGGCCCTCGATCATCACCTGCACGTCGTGCGCCCAGGCCTTCTGCGTCAGCTCGCCCAGGGTCTCCAGCTCGCCGAACTGCGCGGCGTCGTTGGCGTCCGCCAGGCAGCCGGGGCGCAGGCCGTCGCCCAGCGAGAAGGAGACGTCGAACGCCTTCATGATCTCGCAGATCTCGTCGAAGCGGGTGTAGAGGAAGTTCTCCTCGTGATGCGCCAGGCACCACTTGGCCATGATCGAGCCGCCGCGCGAGACGATGCCGGTCACGCGGTCGGCGGTCAGCGGCACGTACTGCAAGCGCACGCCGGCGTGGATGGTGAAGTAGTCCACGCCCTGTTCGGCCTGCTCGATCAGGGTGTCGCGGAACAGCTCCCAGGTCAGGTCCTCCGGCTTGCCGTCGACCTTCTCCAGCGCCTGGTAGATCGGCACGGTGCCGATCGGCACCGGCGAGTTGCGCAGGATCCACTCGCGGGTCTCGTGGATGTTCTTGCCGGTGGACAGGTCCATCAGGGTGTCGCCGCCCCAGCGCGCGGACCATACGAGCTTCTCGACCTCCTCCTCGATCGAAGAGGAGACCGCGGAGTTGCCGATGTTGGTGTTGACCTTCACGCGGAAGTTGCGGCCGATGATCATCGGCTCCAGCTCCGGGTGGTTGATGTTGGCCGGGATGATCGCGCGGCCACGGGCGATTTCGTCACGCACGAACTCGGGCGTGATCGCCTCGGGGATGGACGCCCCGAAGGACTCGCCGGCGTGCTGGCGCAGCAGCTTCTTGTAGCGCGGGTCGGCGCGCAGCTCCTGCAGGCGGTTGTTCTCGCGGATGGCGACGAACTCCATCTCCGGGGTGACAACCCCCTGGCGGGCGTAGTGCATCTGCGAGACGTTCGCCCCGGACTTCGCCCGGCGCGGCGGGCGGATGTGCTCGAAGCGTAGGCTGGCCAGTTCCGGGTCGGCGGCGCGGACGCGGCCGTATTCGGAACTGGGGCCATCCTGCCATTCGGTGTCGCCGCGCTCGTCGATCCACGGGCCGCGCAGGTCCGCCAGGCCCCGGTGCAGGTCGATGCTCGCCTCGGGGTCGGTGTAGGGGCCGGAGGTGTCGTACACCGGGATCGGCGGGTTCTCCTCGGGCGTGCCGGAGGTCATCGTCGGCGTCTGCGCGACCTCGCGATACGGCACGCGGATGTCCGCGCGCGACCCCTCGACGTAGCGCTTCTCGGAGTTCGGGAACGGGCGGGTGACCTCCGCGGAGACCTCGGCGGTCTTGCGGGCAAACGACTCGGGGATGGCGCTCATGATCGGACCTCTGCTGTCGCGTGAGGCGAAGGGAGCGCGGGCAGGGCGATCGCGGGGGCAGGGACCCCGGGTACAGCAGACCGTTGACCGAGCTTCCCTCCGCCGGTGTTAACCGGTTCAGGTTCAAGGGGACTCTCTCAGCCCGCATCCACGGCGGGCACCCCCAGCTCTGATCCACGAGTCTAGCGCAGAACGGCGGCCTCGACACGAAACAAGTCCGCGCGGGCCACGGTGTTTTGCGTTAGATTATGGCTTTGTGACAACCTTCGCGCCGCCATGTCCCCCAAGAACTTCGTCTTCGAGTTGTTTGGCCGTTCCCCGGTGCGCCCGCTGCAGGCGCACATGGAGAAGATCCGCGCCTGCATCGCCGAGCTCCCCCCGTTCATGGAGGCCATGGCGCGCGATGACTGGGAGACCGCGCGCGAGCAGCAGCGCAAGATCGCGAAGCTGGAGCGCGAGGCCGACCGCCTGAAGAAGGACCTGCGGCTGCACCTGCCCAAGGGCATGATGCTGGCGATGTCGCGCCGCGACGTGCTGGATACCCTGCTGATCCAGGATCGCATCGCCAACATGGCGAAGGACATCGCCGGGCTGATGCTGGGCCGCCAGATGCAGTTCCCCGACAACATGCGGGAACCGATCAAGCGCTTCCTCGACCGCAGTGTGGATGCGGTCGATCAGGCCGGTCGGGCAATCAACGAACTGGACGAGCTGGTGGAGGCGGGTTTCCGCGGCCACGAGGTCGAGGTCGTCAACGGCATCCTCACCGAGCTGGACCAGATCGAGCACGAATCCGACGAGGCCCAGCGCGAGGTGCGCGAGATCCTGTTCGCCCAGGAGGCGGAGCTGCCCCCGGTTAACGTGATCTTCATGTACCGCGTGATCGACTCGATCGGCGAGCTGGCCGACCTGGCCCAGCGTGTAGGCAGCCGCCTGCAACTGATGCTGGCGAAGTAACAGGCCATACCAAGTAAGGAACCGAGGACCGCATGGAATACAGCACCCTGTTGCTCGGCCTTGCAGTGATCTTCGGCCTGTTCATGGCCTGGGGCATCGGCGCCAATGACGTCGCCAATGCGATGGGTACCTCGGTCGGCTCGCGCGCGCTGACCATCCGCCAGGCGGTCTTTGTCGCCGCGATCTTCGTATTCTCCGGGGCCTGGCTCGCCGGCGGCGAGGTCACCCAGACCATCCGCAGCGGGATGGTCGACTCCAGCCTGATGGCGGACAACCCCGAACTGCTCGTGTACGGGATGCTGGCCGCGCTGGCCGCAGCCGGAACATGGCTGCTCGTGGCCTCCTACTTCGGCTGGCCGGTCTCCACGACCCACTCCATCATCGGCGCGATCGTCGGCTTTGCCGTGGTGGGGCTGGGGTTCGAGGTGGTGCGCTGGGAGCGCGTCGGGACCATTGCGATGTCCTGGGTGGTCTCGCCCATGGTCGGCGGCATGATTGCGTTTGCCCTGTTCCGCAGTGTGCAGATCCTGATCCTGGACACCGTCGATCCGCTGAAGAACGCCAAGCGCTGGGCCCCGCTATACATCTTCCTGACGGCCTTCGTCACCGCCCTGGTCACGATGTTCAAGGGGCTGACCCATGTCGGGCTGGATCTGACGACGCTGCAGGCCTATGGCTTCGCCACCCTGGTAAGCGCGGTGGTGGTCGTGCTCGGGATGATGGCGATCCGCCGCCTGCGCTTCGACGACCCCACGGGCGTGGGCGAAGAGGGCTCCCATTTTGCCAATGTCGAGAAGGTGTTCGGCGTCCAGATGGTGGTGACCGGCTGCGCGATGGCCTTCGCCCTGGGCTCCAACGACGTCGCCAATGCGGTGGGGCCGCTAGCCGCGGTCGTGGACGTGATCCAGACCGGCGATGTGAGCACCGAGACGGTCGTGCCGATGTGGGTGCTGCTGCTGGGCGGGTTCGGGATCGTCTTCGGCCTGTTCACCTACGGCCACAAGGTCATCGCGACCGTCGGCACCGGCATCACCCAGCTCACGCCCAGTCGTGGCTATGCGGCCACGGCCGCGGCGGCGGCGACCGTGGTGCTGGCCTCGGGCACCGGCTTGCCGATCTCCACCACGCACACCCTGGTCGGCGCGATCCTCGGGGTGGGCCTGGCGCGCGGGATCGCCGCGATCAACCTGGGGCTGGTGCGGATGATCTTCCTGTCCTGGATCGTGACCCTGCCGGCCGGGGCCATCCTCGCGGTGGTCTACTTCTACATCCTGCGCGGCATCCTCGGGTAAGCTCGGGGCATTCATTCCACACCCCGCACGCATTCCGTCCGGTCAGGACGAACAACTCAGCTGGATGCCGCTGGCCCACGCCGGGGGCAGATCGGCATAGGCCTCGAACTCGGGCTGCTCGTCGAACGGCCGGGCGAGAATCCGCTGCAGGCGCAGCACCTCGGAGGGGTCACCGGCCTCGGCCCGCTCGATCGCGGCCTGCGCCAGGTGGTTGCGCAGGATGTACTTCGGGTTGACCGCGTTCATCGCCGCCCGGCGCGCATCCGCCGCCCGGGCTTCCTGCGCCAGGCGTGCCTGGTAGCGCGACCACCATGCCTGCCAGGCGGCCCGATCCTCCAGTTCCAATTCCAGCTGCGCGCGCGTCTCCGCCTGCTCCAGATCCGGCAACTGGCGGAAAAAGCGGGTGTAGTCCACGCCCTCGGCCGCCATGCGGGCCAGCAGGTCCTGGATCAGGGCCTCGTCGCCTTCCTGCGCCGCCTGCAGGCCGAGTTTCGCCCGCATGCGCGCGAGCCAGGCACGGCGGTACTGCGGCTGGAAATCCTCCAGCAAGGCCTTGGCGCGCTCGATCGCCGCCTCCCGGGTAGGGTCGGCGAAGTAAATCACCAGGGTCTCGGCCAGGCGGATCAGGTTCCACTGCGCGATCTGCGGCTGCTGATCGAAGGCGTAGCGCCCGCCCTGGTCGGTGTGGTTGCAGATGTAGCCGGGGTCGAAGGCATCCATGAAGGCGAACGGACCATAGTCGATGGTCAGCCCGGCCAGACTCATGTTGTCGGTGTTCATCACCCCGTGACAAAACCCGATGGCCTGCCAGTCCGCGATCATCTCCGCGGTGCGTCCAATCACCGCCTCCAGCATCGCAGCCACCGGATCTTCGGCATCCACCAGCTCCGGATAGTCGTGCGCCAGGGCATAGTCGATCAGCTCCTGCAGGCGCGCGCTGTAGCCGTTGTAGTGGAAGTACTCGAAATGGCCGAAGCGGATGAAAGACGGCGCCGCCCGCAGCACGATGGCCCCCGGTTCGATGCGCTCGCGATAGACCCGCAGACTGGAACCAAACAGCGCCACGGCCCGCGTGGTAGGCACACCCAGCGCCGCCATCGCCTCGGAGACCAGGTACTCGCGCACCGAGGACCTGACAACCGCACGACCGTCCGCCCCTCGCGAGTACCGGGTTGGTCCAGCCCCCTTGACCTGCAGTTCCCAGGTCTCGCCCCGGGCGGTTCGGATCTCGCCGAGCAGCTTGGCGCGACCATCCCCCAACTGTGGCACGAATACTCCGAACTGATGACCGGCATACACCGATGCCAGGGGTTCGGCGCCCGGCAGCTCGCTCCCCCGGGTACAGGCCCCCAACCACGGATCGCGCTCCAACGCGGCCGGGTCCAGGTCCAGGCGATCGCACATGTCGGGGCTTGCGGCCAGGCAGTTGGCGCCGGGAAACGGGGCCGGGGCGGGCCGGTCATAAAAAGCCTCCGGCAACCGGGCGAAGCGGTTGATCCACTCCAGTTCCGTATCGGGGAGGTCAGATTGTGCAGGGTCGTGGACCGACATGGGGCAGCTCGGCAGGTTGCGGTGTCAGGGGTTATCATGCGCGTCGCAACGACCCCGGTTCAGGAACCCACGGCGGTCGCACGTTCATTCCCCGGCCGGGGCCCGTGGCCACCGGCCGTCCGCATGCATCCCGGAGGCAAGCCCCGTGTCCGAACAAGACAACCCCAAGCCGCAGAACCTGAAGACCAGCGAACGCCTGGTGTGGCTCGGCTTCATGCTGTTCTTCGTGGTCGTGCTGGCGATCTACATCGCCCGCGGCAACGGTCTGGAACAGGATCTGTCGGAGGCCAACCGCGACCTGCTGCAGGCGCAGATGCAACTGCAGCAGTACACCCGCCACGAAGTCCCGCGCCCGGTGGAACTGGGTCTGACCAACGCCCACATCCAGGACCTGCAACGCCGCGGCATGGTGCGCCCGAATGAGCGCCTGGCCGACGACCTGATGCCGCAGACCGACCTGATCCCCCACGAGGCCCCGGCGGGCGAGGAATACGCCTTCCGCCGCGACGGCATCCACGTACTCAACCACCAATGGGTGCTGGCGAACTTCGAGGGTGACTCCGCGCATGGCCAGTTGCTGCTGGCCTACGAGGTCGTCCACGGCAACGTGCACTGGGAAGTGCTGGAGTCCACGCTGGATCGCAGGTAAGGCTCGCGGCGAACGGGGTCGCGCTCTCCCCGTGTCCGTCCGGCAAGGCCCTCTGCGTCAGGTATCCGCGCGGGCCAGCGCGGCCAGGTGTTCGCGCGCCGCTGCGGCTTGGCGGCGGACCTGGTCCGGGGCGGTCCCCCCAGTGAGGTTGCGCGCCGCCGCCGAGCCCTCCGGCGTCAGCACCGCGAAGACATCCTCGCCCACCGCCGGGCTGATCGCCTGCAGCTCTGCCAGCGGCAGCTCCGCCAGATCCACCCCGCGTTCCTGGGCGATGCGCACCGCCCGGCCGACCACCTCGTGGGCGTCGCGGAAGGCCACGCCGCGACCAACCAGGTAATCCGCCAGGTCGGTCGCGGTGGCAAAGCCCTTGCGAGTCGCGGCCAGGGTGTTCTCCCGCCGCACCTCGAGGTTCGGCACCATGTCGCCGAAGGCGCGCAGCGACCCGAGCAGGGTATCGACGGTGTCGAACAAAGGCTCCTTGTCCTCCTGGTTGTCCTTGTTGTAGGCCAGCGGCTGGCTCTTCATCAGGGTCAGCAGGGACATCAGGTGGCCATAGACGCGGCCGGTCTTTCCGCGCACCAGCTCGGGCACGTCCGGGTTCTTCTTCTGCGGCATGATCGAGGAACCGGTGCAGTAGCGGTCCGGTAGCTCGATGAAGGCGAACTGGGCGCTGGTCCACAGCACCAGCTCCTCGGCCTGGCGCGACAGGTGCATCATCAGGGTCGCCGCGGCCGCGGTGATTTCGATGGCGAAATCACGATCGGAGACGGCGTCCAGGGAGTTGCGGGTCACGCCATCAAAGCCCAGCAAGTCGGCCGTGTATTCGCGATCCAGCGGATACGGCGTACCGGCCAGCGCGGCCGCGCCCAGCGGCAGGATGTTCACCCGACGACGCGCGTCACGCAGGCGCTCGGCATCGCGCTCCAGCATCTCGTACCAGGCCAGCATGTGGTGGCCGAAGGTGACCGGCTGCGCGGTCTGCAGGTGGGTGAAGCCCGGCATCACCGTCTCCGCCTCGCGTTCGGCCAGGGCGACCAGACCGTCCTGGTAGCCGCGGATCAGGCGCAGGATGTCGTCGATGCTCGCACGCAGCCACAGCCGGATGTCGGTGGCGATCTGGTCATTGCGCGAGCGCCCGGTGTGCAGCTTCTTGCCAACGTCACCGATGCGCTCGATCAGCCGTGCCTCGATGTTCATGTGCACGTCCTCGCGCCCGACCTGCCAGTCGAACGCACCGGCGGCGATCTCGTCGCGGATCGCGTCCAGCCCCTCGAGGATCTGCGCGGCCTCGGCGTCGGTCAGCACCCCGACCTTCGCCAGCATGCGTGCATGGGCCTGGGAGCCCTGGATGTCCTCGCGATACAGACGGCGGTCGAACGCCACCGAGGCGGTGAAGCGCTCGACGAAGGCATCGGTCGGCTCGGAGAAGCGTCCGCCCCACAGCTTGGCCTCGCCGGAGGCGGCGGGTGTGGCGGCTGGCTTGTCGTGCGGGGAATCCTGCGTCATGGTGCTTCCTGAAGGGACTTGGAAAGACACGGAAGTATACGGGCACAAAGGGGGGGTGAACATGGCACGACCACGTCCCCGGAACGAGGCCCGGTACCAGGGGAGCAACTGACGCATGGCCCAGGGGGACTCCGCCAGGCAGACCTACGGGGAGCTGTCGCCGCTGCCGGACTTCTGCAGCGCGGAGACCCTGCTGCGGGTGCTGATGGTCGCCGTGCTGCTGGCGCTGGCGGTAGCCCTGCTGCGCGGCGGGGGGCAGGACTGGCTGTCGGCCCTGGCGCTGCACGCCCTGTTCATCTTCTGGGTGGCGCTGACCAGCCTTCTGATCCTGTGCGCCCTGAAGCGCCCGCTGCACCGGCTCCCCCTGATCGCCCAGATCGTGCTGCCGCCGCTGGTGCCCATCGCCAACACGGCCATCGTCTATCGTCTGGCGGAGGAGCTGGTGCTGGCCGACCCGGCCCTGCGCTGGCCGGTGATCGGTGTGGCGACCATCCTCAGCCTGGTGGCGATGCACTACCTCTACCTGCAGGCGGCCTGGCAGCGCGAGACCCGGGCCGTGGCCGCGGCCCGCGAACAGGCGATGCGCGCCCGCCTGCGCCCGCACTTTCTCTACAACAGCATGAACACCATCGCCGGCCTGTGCCGCAGTGACCCGGAACGGGCGGAGCAGATCACCCTGGATCTGGCGGACCTGTTCCGCGCCACCTTCGCCACCGGGGACCGCCACTCGCTGCGCGAGGAGCTGGAGCTGGTCCGCGCCTTCCTCGGGATCGAGCAGACCCGCTTCGGCGAGCGCCTGGAACTGGACTGGGACTGTCCCGACCATGCCGGACTGGACGTGCCGGTGCCCACGCTGTTCCTGCAGCCGCTCGCGGAGAACGCCATCCAGCACGGGATCGCCCCGGCGCGCGGAGCGGGCCGCATCTGGGTACGCTGCCGCATGGATTCGGGCCGCGTGACGCTGATCCTCGGTAACAGCGTGGACGCGCAGGCCCGCGGCGAGGGTACCGGGACCGGCACCGAGGCCGTGCGGCTGCGGCTGCAGCACGCCTTCGGCGAGCGGGTACACTTCGAAACCGAGGGCCGTGACGGGCAATTCGAGGTCCGTATCCGGCTACCACTCGCGACCCGGGAGGGAACCCCATGAACGACCGCCCACTGGACTTGCTGGTGGCCGATGACGAGCCCATCGCCCGCCAGCGCCTGAGCGCCCTGGCCCGGGAGCTGGGGCATCGGGTGGTGGCAGAGGCCGCGCACGCCGGTGAGGTCGAGACGCGCCTGCGAGACCACATGCCGGATGCCCTGCTGCTCGATATCGATATGCCCGGCGAAACCGGGCTGGAGCTCGCGCGGCGCCTGCATGCCGCCGACCCGGGGCTGACCGTGATCCTGGTCACCGCCCATGATCGCTTCCCGCTGGAGGCCTTCGAGGCGGGGGTGCGCGACTATGTGCTGAAGCCGGTACGCCGCGAACGACTGGACCAGGCGCTGCAGCGCGCGGTGCAACAGAAGCAGGGGCGGGTCGAAACCTTTCCCAACGAGGTGCATATCACGGTGGGTCGGCGCGAGGAGCGCGTCCCGCTGGAGCGGGTCGATATCTTCATCGCCGAGGGCGGCTACGTGATGGCGCGTTCCGCGCGCCTGGCGGGTTTTGTGGATGGCCGCCTGCGGGATCTGGAGAGTCTCTACGGCCCGGCGCTGTTGCGGGTGCACCGCGGCTGCCTGGCGGTGAAGGCGTCGATCAAGGGGATCGAAACCCTCGGACCTACCGACAACCGCCTGTTGTTCCACGACGACCTGGACCCGATGCCGATCAGCCGCCGCCAGCTCCCACGGGTGCGCGAGTACCTGCGCAACGGCACCTGACTACCTGGCCCGCCCCGGACGTCCGGCGGATCAAGGCCAGGGAAACGCGCGGGATTCGGGGCCGACCGCCATGATCGTTATACTAGTGCGTTTTGAACGCCCGGCCGCCCGCGCCGTGGCTCGCCCGGACAACCCATGAAGCCTGTACGCATCGCCACCCGAAAGAGCCCGCTTGCCATGTGGCAGGCGGAACATGTCGCCGCCCGCCTGCGCGCCCGCGAACCCGAGCGCCCGGTCGAACTGGTGGGCATGACCACCCAGGGCGACCGCGTGCTGGACTCGCCGCTGGCCCGGATCGGCGGCAAGGGGCTGTTCGTGAAGGAGCTGGAGATCGCGCTGTTGGAGGACCGCGCCGACATCGCGGTGCACTCGGTGAAGGACGTGCCGATGGAGCTCCCGGAGCAGCTGGAACTCCCCGTGATCCTGGACCGCGAAGACCCGCATGATGCGTTCGTGTCCAACCGCTACGCCCATGTCGACGAGCTGCCGCAAGGTGCGCGGGTGGGCTCCTCCAGCCTGCGCCGCCAGTGCCAGCTGCGGGCCCGGCGGCCGGACCTGGAGGTGCGCGACCTGCGCGGCAACGTGAACACGCGCCTGGGCAAGCTGGATGCCGGCGAGTACGACGCGATCCTGCTGGCCGCGGCCGGGCTCAAGCGCCTCGGGTTCGACGAACGCATCCGCTCCTGCCTGGAGCCGGACGTCAGCCTCCCGGCGGTCGGCCAGGGGGCCATCGCCATCGAATGCCGCGCGGGCGACCGCGCGATCGGCGACCTGATTGCGCCGCTCAACGACCCCGACACCGCCGACCGCGTGCGTGCCGAACGCGCCTTCAACCGCCGTCTGGAGGGCGGCTGCCAGGTGCCGCTGGCGGCCCATGCCACGCTGGACGGTGACCAGCTGCACCTGGACGGACTGGTGGGCGCGGTGGATGGCAGCCGCCTGCTGCGCCGCCAGGTGGACGGGCCGCGCGGCGAGGCCGAGGCCCTGGGGATTCGCCTCGCGGACATGCTGCTGGAACTGGGGGCGGGTGAACTGCTCGCGGCCGCCCACCGCGAACACGGCCAGGACACGAAGGGGTAGACGCATGACCGCATCCGCAGACGAGAACGCCGTGGCCACCGAGGGTCAGGGTCCGCTGGCCGGCCTCGGCATCCTGGTGACCCGCCCGGCCGCCCAGGCCGAGCCCTTTTGCGAGGCGCTGGCGGCGGAGGCCGCAACGGTGATCCGTTTCCCCGTGCTGGAGATCCTGGCCCCCAGCGACCCCACCAACCTGCGCGAGATCCTGGAGCGGCTGGACCGCTTCGACATCGCGGTGTTCATCAGCCCGAACGCGGTGCAGCGCGTACTCAACCTGGCACTGGCGGAACGCGACTGGCCCGCGACCACGCAGATCGCCGCCATCGGCAACCGCACCGCGCAGGAGCTGAAGGGCTTCGGTCGCCCGGCGGATATCCTGCCCCCGCGGCGTTTCGACAGCGAGGCGCTGTTGGCGCAGGAGGCCATGCAGGACGTGGCCGGCAAGCGCGTGGTGATCTTCCGCGGCGACGGCGGGCGCGAGCTGCTGGGCGACACGCTGAAGGAACGCGGCGCCGAGGTGACCTTTGCCGAGGCCTACCGCCGCGGACGCCCCGAGGGCGATACCGGCGAACTGATGTATTCCTTCTCGCGCGGGCAGATCGACATCATCACCATCACCAGTGGCGAGGGCCTGCGCAACCTCTACGAGATGGTCGGCAAGCTGGGCCGCATGTGGCTGCGCAAGACCCCGCTGGTGGTCGGCAGCGAGCGCATCGCCGAGATCGCGCGGGAACTCGGCTTCAAGGCCGCGGTGGAAACCGCCGAGGACCCCACCGACACCGCCATGCTGGCCGCCGTCCACCGCCTGGCAGACCAACTACGCACGGACCGCACCTGATCATCCACCACGACAAGAGCCTTTCACAGGAAGACTGGAAGATCGGAAGGTTCTACAGCTTGGGCGTTGACCAAACGATCAACGCCTTGCAAGCACCAGCGTCAGGGAACTCTCTGATGCCCCCAAGAAATCTTCCTGTCTTCGCGTCTTCCTGTTCAGGCTTTTCGCCCTTGAATTTCTTCGTGCCTTCGTGCGCTTCGTGGTGAACAAGCCCTGCGAACGCCGGCGAATTTACTCGGCCGGGGTGGCGGGCTCGAAGCTGTCGTAGTAGAGCTGCTCCTGCGGCAGGCCGGCGGCGCGGAAGGCCTCGCGGGCGGCGTGGATCATGGCCGGAGGCCCGGCCATGTAGACGTCGAAGCCGGACAGGTCCGGATATTCAGCGAGCACCGCGTCGTGCGGCCAGCCGCTGACCGCGGCAAAACCGGCGGCCGTCTCGGCCGGGGTATCGGACAGGACCGGCGTGAAGCGGAAATACTCGGCGTGCTCGTCCGTCATTCGGGTGAGCCAGTCCGGGGCATAGATGCCTTCCGCCGCGCGCGCGCCCCAGAACAGGTGGTGCGGCCGATCCAGCCCCTCCGCGGCCAGGTGATCCAACATACCCTTCAGCGGTCCGAAACCGGTGCCGCCGCCGACGAACAGGCGCGGCCTCGGCGATTCCTCGTCGACGAAGAAACTGCCGAGCGGGCCCTCGATGCGCAGCAGGGCCTTGGGCTTGAGCTCCTCGAACACCATGGTGGAGAAACGCCCGCCCGGCATCTGCCGCACATGCAGTACCAGCTGGGCATCGTCATGCGGGGCGTTGGCGAGCGAGTAGCTGCGGCGGTCGCCGCCCTTCAGCAGCACGTCCAGGTACTGCCCGGCCAGGAACTGCAGGCGTTCGGTGGCCGGTAGCTGCAGGCGCAGCTCCATCACATCGTCCGCGAGGCGGTTCAGCTCCGCCACACGGCACGGCAGGGTCTTGACGACGATATCCCGGGCGGCGCCGATCTCGCGCACCTCGATCTCCAGATCGTCCACCGGGACGGCCTGGCAGAACAGGGCCATGCCGTCGGCCAGTTCGGCGTCGGTGATGCCCTGCGGCCGGGTCGGTCCGTGATCGACTTCGCCCTGCAGGACCCGCCCCTTGCAGGAGCCGCAGGCGCCATTGCGGCAGCCGTAGGGAAACGCATAGCCCTGGCGCAGGGCGGCCTCGAGGACGGTCTCGTCGTCCTCGACCTCGAACACGTGGCCACTGGGCTGAATGGTGACATCGAACGCCATGGAAACCCCCGGTCGCGGAAAGCCGATCATTCTCGCCAGTAGCAAGCGGAACGCAAGCAACCGCAATCCCGCCGGGTGGCCCGGATGGAGATCTCGCGGGAACCAGCCCTGGGGGTTTCGCCCCGCGAGCGGGTTGGGCAGAATCAGGTGCGTTCCACAAAAACGACAAGGGAATGCTATGCGTCATTTGCTGATTGCGGCCGGGGCCGGCCTGCTGCTCGCGACAGGCTGTGCCTCCAACGAGACCCGTTCCACCGATTCCAGCGACCGCGCGGCGGAGGCCGAGGCCGACGCCCCGGCCGCGACCGCGGATGTCCCGGCGGACGCACCGGTGATCCGGGTTGCCCATTCGGTGCCCTACAGTGCCGATGCCACCATCGCCAGCAATATCCGTCAGGAGTGCAACCTGGAGGAACAGTTCTCCGAGTTCATCGCCCACTATGGCGCCGACCAGGGCCTGCGCTTCGAACGCGAGGCGAGCGTCGACCCCTCCGCCGGGGGTCAGGTACTGGTGGTGGAACTGACCGACGCGGTCAGTGGCGGCAATGCCTGGATCGGCCATCGCAAGGTCACCGAGGCCGCCGGCACGCTCTACAGCGATGGTGAGGAAGAGGCCAGCTTTACCTCGCGGCGCTTCTCCGGTGGCGGTGCGTTTGGAGGCTTCAAGGGGTCGTGCTCGGTGCTCGGCCGCACGGTACAGGCGATGGGCCGCGATATCGCGACCTGGTCGGCGGCGCCGGAGGATGGCGCCCACCTGGGCGACTAGTCGCAGGCGGCGGGAGCCCGCGCAACCCGCGGGCCCGGTGCGTCGTCCGTCACCCGCTGCATCCAGTCGACCAGACGGGTGGCGGTGGTCGGCCAGTCCGGGGCGTGCAGGAGCAGGTGCGGCCAGTGCGGTTCGGTCCAGACCTCCGCCCGATGCCCGGGGTGCGCGCGGGCGGCGGCGCATACCGAGGGTTTCAGGATTGTCCCGTCCTGCTCGCCCCACAAATAGACCACCGGGACCGTCACGTGGTGGATGTAATCGGTGGCGTACTGCGCGAGCCAGACCACGCCGGCATAGGTATCCAACCGCACTCGGCGGATGACCTGCGGGTCGTTGGCGAATCGCTCCACCGCGGCGGGGTCCAGGCTGTCGGCGTAGTCGGGGTCGATGGTGAGCGTCAGGCCCCCGGCCAGGGTCTCGCCGGTGCGCACCGCGGCGTCCCAGAACCCGCGCGCGGGTATGCCGCCACGCAGGCCCGGGGCCACCGCGATCACGCCGGCGACATCGAGTTCCGGATACGTCGCGAGGCTCGCCAGTGCGGCCGAGCCCCCCATGCTCTCCCCCATCAGGAAGACGGGCCGGTCCGGATCCTCCGCGCGGGCGGCATGGACCATCGCAACCACATCCTCGATCACGGGCTGCATCCCGGGCCAGCGCCCATGCGGCTCGCTGGCGCCATGCCCGCGCTGATCCAGGGCGTGAACGCTGTACCCGCGTTCGGCCAGCCACGGACCGAGGGAGGCATACGCCCCGGCATGGTCGCGGAAGCTGTGCAGGGCGATCACGACCGCGGCCGGGGCATCGGCCGGCCAGTGGCGGATGCGGTCGGGCGCAATCGCGGTCGCGGTGGGGGTTTGCTCTGCAGGGGTTGAGTCCGCCCGCATCGAGTCACGCTCCGGGACGGCGGCACAGCCGGCCAGAGCCAGCAGCACGCCCGGCAGCAGCCAGCCACCGGCCCGGACAGCGCGGCGGCTCACGCGTCATAACCCCAGGTCATCCCAGATCTCGTCAACCCGGCGTTTCACCGCCTCGTCCATGGCGATTGGTCGCCCCCATTCGCGATCCGTCTCGCCCGGCCACTTGGAGGTGGCGTCCATGCCCATCTTCGATCCGAGCCCGGACACCGGGGAGGCGAAGTCCAGGTAGTCGATCGGGGTGTTTTCGACCAGCGTGGTATCCCGCGCCGGGTCCATGCGCGTGGTGATGGCCCAGATCACGTCATTCCATTCGCGGGTGTTCACATCGTCATCGACCACGATCACGAATTTGGTGTACATGAACTGACGCAGGAACGACCACACGCCCATCATCACGCGCTTGGCATGGCCCGGGTACTGCTTGCGCATGGAGACTACGGCAAGGCGGTAGGAGCAACCCTCGGGGGGCAGGTAGAAGTCCACGATCTCCGGGAACTGCTTCTGCAGGATCGGGATAAAGACCTCGTTCAGGGCCACGCCGAGGACGGCGGGTTCATCTGGGGGGCGGCCGGTGTAGGTGGAGTGATAGATCGGGTCGTCGCGGTGGGTAATCCGGTCAATGGTGAACACCGGGAACTCGTCGACCTCGTTGTAGTAGCCGGTATGGTCGCCGAACGGGCCTTCGGGCGCGGTGTCGCCCGGGTGGATATGGCCCTCCAGCACGAACTCGGCCGACGCCGGCACCTCGAGGTCCGAACCCATGCAACGGGTAACCTCCGTACGGCTGCCACGCAGCAGGCCGGCAAAGGCATATTCCGACAGGGTGTCGGGCACCGGGGTCACGGCGCCGAGGATGGTAGCGGGGTCGGCGCCCAGGGCTACGGCAATCGGAAACGGTTCTCCGGGATGGGCGCGGGTCCACTCCTGGAAATCCAGCGCGCCGCCACGATGCGACAACCAGCGCATGATCAACCGGTTGCGACCGATCACCTGCTGGCGATAGATGCCCAGGTTCTGGCGTGACTTCTCGGGGCCGCGCGTGACCACCAGGCCCCAGGTGATCAGTGGCCCGGCGTCCCCGGGCCAGCAGGTCTGCACCGGGAGGGTCGACAGGTCGACCGCGTCGCCTTCGATCACATGGCGCTGGCAGGCGGCCCCGCGGGTCTTCTTCGGGGCCATGTCCAGGACCTTGCGGAAGACCGGCAACTGCTCCCAGGCGGCCTTTAATCCCTTGGGCGGATCCGGCTGTTTGAGGAAGGCGAGCAGACGTCCCACCTCACGCAGGGCCTCGACCGAGTCCTCGCCCATACCCATGGCCACCCGCTCGGGAGTACCGAAGAGATTGGCCAGTACCGGGATGTCGGATCCGGTGGGGTTCTCGAACAACAGCGCCGGGCCGCCAGCGCGCAAGACGCGGTCGGCGATCTCGGTCATCTCGAGGTTCGGGTCCACCTCGCGGGTGATGCGACGCAGCTCGCCGCGCTGTTCGAGGCCGTCGATGAAATCACGCAGGTCCTTGTACTTCACGGGTCGCTCCCAGTGGTCAGGCGGGCCGGTGAGGGGTCTCGGCTAGTCGGAGAATTCCGCCCAGACCGGGGCATGGTCGGAAGGACGCTCCCAGGAGCGCGGTTCGCGATCGATGCCGGCGGCCTGCAGGCGCGCCTGCAGTGGCGCGCTGGCCAGGACCAGGTCGATGCGCAGGCCGCGGTTGCGGCGGAACGACGCGGCGCGATAGTCGAACCAGGAGAACTCCGCCTCCGGCTGGTCGAAGGCGCGGAAGGTATCGACCAGGCCCAGACCGGTGAGGGCTGCCAGGGCCTCACGTTCGGGCGTGGAGCAGAGGATGCGTTCGTGCCAGGCCTCGGGGTCGTGGACATCACGATCGTCGGGGGCAATGTTGAAGTCGCCCAGAACCACCAGATTCGGATGCCGGGCGATCTCGTCGGCCAGCCAGTCGCGCATGCGTGCCAGCCAGTCGAGCTTGTAGGCGTATTTCTCGGTGCCGACGTTCTCGCCATTGACCACGTACAGGTTGACCACGCGGATGTCGCCGATGGTGGCGGCCAGGATACGGCGCTGGGCATCCTCGAGCCCGGGCGGATCGGTGACGACCTCGGTCGCCTCGGTGCGCGACAGGATCGCCACGCCGTTGTAGGTCTTCTGGCCCGAGTACACCACCTGGTAGCCGGCATCCTGAATGGCGGCCACGGGGAAGTTCTCATCGGTCAGCTTGGTTTCCTGCAGCGCCAGGATGTCGGTGCGCGAGCTCGAGAGCCACTCGAGCACCTGCGGCAGGCGCACCTTCAGCGAATTGACGTTCCAGCTGGCGATCTTCACGCGGCGTCCTCCAGGCCGCTGTGGCGCAACAGGGCATCGATCTCGGGATCACGACCCCGGAACGCCCGGAAGGAATCAGCGGCGGGCCGTGAGGCTCCCGCCTCGAGGATCTCGTGCAGGTAGGCGGCGCCGACTTCCGGGGAGAACAGGCCCTCTTCCTCGAAGCGGCCAAAGGCGTCCGCGGACAGGACCTCGGCCCACTTGTAGCTGTAATAGCCGGCGGCATAGCCGCCGGCGAAGATGTGGCCAAAGCCGTGGGCGAAGCGGTTGAATTCCGGCGGATGCACCACCGCGATCTCTTCCCGAACCGCCTCCAGCAGGTGCTGGATGGCGGCCGCGTCGCCCGGGGGCGGACCGGCGTGCAGGCGCATATCGAACAGGGAAAACTCGACCTGGCGCAGCAGCTGCAGGGCGGCATGGAAGTGACGCGTGCCCAGAAGACGCTGGTAGAGGTCCTCGGGCATCGCCTCCCCGGTCTCGTGGTGACGGGCAAACAGGTCCAGGGCCTCGCGCTCCCAGCACCAGTTCTCCATGAACTGGCTGGGGAGTTCCACCGCATCCCACTCGACCCCGTTGATGCCGGCGATGTCCGGTTCGTCGACGCGGGTCAGCATGTGGTGGAGTCCATGCCCGAATTCGTGGAACAGGGTGATCACCTCGTCATGGGTGAACAGGGCGGCCTTGCCGTCCACCGGAGGGGTGGAGTTGCAGGTCATGTACGCGACCGGCAGTTGGGCGCGATCACCCGAGACAAAGCGGTTGCGGCAGACATCCATCCAGGCGCCCCCGCGCTTGTTCTTGCGGGCGTAGAGATCGAAGTAGAAGCCGGCGCGTTCCGCGCCTTTCGCGTCAAAAATACGGTAGAAGCGGACATCATCATGCCAGGTCTCGACGCTGTCGTCAGGCTCGAAGCGGACCTGGAACAGGCGCTGGACCAGGCCGAACAGGCCGTTCACGGCCTGGTCGGCGGGGAAATAGGGCTTCAGCATCTCCTGACTCAGGCCCAGGCGCCGTTCGCGCATCTTCTCCGCGGCGAAGGCCATGTCCCAGGCCTCCAGGGTCTCCAGATCGAGCTCGTCCCGCGCAAAGCTCTGCAATTCCTCGAGGTCGCGTTCCGCCCGGGGGCGTGCGCGGTGGGCAAGATCCAGCAGGAACCCTTCGACCTGTTCGGCGCTGGTGGCCATCTTGGTCGCCAGCGAACGCTCGGCATAGTGGGCGAAGCCCGTCAGATCTGCCTTTTCCGCGCGCAGCTGCAGGAGCTCGACCATGATCTCGGAGTTGTCATGGTTGCCGGCCCCCGGCCCGCGATCGGAGGCTCGCGTGGTGAAGGCCTCATAAACCCGGTAACGCAGCTCGCGATCCTCGGCATGGGTCATCACCGCGAGGTAACTCGGGATGTCGAGGGTGACGACGAAGCCCGACTGATCATGGTCGCGGGCGTTCTGGGCGAGCATGGCGCGATCCGACTCGGGGATGCCCGCCAGGGCCGCGGGATCATCGGTCTGCCAGGTCCACGCCTGGGTGGCATCGAGCACATTCTCCTCGAAACGAGCAGTGAGCTCGGACAACCGGGCGTTGATCGCGCGCAGCCGGTCGCGCTGGGGCTCGGGAAGGTCCACGCCGCTGAGATGAAAATCGCGCAGCATGTCGTCCAGGACCTTGCGCCGGGGGGCCGGGAGATCTCCATATTCGTCGCTGTCGGCCAGGGCACGGACGGCGCGGTACAGTCCCTGATGCTGCGAAACCCAGCTGCCATAGTCGGAAAGCAGGGGCAGGCTGGCGTTGTAGGCCTCGCGGATCGCGGGGCCGTTCATCACGGCGTTCAGGTGGCCGACCGGGGACCAGACGGCATCCAGACGGGCATCCAGTTCCTGCAGTGGTCGGATCAGCGAATCCCAGCTCGGCTGGTCTCCGGCCGCTTCCACGAGACGGTCGATCTCGGTTCGATTCTCGACCAGCACGGTTTCCACCGCCGGCAGCACGTGTTCGGGTTCAATGGAGCGGAAGGCGGGCAGCCGGTCGGTCTGCAGCAGGGGATTGGACACGGTCTCTCCAGGGGTCGGGTGAGCCAGGGTCGCGCGAACCGATCAAGACACGCGGGCGCGACTGCCTGCGGATTATGCCATTCGGACCGCATCCCCGGGAGGGTGTTCCCCCTGGGGATGCGAGCCGGTTCAGGGCGAGGTGTCCGGTGGGGGTCCGATGGGGTCGAAGGCTTGATAGCCCGCGAGGCGGGCCAGCGGACCCAGGGCCCAGTGCCTGCGCAGGGCGGAAAAGTCAGCTACCGCGGTGTTGTATCGCGCGAGTGCGTCGGTAATGGCCTGATCCAGGGCTGCGACGCGTTCCGGGGTGCGCCCGACAAGGGCCGGTGCATATTCGTTTTCTTCTGATAATTCAGACAGATAGCTGTCCCACGCGGCTCGAATGCTGCGCTCGGTTCGGGCCAGCGCGGGGAGATCGCCGCGGCGTCGGGCAGCCTCCTGCGCACGCAGGGCGGTCTGGACGTCGACGAGCGGATCGGGGTCGGCCAATCCCATCATGTGCAGGACGCCGTTGCGTTGCGTAAGCAGTGTGTCCAGGCGATCCCAGGCGGACACCACCTGGCGCTCGTGGATCGCGAGGTGGGTGTGGACGCGGAAGCCGACAAGGCTCAGGACCACGAGCGTCAGGATGACAGCCAGGACCTCCATACGCGGGTGCTGAAGTCGGGGCGTGGCGGGGTCCGTCAGATATCGACGTTCTCCGCGCTCAATGCGCGCGACTCGATAAAATCGCGCCGGGGTTCGACCTGGTCACCCATCAGCGTGGTGAAGATCTCGTCGGCCCGGATCGCATCTTCCACGCGGACCTGCAGGAGGCGGCGGGATTCCGGGTTCATGGTGGTTTCCCACAACTGATCCGGGTTCATTTCGCCCAGACCCTTGTAACGCTGGGTGGCCAGGCCGCGGCGGCCTTCGTGCAGGAGCCATTCCATCGCTTCCGAGAATCCCTCGATCAGGTGGACCCGCTCGCCGCGCTTCATGTAGGCGCCTTCGTCCAGCAACGCATTGAGTCGGGCAGAAAGGTCCAGCACAGCCTGGAAATCACGCGAGGCCAGCGTATCGTCGTTGATGTACTGGGACAGGGCCGCGCCGTGCTCGATCCGGTCCAGGCTCAGCTGGGCGTGGCCGTCGCGGTCGGTCACCGCCCCCAGGCTGTAGCGCGTCGCGCCGGCCTTGTCGCTGGAGAGCCCCTTGAGGATGCGGGCGAACCAGGCCTGCACCTCCGGATTGGTGACGCTGCGCGGTTCCGGGATGGCGTCGGCCTCGAGCATCGCCCAGAGGATGCGCGGGTCGTACATGCGGCCCAGGCGCTCGACCGCGCGGGCGGCCTTCTGGTAGCCCTTCACCAGGTCTTCGAAGGCCTCGCCGGTGATGGGCGGGGCGTCCGGGCTGGGATAGAGCGCGGCACCATCCAGGGCCAGCGAGATCACGATCTCGCCCATCTCCGCCTCGTCGCGCACGTATTGTTCGCGCTTGCCCCGCTTGATCTTGTACAGCGGCGGCTGGGCGATATAGACATGGCCACGTTCGATCAGCTCCGGCATCTGGCGGAAGAAGAACGTGAGCAGAAGGGTTCGGATATGGGAGCCGTCCACGTCGGCATCCGTCATGATGATGATGCGGTGGTAGCGCAGCTTGTCCGGGTCGTACTCTTCCTTGCCGATACCGCAGCCCAGGGCGGTAATCAGGGTCCCGACCTCGGCCGAGCCGAGCATGCGGTCAAAGCGCGCCCGTTCGACATTCAGGATCTTGCCCTTCAGCGGCAGAATGGCCTGGAAATGACGGTCCCGCCCCTGCTTGGCCGATCCGCCCGCGGAGTCCCCCTCCACGAGGTAGAGCTCGGACTGGGCCGGATCCTTCTCCTGGCAGTCGGCCAGCTTGCCGGGGAGCCCGGCGATATCCAGGGCCCCCTTGCGGCGGGTCACCTCGCGGGCCTTGCGGGCGGCCTCGCGAGCACGCGCGGCGTCCAGAACCTTCTCCGTAATCGCCTTGGCCTCCTGCGGATTCTCCAGCAGGAAGTTGTTGAGGGCGTCCGACAGCACACTCTCCACAATCGGCTTGACCTCTGAGGAGACCAGCTTGTCCTTGGTCTGGGAGGAGAACTTCGGATCGGGCACCTTCACCGACAGCACGGCCGTCAGGCCCTCGCGCATGTCGTCGCCCGCCGTGGCCACCTTGGCCTTCTTGATGAGGCCTTCATTCTCCAGGTACTGGTTGATGGTGCGCGTCAGCGCCGCGCGGAAGCCCGCCATGTGGGAGCCACCATCGCGCTGCGGGATGTTGTTGGTGTAGCAGAAGATATTCTCCTGGTAGGAGTCATTCCACTGCAGCGCCACCTCGACCGCATAGTCATCCCGCATCTGGTCGGCATAGACCACGGTAGGATGCAACGCGGTCTTCTTCTGGTTGAGATGCTCGACGAAGGCCCGAATCCCGCCCTCGAAGACGAACGTCTCCTCGCGGTTGTCGCGATGATCGCGCAAGGTGATGCGGACCCCCGAGTTCAGGAACGACAGTTCGCGCAGACGCTTGGCCAGCACCTCGTAGTGAAAGTTGATGTCGGTAAAGATCTCGGGGCTGGGCCGGAACCATACGCGGGTGCCGTGGCGGTCGGTCGTGCCGGCTTCGGCCAGCGGCGCCGCGGGGACCCCGAGGTGGTAGGTCTGTTCGTGGCGCTTGCCGTCGCGATGGATCTCGAGGCGCAGCTCTTCCGAAAGGGCGTTCACGACCGAGACACCCACACCGTGAAGCCCGCCGGAGACCTTGTACGAGTTGTTGTCGAACTTCCCGCCGGCGTGCAGGACGGTGAGGATAACCTCGGCCGCGGACTTGCCTTCTTCTTCGTGGATATCCACCGGGATACCGCGACCGTTGTCGCTGACGGAGACCGCGTTGTCCTCGTGGATCGTGACCTCGATGCTGTCGCAGTAACCGGCCAGGGCCTCGTCGATGGAGTTATCGACGACCTCGAAGACCATGTGGTGCAGGCCCGTCCCGTCATCGGTATCGCCGATGTACATCCCGGGTCGCTTGCGCACGGCGTCGAGACCCTTGAGGACACGGATCTGGGAAGAATCGTAGGCGGCGGGATCTTGGGATTCGATATCGGACATGCAGGTGGTCATCCGGCGAGTTGCAGACACGCCAGTATAGCGCAAAGACGGGGGCAACCGGGGGGGCGGGCTTCGAGAGGCTACAGGAGCGTCGGGGCAGGCGGGATTCGGGAAAGAAAGAGCGATCAGGCGGGGTTGGCCGGTGTCACGCGGCCATGTTTCACGTGGAACAATTCGCCCGCGTCCGCTCCGACCAGCCCCGGCACCGCATCTTCCACGGCCGTCACCAGGATCTGCCAACCGGACACCCTCAGTCCGGCCATCAACCCCTCCACCGCCTCCCGGTCCAGTTCCGAGACGACATCGTCCAGCAGCACCACGGGTGCCCGACCGCACTCGCGTTCCAGCATTCGGGCCTGCCCCCCGACCAGCGCTGTCACGACCCGCTTTTGCTCCCCCCTGGAGGCCTCGGCTGCCGCCCGCCCCGCCAGCCGGAGGTCGATATCCGCCCGTTGCGGCCCGACCTGCGCGAACCCGCGCTCCTCGTCGCTGCCCCGGCTACGCTCCAGGGCCTCCCCGAGACTGCGGTCGCGATCCCACCCCATGCGGACCCGCAAGCCCAGGTCGCCGAGCCGGTCACCAAACCCGAATCGCTCCGCTGCCTCCGCCGTGCACTGTTCCCAAGCCTCGACGTACCGCGCCCGCGCCTCGCTGATCGCCACCCCGAATTCCACCCACGGGCGTTCGAACTCCCGGGCGGCGGCCCGGTCACCGGTGCGCAGGGCGGCGTTGCGCTGATCGTGGGCGCGTTTCCAGCGTTGCCAGTTCGCACGATAGCCCGGGATCGCATGAAAACAACCCCAGTCCAGCAGGCGCCGTCGCTCCTCCGGCCCCCCGGTCAGCAACTCGAACGAACCGGCATGCAGGGTGCGCACCGGCAGCCATTCGGCCACCGTCGCATGGCCCTCCATCCAGCGACCATCCAACCGGGATCGCCGCGTACCATCCCAGACCACGCCCAGACGATGCGCCCCGCCACGCCCGTCGCGGACCTCTCCGCCAACCCACAGCGACTCGCCGCCACTTCGCAATACCCGCCGCAATTGCTGCGTCCGGAACGAACGCCCCGCCGCTAGAATATGGACGGCCTCGAGCACCGAGGTCTTTCCCGCGCCATTCGGGCCAATCAGGCGATTGATCCCCGGCCCCAGTACCAGCGACTGCTCCTCGAGATTACGCACCCCCTGCCACCAGAGCGACTTCAGCACACAACCTCCAGCCTAGCGAAACAGTGATTCGTCTACACGCTCGCGCTCCAGTCGCTTTTGCGTGCGTTTAATGCGCAGTGACTGCCGTGCAGTCATTCTGTTGCAGGCGAGCCGCAACGCCGTGCGCGCGCCCGTTTTTGATCAACAACGGGCGGCCCAGCTCCTGCATTGAATGCCTTGTGAGGTTGGTGCCCCCTGTTCCCCGATCCTGCGGTGCGCCTCGACTCGATCAGAAACGGGCGGGTAGAACCACTACCCGCGGCATGCCGCGCCTTGCCTCGGAAAATCTGGGGTGCCCACGCGAGTGAGTAGATGAATCCGTGTTTCCCTAGAGCCGCATCGGCATAACGACGTAGCGCGCCCCGCCCGGCGGTTCCGCCTGGATCAGGATGGACGAGTTGCCGTCGCGCAGCCCGATCCGCGCCTGGTCGGTCTCCAGCACATTCAGCACATCCGCGAGGTAGCCCAGGTTGAACCCGATCTCCATCGGACCGCCGTCGTATTCCGCCTCCACCGACTCCTGGGCCTCTTCACGATCGGCGTTATGGGTCATGACCTGACACCCGCTCTCGCCCAGCACCATCCGCACACCCCGATACTTGTCGCTTGCCACAATCGCGACGCGCCCCAGTGCCTGCTTCAGGATCTCGCGGTCCACCCGCAGGGTCGCCGGCAGATCCGCCGGGATCACCCGTTCGTAGTCCGGGAACCGTCCTTCGATCACCTTGCTGCGCAACACCGCGCTGCCGAGCTCGAACACCACCTGGTCTTCGCCGAAGCCGATGCGCACCGACGTGTCGTCATCGGCCAGGTTGCGCCGCAGCTCGGCGACGGCCTTGCGCGGCACGATGCGTTCGATCCGCTCCTCGACCGGCTGTTCCAGCTCCACCTCGGCGAGCGCCAGGCGATGACCATCCGTGGCTACCGCCCGCAGACTGTTGCCACTGGCGACCAGGAGAAGCCCTTGCAGGTAGTAGCGCACGTCCTGCTGAGCCATGGAGAACATCGTAGCCTCCAGCAACCGACGCAGTCGGTTCTGCGGCACATCCAGCACGACCTCGGACCCACGCGCCTCCCAGTCGGGAAAATCTGCCCCCGGGAGCGTGGCCAGACTGAAGCGCGAGCCCCCGAAACCGACCGTCATGCGTTCGCCCTCGACCTTCGCGCGAATCTCGCTGTCGGCCGGTGCGGCCTTGACCACGTCGAGCAGCTTGCGAACCGAGACCGTAACATCGCATTCCCCGGGAATTGAGCCCTCGGCGCCGGCCTGCCAAGCGAGTTCGAGATCGGTGGTGTCCATCCGGATCGCGCCATGGTCATCCGGGCGCAGGCGCACGTTCCCGAGAATGGGCATCGTCAATCGTTTCTCGGCCGCGCCCACAATCCGTTGCAGCGCTTCGGTCATCGTCTCGCGATTGAAAGACAGTTCCATGGCGATGTCCTGTATCTAGTCTGTTTAGATATTCATCTAGTGATAATAAGGGGCCGACTTCCCTGTGAAGAAAACCCTATAACTTCTTTTTTATCAGAAACTTAATTCTTTCCCTTGGGGTTCTGCTACCTCTGTGAAGCCTGTTGCCAACCTGTGGACAGTTTGCCCCCTCGATTTTTCCCCGCATCCATACCGGTGTTGCACCCAGGTTATCCACAGGTTTCGGCCCACCGGAATGCCCCGCGTTCAACTGCTCAATGTCCGCAACAGGTTGGAGTAGTCCTCGTCCAGGCTCGCATCCGCCTCGCGCAATTCCGCTACCTTCCGGCAGGCATGGATCACGGTGGTGTGGTCTCGCCCGCCGAAGGCCTGGCCGATCTCCGGGAGGCTGTGCTGGGTCAGTTCCTTGGCCAGTGCCATCGCGATCTGACGCGGCCGGGCGATGGATCGGCTGCGTCGGGTGGAGAGCAGATCCGCGACCTTCACGCGATAGTAATCCGCCACGGTCTTCTGGATATTCTCCAGCGTAATCAACTTGTTCTGGACAGCCAGCAGATCGCGCAGCGCATCCTTCGCGAAATCCAGCGTGATCGGCTTGCCAGTGAAATGGGCGTTGGCGATCACCCGACGCAGGGAGCCTTCCAGTTCGCGGATGTTGGACCGGATGCGCTTGCCCATGAAGAAGGCCACCTCGGTGGGAAGCTCGATCCCGGCCTGTTCGGCCTTGCGCTGCAGGATCGCGACGCGCGTCTCCAGTTCGGGCGGTTCGATCGCAATCGTCAGGCCCCAGCCAAAGCGCGACTTCAGGCGCTCCTCGAGCCCCTCGACCTCCTTCGGATACCGATCCGACGTCAGGATGATCTGCTGCTGGCCTTCCAGAAGGGCGTTGAAGGTGTGGAAGAACTCTTCCTGGGACCGCTCCTTGCCCGCGAAAAACTGGATGTCGTCGATCAGCAGTGCGTCCGCGGAGCGGTAGTGCTGCTTGAACTCGTCGATCGCGTTGTGCTGCAGCGCCTTGATCATGTCCGCCACAAAACGTTCGGAGTGCAGGTAGATGATCCGCCCCTCCGGATGCCGCGCCAGGATGCTGTGCCCGATCGCGTGCATCAGATGGGTCTTGCCGAGCCCCACCCCGCCATAGATGAACAGCGGGTTGTAGGCAACCCCGGGATTCTCTGCGACCTGCAGACTCGCGGCCCGCGCCAGTTGATTGGACTTCCCCTCGACAAAGGTGTCGAAGGTGAATGCCGGGTTCAGGTTGCTGACCGGGCCCTGGGGACGGGGTGGCGGGCTCGCCTTTTCCGCCGCGGCCCGCTCGCGCTGGGACTCGTGGGGATCGGGGGGCGGTTTTGACGACAGTTCCGCACCACCGATGCCGAGGCGCACACGCCGACCCGAATGGTCGTTCGCGGGCTGCAGCTCGCCCACTGTTTCCTCGATCGACGCCAGGAGGTGGTCGCGCACGTGCTCGAATACGAACTGGTTCGGCGCCAGCAGGCGCAGCGAGCCCTCCGATTCTTCGGCATGCAGTGGCCTTAGCCAGGTGTTGAGTTGTTGCTCGCTGACCTTCCCCTGCAGGCGGTCCAGACAGGCTGTCCACAGGGCATTGGCTGACACGCGTTTGTCTCCGGGGCGGCGGGGAATGGAAGTCCCCGAGTCTACGCCGATGGGCCCCCACGGTGCCAGCGGCTTGCCGACCCCGAGATTGACTTTGTCCCCGGATGGCGATAGTTTTCACCGCCCTTTAACCAAGCGTCACCGGGAACCGACATGAAGCGCACTTTCCAACCCAGCCGGCTCGTCCGCGCCCGCACGCACGGCTTCCGGGCCCGTATGGCCACCCGTGGTGGCCGCAAGGTCCTGAACGCCCGTCGCGCCAAGGGCCGCAAGCGCCTCTGCCCGTAAACCGGGCGGCGCGCCGGCTCCCGTGACCGCGGCGCCAGCCATCCAGACCTTTCCGCGCCGCGTCCGTTTGCTGACGGGCGCGGATTACCAGCGTGTATTCGGGGATGCCCGACGTCAGCGCGGTCGCAACCTGACCTTGCTCTATCGGCGTTCGGAGACCGGCGAGGCGCGTCTGGGCCTGGCTATCGGCAAGCGGCATGTGCGCCATGCCACGGACCGCAACCGGATCAAGCGCATCGTGCGCGAGGCGTTCCGCGTGCGCCGCGCCCAGCTGCCGCCGCTCGACATGATCGTGCTGGCGCGGGTTGGCGCGGCGAGCGCCGAGCGACGCGCATTGCGCGCCGAAATCGACAGCCTGCTGGAACGTCTGCAATGAGCCTGCCCCGCAAGATTGCCCTGCTGCCCGTGCGGGCCTACCAGTACGGGATCTCGCCGTTCATGGCCCCGCATTGCCGTCACTATCCGACCTGCTCGGCGTATACCGTCGAGGCGGTCGAGACCCACGGGGTCCTGCGGGGCTTCTGGCTGGGTCTGCGGCGCATCCTGCGCTGCCACCCCTGGTCCCCGGGCGGTTATGATCCGGTTCCGGCACCGCGTTCCGATTCTCCCAGCACCCGACCCTCAAAGTAGTCGCGCTCATGGATAACCTTCGTCCCCTCCTGTGGCTAACCCTGGCCTTTGTCCTGTTCCTGATGTGGCAGGCCTGGAATCAGGATTACGGCACTCCCTCCCAGCCGGATCGTACCGCCGAGCAGGCCGAGGAGGATCCGGACGCGCGGCCGGAGGATGTGCCGGATGCGCCGCAGTTCGAGTCGGAGGACCAGCCGCGCGCGGACGATGCGCCGCAGGTCAGTACGCTGCAGGAGCCGGACCGCCGCCAGATCACGGTGCGCACCGACACCCACGAGATCCTGATCGATACCCGTGGCGGTACGCTCCTGCGGGCGGACCTGCTGCAGTATCCGCGGGACCTGCAGGACGATCCGCTGGTCCCTGTGCGCCTGTTCGACCATCGGGTCCGGGGCTATGTTGCCCAGAGCGGCCTGACCCATGATCGGGTCAACGACCGATCCATGGAGGGTCGCGCCCCGTCGCATCACGCCAATTTCCAGGTCGACCAGGACCGCTTCGAACTGGCCGAGGGTCAGGACACCCTCGAGGTCCCGCTGCGCTGGACCTCCGAGGATGGCGAGATCGAGGTCATCAAGACCTATACCTTCACCCGTGGCTCGCATCTGATCGAGGTGGACTACGAGGTCCACAACCGCTCGGATTCCACCTGGAGCGGTCGCCAGTACCGTCAGCTGCGTCACGGCCCCACGCCCGACCGCGAGTCCTGGTGGCTTTACACCTTCACCGGTGCCGCCTATTTCGATGGGAGCTACGAGCGCGAACGCTTCGAGTCGCTGCGCGACGACCCCATCCAGGCGCGCATCCAGGGTGGCTGGGTCGCGATGATCCAGCACTACTTTGTGTCCGCCTGGGTCCCGGGCGAGGACGAGGTCAATGCGCTCTATGCCCGCGCGGTGCCGGGCGAGGTGGGTGACGAGTACCTGATCGGCCTCCACTCCGAATCGATCCAGATCCCGGCCGGCTCCAGCGGCGCATTTTCCACGCGCCTGTGGGTGGGCCCGAAGCTGCAGGACGAGCTTTCCCAGATCGCACAGGGTCTGGAGCTGACCGTCGACTACGGCATCTTCACCTTCCTGTCCAAGCCCCTTTTCTGGCTGCTGGACAAGATCCATGCGGTGGTCGGCAACTGGGGCTGGGCGATCGTCATCCTGACCATCCTGATCAAGCTGGCGTTCTTCAAGCTGTCCGCGACCAGCTACCGCTCGATGGCGCGCATGCGCAAGGTCGCGCCCAAGCTGCAGGCCCTGAAGGAGCGCTACAAGGACGACAAGCAGCGCATGAACCAGGCGCTGATGGACCTGTACAAGAAGGAGAAGATCAACCCGCTGGGTGGCTGTCTCCCGATCCTGGTGCAGATCCCGGTGTTCATCGCCCTGTACTGGGTGCTGCTGGAGAGTGTGGAACTGCGTCAGGCCCCGTGGTGGCTGTGGATCCAGGATCTGTCCTCGCGCGATCCGTACTTCATCCTGCCGATCCTGATGGGCGTGTCCATGTTCGTGCAGTACAAGCTGAACCCGCCGCCGATGGACCCGGTGCAGCAGAAGATCTTCATGGCGCTGCCGTTCGTGTTTACGATCTTCTTCGCCTTCTTCCCGGCGGGCCTGGTGCTGTACTGGTTCACCAACAACCTGTTCTCCATCGCCCAGCAGTGGTACATCACGCGCAAGATCGAAAGCGGCGAGGACCCGGACAAGCAGAAGAGCTGACCGGGCCGTGACCGTGGCGGACACCATCGTCGCGGTCGCGACCCCGCCGGGGGTCGGCGGCATCGGCGTGGTCCGCCTGTCGGGCCCCGAGGCACCGGCGATCGCGCGGCGTCTGACCGGGCGCGACCGCCTGCGACCGCGCCATGCCCACTACGGCCGCCTCCTCGATCCGGCCAGTGGCGAGGCCATCGACGATGGCCTGATCCTCTATTTCCCCGCCCCCCATTCCTTCACTGGCGAGGACGTGGTCGAGCTGCAGGGGCATGGCAGCCCGGTGCTGCTGGAGGCGCTGGTCGCGGCGTCGGTCGATCTCGGGGCCCGCCGCGCGCGGCCGGGCGAATTCACCGAACAGGCCTTTCTGAACGGCCGCCTCGACCTCGCGCAGGCGGAGGCCGTCGCCGACCTGATCCATGCCCAGACGGCCGAGGCCGCGCGCCTGGCCCGCTCCAGCCTCGATGGTGCGCTGGCCGCGGAGCTGGAGCCGGTCTCCCGCGCGATCCGCGACATGCGCGTGGTCATCGAGGCCGAGATCGACTTCGGCGAGACCGATCTTGAATCCGAGGCGGCCCCGGACATCGCCCGGCGGGCGGAGGAACTGCACGCCACCATCGTCGCGTTGCTGGAGCGCCTGCGCCCGGCCCGGTACTTCGCCCAGGGCCTGCGTCTGGCCCTGGTGGGGGCCCCGAATGTCGGCAAGTCCAGCCTGATGAACCGCCTGGCCGAGAGTGAGGTGGCGATCGTCACCGACCGCCCCGGGACTACGCGCGATGTGCTGCGCTCGCCGATCGCCATCCACGGCATCCCGGTCGAGCTGATCGATACCGCAGGGCTGCATGCCAGCGACGACCCGGTGGAGCGCATCGGCATGGAGCGTGCCCGCGAGGCTGCCACTGGGGCGGACCTGATCCTGGATCTGCGCGACCTCACGCGCCCCGAGGCCAAGCCGGATCTGGAGGCCCCGCCCGAGATCCCGCGGCTCACGGTCTGGAACAAGCAGGACTGCGTTGGACAGGATTCCCTTCCAGGCGAGGGGATCTCCATCTCGGCACGCACGGGTTCGGGCATTGATGAGCTCAAGCAGGCGATCGTCGAGCGCCTCGGTGCCGGCGAGGGCGGGCAGCAGCGCTTCAGCGTGCGGGCGCGCCATCTCGATGGCCTGCGCCTGGCAGCGCTGCATCTGGGGCGCATCGAGGCCTGCGCCGCGCCCGACCTGATCGCCGAGGAACTGCGGCTGGCCGAGGCCGCGCTGGATGCCCTGCTGGGTCGCCAGGACCACGAGGCCCTGCTCGGCGAGATCTTCGCCGGGTTTTGCATCGGCAAGTGATGGCGCAGGGAAACATGGATCCCCATGCGGCCGCTTCGACGCCGCCGCCACTCCTGCTAAACTGCTGATTTTACGTTTTCGGGCCGACCACCGGCCGGGCTTGCAGAGGTCATGGCAGAAACATTCGATGTCATCGTGATTGGCGGCGGACACGCCGGCACCGAGGCCGCACTGGCCGCGGCGCGCGCGGGTGCGCGCACGCTGCTGCTGACCCACAACATCGAGACCATCGGCCAGATGAGCTGCAATCCGGCGATCGGCGGCATCGGCAAGGGCCACCTGGTGAAGGAGATCGATGCCCTGGGGGGCGTGATGGCACGTGCGGCGGATGCCGCCGGCATCCACTTCCGCATCCTCAACCGGCGCAAGGGCCCGGCGGTGCGCGCGACCCGCGCCCAGTCCGACCGGCAGCTCTACCGCCAGGCCATTCGCCACTTCGTGGAGGCCGAGCCGAATCTGGAGATCTTCCAGCAGCCGGTGGCCGACATCACCATGGAGGGCGATCGTGCGACCGGCGTGGTCACCGAGGCGGGGACTGCGTTCCAGGCCCACGCCGTCGTGCTGACGGTGGGGACGTTCCTCAACGGCCAGATGCACACCGGGCTGACCCGGCAGCCGGGCGGTCGCGCGGGCGATCCGCCGAGCGTGCGCCTGGCCGCGCGCCTGCGCGAGATGGCCTTTGCGGTCGGGCGCCTGAAGACCGGCACCCCGCCGCGCATCGACGGGCGCAGCGTCGACTTCGCGCGCCTCGAGGTGCAGCCGGGCGATGACCCGCGCCCGGTGTTCTCGTTCACCGGCTCGGCCGACGACCACCCGGCCCAGCGCCCCTGTCATATCGCGCGCACCAGCGAGAAGACCCACGACCTGATCCGCGCCAACCTCGATCAGGCCCCGATGTATTCCGGCCAGATCGACAGCACCGGACCGCGCTACTGCCCCTCGATCGAGGACAAGGTCGTGCGCTTTGCCGACAAGACCAGCCACCAGGTCTTCGTCGAGCCGGAAGGGCTGACCACGCACGAGCTCTACCCGAACGGGATCTCCACCTCCCTGCCGTATGCGATCCAGGTGCCGCTGGTGCAGAGCATCGAGGGATTCGAGCACGCGCGTATTACCCGTCCGGGCTACGCGATCGAGTACGACTACTTCGACCCGCGCGGCCTGCGCCCGTCGCTGGCCACGCGCGAGGTGGCCAATCTGTTCTTCGCCGGGCAGATCAACGGCACCACAGGATACGAAGAGGCCGCGGCGCAAGGCCTGGTCGCCGGGCTCAATGCCGCCCGCCTGACCCGGGACGCCGAACCCTGGATCCCGCAGCGTTCCGAGGCCTACATCGGCGTGCTGATCGACGACCTGGTCACCCGCGGCACGCAGGAGCCCTACCGCATGTTCACCTCGCGCGCCGAGTACCGGCTGCTGCTGCGCGAGGACAACGCCGACCTGCGCCTGACGCCGATCGGCCGCGAGTACGGCCTGGTCGACGATGCCCGCTGGGCACGGTTCGAGCACCGCGCCGCCGCGATCGAGTCGGAGATGAGCCGGCTGGCCCAGACGCGACCGGACCGCGATCAGCGAACCCGCCCGGCCCTGGTCGAGCTCCTCGGCAAGGCCCCCGACCCGGATGCGACCCTGCTCGATCTGCTGCGCCGCCCCGAAGCCGACTACGACGCCCTGATGCAGGCGCTCCCCGAACTCGATGCGGGCTGCGCACCGGACGTGCGCGAACAGGCCGAGATCCAGGCCAAGTACGCCGGGTACATCGAGCGCCAGCAGGCCGAGATCGAGCGCCAGGCCAGCGCCGAGCAGACGGCCCTGCCGGACGGTCTCGACTACGACCGGGTCCACGGCCTGTCCAACGAGATCCGCCAGAAGCTGGCCGAATTCCGTCCGCATACCCTGGCCCAGGCCCAGCGCATTCCCGGCGTGACCCCGGCCGCGCTGTCGGCCCTGGCCGTACACCTAAGGACACACTGATCCATGTACACCCTCGCGTTGGTACCCCAGGTTTTCCGAGACCAGGCGGGGCGCGCAGCGGGTAGTGGTTCTACCCGCCCGTTTCTGATGGATTCGGGGTGCAACGCAGGATCCGAAAACCTGGGGTGCCAACCCCGAAGGGGCTCGGCCGCCCGTTGGTATCAGAAACGGGCGCGCGCACGGCGTTGCGGCTCCCTTGTGCAGAATGACTGCACGGCGGTCACCGCGCCTTGTTGGCACGCAAAAGCGACTCGAGCGCGAGGGTGTACATGGATTAGTGTTTCCTTGGAGCAGCGCGCCAGTGGCGAGTGACGACTGGGGGGCGCGGCTCGCGTCCTGCGCCGAGGCCTGGGACCTGGACGCCCGCGCCCGCGAGGCGCTGGCGACGTACCTCGCCGAGCTCCAGCGCTGGAACCGGGTGCACAACCTCACCGCGGTGCGCGATCCCGCCTTGCTGATTCCACGCCACGTACTCGACAGCCTGACCCTGCGCCCGTATCTTCAGGGCGAGCGCGTGCTCGACGTGGGCACCGGGGCCGGGCTCCCGGGGTTCATCCTGGCCGCGACGGAACGCGAGCGCGACTTCTGTCTGCTGGACAGCGCAGCCAAGCGCATCCGCTTCCTGCGTAACGTGATCGGCCTGACCGGCCTGGTAAATGCCGAGGCCATTCACGCGCGCATCGAAGACTTCCACCCCGAGGCGCCGTATACCACGGTGCTGTCGCGGGCGTTCAAGGCCCCGGCCGAAATGCTCGCGCGGGTCGCACACACCGTGGCGCCCGGGGGCCGGGTGCTGGCCATGCTCGGCCAGCGGCGGGTGGTCGACGATCCCCTGCCGGCACCCTGGACGTACCGCCAGGTGGATCCGGTTACCATTCCCGGCGAGGTGGCCGAGCGCCACGTTGCCATTATCGAGAGAGCCTGAGCCGTGACCGATACACTGGCGATCACCAATCAGAAGGGCGGGGTCGGCAAGACCACCACCTGCGTCAACCTGGCCGCATCGCTGGCGCGCCTGGGCAAGCGCGTACTGGTGGTGGACATGGACCCCCAGGGCAATGCCACCACCGGCTCCGGCGTGGACAAGCATGCCGACGACCCCACCTCCTGCGAGGTGTTGCTGGGCCAGGCTACGGTCGCCGAGGCCGCCCACCGGGTCGAGGCCGGCTACGACCTGGTGCCCTCGAACGGCGACCTGACCGTGGCCGAGGTCCGGCTGATGGAGGCCGATCGCCGCGAATATCGCCTGCAGGATGCGCTGGGCGCGGCTACTGCGAACTACGATCACATCCTGGTCGACTGCCCGCCGTCGCTGAACCTGCTTACGGTCAATGGCCTGGTCGCCGCCGACGGTGTCGTGATCCCGATGCAGTGCGAGTACTATGCCCTCGAGGGCCTGACCGCCCTGATGCGCACCATCGAGAGCATCCAGCGCGGGCCCAACCCGAAGCTGCGCATTTCCGGGCTGCTGCGCACCATGTTCGACCCGCGCAACCGGCTGTCCGGGGACGTCTCCGAACAGCTGACCGGCCATTTCGGCGACCGCGTGTTCCGCACCGTGATCCCGCGCAACATCCGCCTGGCCGAGGCCCCCAGTTTTGGCCAGCCGGCCTTGTTGTATGATGCCTCCTCGCGCGGCGCGGTGGCCTACCTGGCCCTGGCCGGCGAGATGTTGCGGCGCTGACGCCGCCCGTCCCCCAACCGACTGTCTGCAGGAACGATCGACCATGGCGAAACGTGGACTGGGCCGCGGCCTCGATGCCCTCCTTTCCGGCGCCCAGGCCGGCGGCGACGAAGCCGACAGCCTGGATCAACTCCCGATCGAGCAGATCCGGCGTGGCAAATACCAGCCGCGCGTGCATATGGCCGAGGCCGCCCTGGCGGAACTCGCGGACTCCATTCGTGCCCAGGGGATCGTGCAGCCAGTCGTCGTCCGGCGGCTGGAGGATGGCTACGAACTGATCGCCGGCGAACGCCGCTGGCGCGCGGCCCAGATCGCGGGGCTGGAGACCGTGCCGGCGGTGGTGCGCGAAATCCCCGACCAGGCCGCCGCCGCGATGGCCCTGATCGAGAACATCCAGCGCGAGGACCTGAACCCGCTGGAGGAGGCCCAGGCGATCCGCCGCCTGATCGGGGAGTTCGAGATGACCCACCAGGCCGCGGCCGATGCCGTGGGCCGCTCGCGCACCTCGGTGACCAACCTGCTGCGCCTGCTGGAACTCCACGACAGCGTGAAGGAACACGTCAACGAGGGCCGCCTGGAAATGGGCCATGCGCGCTGCCTGCTCGCTGTTCCCCTCGACGATCAGCCGGGGGTTGCCGCCACCGTCGTCAAGCGCGGGCTCTCCGTGCGCGCAACCGAACAACTGGTGAAGAAGGTCCTGGCCGCCACCCCGGAGCCGAAGAAGGACACCGGACCCTCGCCCGAAGTCCGGCAACTGGAAAGCCGCCTGTCCGACCAGCTCGGCGCCCCGGTGCAGGTGCGCTACAACCGCCAGGGCAAGGGTCGCCTGGTCATCGAGTACAACAGCCTCGACGAGCTCGACGGGATCCTCGAACACATCCAGTAGAGGCCGCGGACTCCCCGCGCCAATCCTCCCGGCAACGCCGTCCGCGCGCCCCGCCCGCACCGGGCCCAAACCCCTGCTTACAGCCCCATAACGGTTTGACCTAATAGAAGGGCGCTCTTATACTACGCGCACTTTTTGGGAGAGGGGTGGGTGTGCCCATCCGCTGAATGACACCGCGACGCTTCAGACACGCCTTACAATCGCTGGGTCTGCAGCTCGCCTTAACGCTGATTCTGTCGGGCCTGCTTCTGGCCCTGTTCCCCCCGATCGTGGCGATCTCGGCCGCGGTGGGCGGCATGACCGCGACCCTCGGCAACGCCGTGGCCGCGGTCGTCGTGTTTCGGCCCTATCGAGCCGATCAGGTGGGCTCGCTGACCGCCCGCATGATGGGCGCACAGCTGGGACGACTGGCAATCATCGCGGTGGCATTCGGGGTGGCGTTCGCTTACCTGGACGAGCCGGACCTACCGGCCCTGTTCGGCATCTTCCTCCTGGTGCACCTGGCCCCCCTGTGGTGGCTGCACCGGGTTTCTGATCAAGCAATGACGAGATAACTGCATGGCTTCAGAAAGCGAACTGCCCACGATGGAAGAGCACATTGCTCACCATCTCACGAACCTCACCTTCGGGCTCCACCCCGAGAACGGACTGAGCTTCGCCTCGACCAGCACCGAAGCCGCCGAGATGGGCTTCTGGGCGATCCATGTCGACTCCATGCTCTGGTCGATCGGTCTGGGTCTGCTGTTTATCCTGACGTTCCGCGCCGCGGCCAAGAAGGTCACCGCCGGCGTCCCGGGCGGCTGGCAGAACTTCGTCGAAATGACCATGGACTTCGTCAACGACAACGTCCGTGGTTCCTTCAAGCACAAGAACGACATGGTCGCGCCGCTCGCGCTGACCATCTTTGTCTGGATCTTCCTGCTCAACCTGATGGACCTGGTGCCGGTGGATCTGCTGCCGCACATCGCCTATCTGCTGGGCATCCCGTACTTCAAGATCGTGCCCACAACGGATATCAACGTGACCGCCGGCCTCGCGCTGGGCGTGTTTATCCTGATCATCTACTACTCGCTGAAGATCAAGGGCCCGGTCGGCTTCATCAAGGAACTCACGGGTATCCCGTTCCAGACCAACATCGTGTTCCTGAAGCCGATCTTCTGGACGATCAACTTCGTCCTGGAGTTCATCAACCTGCTGGCCAAGCCGGCCTCGCTCGCCCTGCGACTGTTCGGCAACCTCTACGCCGCGGAGATGATCTTCATCCTGATCGGCGTGATGTACTCCGCGGGCCTGATCCTGGGTCTGGCCGGCGGCGTGCTGCATGTCGGCTGGGCGATCTTCCACATCCTCGTGGTGCCGCTGCAGGCCTTCATCTTCATGGTGCTGACCGTCGTCTATCTGGACATGGCGTACAGCGAAGACCACTGATTCCGATCTTCCTACTCAACTGACTGTTTCAACACTCGACTGGAGATACAAAAATGGAAATGGCAAACGCTCTGATCGTTCTGGCTGGCTCTCTGCTCCTGGGTCTGGCCGCTGTCGGCGCCGCGATCGGCGTGGGCACCCTGGGTGGTCGCTTCCTGGAAGGCGCCGCGCGTCAGCCGGAACTGATCCCGATGCTGCGTACCCAGTTCTTCATCGTCATGGGTCTGACCGACGCCGTGCCGATGATCGGTGTGGGTATCGGCCTGTACGTTCTGTTCGCCCTGGGCTAAGAGGCTGACCGAGTCCCGAGGATCCCTCACACTCGTCAACCCGAGGTAGCAGGATGAATATCAATCTGACCATCATCGGCCAGCTGCTCGCGTTCAGCGTCTTCGTGTGGTTCACGATGCGCTACGTCTGGCCGCCCATGTCCAACGCCCTGGAAGAGCGTCGCAAGAAGATTGCCGACGGTCTCGCCGCAGCGGAGCGCGGCGAGAAAGAGCAGGAGCTCGCCCAGGAGCGTGCGACCGAGGTGATCAAGGAAGCCAAGCAGCAGGCCAACGAGATCGTCGCCTCCGCCCAGAAGCGTGCCAACGATCTGGTCGAGGAGAGCAAGACCACGGCCCGCGAGGAAGGCGACCGCATCAAGGAAGCGGCGCAATCCGAAATCGAGCAGGAGCTCAATCGCGCGAAGGAAGAGCTGCGCAAGCAGGTCTCCGAACTGGCGGTTGCCGGCGCCGAGCAGATCCTGGCTAAGGAGATTGACGCCAAGGCCCACGGCGATCTGCTCAAGAAGCTCGCGGCCAAGCTCTAAGGAGACGTTATGTCAGACCTGATTTCGGTCGCCCGACCCTACGCCCGCGCGGCATTCGAGCGGGCCCGCGAGGCCAAGGATCTCGCCGGCTGGGCCGAGCAGCTCGAGTTGCTGGCGGCGATCGCCAGCGACTCGCAGATGCACAGTCTCCTCTCCAACCCGCGGCTCCCGCGTGCCGATCGCGCCCAGCTGGTGCTGGACGTGGCCGGTGACAAGGTCGGTGCCGAGGCCGGCAATCTGGTGCGCCTGCTGGCGGAGAACGGCCGCCTGCCGGCCCTGCCCGCCGTCCGTGACGCCTTCGAGGAACTCAAGGCCGCCGCGGAACAGCGCGTGCACGCCGATGTCACCGCCTTCCGCAAGCTCACGCAGGCGCAGGAGAAAGAGATCCACGACGCCCTGGTCAAGGGCCTGGGCTGCGAAGTCGATCTCGAATGCTCAGTCGACAGCTCCCTGCTGGGGGGCGCCATCATCCGCGCCGGCGACCTGGTAATCGACGGCTCCGTGCGAGGCCAGCTGAACCGCCTGGCTGCCAATTTGAGTCGCTAAGAGGATATTTAACATGCAACTGAATCCCTCCGAGATCAGTGATCTGATCAAACAGCGCATCGAGAAATTCGATGCCTCCTCCGAGGCCTCCAACGAGGGCACCGTGGTCAGCCTGACCGACGGTATCGCGCGTGTGCACGGCCTGGGTGACGTCATGCAGGGCGAGATGCTCGAGTTCCCCGAGGACACCTTCGGCATGGCGCTCAACCTCGAGCGCGACTCCGTCGGCGTCGTGATCCTGGGTGACTACAAGCACATCAAGGAAGGCGACACGGTCAAGTGCACCGGCCGCATCCTCGAGGTCCCGGTGGGCGAGGCCCTGCTCGGTCGCGTGGTGGACTCCCTGGGTCGCCCGATCGACGGCAAGGGCCCGGTGAACACCGACGTGACCAGCCCGATCGAAAAGATCGCCCCGGGCGTTATCGAACGCCAGTCCGTCGACCAGCCGCTGCAGTCCGGCATCAAGGCGATCGACGCCATGGTTCCGGTCGGCCGGGGCCAGCGCGAGCTGATCATCGGCGACCGTCAGACCGGCAAGACCGCCGTGGCGATCGACGCGATCATCAACCAGAAGGACTCCGGCGTTAAGTGCATCTACGTCGCCGTGGGCCAGAAGGCCTCGTCGGTTGCGTCCGTGGTGGCCAAGCTGGAAGAGGCCGGCGCGATGGAGAACACCATCATCGTCGCCGCCAACGCCTCCGAGTCGGCCGCGATGCAGTTCATTGCCCCGTATGCCGGCTGCGCGATGGGCGAGTACTTCCGCGACCGTGGCGAAGACGCCCTGATCGTCTACGACGACCTGACCAAGCAGGCCTGGGCCTACCGTCAGGTCTCCCTGCTGCTGCGCCGCCCGCCGGGCCGCGAAGCCTATCCGGGCGACGTCTTCTACCTGCATTCGCGTCTGCTGGAGCGGGCCTCCCGCGTGAACGCCGAGTACGTGGAAGAAAAGACCAACGGCGAGGTGAAGGGCCAGACCGGTTCGCTGACCGCGCTGCCGATCATCGAGACCCAGGCCGGCGACGTGTCCGCGTTCGTGCCGACCAACGTGATCTCGATCACCGACGGCCAGATCTTCCTCGAGACCGACCTGTTCAACTCGGGTATCCGTCCGGCGATCAACGCCGGTCTGTCGGTCTCCCGCGTGGGTGGTTCGGCGCAGACCAAGATCATCAAGAAGCTCGGTGGTGGCGTGCGTCTGGCGCTGGCCCAGTATCGCGAGCTGGCGGCATTCTCGCAGTTTGCCTCCGATCTGGACGAACTGACCCGCAAGCAGCTGGATCGCGGCAAGCGCGTGACCGAGCTGATGAAGCAGGGTCAGTACCAGCCGATGTCCATTGGCGAGATGGCCTTCTCCCTGTATGCCGCGAACGAGGGCTACCTCGACGACGTTGAGGCGGAAAAGGTCGTGAGCTTCGAAAAGGAACTGATCGCCTATGCGCGTTCCTCGCAGAAGGAGCTCCTGGACGAAATCAACAGCACTGGCGACTACAACGACTCCATCCAGGAAAAGCTGAAGAAGGCCCTGGAAGAGTTCAAGGCCAAGCACAGCTGGTAACGGGAGCACGCAATGGCGGGCACTAAGGAGATTCGGACGCAGATCAAGAGTATCCAGAATACTCAGAAGATCACCAAGGCGATGGAGATGGTCGCCGCGTCCAAGATGCGCAAGGCCCAGGACCGTATGGAAGAGTCCCGGCCCTACGCGCAGAAGATCCACGACGTGATCGGTCACGTCGCCATGGCGAATGCCGAGTACAAGCATCCGTTCATGGTTGAGCGCGAAGTGAAGCGCGTGGCGCTGATCATCGTGTCGACCGATCGCGGCCTCTGCGGCGGGTTGAATACCAACCTGTTCAAGAAGGCTGTCGGCGAGATGCGCCGGTACCGCGACGAGGGTGTCGAGGTCGATCTCTGCGTGGTGGGCAACAAGGCGCTGCAGTTCTTCAAGCGCCTTGGCGGCAACATCGTGGCCGAAGCCAAAGATCTCGGTGACCGTCCGCACATCAACGACCTGATCGGGTCGATCAAGGTGGTGCTGGACAACTTCCGCGACGGCAAGGTGGACCGCGTCGTGCTGCTGGAGAACAAGTTCGTCAACACGATGACGCAGCAGCCCGAGGTGACCCAGCTGCTGCCGACGGCGCCGAGCCGGGACGAATCGCTCAAGCACCACTGGGATTACATCTACGAGCCCGACACGCATCCGGTGATGGATACGCTGCTCGAGCGCTATGTCGAGTCCCTGATCTACCAGGCGGTGGTCGAGAACGTGGCCTGCGAAATGGCCGCGCGCATGGTGGCGATGAAGTCCGCCTCCGACAACGCCGGCACGATGATCAAGGACCTGCAGCTCGTCTACAACAAGGCGCGCCAGGCCGCGATCACCCAGGAGATCTCCGAGATCGTCAGCGGCGCGGCCGCGGTCTAGCGCCCGCCGTCACGTATCGGTCGACTCGGCACGAATTACGACTTACGAGGATGAACAAATGAGTTCTGGAAAGATTGTCGAAATCATCGGCGCCGTCGTGGATGTGGAGTTCCCCCACGGCGAAGTGCCCAAGGTCTACGACGCCCTGACCCTGGAAAACGGCCTGACCCTGGAAGTCCAGCAGCAGCTGGGTGACGGCGTCGTGCGCACGATCGCCATGGGTACCACCGAGGGTGTGAAGCGTCAGACCCCGGTTACCGCGACCGGCAAGCCGATCTCCGTGCCGGTCGGCAAGGGGACCCTGGGCCGCGTGATGGACGTCCTCGGTCGTCCGGTGGACAACGCCGGCGACGTGGAGGCCCAGGAGACCTGGTCGATCCACCGCGCCGCCCCGACCTTCGACGAGCAGGCGGGCTCCACCGAGCTGCTGGAAACCGGCATCAAGGTCATCGATCTACTGTGCCCCTTCGCGAAGGGCGGCAAGGTCGGCCTGTTCGGCGGCGCCGGCGTGGGCAAGACCGTCAACATGATGGAGCTGATCCGCAACATCGCGATCGAGCACTCCGGTTATTCCGTGTTTGCCGGCGTGGGCGAGCGTACTCGTGAAGGGAACGACTTCTATCACGAGATGAAGGACTCCAACGTCCTCGACAAGGTGGCCCTGGTCTACGGCCAGATGAACGAGCCGCCGGGCAACCGTCTGCGCGTCGCGCTGACCGGTCTGACCATGGCCGAGTTCTTCCGTGACGAAGGCCGCGACGTGCTGATGTTCATCGACAACATCTACCGCTACACCCTGGCCGGGACCGAGGTCTCCGCGCTGCTGGGTCGTATGCCGTCCGCGGTGGGTTACCAGCCGACCCTGGCGGAAGAGATGGGTGTGCTGCAGGAGCGCATCACCTCGACCAAGAAGGGTTCGATCACTTCCATCCAGGCCGTCTACGTGCCGGCGGATGACTTGACCGACCCGTCCCCGGCCACGACCTTTGCGCACCTGGATGCGACCGTCGTGCTGTCGCGCCAGATCGCCGAGCTGGGGATCTACCCGGCGGTGGATCCGCTGGATTCCACCTCGCGCCAGCTGGACCCGCAGATCATTGGCCAGGAGCACTACGACACCGCCCGTGCGGTGCAGGGTACCCTGCAGCGCTACAAGGAGCTGAAGGACATCATCGCGATCCTCGGGATGGACGAGCTGTCGGAAGACGACAAGCTGGTCGTGGCCCGCGCGCGTAAGATCCAGCGCTACCTGTCGCAGCCGTTCTTCGTGGCCGAGGTCTTCACCGGGGCGCCCGGCAAGTACGTGTCCCTGAAGGACACCATCCGTGCGTTCAAGGCGATCGTCGACGGTGAATACGACCACCTGCCGGAGCAGGCCTTCTACATGGTCGGCACCATCGAGGAAGCCGTCGAGAAGGCCGAGAAGCTCGGCTAAGGAGCAAGGCGTTATGCCCATGAATATGCATGTGGATGTGGTCAGTGCGGAGGAGTCCATCTACTCCGGTACGGCCCTGATGATCGCCGCGCCCGCCGAAGGTGGCGAGGTCGGCGTATATGCCGGGCATACCCAGATGCTCGCCCGGCTCAATCCGGGCGAACTGCGCATCCAGGAAAAGGAAGGCGCCGAGCCGCAGCCGGTGTTCGTCTCCGGCGGCATCCTCGAGGTCCAGCCCTACCACGTAACCGTCCTCGCGGACACCGCAGTGCGGGCCAAGGACCTCGACGAGGCCGAGGCCCTGGAGGCCAAGAAGCGCGCGGAGGAGGCCCTGGAGAATTCCAAGGCCGACTTCGACTACGCCAAGGCTCAGGCGGAACTGGTCGAGGCGGCCGCGCGCCTGCAGATGATCCAGAAGCTGCGCCGGAAATAATCCGGCGAATTGCGACGGATGACCTACCCCAAGGGCCAACCATCTCGGTTGGCCCTTTATCATTGCAGCCATGCCTGAAATGACACCCCTCCATCTCGTGGTACTGGCCGCCGGCAAGGGCACGCGCATGCGTTCGCGCAAGCCGAAGGTCCTGCAGCCCCTCGCCGGCCGGCCCCTCCTTGCACATGTCCTCGACCGCGCGGCCGCGCTGGACGCCGCCGCCTGCCACCTCGTGGTGAGCCACCAGCAGGAACGCGTGCGCGCCGCGTTCGCGGAATCGACGCTGCCCCTCGACTGGATCGATCAGGGTGAGCCCCGCGGCACGGGACACGCGGTGTTTCGCGCGCTGGAACATGTCCCCGAGGCAGCGCGCGTGCTGGTGACCTACGGCGATGTGCCGCGGATCCCGGTCGCCGACCTCGAGGCCTGCGCGGCGGGCGATGGGGTGACCGTGCTCGCCGCGCGTGTTGCCGATCCCGGGGGCTACGGGCGCCTGATCCTGGCCCCGGACGGCGCCCTCGAGCGGATCGTCGAGGACAAGGAGGCGTCGATCGACGAACGGGCCGTGGATCTGATCAATACCGGGGTCCTGGCCGCGCCGGCGGGCGATCTGCGCCGTTGGCTGGCTGCCTGCGAGCCGGCACCGGGTGGCGCGCGCGAGTGGTACCTGACCGACGTGGTCGCCGCGGCCCGCGCCGACGGATCCGCGGTCACTGTCGCCGAGAGTCGGGATCCGGCCGCGGTGCTCGGCGTGAACGATCGCGCCCAGCTGGCCGTCCAGGAACGGCTCTACCAGCAGGCGCAGGCGAACGAGATGATGCGCGACGGCCTGGCCCTGGCCGATCCCGACCGTATCGATGTCCGAGGCGTTCTCACCTTCGGGCAGGATTGCACGCTCGACGTGAATGTCGTGATCGAGGGCACGGTCACGCTCGCCGATGATGTCTACATTGGCCCCGGCTGCGTGCTGCGCGACTGCCAGATCGGGTCGGGCACGCAGATCGCGGCGCACAGCGTCCTCGAGGGGGTGCGCGTGGATGCGGATGCCCGGGTCGGGCCGTTTGCGCGCCTCCGGCCGGGTACGGTTCTCGGCACGGGCGCGCGGGTCGGCAACTTTGTGGAGATCAAGAACGCCACCCTGGGCCCGGGAGCGAAGGCGAATCACCTGACGTATGTTGGTGATGCCCGGGTGGGCGCGGGCGCGAACCTGGGCGCCGGCACCATCACATGCAATTATGACGGGGCCAACAAGCACCACACCGAGATCGGCGAACGGGCCTTTATCGGCTCGAACACCGCGCTGGTGGCGCCCATCCGCATCGGCGACGATGCCACTGTGGGGGCCGGGTCGACCCTGTCCGACGACGTCGAGCCGGGTGCCCTGGCGCTCACGCGCGCCCGGCCCCGCACCATCCGCGACTGGCCGCGTCCGAAGAAGACCAGCAAGAACGAGGAGAGCTAACCCATGTGCGGTCTGGTGGCAGGCATCGGCGAGCGCAACCTGGTCCCCGTCCTGGTGGAAGGGCTTCACCGCCTGGAGTACCGGGGCTATGACTCCGCCGGCGTGGCGGTGGTGAACGACGGGGCGGTTGCGGACATCCGCGCCATCGGCAAGGTGGCGGCGCTGGAGCAGCGCATCGACGCCGCCGGCCTGCAGGGGCGCGTGGGCATCGCCCACACCCGCTGGGCCACACACGGTGCCCCGAGCGAGGAGAATGCCCACCCCCATCGTTCGCGGGATGGCCGCGTGGCGATCGTGCACAACGGCATCATCGAGAACCATGCGGACCTGCGCTCGCGACTGGACGCAGCGGGCTGGCCCTGCGTGTCGGCGACCGACAGCGAGGTCATCGCCCACCGGCTGGAACAGGCGCTGGAGGCCGGTGCCACCCCGCGAGAGGCGATGCGCAGCACCTGCGCCGAGCTCCAGGGGGCCTACGCCATCGCCGCGGTGTTCGCGGACTTCCCCGACGAGCTGATCGTCGCCCGCTCCGGGAGTCCGGTGCTGCTCGGCCTGGGGATTGGCGAGACCTTTGCCGCATCCGACGTGCAGGCCCTGCTCCCGGTGACCCAACGCTTTGTCGACCTCGAGGACGGCGACATCGCCCGTCTGACGCGCGCCGGCGTAGAGGTCGAGGATGCGCGCGGGGCTCCGGTCGAGCGCGGCATCCGCGAGAGTCGTTGCCAGGTGAACGTCGCGGACCGTGGCGAATACCGGCACTTCATGCTCAAGGAGATCTACGAGCAGCCCCACGCCCTCGAGGAGACGCTGTCCGGTCGCCTCGGCGAATCGGCCATCCTCGAGAACATCCTTGGACCAGGCAGTGACGAACGGCTCGCCGACGTCGCCGCGGTCCAGATCGTGGCCTGCGGGACCAGCTATCACGCCGGCATGGTCGCGGCCCACTGGATCGAGGAGCACCTGGGCCTGCCGGCGCGGGTGGAGGTCGCCAGCGAGTACCGCTACCGCCGCCATGTCCTCGCTCCCGGCACGCTGCTTGTGGTGATCTCCCAGTCCGGTGAGACCGCCGACACCCTCGCGGTGCTGCGCCAGTCCCAGGAGGAGCCGTTCCTCGCCCGCCTGGCCATCTGCAATGTCCCCGAGAGCACCATGGCGCGCGCGGCCGACCTGATCCTGATGACGCACGCCGGCCCGGAGATCGGTGTCGCCTCCACCAAGGCCTTCACCACCCAGCTCGCCGCCCTGGGGATCCTGGTCCTGCTGCTGGGTCAGGTCGCGACGGCCGCCCGGATGCCGGCCAGCGACCGCGCCGCCGCTGTCGCGGCCCTGCGCGGTCTGCCGGATCAGGTCGCGCGGATCCTCGCCCTGGACACCCCCATCGCGCGGATTGCCGAGGAGCTGCTGGAACGCCAGCACGCGCTGTTCCTGGGCCGGGGCGCGTATTTCCCGATCGCCCTGGAGGGTGCCCTCAAGCTGAAGGAGATCTCCTACATCCACGCCGAGGCCTATCCCTCGGGCGAGCTGAAACACGGCCCCCTGGCCCTGGTGGATACGGAGATGCCGGTGATCGCGGTCGCCCCGGACGACGCCCAGCTGGAAAAGCTCTCCAGCAACCTGCAGGAGGTTCGGGCGCGGGGTGGGCAGCTGATCGTGATCGGCGAATCCAGCGCCGCACGGGCGCTGGCCCCGGAAGACACCTGGATCGGCCTCCCGCAGAACGAGGCCCTTAGCCCCTGGCTGGCGCCGGTCCTGTTCACCATCCCGTTGCAGTTGCTCGCCTATCACACGGCCGTGCTGAAGGGCACCGACGTGGACCAGCCGCGCAACCTCGCCAAGTCGGTCACGGTCGAATAGCGCGCCTCTCCGAAGTCTTGGGGAAACACTGATCCATCAGGAAACGCTTGTATTCGCGCCCCGGGTCGGCTAGATTCGGGCGCGCTTGAACAATCTGTCACAGGAGTCCCTCATGGATCAGCAAGAGCTCAACAACCGCTGCGTCACCCTGTTCCAGTCCCCGCGCATCCAGACCAAGCTCTGGAACCCGCGCATGTTCTGGGAAGTGGGCCGCAAGCTGAACACCACCCCGGACGAACTGACCCAGCCGAAGGTCGACCTGTGCGAGCTGGAAGTGATGCTCTCCGCTGCCGCCTACGAGCCGTCGCAGTGCGCCGACAACCTGAACCAGCGCGAGGCCGGCCGTGCCGACTTCATCCGTCGCGCGGTCCAGTCCGGCCAGCGTCCGTTCCTGCGCCGCGCGGCCTGATCCGCGCCCGCAGCGAACCCCGCGCTGTCCCTGGAGACCCGGCCCTGTGCCGGGTCTCTTCGTTTCCGGCCCCGCAAACCATTTTGGTCACCACAGAGCACACACAGGACACGGAGAAAGTACGGAGGGGCTTGGAGCGAATCTCTTCGTCGGGCCGCCGGCGCGGCCACGGCATCCGCAGCACGCGAGCCGGGACCTTCTCTGTGTCCTCTGGGCCCTCTGTGGTGCTATCGCCCTTCTTCGTGCCTTCGTGCACTTCGTGGTGCAACCCGCCCTTGCCCTCTGGTTCCGTCGCCCGTCGCGTCGCGGCTTACTGGCCACGGGCCTCCAGCCAGAAGGTGACCGGCCCGTCGTTGGTCAGGCTCACCTGCATGTCCGCGCCGAAGCGACCACTGGCGACCGGCGCGTGGCGTTCCCCGGCCCGCCGCACCAGATAGTCGAACAGTGCCGCCCCGTGTTCCGGGGTGGCGGATCCCGAGAAGCTCGGGCGCATCCCCTTGCGGGTGTCGGCCGCGAGGGTGAACTGCGGCACCAGCAGCAGCCCGCCCCCGGTCTCGGTCAGGCTCCGGTTCATCCGCCCCTCGGCGTCGGCGAAGACCCGGTAGCCCAGCAACCGGTCCAGCATGCGATCCGCGCCCGCCTCGGTGTCGTTCGGCTCCACCGCGACCAGCGCGAGCAACCCCGGCCCGATAGTCCCGACCGCCTCCCCGTCGATCGCGACCCGGCCCTCGGTGACGCGCTGGATCACCGCGATCACGCGCGCGCTCCCCCGGTCCCGGGCTCCACCTGCCCCGCCAGGTCGGCGGCCAGCCGGTCGGTCGCGGCCACCAGGCGGCGCAGGATCCCGGGCTCGGCGGCCGAATGGCCCGCATCCGGCACGATCTCCAGCTGCGCCTGTGGCCAGGCCCGGTGCAGCGCCACCGCCTGGTTGACCGGACAGACCACGTCATAGCGCCCGTGCACCAGCGTCCCGGGGATCCCCGTCAGCCGCCCGGCGTCGCGCAGCAGCTGGTCCGGCTCGAGGAAGGTGTCGTGTTTGAAATAGTGGCACTCCAGCCGCGCGAGGCTGACCGCGACGTCCGGGTCCTCGAAGTGGGCAATGACATCGGGGTTCGGCACCAGACAGGATGTACGCCCCTCCCAGCCCGACCAGGCCCGGGCCGCGGCCTCGCGCACCGGGCGTTCCGGCGAGGTAAGCCGCCGGTAGTAGGCGCCCACCATGTCGTCGCGCTCGGTCTCGGGGATCTGCGCCTCGTACTCGGCCCAGGCCTCGGGGAACAGACGGTCGGCCCCGGACTGGTAGAACCACTGGATATCCTGCGGCCGGCACAGGAAGATCCCGCGCAGCACCAGACCCAGCACCCGCTCCGGATGCGTCTCGGCATAGGCCAGGCCGAGGGTGGAGCCCCAGGACCCCCCGAATACCACCCAGCGCTCGATCCCCAGGTGTTCGCGCAGGCGTTCGATGTCCGCGACCACGTGCCAGGTGGTGTTCGCCTCCAGACCGGCATGCGGGGTCGAGCGCCCGCAGCCCCGCTGGTCGAACAGCACGATCCGGTAGCGTTCCGGGTCGTAGAAGCGACGGTGCCAGCTCTCGCAGCCCGACCCCGGTCCGCCATGCAGGAATACCACCGGGATCCCGTCGGGATTGCCGCACTCCTCGAAGTAGAGTTCGTGGCCGTCGCCGACCGCCAGGCGGCCCATCCCGTGGGGTTCGATCTCGGGGTACAGTGCGTCCATCAGGGGTCTCCGGCCAAAACCCCGAGTGTCGCCAAAAAGTCCCGCGGGCGAAAGACTACTCCGGGTCGTCGATCACCCGCCCGCGGTAGACCCGGCGTTTGTGGGTGGGCCGGCCCCCTGCGGATGGCGCCGCGTCGGTCCCGGCGGGCGGCTCACGCCGCGGCGCGTGCAGATACCCCGACCCTTCGAGCTGGCTGCGCAGGGTCAGCGCCGCGGCCTGCACCAGGCTCGACTGCGAGCGCGCCGCATAATCCAGAATGGTCTCCATGAAGTCCGGGTCACTGACCGACAGCCGGGCCACTGCGGGGAATTCGGCCCGCATGTTCCGCCGCAGTTCGGCGGCCAGGCTGAGGCTCTTGCGGTCGTGCATGGGGGTCCCCGGTGGACATGGGTGTTCCCGAGCTCATGCAAACCCAATGCCACGGCGGGACCCGCCGCGCAGGCCCAGCGTGCGCCCCGGTCGCCGCGATCCCGCACCCTAGGGAAACGCTGATGAATGTGCACGCTCGCGCTCGAGTCGCTTTTGCGTGCGAACAAGGCGCGGTGACTGCCGTGCAGTCATTCTGCACAAGGGAACCGCAACGCCGTGCGCGCGCAAAAGCGGCCGAGCCCCAAGGGTTGGCACCCCAAGTTCCCCGATCCTGCGTTGCACCGCTTGCGGGTAGAACCACTACCCGCTGCACGGTGCGCCTTGCCTCGGAGAACCTGGGGTGTCAACGCGAGCGTGTACATTATCCAGTGTTTCCCTCGGCGAAGAACTCGAAGTGCTGCCCGATCGGCAGCTTGCCGAGCACGCTCGCCCCGTAGGCACTCGACTTGATGTCGGTGTGGGCACCCTGCTCGTCACCGCGCAGCTTCACCTTCCCGAGGTCCGAGTAGAACCCCTCCACCCCTACGTAGGGATTGAAGTTGTATCCAACGAACCCGCGCCAGACGTTGTCGTCATCATCCAGGCGGTAGTCGGAGGCACCAGAACCAATAAAATCAGCGACCTCGTCCCGATCATTCTTCAGCGAGCTGAAACCCGTTCCCAGGCCCATGTACAGCCCCTCGCTCCGGTCGGATGGATCCGCCATCACTCCCTGCGGTACCAGAAGACCCGAGGCTGCCACTGCAACGGTTGCAAGCAGGAATTTTTTCATTTGCGCGTCTCCTTGAAACATTGTTGATCACCAAAGGCGCGCCGATTCTCCCGAACCGTCATATAACCAAAAAGGCCGAACCTGTGATGTCCTCCGGATAACCGCAAAAACCCCAAAAGCGCCCCACTCACAACGCGAACCCGACCACAATCAGCACCGCAAAAATGCGCGGGGACGACGCTGATCCACCGACACGCGCCCCCGGATCCCGCAGGACCCGTGCCGGGTTAAGGACACCCGGTGTCAGTCCAGTTCGCGCAGCGGGTCCTCGTTCGCGGAAGGCGCCTGCTCGCCACCGGCTTCGTCCTGCTGGCGTTCTTCCTCGCGCAGATCCTCGACCCAGCCACGCAGGTCCTCCTCTACCTCCTCGACCGTTTCGTCCACGGTCTCGCCGGCCTCCTGTGCCGGGCCGGAGTCGGAACACCCCGCCAGCAGGCCGGCAAGGCCCAGGACCAGGCCCACTGCATATACCGGATGCCGGGTCCAATACGCACCGGGGTCCACGCCCGCGTCTTTTACTCGCACGTCATTGTTCATCTCGCACCTGCCCGTGAATTAAATACTCAAGGTGTTGTCCGGCCAACCCGGGTCCTGTCGTTCACCGAACCATTCTCATGGAAACGCAGCGCGCGCCGCGGGAACGGATTCACATTCGAGGACTCGCTCTTATTGCACCGCGTACCAGTTTGCAAAATGCGTCCTCAACATGCGCGCCGCGTCGCGATTCGAAAAACCGAAATGAGAACGGGTGCGCCAAGCCGGATACAAACCCCACACTGAATCAAAATTTCTGCCCTACACTGATATTTTCAGATGACCGAAAAGGAGAAAACCGATGCTGGGATGGGCCCTGTTGTTTCTGATTGTCGCGATCGTGGCGGGCGCGCTCGGCCTCAGCGGCATCGCCGGAGCCGCCACGCAGATCGCCTGGATCCTGTTTGTCGTGGGGCTGATCCTGGCCGTGGTCTTCTTCATCACCGGGCGCCGGCCCCCGCTTTAGCGAAACGCCCGTCTCCATCACCCCGGAGGCGGGTGTAACGGTAAGAAACACCGGTGTTACGCGACGTAACACACTGAAGAACCAGCCGGGCGCAAGTCACTGTTCCGCCCCGGCAGCAAGATTGGCGCGCTATTTGCAGTGAATCCCCGAAACGTGAACACGATCACCTTGGGGATGCCGCCCACGCCATGTCTGACGCGCTCGACAGCACCCGGGAGTTCCTCGGCGCCCACGCCCCGTTCGACCAGCTCGAGGCGGACGCGCTGGAATTCCTGCTTCCACGGCTGGAGAGCCGCTTCTATGCCCGGGGAGCCCGCATCACCGACCCCGAGGCCGGCCCCGCACAGCGTTTCCACATCATTCGCCAGGGCCGCATCCGGGGCGAGACCCCCAGCGAAGACGAACAGCTCTCCGGCAAGGCCTGGGAGCTGATCCCCGGCGAATGCTTCCCGATTGGTGCCCTGCTGGGGCGACGCGCCGTGCACACCGTGCACCGCGCGGCCGAGGACACCGTCTGCCTGGAACTGAACCTGGAGGACTTCGACCGCCTGCGGGCACGCTCGAAGGTCTTCAACGACTTCTGCACCCGCCGCCTGGCCAATCTCCTGGACCGCCTGCAGCAGGGCCTGGACACCCTGTCCGCCCGCGACGGCGGGTCCGCCGGTCAGCTCAACACGCCCCTGGCGCTGCGCATTGCGCGCGAGCCCGTCACCTGCCGCCCGGAATCGCGCCTGCGCGAAGTCCTCGCCTCGATGCGCGACGAACGCGTGGGCTCCATCGTCGCGGTCGACGCGGAACAGCGACCAGTGGGGATCTTCACCCTGCACGACCTGCTGGCGCGCGTGGCGCTCGCGGATGTGGACCTGGATACGCCGATCGCCGCCGTGATGACGCCGGACCCGGTTGCCCTGGCCGAAGACGCCCCCGGGTTCGAGGGCATCGAGGCAATGACGGAGCACGGCATGACCCACCTGTGCGTGGTGCGTGACGGACGCCTGGTCGGGGTGCTGGGCGAGCGCGACCTGCTGACCAGCCAGCCGCTGACCCTGGATGGCCTGGTCCGCGAGATCCGCCGCGCGGACTCGGTGGCGACCATTGCCGAGCGCCTGCGTCAGGTTCCGCGCCTGATCGAGGCGGTAGTCGGCCAGGGCGCGGAGGCGGATCAGGTCCTGCGTCTGATCACCCGCCTCAACGAGCACGCCACCCGCCGCGTGCTGGCGTTGCTGCGCGGCGAACACCCGAGCATCGAGGGCATCGACTTCACCTGGCTGGCGTTTGGCTCCCAGGCCCGCGAGGAACAGGCCCTGGTCACCGACCAGGACAACGGCATCCTGTTCGATGCCGAGGCCGGTGATGCGGACGCCATCCGCGAGCGCCTGCTGCCCTACGCGAAGGCCGTGAACCAGGCCCTGGCGGAATGCGGCTTCACCCTGTGCCCCGGCAACATCATGGCCGGCAATCCGGAGTGCTGCCTGAGCGGCCCGGAGTGGGATCAACGCTTTACCCGCTGGATCGAGCAGGGCACCCCGGAGCACCTGCTCAAGAGCACGATCTTCTTCGACCTGCGCGCGGTGGACGGCGATGCCGGCCCGGTCGAGGCCCTGCGCACCCGGCTGCTGCAGAAGACCGCGTTCAACAGCCGGTTCCGCCGTCAGATGGCGGCCAACCAGCAGATGTTCCGGCCGCCGCTGGGCCTGTTCGGCGAGATCAAGAGCGGGGCCGAGGGCATCGACATCAAGAAGCAGGGGCTCACACCCTTCGTCGACGCCGCGCGCGTCATCGCGCTGGCCGCCGAGCTGCCGGCGACGCGCACCCACGACCGACTGGACCAGGCGGTCACCGCGGACGTGATGCGCGAAACCGATGCCCGCGACTACCACGCGGCGCTGCGCTACCTGCAGATGCTGCGCCTGCGCGCACAGCAGAAAGCCCTGCGCGAGGGGCGCGAGGACGACAACCGAATCCGGCCGGAAGAACTGGGTGCCCTGGAGGGACGGGTGCTCAAGGAGAGTTTCCGGCAGGCCCGCAAGCTGCAGGGACAGCTTGAGGTGCAGTACCAGCTGTGAAGGACCACGGCAAACAACAAAACCTTACGAGAGGAGCATCGTCATGTCACAAGAAGACCTGAGCCGGCAGGCGTACTGGCGGGCGCACCTGCGCCTGCTGGGCATCTGCCTGGCCATCTGGTTCCTGGTGTCGTTCGTGCTGGGCATCCTGGTGGCCCAGCCCCTGAACGCGTTCCAGCTGGGGGGCTATCCGCTGGGCTTCTGGTTCGCACAACAGGGGTCGATCTACACCTTCATCATCCTGATCTTCGTTTATGCCTGGCGCATGAACGTCCTGGATCGCAAGTTCAACGTCCACGAGGAGTAAGCCTGTCATGGATCAACAGACTCTAAGCCTGCTCGTGGTCGGGGCGACCTTCGCCCTGTACATCGGCATCGCCATCTGGGCGCGTGCCGGTTCGACCAGCGAGTTCTACGTCGCCGGGCGCGGCATCAACCCGATCGCCAACGGCATGGCCACGGCCGCGGACTGGATGTCCGCCGCATCGTTCATCTCCATGGCCGGCCTGATCGCCTTCCTCGGCTTCACCGGGGGCGCCTACCTGATGGGCTGGACCGGCGGCTACGTGCTGATGGCCCTGCTGCTGGCCCCGTACCTGCGCAAGTTCGGGAAGTTCACGGTGCCGGAATTCATCGGTGACCGCTTCTACTCGAAGGCCGCGCGCATCATCGCGGTGATCTCCCTGATCGTGATGTCCGTCACCTACGTGATCGGGCAGATGCGCGGGGTCGGGATCGCCTTCTCCAACATCCTGGAGGTGCCGCTGGCCACCGGGCTGTTCGCCGGGATGGCGGTGGTGTTCATCTACGCCGTGCTCGGCGGGATGAAGGGCATCACCTACACCCAGATCGCGCAGTACGTGATCATGATCTTTGCCTACACGGTGCCGGCGATCTTCATCGCCATCACCCTGACCGGCAACCCGCTGCCGCAGCTGGGTCTCGGTTCCACCCTGCAGGGTTCCGATACCTACCTGCTGGATGCGCTGGACCAGACGATGGTGGATCTGGGCTTCCACGCCTACACCGAAGTGGGCGGCATGAGCCTGATGAACATGTTCCTGCTGACCCTGGCGCTGATGATCGGTACCGCGGGTCTGCCGCACGTGATCATCCGCTTCTTCACCGTTCCGCGCGTGCGGGATGCCCGCAAGTCCGCCGGCTGGGCGCTGGTGTTCATCGGCATCCTCTACACCACCGCCCCGGCGGTCGGTGCGATGGCCATCTGGAACCTGGTCAACACCGTGCATCCGGGCGAGATCGGCACCGAGGAAGGCCACCTGGCCCACGCGGACAAGCCGGCCTGGATGGAGCGCTGGGAGCAGACCGGTCTGCTGGCGTTCGAGGACAAGAACGACGACGGCGTGATCCAGTACTACAACGACGCCAACGAAGAGTTCGCCGCGATGGCGGAAGAGGAATACGGCTGGGAAGGCTCCGAGATCGTGACCCTCGACCGCGACATCATGGTGCTGGCCAACCCCGAGATCGCCGGGCTTCCGGGCTGGGTGATCGCACTGGTCGCAGCGGGCGGTATCGCTGCCGCACTGTCGACCGCGGCGGGGCTCCTGCTCGCCATATCGTCGGCCATCTCGCACGACTTGCTGAAGGGCGTATTCATGCCCAGGATCAGCGAGAAGAACGAGCTGATGGCAGGACGTATCGCCATGGCGGTCGCCATCCTGTTCGCGGGGTATCTGGGGCTTAATCCACCCGGCTTCGCGGCCGAGGTGGTGGCACTGGCCTTCGGTCTGGCCGCGGCCTCGCTGTTCCCGACCCTGATGATGGGCATCTTCATGAAGAAGATGAACAAGGAAGGCGCGATCGCCGGCATGCTGGTCGGTCTCGGGACCACCCTGCTGTACATCTTCACGTACAAGGGCTGGTTCTTCTTCTCCGGCACCGCCATGCTCCCGGACAATCCGGACGGCTGGCTGCTGGGTGTGAACCCGACCGGCTTCGGCGCCATCGGCGCGGCCTTCAACTTCATCACCGCCTACATTGTGATGAAGATGACCAAGGAACCGCCGAAGGACATCCAGGACCTGGTCGAAAGCGTGCGCGTACCGCGTACCGAAAGCTGATGGACGGCCCCGTCATGCCTGGCAGCATCGGCATGGCGGGGCTCCCGTCACCATGACTGGATGGAGTTTCAGAAGTAACGACGGGGTCGGCTCGGGTGCACCGGGTCGGCCCCTTTTATCTGGCACATGTCCCGCGGGACAAGCGGCAATCGACCCGAACCCGGTCGATTGCCGGTTGCCCCACACCCTGAACCCCAACGTATCCACGCCCCGGTGTCTCCCCGGGTATATCGCCACACGGACCCGCGCATGAACGGCGAACTCGAAGAGATCCGCGAGTTTCTCGATCGCTGCCCGGATCTGGCCTCCCTGCCGGCGGCCAGCCGGGACGCGATCGTGCGTCAGCTCACCCTGCGCTACCTGCGCGAGGGCAGCCGCTTCCCGCCGGACGCCGAGCCCGGCCTGTGGATCGTGCGCACCGGCACCCTGGAGATCCGCGACGCCCGCGACACCCTGCTGGACCGCCTGGGCGAAGGGGATCTGGTGCATCTCGCCGCGTCACCGCAGACCCCGCTCGGCCCCGTGATCGAGGATGCCCTGGTCTACCACCTGCCTCTGGAGCGCGCCCGGCAACTGGCCGCCCGCGACGGCGCCATCGCCCAGTTCCTCGCCGACGACGCGCCGCGCCCCCTGGCCGCCGGGGGGGCGCCCCACGGCCACGGGGACGACAACCGGCTGCTGACCACGCCAGTCCGCGCGCTGATGACGCCGAACCCGGTGCTGGCACCGAGCACCCTGAGCCTGCGCGAGGCCGCGCGCCTGATGGACCGCGCCGACGTCTCCGCCCTGCTGCTGCACGCCCCGGACCGGCCGGGCGCCCCCGAAGGCATCCTGACCGACACCGACCTGCGGCGCGCCATCGCCAAGGGCATCGATCCCGGGCAACCCGTGGCGGAGTCCATGGCCGGCCCGCTGACCACCGTCCAGCGCGACACGCCCGCCTTCGAGGCCCTGCTGCGCATGGCCCGCCACGACATCCACCATCTTCCCGTCGTCCACGAGGCGGACGGGACCCTGGCCGGCATGCTCTCCAGCACCGACCTGATCCGCCACCAGGGCACCAGCGCCGTCTACCTGGTGCGCGACCTGCGCCGGGCCGACGATCTCAACGGCCTGAAGGCCGTGATGCAGGCCCTGCCCCGGCTGCAGGCCCAGCTGGTGGACTCCGGCGCGGATGCCGTGCAGCTCACGCAGACCATCACCACCGTGATCGACACCCTGACCCAGCGCCTGATCGAGCTCTGCGAGCGTGACCAGGGATCGGCCCCCTGCGCGTATGCCTGGCTGGCCAGCGGCAGCCAGGGCCGCCACGAACAGACCGTATTCACCGACCAGGACACCGCGCTCATCCTGGCCGACGACGCGCCGGAGGGGGCCGGCGCCTGGTTCGAGGCACTGGCCCGCCAGGTCACCGCCGGCCTGGATGCCTGCGGCATCCGAGCCTGCCCCGGCGATGTCGACCCCACCCACCCGGACTGGCGCCGCCCCGCCGCCGACTGGGCCCGCGAGATGGAACGCGTGCTGCATCACCCCGCCGCGCGCGATGCGATGCTGGCCACCCACTATCTCGACATGCGCGTGATCCACGGGGACGCCACGCTGTTCGAGCCCCTGCGCCAGCGGGCCCTGGAAACCGGGGCCCGCCACGAGGCCCTGCTGAGCGCCCTGGCCGACCAGGCCCGCGACCTGCCCCCACCGCTAGGCTTCTTCCGGCAGTTCGTGCTGGAGGACAGCGGCGAACACGCGGACACCCTGGACCTGAAGATGCGCGGCCTGCTCCCGATCGTGGCCATGGCACGGGTCTTCGCCCTGCATGCCGGCAGCGAGGCGCGCAGCACCGTGGAGCGCCTGCGCGCCGCCGCGCGCGCCGGTGTGATCAGCGACACCACGGCCGACAACCTGGTCGATGCCTGGCGCTACATCGCCGAGCTGCGCGCCCGCCACCAGGCGAACCAGATCCGCAACGGCCAGCCCCCGGACAACGCGCTGGACCCGGCCGAGCTGTCCACGCTGGAACGCAGCCACCTGAAAACGGCCTTCCGCCTGGTCAGCGACGCCCGCAAGACGGCGCTCGCGAATGCCGAACGGGTCCACGGATGAGCCGCTGGACCTTGCCCGGCGCACCCCCGGTCCGCTGATGGTCTGCCCGCTGAACCATCCCGACTGGCGCCGACCGCCCGGGCACTGGCGTTTCTGTCGTGCCCGCCGGCGCGCCGCGCGCCGGGCCCCGCCGGGCCCGCTGCGCGCGTCCCTGGAGGCCCCCCTGCCGCGCGCCGGCCAGGCGGTCGCGGCCAGCCGCTTCCTCGCGGTCGACCTGGAGACCACCGGGCTGGACCCGGAGCACGACCGCATCCTCAGCATCGGCTGGGTGGCGATGGACGGCGCCCGCATCGACCTGGCGACCGCGGACCAGCGCCTGGTGCGCGCCGAGGGACCGGTGCCGGAGGCCAGCGCGGTGATCCACCGCATCACGGATCAGCGGGCTGCCGGCGGCGTCCCGCTGGAGGAGGCGCTGGACGCCCTGTTCGAGGCCCTCGCCGGACGCGTCATGGTGGCGCACCACGCGGCGCTGGAGATCGGCTTCCTGGAACAGGCCTGCCAGCGGCTGTACGGCGTGCGCCCGCCGCTGGCGATCGTGGACACCCTGCGCCTGGCGGAGACGGCCCTGCGCCGCGCGGGCCAGCCAATCCCCGCCCACGGGCTGCGCCTGCATACCCTGCGCGCGCGCTACAACCTGCCGGCGTATCGCGCGCACGACGCGCTGTTCGACGCCATCGCCGCGGGCGAGCTGTTCGCCGCCCTGCTGAGCCGGCAATCGCCGGACGGCAAGCTGCCGCTCGGGCGCGTGCTGTTCCGCCCCGCATGGCTCTGGTAGGCGCGGCCAGCGGGCGGTTCGCATGCTATCCTCGCACCCACTATGGAAACCCTGACGGGACTGGCCCCAGGCCGCTCCCGCCCCCAAACAAGAAATCGATCTGGAGGCCCTGATGAGTGACAACATCGAGTCCACCCTCACCGAGACGCGCCACTTCGCGCCGCCGGCGGAGTTCACCGCAAACGCCCGCCTGAAGCCGGCCGACCTGGAGGCCCTGCACCAGAAGGCCGAGGCCGACTACGAGGGCTTCTGGTGCGACCTCGCGCGCGAGCAGATCGACTGGCAGACCGAGTTCACCCAGGGCCTGGATGACTCCAACGCGCCGCACTACCAGTGGTTCGCCGACGGGCGCATGAACGTCTCCTACAACTGCATCGACCGGCATCTCGAGGTGCGCGGCAACAAGACCGCCCTGATCTTCGAGGCAGAGAACGGCGACACCCGCCACCTGACCTACCGCGATCTCTACAACGAGGTCGGCAAGCTGGCCAACGCCCTCAAGGGCATGGGCGTGGAGAAGGGCGACCGCGTCATCATCTACATGCCGATGAACGCCGAGGCCGTGATCGCCATGCAGGCCTGCGCGCGCATCGGCGCGATCCACTCGGTGGTGTTCGGCGGCTTCTCCGCGGACGCGCTGCGTGACCGCGTGGTGGATTCCGGCGCCAAGGTGGTCATCACCGCCGATGGCGGCGAGCGCGGCGGCAAGGTCGTCGGGCTCAAGGCCAATGTCGACAAGGCGCTCGATTCCAACGGCGGCGACGTCGAGAAGGTCGTGGTGTGCAAGCGCGCCGGCAACGACGTGACCATGCACGAAGGCCGCGACATCTGGTGGGAGGACGCGGTGGACGGCGAATCCGTCGACTGCGAGCCCGAGTGGGTGGAATCCGAGCATCCGCTGTTCCTGCTCTACACCTCCGGCTCCACCGGCAAGCCCAAGGGCATCCAGCACTCCAGCGCCGGCTACCTGCTGGGCGCGATCGTCACCAACCAGTGGGTGTTCGACCTGCAGGGCGACGATGTCTACTGGTGCACCGCGGATGTCGGCTGGATCACCGGCCACACCTACGTCGCCTACGGCCCGCTCGCCGTGGGTGCCACCCAGGTCGTCTACGAAGGCACGCCCACCGTCCCCGACGCCGGGCGCTGGTGGAAGATGTGCCAGGACCACGGCGTGACCGTGTTCTACACCGCCCCCACCGCGATCCGCGCGCTGATGAAGGCCGGCCCGGACCTGCCGAAACAGTACGACCTGTCCAAGCTGCGCCTGCTGGGCACGGTCGGCGAGCCGATCAACCCCGAGGCCTGGATGTGGTACTACACCACCGTCGGCCAGGAGCGCTGCCCCATCGTCGACACCTGGTGGCAGACCGAGACCGGCGCCAACATGATCGCCCCGATCCCCGGCGCGACCACGCTGGTTCCCGGCTCCTGCACGCAGGCCCTGCCCGGCGTCGCCGCCGACGTGGTCGACGAGCAGGGCAACAGCCTGGGCGCCGACCAGGGCGGCTATCTGGTCATCAAGAAGCCGTGGCCGCACATGCTGCGCACCGTCTGGGGCGACGACCAGCGCTACAAGGACACCTACTGGCCGAAGTTTGGCGGCAAGTACTATCTGGCCGGCGACTCCGCGCGCCGCGACTCCGAGGGCAACTTCTGGATCATGGGCCGCATCGACGACGTACTGAACGTCTCCGGCCACCGCATGGGCACCATGGAGGTCGAATCCGCCCTGGTCGCGCACAAGGCAGTGGCCGAGGCCGCCGTGGTCGGCCGCCCGCACGACGTGAAGGGCGAGGCCATCGTCGCCTTCGTGATCCTGCAGGGCGACCGCCTGACCGGCGACGAGGCCGACGCGATGATCAAGGAGCTGCGCAACTGGGTCGCCGACCAGATCGGCCCGATCGCCAAGCCGGACGACATCCGCTTCGCCGACGGCCTGCCCAAGACCCGCTCCGGCAAGATCATGCGCCGCCTGCTGCGCTCCATCGCCAAGGGCGAGGAGATCACCTCCGACACCTCCACGCTGGAAAACGAGGCCGTGATCCCGCAGCTCCAGGGCAAGGCCTGAACCAGAGGCCGGGGTATCGCACCCCGGCCCTCAACGCCCCCCGTAGGAGGCCAGCCCCCTGGCCGATAGGACGCCGGATCGGCCCCCATCGGCCAGAGGGCTGGCCTCCTACCATTCCGGGGTATCATTGGTCATCACAAGCCCTTACCCATATCGGCACACCCCAGGCCACCCTACCCACGAGCCCCCTCCCCGTCATTGCGAGGAGGCGAAGCCGACGTGGCAATCTCTGAACGCTGGCACGGCGGCCTTCGCACCCCCGGTGGTTCCGGATGGAGATTGCCACGTCGGCTCCGCCTCCTCGCAATGACAGGAAGGAGGGGTATCATTTGTTAACACGCCCTTGCCCGCACCCCTGCACGCAAACCCCCACGCAACCCCCAGGCCCGCCCGCGCATGAGCACCCACCATTCCAACGACCACAAGGACCCAACACAGGCCCCGCGCCTGCGCGTACTGCTGGGCGAGGTCACCGCGATGGGCCCGGGCAAGGCCATGCTGCTGGACGCCATTCGCGACAAGGGCTCAATCTCCGCGGCCGCGCGCAGTGTCGGCATGTCCTACCGCCGCGCCTGGGACCTGGTCGAGACCATGAACCAGAGCTTCCGCGAACCCGTGATCACCACCGCCAAGGGCGGCTCCGGCGGGGGCGGGGCGCAGATCACCGAATTCGGCGAGACCGTACTGGCGCGCTACCGCGACATGGAACGCAAGGCCTGCGAGGCCCTGCGCGACGAACTGCACGCCTTCGCCGACTTCCTCGCCGACGACCAGTAACCACCGCTCGAGCCTTGACGGCCCTCCCCCGGCCCCGCATCATTGCGCCAGTCGATATGCAAACTGAAATATAACGAACCGCATACCCCCAGCCTCACCGTCACTGCGAGGAGCACCGCGACGAAGCAGTCGCCGGACAAACCACCCGAGCCAACCGCAACCCGCACCCACAGGGAACCATCCCCAACATGCACCTGCGCGCCCTCATCCTGACCCTGCTCCTCCTGCTACCCGGCCTGGCCGCCGCCAACGGCCCGCTGACCATCGCCGCCGCCTCCGACCTGCGCTTTGCGCTGGACGAGATCCTGGACGCCTACCGCGAGGCGCACCCGGACGACGCGGTACGCGTCACCTACGGCTCCTCCGGGCGCATGACCACGCAGATAATGAACGGCGCCCCCTACGACGTCTTCTTCTCCGCCGACATCGCCTACCCGCAGAAGCTGCGCGCCGAGGGCCACGCGGTCACCGAGCCGGAGGTCTACGCCATTGGCCGCATCGTCCTGTGGAGCAACCGCATGGATGCCTCCGAGCTGACGCTGGAAGACCTGACGCGCGACAACATCCGCCGCGTGGCCATCGCCTCGCCCACCCACGCCCCCTACGGCGTGCGCGCGATGGAGGCGCTGCAGGCCGCCGGCGTCTGGGAGGAGCTGCAACCCAAGATCGTCAACGGCGACAACATCGCCCAGACCGCGCGCATGGTGCAGGCCGGGGGCGCGGACATCGGCATCATCGCGCTGTCGCTGGCCGAATTTCCCGATCTCGCCGAGCACCCGCACTACCTGATCGACGACGCGCTGCACGAACCCCTGACCCAGGGCTTCGTGATCACTCGGCGCGGAGAACACAACGAGACCGCGCACCGCTTCGCGGACTACATGAACGCCGACACCGCCCGCGAGATCATGCGTCGGTACGGCTTCGTGATGCCCGGCGACGACCTCGCCGAAAACCGCTCCGCCGAAGCCACCACGGCCACCCCGTAAGCACCCATGTTCGACCTGAGCCCCACGGACTGGATGGCGATCGAGGTCACCCTCAAGCTCGCGCTCTACACCACGCTGATCCTGCTGGTGATCGCCACGCCGATCGCCTGGTGGCTGGCCAACGGGCGCGGCTCCCCCGGCGTGCGCACCGCGGTGCAGGCCCTCGTCGCCCTGCCGCTGGTGCTGCCGCCCACCGTGCTGGGCTTCTACCTGCTGGTCCTGCTTGGCCCGGCCGGGCCGGTCGGCAGCACGCTGGAGAGCTGGGGCCTGAACCACCTGGCCTTTACCTTTCAGGGCATCCTGATCGGCTCGGTGATCTACTCCCTGCCGTTCGCGGTGCAGCCCCTGCAGCAGGCCTTCGCCAACCTCGGCCGCCGCCCGGTGGAGATCGCCGGCTCGCTGGGCGCCGGGCGCATCGACCGCTTCCTGACCGTGATCCTGCCGATGACCCGCGGCGGCTTCATCGTCGCCGCCACGCTCGCCTTCGCCCACACCCTCGGCGAGTTCGGCGTGATACTGATGCTGGGCGGCGCGATCCCCGGCGAGACCCAGGTGCTGTCCATCCTGATCTACGACCACGCCGAGGCGATGGACTTCGACTCCGCCCACCGTCTGTCCTTCGGGCTGCTGGTCTTCGCCTTCGCCGTGCTGTTCATCGTCTACGCGATCAACCGCCGCTTCGACACGGTGCGCCTGTGACCCGGCCCGAGCCCGACACGCTGCGCATAAAGGCCCGGCTGGAACGCCCCGGCTTCGCCCTGGACGTGGACACCGCCTTTCCGCTGGAGGGCGTCACCGCCCTGTTCGGCCGCTCCGGCTGCGGCAAGACCACGCTCTTGCGCATCATCGCCGGGCTGGAACACCCGCCCGGCGGCGAGGTGCACTTTCGCGATACCGCGTGGCAGTCCGGCAAGACCTTCGTCCCGCTGCACCGCCGCCGCGTCGGCCTCGTGTTCCAGGAATCCACCCTGCTCCCGCACCTGTCCGTGCGCGGCAACCTGCTCTACGGCTACAAGCGCACGCCGGAGCCCCTGCGCCGCCTGCACCTGGACGAGGTCGCCCGGCTACTCGGCATCGACGACCTGCTGGAGCGCCGCGCCGACCAGCTCTCCGGCGGCCAGCGCCAGCGCGTCGCCCTCGGCCGCGCCTTGCTCACAAGCCCCGACCTGCTGCTGCTCGACGAACCCCTGAACGCCCTGGACACCCAGACCAAACGCGAGATCATGCCCTTCCTCGCCCGCCTGTCCGAGGAGACCGGCATCCCCAGCCTGCTCGTCACCCACGCCCCCGACGAGGTCGAACGCCTCGCCACCCGCGTCGCCTTCATGCACGACGGCCAGCTCGAACGCCTGGAACCCCTGCGCGATGCGCTGGCCCGCGCCGACTCACCCCTGTTCCGCGACGAAGGCGCCGTCTCCGTCCTCCAGGGCGAACTCGGCCCGCCCGACGAACACGGCCTGCACCCCTTCGGCCCCCCGGACGCCCGCTATCGCGTCCCCGCCACCCCCGGCTCCACCAACGGCGCCGGACGACAGGCCCGCCTCCGCATCGACGCCCGCGACGTCTCCATCGCCCTGACTCCACCCCAGGACGTCTCCATCCTCAACATCATCCCCGTGACCATTGAGTCGCTGGATGAGGCGCCTGGGCACCATGGGCCAGCACGCGTACTTGCCGTGTGCCGGCAGGACGATGGGCAGACGTTGATGGCGGAGCTGACGCAGTTATCTACCGATCGCCTTGGTCTACAGCCCGGTGTTCGTGCCCACGCCCTCGTCAAGTCGGTAGCGTTTCTCGACTGAACGGCGCTCGCGTACGCCGCGAAACCGACCATCCACCGACCGGCTCGCACACCCACAACGCTCGTGCCAGAATCCAGCCAACTGCCATGCAATACGGCGCAGACCCAACCTACCACCTCCCGCAACCTATCCACGCCGCAACATATCCAGGATCCATCGTCGCGCATGCACCATAACCCGCTGAATACACGCCCATTCTGGCCGCCGCCTCATCCGGGATATATAGCGCGCACGTTCAACCAATATCCGTGCGCGCTATCTAATCACTGTTAGCTGGCAAGGTAATTCGAGCCTATGAGCAAAACTGAAAAAGAAACAACAACCCGGCGGATTACCCCTGAGCAGTACTCAGAGTACTTTCGAGGGAAGGAGGAGAAAGCTCTTGAGCGGGCGCAAGATATCCGCAAGTTTGAGATTGACCTTTACTGGAGAAGGGCCACCTACTTCTGGACGTTTATTGGCGCCACGTTCGCCGGATTTCTTGCTATACAAGCATCAGGAGCACAGAACAAACAGGATCTGTCTGTGATTCTATCCTGCCTAGGCGTGGTCTTCTCCTGTGCGTGGCTCTGTGTTAATCGGGGCAGCAAGTTCTGGCAAGAGAACTGGGAGAAGCACGTAGATATCTTGGAGAACGAAGTTACCGGTCCACTCTATAAGGTGGTTTTGTCTAGGAATCTGGATGATCTGGGGCACAGGGGTCAGACCTTGCCTTTTGCCTCCCTGCCACGACAGGGGCAAAAGGCAAGGCCTGACCCCTTAGGTGCGTGCTGCCACGACAGGGGCAAAAGGCAAGGCCTGACCCCTTAGGTGCGTGCTGGACGCCGTACAAAAGATGCGGTTCGATGGGCACAGAGAAAACGGGCAGCCAGCCGCGTAGCTGCAGAAAACGCGCGCTAACGGCTTAGGAACAAGAGCGGAAGACTAGGACACCCACGTTCCCTGCCGCGTTATGGCGAGGCCCCGCCGGGGCCGTGGCCATCTCCGAACGCGACCCCAGACGTCCGCCTCGATCAGCGCCAAGGACATCCACAGAGATCGCCACGGCGCTACGCGCCTCGCGATGACGGTGTTTGCTTCTCCGTCGTGATGAAACCTCAGAGGGGCGACGAAGACGAGGAGACCCATCGTTTCCGTTCCGCAACGTGCGGTCAGCGCCCGGGGTTGCTTGCGGCCGGGTACCCAGGCTGTATGCTCGGGCGCTCCGCAAACACTGTCAGCGAGAACCACCGCCATGGGTACGCCTGCCAACCCGCCGCATCCGGAACAGCCCGAAGGGCCGAGCCAAGCCGATCAGGACGGCTTTGCCGCATTTGAACGGGGCGACTATCGGACCGCCGGGGAGCTCTGGGCGGCCAGTGCCGAGGCCGGCTCGGCCTGGGGCCAGTTGGGGATGGGGATTCTGTATGCCGACGGCCTGGGGCTGGAGGCCGATGCCGAGCGTGCGCGCGGGTACTGGGAACAGGCCGCGGCGCAGGGACTGAGCGATGCCAGCTTTAACCTGGGGGTGATGGCGGAGAAGGCCGACCCGGCCGATACCGAGGCGGCCCGACACTGGTACGGGCACGCGGCCGAGGCGGGTCACGTCGTGGCGCAGAACAACCTGGCCGTGCTGCTGCAGAACGCGGGCGACGAGGCCGCCGCCACCGAGGCCGTCCAGTGGTGGAAACGCGCCGCGGAGCACGGCGACCCCGACGCCCTGAACAGTCTCGGTGTCGCGCATCAGCAAGGCAGCGGATGCGCGCGCGATCGGGCCGCGGCAGCCGAGTACTACGCCCGGGCCGCTGAGGCGGGACACCGCGACGCGGCCTTCAACCTCGCCCTGGCCCTGGAACAGGGCGACGGTGTGGCAACGGACATGACCGGGGCCGCCCACTGGTATCGGCAAGCCGCCGAGGCCGGAGACCCGGACGCAGCCGCCCGCCTGGGCAACCTCTGCCGCGACGGCAACGGCACGCAGGAAGACCTGACGGCGGCGGCCCACTGGTATCGCGCCGCGGCCGAAGCCAGCCATCCCCAGGCCCAGGCGAACCTGGGTGTCCTCCTGGAACGGGGGCTTGGAGTGACTCAGGACGAGTCGGCCGCGGCCGCCTGGTACCTGGCCTCGGCGCGGCAGGGGCTGGCGCCGGCGCAGTACAACATGGGCATCGTACTCGCCGAGGGCCGTGGCGTGGAGGCCGACCTGCCGGGCGCCTGGGTCTGGTTCGCGCGCGCCGCCGATCAAGGCCACAAGCCGGCCGCGGAGGCCCGCGACTACGTCCACCAGCAGCTCACACCGGAGCAACGCCGCGAGGCCGAGGCGCGCAAGGCCGAGACCTCGCGCTAGTCGCCCCGGTCGGCCCGTGAAGGGGGTACCCACCTTGACCCTATCCAGCCTTCAGCTCGCGGCCTTGTCCGGGCTGTCCAGCCTCGTGCTGGAGTCCACGCCCGGAAAGAAGAGCCTGCGATACCGGCCCGGCGTGGTGCCCGTCAGCCGCCGGAACAGCTCACGGAAAAACGATACATCCTCGTATCCGACAGCAAAGCTGATCTCCTCGATGGACATCGTCGTAGTCTCGAGCAGGTGTTTGGCCCTTTCGATACGCAGGTTCTGCAGGTAATGCACCAGGGATACGCCGGTGGCCTGCTTGAAACGCCGCTTCAGGGTGCGTTCGGCCAGGCCGGATTCCTCGGTGAGCAAGCGGATCGCGGAGTGTTCGGCAAAATGCTGGCCCAGCCAGTCCTCGCACTGCCGCATTCGGGCGTCGGTATGGTCGGATTTCAGCACCAGCGGGGTATAAGGCCCCTGGCCTTCATCGTGCCACTTGAGTAGATACACCTTGGCGATGCGGATGGCCTCCACCGGGCCCAGATGGCGCGCGATGATATGCAAGGCCAGATCGTGCCAGGACGTGGTACCCCCGGCACTGACCATCCGCCCCGATGGGTCCGCCAGGACCAGATTGGGTTCGGGCAGGAATCGTACTTCCGGATAGTCGCGCCGGAACAGGTCCTGATACCCCCAGTGCGAGGTGGCGGCACACCCGGCCAACAGACCCGTTTCGGCCAGCATGATGGTGCCGGAACAGGCCGAGTAGATCGATTTCCCGCCCTCGTAACAGTCGCGAACCCAGCGCATCAGTTCCGGGTACCGGCCATGGAAGGATTCATCCGGGCCCAGCCACAGCTCGGGCAGGATCACGATGGACGCCTCCGGCTGGTCGCGAATCGCGCAATGCGGCTGCACCGGAATGTCGTTTCCGCACAGAAAAGGCTTGCGTTCGCGGGCGACGATGCGCACCCGAAACCCGGCCTGGCTGACGGGCTCATGGCGAAGGCGTTGCCAGAGATTCCCGGCGGCCGACAGCACGTCCACCATGCCGTACAGCGCGGAACCTGCGGTTTCGGGGACGGCAACGATCAGCACCTCGACAGGCATGTCCGAGCGGCTCATCTGCGTCCTCCGGTGGCACGAACGCCACGCTTCTGGCTCGTCTGCCGCTTATGCGGTCGATTCCCCGGTTATAGCCTAAAGCTGCGTCACCATCCGATGGCGCGCAATGGTCCCTTCTCAAACGGAGAACAGCCATGAACACGCAGAACACGATGAACGGCCTGAACGTGGATCAGATGACCACGACCGTGCAGGCCCTGCAGGACAACCGCGAACTCGCGCAGTTCGAGTTCCGCGCCCGCAACACCTGGATCAGCGGAGGCGAGAATCGATCGACCATCAAGGACTTCTATGGTGCGGGTGCCGAAGACGCCTCGCGGGATACCGGGTGGGAATTCACCAACGGGGAACCGCCGGTACTACTCGGCAAAAACGAGGGCGCCAACCCGGTTGAATACCTGCTCCATGCACTGGCGGGATGCGTGACCACGACGACCGTGCTGCACGCCACCGCCCGGGGTATTCGTATCCATTCGCTTTCGACCGAGCTGAAAGGAACGATCAATCTGGAAGGTCTTCTGGCGCTTAATGACGAGGTCCCTGCGGGCTACCAGGACATCGCCATCCAGATGCAGATCGACGCGGACTGCAGCGAGCAAGAACTGGACGACCTGCTCGGGTTTGCGCAGGACCACTCGCCGGTCTGCAACACGGTCTGCCGACCGGTCCCCGTCAGGATCGAACGGGTCTCTCATGCCGGGCGGTCGGCGGCCTGACGTCAGCGCCTGGGTGAACGCGCCCCTTGCAAGCGACCCGGTTTACAGGGTGACGGCGGCGCCAGCAGTACGCGCCGCCGTCTGCTGCGAAGGCCAAGGCTGGACCAGGGACGGTCCAGCGCTATAGCGAAGGCGCGAACGTGAGACCCATCTTCGCTCCCCACCGTTATTCGAGGCTGGCGCGATCCGCAGAATCAACGGGTCCGACCTTGCCTTTCGCTTCATGCCAACCCATTGAGGCTCTGGCCCCTGCTACATCCAGCACGGGCAGGAGCTTCGCCTGCAAGCAGGCTCCCACGGGCAACCGGGGGGGCAGACCTTGGCTCTTGTGCCCGCAACACGGGACGGGCAAAAGGCATGGTCTGACCCCTTCGGTACGGCCCCCTCGGTGCGCGCGTACGGAACCACTGCCGCAGTAGCGAAGGTGCGACGTGGTAACCGCAACATCCGCTCCCCCGCCGCAAGATTGTGGAAGCCACCCCGACCGGGCCAAGCCAGAATCCTGGATAAAGGCCGCGCGCACGCATCCCTGTGGCGGGGCCCATGACGGAGAAAAGGCTACGCCCGGCCCGCGGCCGGCCAAGCCATGGACCCCAGGAGGTGCCTCATGTACGACCACTCGATCCGGCCCACGGGAACGCTTCGCCGCCTGGCTGCATGGGCCGCCGCGCTCGCCCTGGCCGCCCCCTTGGCGAGCCTGGCGGCCGACGACGGCCAGGCCTTTATCTGGGCGCCGGACGCCCCCGATCTCGAATGGAACCCCTGCCCGGCCTTCATGCCCGACGACTGCCGCCTGGCCGTCCTCCAGGGCGACCCGGCCGAGCCCAACGCCGATGTGTTCTTCCTGCTGCCCGGCAACAGCACCGCGCCCCATCACTGGCACACCAGCGCCGAGCGCATGGTGCTGGTCCAGGGCGAGATGCAGGTGGACTATGACGATCAGGAACCGGTAGTGCTTCGGCCCGGGACCTACGCCTATGGCCCTGCGCGACTGGCGCATACCACCCACTGCATCTCGGACGAGGACTGCATCCTGTTCATCGCGTTCGAAGAACCGGTGGACGCGCACGAGACACACGGTCACTGAGGCCAGCCGATCCCTGCCATCCGGGCTTGACGCCCCGGGCTCGTTCCAACGGGCGGGCAGAACGACAAGCCTTTGCGCAATGCGCCGAGAGCCGGCGCATTGCCAGCAACGAGGCAGGGAGGCGAGTACGCGCCTTATTCGGTAGCGGCGTCGCGGGGCCACTCGCGAAAGCCTTCGCGAACCGAAAGGCAGCGGGTATACCCCAGGTCCCGCAGCAGTTCGGCGGCGCGCAGGCTGCGCCGGCCGCTGTTGCACAGGCACAGCAGGATCTGGTCCTGGGTGACGTGATGCCGGTTAATCAGGGAGATGAAGTGCTGGAAGTCGCGATCATCCGGCTCGTCCGCGTCCAGCAGCTCCTGCTCTTCCTCCGACAGGCCCCGACCCAGTAGCTGCTTCAGGCGGAACAGGGGCACCGGGACCGCCCCTTCCACCTCGCCCTCCAGTTCCAGCTCGAAGGGCTGACGGATATCCAGCAGCACCGCCAGACCAATATCCACCAGCTCGCGGGCCGCGTTGACGCTGATCTCCAGCTTTGGATCGTCCGTCTCGTTCACCATGCAGGCTCCTTTTGCGTCGGGGTTGTGAGGGCGCACGGGGTTCGCTTCAGCAGGCGCCCCTAGTTCCGATAGATTTCGCGAAACACCGCATGATTGCAAAAGGCCCGAAGCCCGACGCGCACGCGCGCTGGCCCTGCAGCGCCTCCACACACCAGTCCATGCCGCATGCATTGGGCCCCGTGGTTGTACGCGCCGGCCGAATCACCGGTCTCTCGCCTGCTCGAAGCGATTTTCGGGCACTATCGCAAGGGCAATCGCCCCCCCATGGAGGCCCCCTTGACCGACGAGACTACCGGTGGAACCGAAGGCACGCTTCCCCTGCAACGGCTGGCCGGCTGGGCGCTTCGCGGAATCGCCGCCCTGACGGGCCTCGGCGGACTGCTCGCCTCGCTGGCCTTCTGGATGCTGGCGCAGGAGACACCGGAGCTCCCGTGGCCGCTCGTCTCCCTGATCCTGCTGCAGATCCTGTTCGGGATAGCCGTGCTCGCCTGGGTCGCGTTGTTGTGGCGCCGCGCCCGGGCACTGGGAGCACTGGATACCCGGGACTATCCCGCCATCACCTGCGTTGTCGTCTGCATGCGGCTGGCGGGCGAATTGCTGGCAACCGGCGTGGTCCTGTTGGCGGTGGCCCTGTCGGTGATCTCCCTGACGGCCGCAGAACCCTTCGCGGGCGCAGCCGTAGCCGCATTCGGGCTGGAAGCGGAACAGATGGAAGCAATCGGCTGGGCACTGGCCGTGCTTGCAGCCCTCCTGTGGCCGCTGGCCGGGCTCTTTGCGGCCGGGATGATCCTGTTCGGGGCCTACCTGTTCGCCGACGCCATGATGGCCATGCTGGAGTACGTGCGCGATCTACGGCGGATCCGCGAGACACTGGCGTCGAGCCGCGACCGCGAGCGCGACCGCGACCCGGAATGAGACGGCGCCCGGGCCAGGACCACGGGCACCGATCCGACCAGCGTCCCGCCACCTTGAGGGACACTCGGCGCGGTTGATGTGGCTCAAGGTTTGGCGCGCGGGGCCGTTTAAGCTGTCATCAGGGCAATGCCGCCGCCGGTGGCGTCCGCTGCCATGCGCGCCAACAAGGCGCGGCGCCTGCCGGTAACACCGCAGCCGTCCGCGCACGACGCCCGCCCCCGGAATACCCGGGGCACGGACGCCTGCATGGATCGGCATTCCCCCGGCCCGGTACCTCGGGCTTACCCCTTCCAGGCCATACAAGGACCCGCCCATGAACCTCCGCTCGCTCTCCGTTCGATCCAAGCTGGTCATCACCATCGTGGTACCCGTGGCCGCGCTCCTGCTGCTGGCCGCCCTGGCGGCCCGCGGCACGGCCAATATCGAAGAAGGCGTGCAGAACATCTACCACGACCGGGTCGTGCCCCTGCAGCAGTTGAAGACCATCGCGGACAACTACGCGGTGCTGGTTATCGATGCCGTGAACAAGGCCGATGCCGGGCGCATGACCGCGGAAGAGGCCCTGGCCGACGTGCGCGAGGCGCGCACGGAGATCGCCACGATCTGGGAGGCCTACCTGGCCACGACGCTGACGCCCCGGGAACAGGAACTCGCCGATGGCGCCCGCTCCCTGTTCCGCGCGGCCAACGCCGACCTGGATCGCCTGGAGGCGGCGCTGGGCGGGATGTCCGGCAATGTGCAGGGCGAGCTCGACGCCTTCAACGGCCCGCTGTACGACAGCATCGACCCGATCAGCGACCAGATCACCGAGCTGGTCGACCTGCAGATCGAGGTCGCCGGCGCGGAGGCCGAACGGGTATCGGAGTTCTACACCCAGGTGCTGGTGCGCAGCGGCGCCCTGATGCTGGTGGTATTGATCGGGGTCGTGATTACCGGGGTGTGGACCTATCGCTCGGTAGCGCTCCCGATCGCGCACATGCGCCAGACGCTGGAGGGGATTGCTGGCGACCATGACCTGTCGCGCCGGGTGAATGTCACCGCGAACGACGAGATCGGTGCGACCGCGACCGCCCTGAACAGCATGCTCGACCAGTTCCAGGATTCCATCCGCGAGCTGCGTACCCTGACCGACCAGATGGCCTCGGCCGCCGAGCAGTTGTCCGCGGTCAGCGCGCAGACCGACGGCAACATCGACCAGCAGCGTTCGCAGACCGAGCAGGTCTCGACCGCGATGAACGAGATGGCCGCGACGGTTCAGGAGGTCGCGCGCAACGCCTCCGATGCCGCCTCCTCCAGCCAGGAAGCCGACCAGGAGTCCCGCTCGGGGGGCGAGGTCGTGCGTACGGTGGTCAGCGACATCGGCCGCCTGTCCGGCGAGGTCGCCACCATCGAAGAAACCGTGCGCAACCTGGACGAGAAGGGCCAGCAGATCGGCTCGGTGCTGGACGTGATCCGCGGGATCGCCGAGCAGACCAACCTGCTGGCCCTGAACGCGGCGATCGAGGCCGCCCGGGCCGGCGAACAGGGTCGTGGCTTTGCGGTGGTCGCCGACGAGGTCCGCACCCTCGCCTCGCGCACCCAGGACTCCACCGCCGACATCCAGGCGATGATCGAGGCCCTGCAGGCCGGTACCCGCAACGCGGTCACCGCGATGGGTCGCGGACGCGAGATGGCGGAGGCCACCAGCAACGATGCCGAGCGCGCCGGCCAGGCGCTGGAATCCATCGTCCAGGCCGTCGGCCGGATCAGCGACATGACCACGCAGATCGCCAGCGCCGCGGAAGAGCAGAACGCCGTGGCCGAGGAGATCAACCGCAACATCTACGCGATCAACGACATCACCGGCGACACCGCCAATGGCTCGCGCCAGACCGCGACCGCCAGCCAGGAGGTCGCGGATATCGCCTCGCGCGTACGCGACCTGGCCTCCGCCTACCGCATCGCGTAACCCTCGCATTCTGGTCACCCGCGAGGCCCGCTCCAGGGCCCGCGGGCCTGCCCCTGCAGGCGTTCAGACATCGTCCGGACTATCTGGTCCCGCGACGAGACCAGGCCTTCGCCGACAACAGAATTTGTGTTCGGCGCACGGGGAACTCCCACGTTCCTCGAGGATCGCATTCTCCAGCCGCCCGGGTCACGTCGTCATTCGATGACGTTTTCATGACCGCTCTCACTGTAATCGCATTCTAGACGCATTCTTGTTGCAATACGTTTTAGAATCTGCTTATTTTCTACTCTTCCACTTTCGAAACGATCAGGAGACTCCATGCGAGCCATCAAGACACTAGCCGCTTCCGCCCTTATCGCCCTTGCCGGTGCAGGCGCGACCGCACAGGCGGACGAGCCCTCCAAGCTGTTCGTCAGTGTCACCTCGGCCGATGATCACACCCAGTTCATGTCCATGGTTCTGGCCAACCAAAGCATGCGTCAGGGTCAGGAAATCCGTGTGCTGCTGTGCGGTCCTGCCGCGAAGATGGCGACCGAAGACTTCGACGGCGCCACCATGCAGCCGGCAGACCGGAATGCGCAGCAACTGATGATGAACCTGCTCAACAACGGCGCGACCGTCGAGACCTGCGCCATCTTCCTGCCGAACACGGACTACACCGAGGCCGACCTGCTTGACGGCATTACGCCGGCCGATCCGGAAGAAGTCGGTGCCTACATGGCTGATCCGAACGTGCGTTTCTTCTCGAACTGATCACTCGCTGGTAGTGATGACGAGGCCCTCTTCGGAGGGCCTTTTTTGTTGGTAGACCAGGATCCCAACAGGCCGCTTGGCCCGGTAAGATGTCGATTGTCCGGACCTCTTCGGTCCTCGGGTATACCCCGGATGCACGCCGACGACTACTGGGAGGAGCGTCGCTGTGAGACTCTGGTCGAAGTGGAAAAAAGGCGGGGCGCTGCTGGCCAACGTCCTGCAGCGCCAGGGAATCGATCCGAAGGCAGCCGCGGCACGGGATCGCTTCAAGCAGATCCTGGATGACGCCGAGGCCGAGGCCGACACGCGCCTGGCTCGCGAGCAACAGGACACAGGACCTCTGTCACGGGACGAGCGCAACACCCGCTGGGAGGCGCTGTTCTTCGAGGAGATCCGCGCCCGGGCCAGGGACTACGCACAATCCGCGCGCAACCAGCGCAAGAATTAACCCGACCACACTGCCAGGTCCATTTCGTGGCGCCCGTCGCGCTTCGTGCTACCCTCCGCCGCGTTTCCCGATCCACCGGTCCCGCCCATGAAATTCTTCCGCCTGATCAGCGTCCTCGAGGGGTTGTCGCTCATTACCCTGCTGTTTATCGCGATGCCGCTGCGCACCTATGCGGACATGCCCCTGGCCGTCACCTATGTCGGCTGGGTCCACGGCATCCTGTTCATCGTCTACGGCGCGGCGTCGGTGATGGCCAGCCACCTGAGCGGCTGGCCGGTTTGGAAATGGCTGCTGGTGCTGTTCCTCGGCGTGGTGCCCTTCGGCTTCCTCTACGTGGACTACCTGATCCGCCGCGAAACCACCCCCACCGGCAACGCCGAGACGGCCTGACACGCGGCACAGCCCCACACGGCGTCATCCCGGCCTCAGCGAAGCGCAGAGCCGGGAGCGCCCACGCCGGCCTTGCCACCGACCGCGCCCGCCCCACCGGCGGAGACCCCGGATCACCGCTGCGCGGCGTCCGGGACGACGGAGCGCAGGAGACCCGACGTCAGGCTTTGTGCCTTGCCCTGCACGTCTGGTGGCGCAAGGGCGTCGGGCGCACCCCTTCCACGGCCGAGAGTGTCGACACCAGACGAGTCCGGGTCTGAGCGCGCGTGGTGCCGACCCGCGCCGGCTCAGTCTGCGTCGCGCAGGAGCTGCTGCTCCATGTCGACGATGAAGCCCGGCAGGGTGTCTAGATCGTGCTGATCACGCACGCCCTTCTCGCCCTCGCGCACCAGCGTGCCGCCCGGGTGGTCGTCGCTGTGCAGGAACTGATAGGTGATCTGACCCGGGTAGAACACCTCCACCTCGGTCCATTCCAGGTCGGCTTCGTCCAGGTCCCCATCGACACGGCGAGCGACGATGTCGGCCTCCCCGTCTTCCAGCCCCAGGGTCATCGGCAGCGAGACCAGGTGCCAGCGCGCGCCCGCGGCACTGTGAACCGCGAAGGCGACGTTGTAGGACGCGCCATGTTCCAGGGTCTTGCTGTCCCGGGCGTTGGGGGCCTCCAGCGTGCGGGTGAGTGCAATCCGCCAGGCGCCGTCTTCGTAGCCACCATCGGCACGGATCGCGCCGCGGCTGCCGCTCGGCTCCCGCAGGAACCGCTGCGGGATCACATCGCCTTCCTGCCAGTCGTGGTCCGGATCGAAGGCGATTGCGTTGCCCTCGTGGATGTAATAAGCATCGTCCTGGCCGTACTCGCGGGCGATCAGGGCCTCCCACTCCAGGGCGGGGGCTCCGACCTGCTCCGGATCGAACATCCAGGCAGGCTGATCGGCGTCGTCATCCCAGTTGGTCGTGAACATGCTGGTGCCCTCGGACGACAGGCGGTAGTGCAGCACGTAGTTGTTGTCCGCGTAGCCCATCGGGTGGCTGCGGTGGGAGCGCCACTGCCACAGGTCGAGGAACACACCGTCGGACTGCAACTGTTCCAGGGCCTCGTCATCGATGACCTGATCCCAGGAGACCTCTTCCGGATCCACCGTGACGCGGGTCTGCGGGAGGTACTTGCGCACGTCGCTGCGCCCGAGGTCGCCGCCCAGCTTGGGATGCTCGCGAACGGCATCCGCGTCCACCTCGGAGGTCAGGCTGCGCATACCGTCGTGCGCGGTCATCCATCCGCCCATGCGGTCGAAACCCTCCACCTTGCCGTCGTCCAGCATCATGGAGATCCGGTCCTCGTACAGGCCGTGCTCGTCCGGCCCCGGGCCGCCGGATCCGTAGCGCACCCACTCGCCATCCTCGTAGCGCCAGACCTGGTGATACCAGCTGGGCGTATCGGTCTCGTACTCGTAATGGATGCGGAAGTCTTCGTCGTTATAGACCGCGGCGACCCGCAGAACCGCGCGGGCATCCTCTTCGGCGGGAATAAAGACATTACGATCGGTGTCCACGACACGGGGTTCGGCCAGTGCCAGAGCCGGGCAGGCGGCGGCGACCGCAAGGGCCATCAGCGTTTTCTTCATGTGGCTCTCCCTATATATGGCTTTGAAGATATTTTGAACTCCCTACGACCACAAGGGAATTAGCCAGTTCCTGCCGGGTGTCCCGACAGAGATCACGGCCAGAGGCCGTGCAACGCTGGCACCCGCACCCGGCAGGAGCCGCACACCCTCAACAAACCCTCAACGAAGGAGACCTGGATGGATCACCACGACGAAGCGTTTCTCCGACGCGCACAGGCCGCGCGCGAGCGCATCGATGAAATTGAACCGAAACAGGTAGACGACCACCTGGCATCCGGTGCCATCGCCATTGATGTGCGCGAACCGGAGGAGTACCAGAAGGGCAGCCTTCCGAACGCCCGCAACGTTGCGCTGGATTCCATCACCCGCCAGATCGAGGGGGTGGTGCCTGACAAGGGCGCGCCCCTGGTCTGCTTCTGCAATGGTGGCAACCGCGGGGCACTGGCGGCGGCCCAGCTGGTGGATATGGGCTATACCAATGTCCAGTCCATCGCGGGCGGACTGCGCGCCTATCAGGACCCGGATGACACCACGGAAAAATGAGAAAGCCCCCTGATCGATGACAGGCCGTGCGCCCGAGCCTCCGCGGGCGGGCGCAGCTTCCACCTTGCGCCTGCGCGCATGGTTAAATCGGCCCTCGTCTTTCTGATAGCGAAACCGCCATGATTGCCGTGATCTTTGAAGTCGAGCCCCATTCCGAACGCAAGCAGGACTACCTGGATGCGGCAGCGAGCCTGCGCGAACACCTGAAGGACGTCGACGGATTCATCTCCATCGAACGTTTCGAAAGCCTCAGCACGGCCGGCAAGGTGCTGTCGCTGTCCTTCTGGCGGGACGAGGCCGCGGTGCGGGAATGGCGCAACCTCGAGGAACACCGTCAGGTGCAGGCGGCCGGGCGCGGCGGCATCTTCGCCGACTATCGCCTGCGCGTGGCCGAAGTCGTGCGCGACTACGGCATGCACGAGCGCGACCAGGCCCCGGACGACTCGCGCCGCGCACACGGAAACTGACGCTCGCCGCCCTGCCCGTCGCGCAACTACCCCCGTGCTGGACTATAGCTTCAGGGTTACCCACTGAAGGGAGATAGGGCATGGGCATCGTGAGCGAATTCAGGCAGTTTGTGGCGCGCGGCAACGTGGTGGATATGGCCGTGGGCGTGATCATCGGGCTGGCGTTCGGCCAGATCGTGTCGTCGCTGGTATCGGATGTGGTGATGCCGCCGATCGGCCTGCTGATTGGCGGGGTCGACTTTTCCGATCTGGTGATCGTGCTGCGCGAGGCCGAGAATGGCGTGGCGGCGGTCACCATCAATTACGGAGTGTTCATCAAGCGCGTGGTGGACTTTCTGATCATTGCGGCCGTGGTATTCGCCGCCATCAAGATGATCGCGCGCCTCCAGCACAAGGAGGAGGCCCGGCCCGCGGAACCCCCGGCCCCCAGTAACGAGGAGAAGCTGCTGGCCGAGATCCGGGACCTGCTGAAGGCGCGCCAGGACGGCTAAGGGAAAAATCTGGGGTGCCAACCACCCGGGGCTGTCCGGCGGAACCCGGTCGCCCCGCCCGCGTCCGAGCGTGGAGAGCCGATCAGGAGACAGGTTTGGACAACGCCATCGAGGTACAGGGACTGGTACGGGACTTCGCCGCCACGCGGGCCGTGGACGGCGTCGATCTGCGGGTACCAACCGGACAGGTCCTGGGCCTGCTGGGGCCGAACGGCGCCGGCAAGACCACCGTGGTCCGCATGCTGGCCACCCTGCTCGCGCCCACCGCCGGCACGGCCCGCGTGGGCGGGTTCGATGTGGCCCGCGAGGCCGCGCGAGTTCGCGAGATTATCGGCCTGACCGGCCAGTACGCCTCGGTGGACGAAAAGCTGACCGGCCGCGAGAACCTGATCCTGATCGCCCGCCTGCTGGGCCTCAAGCGCGCCGATGCCCGGGCCCGTGCGGACGCGCTGCTCGCGGACTTCTCGCTGCAGGAGGCCGGGCGACGCCCCGCGCAGACCTACTCCGGGGGTATGCGCCGACGCCTGGACCTGGCCGCCAGCCTGGTCGGACGGCCGCGCATCCTGTTCCTGGACGAGCCGTCCACCGGCCTCGACCCGCGCGCCCGCCGCGACCTGTGGGAACGGGTGCGCCAGTTGCAGGCGGCGGGTACCACCGTCCTGCTGACCACCCAGTACCTGGAAGAGGCCGACGCCCTGGCCGACTCCATCGTGGTGCTGGACCAGGGCCGCGTGATCGCCGAGGGCACGGCCGCCGAACTGAAGGCCCGGGTCGGGGCGCGCAGCCTCTACGTGACAGTGGCGGACCCGGCGACCAGCGACCGCGCAGCCGGGATCGTCACCGGGCTCGCGGGACGCCCGGCCCAGGTCGAGGGGGCGCAAATCAGCGCGCCGGTGCAGGATGCCGGGCTGCTTCCCGCCGTGTTGCGGCGCCTGGACGACGCCGGGATCGAGGTGGTCGATCTGGGGCTGCGCGGCGCCAGCCTGGATGATGTGTTCCTGTCCCTGACCGGGCGCAGTGGCGCCGGCCACGCGGAACCGGACGCCGGGGAGGACGCGGCATGAACGCCATTGACCAGACCCTGGCGCTGGCCTGGCGCAGCCTGGTGCAGGTACGCCGCAATCCCTGGGAACTGGGCGACTACTCGATCCAGCCAATCCTGTTCCTGGTGCTGTTCCTGTTCGTGTTCGGCGGGGCCATTGCCGGTTCGCCCGAGAACTATCTGGCGTTCGTGCTGCCCGGCGTGATCGTGATGAACATGCTGTTTGTCACCGTGTACGTCGGCCACGGCCTGAACACCGACCTGACCCGTGGCGTGTTCGACCGTTTTCGCGCCCTGCCCATCCCGCGCTGGGCGCCACTGGCCGGACGCATCCTGGCGGACGTGGTCAAGCAACTGCTGTGTATCGCCTTGCTGCTGATCGTCGGGTTTCTGCTCGGCTTCCGCCTGGAGACCTCGTGGGCGCACCTGCTGGCGATGGTCGCGCTGGTGCTGAGCTTCGCGGTGGCCTTTTCCTGGGTGATGGTGCTGGTGGGGGTAATCGCGCGCGACCCGGAGCATGTGCAGCTGTTCGGCTTTACCGCGCTGTTTCCGGTCACCTTCGTCAGCTCCGCCTTCGTGCCGGTGGACACGATGCCGACCTGGCTGCAGGGCTTCGTACAGGCCAACCCCGTCTCTCTGCTGGCGGAGGCCGCCCGCGCCCTGATGAACGCCGACGGTCCGGCCCTGCAGCCGGCCCTGTGGTCGCTGGCCTGGGCCCTGGGCATTGCCGGGGTGTTCGCGCCGCTGTCGGTCTATGCGCTCAACCGCCGACTGGCCCGCGGGTAGCGACGCGCAGGGAGCCCAGCCGACAACCACCAGCAGGAGTCAGAACAATTCAATCTCACCCGCCTCGATCACGTTGGGCTTAATCACACCCGAATCAACCAACTGGTCGTACAGACAAACTTGGTTTTTCCCATTCGCCTTGGCGTAGTACAGCGCCTGATCGGCCTCGTCCAGCACGGCGCTTGCGGTCATGTACGGACGCAAGCGGGTGACCCCGATGCTGGTGGTAACACGTCCGACCCGTGGCAGCGCATAGTCCGCCACCGCCCGCTGCAAGCGCCCGAAGGTTGCCGCCGCCATCTCGGGACTGGCGATTTCGGCGAGGACCACGAACTCCTCGCCACCGAAACGGTAGACCAAGTCATTCTGGCGAAAGCTCTGCTGCAGCAGCCGTGCCAGTAGGATCAACACCTCGTCGCCATACACATGGCCGAAGCTGTCATTGATCCTCTTGAAGTCATCGACATCGATCACGGCCAGCCAGACGTCAGTTTCTTCAGGGTCGGGCTCCTCGCGGCGGCCCCCCGCAGGCTCCGGTGAATGGGTGCTGCGCCCGATTGTCGCGAGTTCACGAAAGTTGTCTTCGAATGTCTTGCGGTTGAGCAGCCCTGTCAGCTCGTCCGTCTGCGCGTCATCAATCAGCTTGACGAAGTTGCGATACACCGACAGGAAGCTACGCACCAAGAGCGCGTCCAGCGACTCGTTGTCGCTGGCATTATCGAACGAGAATGCGAGGCAGATACTGAATTCCTTGAGGCCGGACATTGGAAAGACCGACACCCGGCGCCCCGATTCGTCCGTTCCCTCTGACGGCTCCCCGGTCGCAAGTGCCTGATCCAGCAGCCAGACAGGTATGGGCTGTTGCTCCTGATCGAACGGCACCGTGGTCACGGTGTCATGCTTGCGGTCGAAGGAATGGAGGCTTTCGGGGTGGCCCTCGGCAGTGAGCTGGATCGCCCAGATCTGCGCCGACTGGTAAATGCTGTCCAGTGTCTTGAGAAGACTGTATTCCAGACGCTGAGCATTGCGAATGCCCGTGAGGTGGGCCAGCCCGTCAAGCAAATCTCGACCGCTGGTCATTGCATCAGTCCCGAGGCTTGGGAGGGAGGCGCCGAGCGCCAGGACTCTCGTCCGGGTGCTGCGGTTCCAATTTATCTCTGCGCATGATGGCCTGCGCGTCTCGCCTTGAGATGACCGCAACACGCCTGCAAGGTTCTAGAACAGAGAAAAACTCGCGAATTTGCCTCTCATGTTACGGGAAACGCAACCTGGACACCCTCGGGGCAGGAAGAAGGTACGACTCCGGGCCGAACACGGACGGACGAAGAACGGCAATAACCGACTCGGGACCGAACCGGCTTTTCGACCAGAGACATTGCCTGATCCGGGAAAAGACCGCCGGCGCATCTCCGCGACAACAAGCTTTCTCCAACAGGGACAGCAAGTGCTCAGTAAACCGGCACCAGCGCGTAGCCCTGGTTCTGGTAGCCCATGACCGCGATGAAGCCGCTGCGTACCGGCTGGATCGGATCCAGGATGGTGTCGTTGTCCACACCATAGGCCCGCGTCGCGGCGGCGCAGACCTCCATCTTCACGCCCAGCTCGTCCAGGCGGTCCACCGCCTTCGCGATCGCCTCCAGGGTGTCGGCGTGATCGATCGCGACCTCGGGCTCCGGGTCGGTGTTGATGAACTTGACCGCCTCGGCGATAAAGACCATGCGCAGATCGGGCTCCACGCCCTCCTTGAGCAGGTTCTCGTGGTTGGTGGCGATGCCGCGCAGGTAGGCCAGCATCACGTTGGGGTCGGACTTGCGCATGTCGTAGACCGCGCGCATGGTCTCGATGCCCTGGGTGGCCTCGCGATTGTCCAGGCCCTCGGCGCTCGCCGTGGAGGCCAGGCCAAACGGCAACAGCAGGGCCAGCAACAGGATCAGCATTCGATTTCGCATGGTGGTTCTCCTCCTTTCATGGTGAAGGCCCGGGTGTTGCGTCCCCGGGCTCGATACCCGAACCCTTCAGGCTCAATAGATCGGGATGACCGCGTAGCCCTGGGCCTGGTAACCGGTCAGGGACACGAAGGTATTGCGCACCGGCTCGATGCCGGGCAGCAGCTCGCCGTGCTCGACGCCGAACAGGCGGGTGGCCACGGCGCAGGATTCCATGCGCACGCCCTTCTCCTTCAGTGCCGCCACGTGCTCCTCGATCGCGTCCAGATGGTCGAAGTCGGTCAGGTCGAAGCGCTCGCGATCCTCGGAGACCATGGTCACGGCCCGCCCGCGAAAGGCGAGGATCATGTCCGGGTCCACGCCCTGATCGGTCAGGTCTTCAAAGGTCTCGCGGATCACCATCAGATACAGCGCGAGCATCTCCGGGTCGTTGTTGTTCAGGTCGAACACGACGCGACCCTGCTCGACGCCGTCCAGGGCGCGGGCGTCGGTGGGGGTTTCGGCCTGGACGCTCAGGGTGGTCAGCGACAGGGTCAGCAGCAGGAACAGGGATGCAACGATCTTCATCGGGATTCTCCTTTGGGGCCATCGATAGCAGAACGGGTTACGGGCACTCGGCCGAAGGCATCGCGATGGCGCGCCAGGCGGCCTCCTGGGTCTCGGGCAGGTAGTGCGCCAGGGGTTTCTCGAGCACGCCGTCGAGGTACAGGTGCAACAGGCGGATGGCGCCACCGAACGCGGCGGTGGCCGCCACCGGGATCTCCATGGGCCGGACCTCGCCGGCGGCCATGCCCTGTTCGATGCACTCGCGCATGCGCTGGAACGGCTGCGAGGAGCACACCGGCGGCTCGTCCGGAAGAAACTCGCGGTGCCGCGCCTCGAGCACGAAACGCATCGTCTGCGGGGCCTCGGTGGCGGCCCGGAACAGGAACGCGATGATCCCGTCGCAGCGTGCGCGGCAACCGCTCTCGCGCTCCATCACCTCGGCCAGGCCGGCGTCCATGCGTTGCAGCAGTTCGTCGTACAGCGCCTTGGCCAGCGCCTCCTTGTTGCCGAAGTGGTGATAGATCGAGCCGATGGATACCCCGGCCTGCCGACGGATGTCGTGGATGGAGGTATTGAAATAGCCATCCCGGCTGAACCGCTCGAGCGCGGTATCCAGTACCAGTTTGCGCAGCGCGGCGCCGCGCACGGATTGCTTCGGGTTCTCTGTCATCGCGAATACCGAACCGAACGTTCGTTCTAATTTAGCGCGAAGATATGGGAAATGCCACATGCGACCCGGCACTGCCTTCTCGCCAGGACCCATTCTCCGCACAACCGACCTTCGCGTACGCGGTGTACTTCCCAGGGAAATGCTGATCCACGTACACCCTCGCCCTTACAAGAGCCCGGGTTTCCGGCCGATTGCGGTTTTGCAAGCGCCCCATCGGCCAGGGGGCTGGCCTCCTACAAACGCTGGCTCCAGACCAGCGCCCCATCGGCCAGGGGGCTGGCCTCCTGCAAACGCTGGCTCCAGACCAGTAGGAGCCGAGCCCTCTCGGCGATTGAGGCCTTGCCCACGCCCTACCGGCAGGGGCTGGCTTCCCGCAGGCGAGGGACCCGGACGGTCCGCATTGGGATTCAGAAGTCCTCGAACTCCATGGCGCGGAACACGCGGCCGGCGTTCTGGCGATGCAGCTCGCCGTAGGTGTCCAGGTGGCGGTAGGCGGTCTGGTCGATGTTGTAGGCATCGTTCAGCGTGCCGCCCTCGTCGAGGATGCGCTGGACCTCCTCGCGCAGGTACACGAGATAATCGTGGGTGTAGCGGCGCAACACGTCGAAGTCGTTCACCGGGTCGCCGTGGCCGGGGATGATGTACTCGGCCTCCAGGGCCTCCAGTTCGTGCCAGGTCTCGATCCAGCCGGCGGTATCGGTGTACTCGAAGATCGGCAGCATGCGCTGATGGAAGGCCAGGTCCCCGGTGATCAGGACCTTGCGCTCCGGCGCCCAGAGGGCGATATCGCCCGGCGCGTGGCCCGGCCCGAGGTAGAGGATCTGAATGGTTTCACCGCCCATCTCCAGGTCCAGGCGGGTGGCGAAGGTGACGTCCGGCGTGCCCAGCTCGGTCATGAACGCCTTGTCGCGGGTGCGGGTGGCGGCCGCTTCCAGGCTCGCCTGACCATTGGCCTCGATCTCGCGCCAGGCATCGTTGTGCGCGATGACCGTGGCGCCCTGCTCCTGCCAATAGGTCATGCCGAGCATCGCGTGGCCCTGGGCATTCTCCAGCACCACGTATTTCACGGGCTGGTCGGTAAGCTTCTTGATCTCCTGATGCAGCGACTTGGCCAGCAGGTAGTTGTCGCCGGCGTTCATCACCACCACGCCGTCGTCGGTGATGATGAACGACAGGTTGTTGTTGTGGCCGGAGTTCTCGTAGGTGGAGGGCTGGGTCGCGCCGATCGCGGACCAGACGCCGTCGGTCACCTCCTGCGGGCGGTCGTAGAGGAACGAGTCGCGGGCCTTGTCCAGCACATACAGCGGCAGCCCGGCGTCTTTCCACTCGAAGAAACCCCCGGGGTAGTTGTACACATTGGTGTAGCCCATCTGCTGCAGGGTCTGCGCGGCGGCCACACTGCGCAGGTTCTGGCCGCAGTAGACGACGATCGGCGTGTCCTTGTCCGGGATCTCGCCCGGCACCTCGAACTCGATCCAGCCACGCGGGATATTCAGCGTCTCGCTGGAGCGGATCTGCCCGCCGGTGTGATCAATCTCGGTACGTGTGCGCACATCAATCACCACGTGGTCGGGCTCGCTGGCGATCAGGTCCTGCAGGCCCTCCTGGTCGATGTTGGTGATCTCCGCGTTCGCCGCCTCCAGCAGCGTGTCGCCCGTCAGCACATCGGCCTGCGCGGCACTGCTGCCCACCGCGGCAAGGGCCAGCCCCAGCCAGATCGCTCGCATGGTGATTCTCCGGTTCGTATCCATCCCTTCACCATAGCCCTCCGCGGCGGCGGCAGCCAGGCACGGTGCTTGAGCCGCCTCCGGCAGCGTCTATATTCATGTTGTAGGCACACGGCCCCGCGGCCGAAGGAGCCCGCAATGAGCACCCATATGGCGGATGTCACCATCCACATCGACGAAGACACCGACCACGCGGCCCGCGAACGCATCCAGGATGCCCTGCGCGAACTCCCGGGCGTGATGGCCGCGTCCAGCCACGACGAACGCCCGCACCTGATGGTGGTGGAGTACGACCCGCAACGCATCAACAGCCGCAAGCTGCTGGACACGGTCACCGCCTCCGGTGTGCACGCCGAACTGATCGGCCTTTAAGGAGACGCTGATTGAATCGCACGTCCGCGTTGGCGCCCCCTGTTTTCCGAGACAAGGCGCGTCGTGCAGCGGGTAGTGGTTCTACCCGCAAGCGGCGCAACGCAGGATCGGGGAACAGAGGGCACCAACCCCACAAGCCAGTGAAAGCAGGGGCTCGGCCGCTTTTGCGCGCGCACAGCGTTGCGGTTCCCTTGTGCAGAATGACTGCACGGCAGTCACCGCGCCTTGTTCGCGCGCAAAAGCGACTCGAGCGCGGACGTGCGATTCAATCAGCGTCTCCTTAAGGCCCCCCCCTGCGGAGGGAGCCGCGCGCCGCCGCGGAGGCGGGACAATCCTGCATCGGTCTGTCACCATACGGCCGATGGGGGAATCGGCCGACATCCAGCGTGGCAGCACGCATGCCGCAAGCAGGGACGCCCGCCGCACCGCGCGACGGCCGCGCCCGGAGGGCTGGGGCGTACTGCTGGGCATCGGCCTGGTGCTGGCCATGGCCTATGTCGCCCTGCCCCATGGCCCGCTGGCCAGCGCCCTCTACGTCATCACGACCGCCGGCGCCGCGGTGGCCGTTGCCCTCGCCACCCTGCGCCCTCAACGCCCGTTCGCCGCCTCGTCCTGGGCCCTGATCGCCGCCGCGCTGGCACTGGCCGCCACGGGGCACGGCATCTGGTACTGGCTGGACCTGCAGGGCCTGGAGCCCTTCCCTTCGGCCGCGGATGTCTTCTACCTCGCCGTGTACCCGCTGTTCGCCGTGGCGTTGTGGCGGCTGGGGGCCCAGGCCGCGCGGAACGATGGCGCCTTCGTGGATGCGCTGATCGTGGGGATCTCGGCCGCGGTCCTCGGCTGGGCCCTGCTGATCGCCCCCTACACCTACGACCCCGGACTCGGCTGGCTGCAACTGCTGGTCTCCACGGGCTACCCCGTTGCCGATCTCATCCTGCTGGTGCTGGTGCTGCGCCTGGTGTTCCTGCAGCGTACGGGCATCACCGCTCACAGCTTCCTGCTGCTGGGGATGCTGGCCTATCTGGCCGCCGACCTGCTGTATGCCCACGGCAACTCTGCGGGCTGGTACCGGGCAGGCGGGCTGACCGACGCCCTCTGGCTCGTGGCCTATGCGCTGATCGCGGCGGCCGCATGGCACCCGTCCGCGAGGGTGGAACCGCGAACCCATACCTCGCCTGCCGAGCTCTCCGGGCGGCGCCTGCTGATCCTGGGGGCGGCCTCGGTGCTGGTCCCCATGGTAATCCTGGCCACCGCCGGCGGCGAGACGGAGACCATCCGCGTGGCCGCGATCGCGTCCATCCTGCTGTTCCTGCTGGTGATGTACCGCATGGCAGGCCTGCTCCGCGAAACCCACGTACTGGCGCAGCGACTGGAACACCTCTCCCGCAGCGACGCGCTGACCGGGGTCGGCAATCGTCGCCACCTGGAGGAACAACTGGACCGCGAAATCGCGCGGGCCGAGCGTAATGCCGGACCACTGACCCTGGCCTTCCTGGATATCGATCACTTCAAGCGCTACAACGACACCCACGGCCATGCCGCCGGCGACGCCCTGCTCCGCGACATGGTCCGCGCCTGGCGCCCGAGCCTGCGCCCCACGGACCTGCTGGCGCGCTTCGGCGGGGAGGAGTTCGTGATCGTGTTTCCGCATACGGATGCCCGGCAGACGCGCCACATCCTGGAGCGCCTGCGCGCGGCGATGCCCAGCGGCCAGACCTGCTCCGGCGGCATTGCCAGCTTCCGCCCGGGCGACACAGCGGATTCGCTGCTGGGCCGCGCCGACCAGGCCCTGTACGCCGCCAAGAACAGCGGACGCGACCGCATTATCATCGCCAGCACCGACGCCCTGCCCCAGTCGGGCACGGCAGCAACCGATCAAGGAACCATCGATTCATGACCGCATCCACCCGCGCCACGCTGCGCGCCGCCATCGGACCCGGCCTGCTGATGGCCGGGGCGGCGGTGGGCGTCTCGCATCTGGTCCAGGCCACCCGTGGCGGCGCCGAATACGGGCTGCTGCTGATCCCGATCGTGCTCATGGCCTGCCTGTTCAAGTACCCCTTTCTGGAATTCGGGCCACGCTACGCGGCCGCCACCGGGCACAACCTGCTGACCGGCTATCACCGGCTAGGCAACTGGGCCCTGGGCTTGTACATCGCGGTGACGCTGGGCACGCTGTTCATCATCCAGGCCGTGGTGACACTGACCACCGCGGGGCTGTTCGCCCTGGTCTTCGGGCTGGACCTGTCGATGGTCGTGCTCTCCGCGCTGATCCTGGCCGCCTGCATCGCTTTCCTGATGGTCGAGGCCTACAAGGGGCTCGACCTGGGCATGAAGATCATCATGGCCGCGCTGAGTGTCTCCACCGTGGTCGCGGTCGCCCTGGCGTTCCAGGAGGCCCCGGACTGGCATGCGCTCTCCGGCGCCCGGGAATGGTCGAACCTGTGGACCCTGGCCGGTCTCGCCTTCGTGCTGGCGTTGCTGGGATGGATGCCGATCCCGCTGGACGTGGCCGCCTGGCATTCGGTCTGGACCCAGGAGCGCGCACGCATGACCGGGCATCACCCCAGTGTGCGCGAGGCCGTGTTCGACTTCCGGCTGGGCTTCTTCGGTGCCACCGCGCTGGCACTCGTGTTCATGCTCCTGGGGGCCCTGCTGATGTACGGCAGCGGCGTCGGCTTCGCGCCGGGGGCGGCCGCCTTCTCGGCGCAGCTGGTGGATCTCTACGCCCAGAGCCTGGGCGAATGGAGTCGCTCCCTGATCGCGATCGCGGCGCTGACCACGATGTTCTCCACCACCCTGGCCGTGACCGACGCCTACCCGCGAGTGATCATGGCCACCCTGCGCGCGCTGCGCGAGAACAGCCACCAGCCCCGGAGCAGCGACCCGGACACGGGCGCCGAGGGCCGGCTGGAATGGTGGGGCTATCGCATCGCCCTGCTGATCGTCGCCACCGGGGCGTTGACCCTGATCTGGCTCGCCGGCGAGCAGTTCACACGCTTCGTCGATATCGCGACCACCCTGTCATTCCTCTCGGCCCCGATCCTCGCCTGGATCACGTTTCGCGCGGTGATGTCACCAGATATGCCGGCGGATGCCCGACCCGGGCCCGGCCTGCGTGCCCTGGCCTGGGCCGGCATCATCTTCCTGGCCGGGTTTTCGCTGGCCTGGCTGGTCTGGCGCTTCGTGCTCTGACCGCTCAGGAAGCCGGTTCGCTGGCGCGCACGCAGAAGCGGGCGAGGATCGACACATCATGCCGGGCCTGCCCGGCCTCGAGCGCTGCATCCACGGCCTCGCGCACCGGCTTGAGCCCATCGGTCGCGAGCCCAAGGTCCCGGCTCAGATCGGCGATGATGCCCAGGTCCTTGTGATACAGCCCGACCTGGAACCCCGGCTCGAAGTCCCCGTCCAGCAGGCGCTGGCCATGCACCTCCAGGATGCGCGAGCTGGCAAAGCCGCCCATCAGCGCCTCGCGGACCCGGGCCGGATCCACACCCGACTGCTCCGCCAGCGCGAAGGCCTCGCCCACCGCGACCAGCGTCTCGCCCACCACCAGCTGGTTGCAGGCCTTGGCGATCTGTCCCGCCCCGCTTTCACCGACGTGCGTCAGGGTGGACCCCACGACCTCGAAGATCGGGCGCAGCGACTCGACCACCGCGGCGGGGCCGCCTACCATCAGGCTCAGTGAACCGGCGCGGGCACCCGGCTCGCCCCCCGAGACCGGGGCATCCACGAAGGTCACTTCGCGTTCGGCGGCCGCGCGCGCGATGGCGCGCGTCCGCATCGGGTCGATGGTGCTGTGGTCGATCACGATCAGGCCGGGACGGGCGTGCTCCAGGATGCCGTCCGGGCCCAGCATCAGCGCCTCGACATCCGGCGTATCGGACACATTCAGCACCAGAACCCGCACGCCGCGAACCAGCTCCGGGAGGCTCGCGCACGACTGCGCCCCCTCCTGCGCGAGTGCCTCCGCCGTCTCCGGCCGGCGTGCCCAGACACGAACTTCGGCCCCGGCGGCCAGGAGGTTGCGGTTCATGGGCGCGCCCATGATGCCGAGGCCAATGGCCCCGATCGGCTGCAGTTCGGGCGGGATGGGGGATGCGGACATAGGGCACTCCGAAAACGGTACCCACGCACTGTAACAACCCCGCTGGAAAAGCGGCACATGGAGGGTGACCCGAATCATGCAACGCGAACACCTGCACGGCTCGCTGCTCGCCTTCACCGGTGTGATGGCGCTCAGCTTCGACGGGCTGCTGGTGCGCCTGGCCGACACTCAGGGCATGAACATCGTCTTCTGGCGCGGGCTGCTGATGGCGCTTGCCCTGACCCTGTTGCTGCGTGTCCTCGACGGGCGCTGGGCCTGGACCCACCTGCGCCTGGGCGGCGCGGATGCCGGCTGGGTCTCGGCAGGCTTTGCCGCCACCACCATCCTCTTCGTGCTGGCCATCCTGCACACCACGGTCGCCAACGTGGTCGTGATCCTGGCCGCCTCGCCGCTCTTCGCCGCCGTGTTTTCCGGGGTACTGCTGCGCGAGTGGGTGCCCCCGCGGACGTGGGTCGCGATGCTGGTCTGCCTCGGCGGGATCATCGGCGTATTTGCCGGGTCGCTGGAGGCCGGGGGCTGGCTGGGGGACGGGCTTGCGCTGCTGGCCGCTCTGGTGATCGGCATTAACCTGACGTTGCTGCGGCGGTCGCCACGGGTGGATCGCCTAGGGAAACACTGATCAATGTGCACGCTCGCGCTCGAGTCGCTTTTGCGTGCGAACAAGGCGCGGTGACTGCCGTGCAGTCATTCTGCACAAGGGAGCCGCAACGCTGTGCGCACACAAAAGCGGCCGAGCCCCTGCATTGAATGATTTGTGGGGTTGGCACCCCAGGTTCCCCGATCCTGCGTTGCGCCACTTGCGGGTAGAACCACTACCCGCTACGCACCGCGCCTTGTCTCGGAAAACCTGGGGTGCCAACGCGAGCGTGAACATTGATCAGTGTTTCCCTAGCCGTGATCGCGGCGGGCGGGCTGCTGGCGGCCGTGATCGCCTGGCCGCTGGCCTCGCCGCTTGCGATCACGCTCGACAGCTTCGCGGTACTCGCCGTGATGGGGCTGGTCCAGCTCCCGCTGGCACTCGCGCTGATCGCCCTGTCGACCCGTTTCCTGCCGGCCGGCGAGGTCGCGCTGTTCCTGGTCCTGGAGGCGGTGTTCGGAACGCTCTGGGTCTGGCTGTTCCTGGCCGAGGCCCCGGGCCGCTTCACGCTGCTGGCCGGTGGCCTGGTACTCCTGACCCTGGCCCTGCACGCCGCCCGGGGCATGCGAAACAACATCCCCTAATGTTCTAATTTTCTACATATGATCAGGCATTTATCTAGATTCTGATCGGAATAATCGCGGATAGTTCCCGTCCTACCTGTAACCGGAAACGAAAGGCATGGAAGCCCGCCACCGGATCCGGTCAGCTGCTTGCAGCGCGACATACGCCCCGGGCGTATCGACAACGAACACACGGGAACACAAGCAGGAGCCCGATCATGAAAAAACGCTACATCCTTCCGCTGGCCCTGGCCGCTGCCGCATTCGTCCTGCCGGGCACCGCCCTGGCCAACGACAACGGCTACTCCGAACAGAAAGTGGTCTACCACGTAAACCACGACAACGAACAGCGTCAGATCGGCGCGATGCGCAACATCCAGAACCACATCAACGCCGTTGGCGCCGACCGCATGAGCATCAAGGTAGTGATGCATGGAAACGGGCTCAGCCTGCTGCAGCACGCCAAGTCGAACGAAGACCTGAAGGCCTTCGTCGACCAGCTGAAGATGCAGGACGTGGACTTCCAGGTGTGCAACAACACCGTGGTCGGCCGGAACATCGATATCGCCAATGATCTCTACGACGCCTCCGCGGACGACATCATCCCGAGCGGCGTGGCCCACCTGTCGCATCTGCAGCAGCAGGGCTACACCTACGTGCGCCCGTAAGCGTTTCAGGCAAGTCCCCCCGCGGCGGCCGCCATCTCCCGGTCGTCGCTTCGGGCCCGGGCCTTCCCGGGCCCTTTTCTTTGGCTCCCTCCGCTCCCGAAATACCCCCTTGAAGCTGGCCCGGACGGGAATAGGCGCATGCTCGGTGCGTCTTATAAACAGCTGCCGACCGCCTTCCCGACGAAGCCTCCGGTCGCAGCGCGCCAACCCCGGCGCAAGGCCCCGTGGCGTACCCAAGACCCGCCCGGGATCGTGATTGTTTCAGGAGGAACCTGTGCAATGAACGCAATGAAACTGATCCTTCCCGCCCTGCTCGCAATGGTGCTGAGCCTCCCCGGCCTGGCCGCCGCGAGTGACTTCGACTACGGCACCCACAAGGTCGTCTACCATGTGAACTACGATGACGAACGGCGCTACATGGCGGCGATGGGCAACATCCAGAACCACATCAACGCCGTCGGCGCCGAGAACATGGCGATCAAGGTCGTCATGCATGGCGATGGACTCGGCCTGCTCCAGACCGCGATGACCAACGAGAACCTGCGCGGGCGCATCGAGAACCTGAAGATGCAGGACGTGGAGTTCCAGGTCTGCGCGAACACCCTGCGCGGGCGCAATATCGCCCTGGAGGAGCTGTTCGATGCCTCCGAGGACGATGTGATCCCCAGCGGCGTGGCCCATATTTCCTGGCTGCAGCACCAGGGTTATACCTACAGCCGTCCGTAACGCCGACAGCGGTATCAGAACGACCGGCCCGGATCAGACGATCCGGGCCTTTTTGATGGCGCGGCCCCGGGCCATTGGGAGCAGGCCCCCGAACCGGTATGGTATGCGCACCCCTTCGCCGCGAGCCCCGCCATGTCCGCGATCCGTATCGACCAGCTCCGCAAGACCTACGACAGCATCCACGTGGTCGACGGCGTGGACCTCGAGATCGCTCCGGGCGAATTCTTCGGGCTGCTGGGTCCCAACGGGGCCGGCAAGACCACCACCCTGCGCATGCTGCTCGGCATGACCCCGATCGACGGTGGCCGGGTCGAGGTCCTGGGCCTGCCGATGCCCGAGGGCGAACGCGCCGTGCGCGAACGACTGGGCATCGTGCCGCAGTTCGACACCCTCGACCCCGACTTCACCGTGATCGAGAACATGCGCACCTACGCTGCCTACTTCGGCCTGGCCGGACCAACGGTGGAGGCGCGCATTGACCGGCTGCTGGAGCAGGTCAACCTGAACGACAAGCGCGGCGCGCGTATCGACGCCCTGTCCGGCGGCATGAAGCGACGCCTGACCCTGGCACGCGCCCTGATCAACGAGCCGGAGGTGGTCGTCCTGGACGAACCCACCACCGGGCTGGACCCGCAGGCCCGCCATCACCTGTGGCGCCAGCTGCGGGCGCTGCGCGCCTCCGGGGTCACGTTGGTGCTGACCACGCACTACATGGAGGAGGCCCAGGAGCTGTGCGATCGCATCGCGATCATCGACCACGGCCGCATCATCGCCTGTGACGCCCCCAGCCGTCTGATCGCCGAGCACATCGAACCCTGGGTGCTGACCGTGGGCGGGGCCGGGGCCGGCGATGTGCTGCAGCGCGAACTGGGGGCGAAGGACCGCGCCCACCAGGTGGCCGATACCTGGCTGGTCTACACGACCGAGCCGGACCGCCTGCGCGAACGTCTGCGCGCGCTCGGCCACGAGCCCACCCTGCGCGAGGCCGACCTGGAAGACGTCTTCCTGAAACTCACCGGACACGAACTGCGCGACTGATGGCCCATCCCGCGATGCCCCTGCTGCCCCGCCCCAGCCTGCGCTTTGTCGCGGTCTGGCGACGCAATGCGCTGGTCTGGCGCAAGCTGATCGTGCCGTCGATGCTCGGCAACTTCGGCGAGCCGATCCTGTACCTGCTGGCGTTTGGCTACGGTTTCGGCAGCCTGGTCGGCGACCTCGACGGCATGCGCTATATGGTCTTCATCGCCTCCGGCATCATCTGTTCCTCCGCGATGTTCACCGCCAGCTTCGAGGGCATGTATTCCGCCTACACCCGCATGGCGGAGCAGAACACCTGGCTGGGCATGCTCGCCACGCCGCTCACGCTCGACGACATCGTCTTCGCCGAGGCCGTCTGGGCGGCGACCAAGGGCCTGATCAGTGCCATCACCATCCTGGTCGTCGCCAGCCTGCTGGGGCTGGTCAGCGATGCCCGCGCGCTGCTCGCGCTCCCGGTGATCTTCCTCGCCGCGTTCACCTTCGGCGCCCTGGCCCTGGTGATCACCGCGCTGGCGCGCAGCTACGACTTCTTTCTCTACTACTTCACCCTGGCCGTCACCCCCATGCTCCTGCTCTCCGGGGTGTTCTTCCCGCTGACCGAGCTGCCCGGCTGGGTGCAGGGCCTGGCGCTGGCCCTGCCACTGGCGCATGTGCTGGAGATCGTGCGCCCGCTGATGACCGGCGCCTGGCCGGACGCGTGGCTCCCGCATCTGGCCGTGATCACCGCCTACGGCGTCGGCGCCATCATCCTCTCGACCTTCCTGATCCGTCGCCGCCTGCTGCGCTGAGGGCCGAACTCGCCGCCGGGTGTGCCAGAATAAGCGGCCTTCCCGCCCTGCCTGTCCGAGCCCGCAATGACCGACACCCCTGCCGACGACACGATCCTGCCCTACGACCCGGCGGCCACCACCCGCGTGTATCTGGCGACCGCCGCCGGCGGGCTGGCCCCGCTGGTCGCACGGGAGCTGGAGGGCTTCGGCGCGACGAATCTGCGCGAGGACCGCGCCGGCATCCACTTCCGGGCGGACCTTGCCACGCTGTACCGCTGCCTGCTCGGCAGCCGGGTGGCCAGCCGCATCCTGCTGCCCCTGGCCCGCTTCGACGAACCCGACGGCGATGCCTGCCACGCCGCCAGCCGAGCCCTGGACTGGCCCGCCCTGTTCGGTCTCGGCGCCACCTTCGCGGTGGACGTGACGGGCAAGAGTTCGCACATCCGGCATACCCATTTTGCCGGGGTGCGGGTGAAGGACGGCATCGCCGACGCCTTTCGCGCCGCCACCGGCGAACGCCCCGACGTGGACGCGGCCGACCCGGACGTACGCGTACTGCTGCAACTGCAGGGCCGGCAGGCGCAGCTGAGCCTGGACATCGGTAACGGGGGCCTGCACCGACGCGGCTATCGCGGCGCGGGCGGCCAGGCCCCGCTGCGCGAGAACCTGGCCGCCGCGCTGCTGATTCGCGCCGGCTGGCCGGAGCACCTGGAGGCCCATCCGGACGCGCCGTTCCTCGACCCGTTCTGCGGCAGCGGGACGCTGGTGATCGAAGCGGCGCTGATGGCGACCCGTACCGCACCGGGGCTGCTGCGCACGGGATTCCGGGCCCGGGGCTGGTCCGGCCATGATGCGGAGCTCTGGGACCGCTGCCTGGCCGAGGCCCGCGATACCGTACGCCCCTGGCAGGGCCCGCCCCTGCTGGGCAGCGACCGCGACCGGGGCGCGGTGGCCGCCGCCCGCAAGGCGGCCCGGGCCGCGGGTGTGGACGACTGCACGCGCTTCGATCAGGCCGATGCCCTGACCCTGGAGCCCCCGGCCGATCACGGCATGCTGGTCAGCAACCCGCCCTACGGCGAACGCATCGGCAACACACCGGAGCTGATCAAGCTCTACAGCCTGCTGGGCGAGCGCCTGCGCAGCGCGTTTGGCGGCTGGCACGTCGCCCTGCTGGTCGCGGACACCACCGACTCGCAGCGGCTGGGCCTGCGTGCCAGCCACAAGCACCGCTTCTACAACGGCACCCTCGCCTGCCACCTGCTCCAGTTCGAGATCCATCGCCGCGAGGAACCGCCGGCTGCCCCGGCGCCGGACTTCGCCAACCGGCTGCAGAAGAACCTGCGTCACCTGACCCGCTGGGCGCGGCGCCAGGGCATCACCTGCTACCGCATCTACGATTCCGACCTGGCCGAATATCCCCTGCAGATCGACCGCTACGAGGCGGAAGACGGGACACTGCATCTGCATGTGCAGGAGTTCGCCGCCCCCGCCAGCGTCGAGCCCGCCCGAGCCGAGGCCCGCCTGCGTGGCGCACTGGCCGCCACCCTGGAGGTCACCGGCGTCGAACCCGCGCACCTGCACTACAAGCAACGCCGGGCCCAGAAGGGACGCTCGCAGTACCAGCGCGCCGAGGCCGCCGAGGCCGCGCCCTTCACGGTGGTCGAACACGGCTGCCGCCTGCGGGTGGACCTGGATGCCTACCTGGATTCCGGACTGTTCCTGGACCACCGCCCGATGCGCCTGCGACTGCAGCAGGAATGCCGCGACCTGCGCCTGCTGAACCTGTTCTGCTACACCGCCGCGGTCAGCGTGCATGCCGCGGTGGGGGGCGCACGCCAGACCGTGTCCGTGGACCTGTCCAATACCTACCTGGAATGGGCCGAGGCGAACTTCCGCGCCAATGGCCTGGAGGCCGAGATCCGCGATGGCCGCAGCCGTCGCCTTCCGGGCACCCACACGCTACTGCGCGAGGACGTGGTGCGCTGGCTGGAGGGCGCCACCGACATGCCCGGCATGGTCTTCGAGCGGATCTTTCTGGACCCGCCCACCTTCTCCAACTCCAAGCGCACCGAGGATGACTTCGAGGTCCAGCGTGATCATGTGCCGCTGATCCTTGCGGCGGCGCGCCTGCTCACCCCGGATGGCGTGCTGTACTTCTCTACCAACCGTCGCCGCTTCGAGCTGGACCACGCGGCGCTGACCGGGCTCGTTGCCCGCGACATCACCCGCGAGACCCTGGACGAGGATTTCCGCCGTCCGCCGCCTCCCCATCGCTGCTGGGCAATCACACCCGCCAACGCCGGATAGCCGGATCCCCGAGGCGCTTCCGCCGACCCGCGCGACGCCCTGCCAACATGCAGTGAGGCCACAAAAAAACGCCCCGGACCAGCCGGGGCGTTTCGTCATCACCGTGTCAGGATCAACTCGGTGGGTAGTAGGTTTCCAGGTAGTCCAGGATCTCTTCCTCCACTTCGGGAGAAAACTCCCAGAGCCCCTGGGTGTCCTGCATCCAGCGGATCTGTTCCAGCCAGATCTTGCGGGTGTACCCGCGGCTCGTGAACAACCGGGCCGAGTGGCAGACCGTGCAATTATTCTTGACGGTATCGAACCCCGGGGCCTTGAGCAGGCCGGTTTCCGGATCGGTCTCGTACTCCTCGGCGGCCTCGACGTGGTCGCCCGCGATCGCGGGCGCCACCCAGAGGAGGCCGAGGATGGCCGGCAACAACAGGACCATCTTCGACTTCATTAGTGCTCCTTACGCTTTGACTCGGACATCGATGTGGTGGGCCTTGTTGTTGCCGTAACCGCGCGGGTTCCAGCCCGGCAGCACCATCGGCTGACGGTCACCCTTGCTGTTGGTGGCCACGGCCCACACCTGATAGAAGCCCTGCTCGGGGAACTCGATGTCCGCCTCCCAGGTTTGCCAGGCAAACTTGTTGACCGGCCGCTTCAGGTCGGCCTTCTGCCAGGTCACCCCGTAGTCGGTCGACACGTGGAGCTCCTCGACATCGCCGTAGCCATCCCACGCCTTGCCCTCGACCTTCAGCGTGCTGCCAGCGGAGGTCTCGACGCCGGTCTGCGGATACGTGATCAGCGACTTCACCGGCATTTCCTCGAGGACGACCATGTCCTCGTTCGGCACGTCAGCACCCGGCTCCACCGGATGACGCGGCACGCGGTAGCTGTGGCCGGTCATGCCCTGACCGTCATGCTCGCGGTCGCGCACCAGGATCTCGGTCAGCCACTTGCCGCTGGCGGAACCCGGGAAGCCAGGCGTAATCAGGCGCAGCGGGTAGCCGTGCTGTTCCGGGATGTCCTCGCCATTCATCGCCCAGACGATCAGGGTCTCGTCCTCCAGGGCCTTGCGCATCGGGCAGCCACGGGACAGGGCGTCCAGGTCGTCGCGACCGCTGAGGTGGGCATCGCCCGCCTTGTAACCGATGTACACGGCCTTGTCCGCGTCGTAGCCGACGTCTTCCAGCACGTCGCGCAGGCGCACACCGGTCCAGGTCGGGCAGCCGACCGCACCCAGATCCCACTGGTTGCCACGCGGGGACGGCTCGAATGCGGCACGGCCGTTGCCGCCACACTCGATCCAGATCTGCAGGGTATGGTGCTCGAACTTCTCCTTGAGATCGGCGATCGTGTAGGACTTCTCCTGATTTGCCGCCTCACCGTGCACGGTGAGGGTCCAGGCCGCGGCATCGATGCCGGCCTTTTCCGGCGGGACACCGTTGTTGCGGATGAACATGTTGGGGAACGGGGTGACCTCGTCGTGCAGGAGGTGCGGCGGCAGCTCGCCGTTGATCGGGCGATCATTCAGCCAGATGAACCCGTCCACCTTGCCGTCCACGTGGAAGCCCTCGATGCCGGCGGCGACGGCGCTCGACAGGGTGCTGCGGTTGAACATGGTCTGCATGGCGGTTTCCGCCCCCATGCCGAACACGGCCAGGGCGGCGCCGCCCTTGCCCAGTTTGCCCAGGAAGCTACGGCGGGCCGCGCCCGTCTCGGTCAGCTCCCCGGTTTCCTTGATCTCTTCTTCGGATTTGTTTTCCAGCTCGGTATGGTCATTCTTGTGGTCTGTCATTTGCCAGCCTCCGGCTTGTACTTCGGATCGAAATCGCATGTGCTGCCCCTCTCTCCCTGGGACAGCCGAGTGCAGTTTTAGTACATCCTCTAAAAACCTGCAATAAAAGATCGGGATTTTTTACGGATTCCAGAATACCGCTTCTAACACCTGTATTCGGGGCTCGGAATACGGTGTAGAATACCGACCACAACGACACTGCAAGTGACTGACAATAAAGAATGATCACAAAGTTTTAATATTAGTGGAATCTACATAATGAACAACAGAATTCATCAGTTCGCATATACCCCTATTGTTATATTTTCGGCTGCGCTGGTTGCGGCCCTGATGGTCACGGGAACCGCCGGTGCGGAATCCGAGCCCTCCATCGAAATTCACGAGGTGGAACGCGGGGAGGGTCCCGAAATCGTTCGCCACGACACGGCGATCCTGCATTACACCGGGACCCTGGAAGACGACGGCAGCGTGTTCGACTCCAGTCGCGAGTCCGGTACACCGTTCGCGCTGACCCTCGGCCGGGGCCAGGTCATCCCCGGCTTCGAACAGGGGGTGATGGGCATGCGCGAGGGTGGCAAGCGCGAGATCGTGATCCCGCCGGAGCTTGGCTACGGCGAACGCGGCGCGGGCAACATCATCCCGTCCAACGCCACGCTGCGCTTCGAGGTCGAGGTGCTGGAGGTCGAGCGGGCGCCCTTCAGTGGCCTGGACAACGAGGGACTGGCGGAGAAGATCGAGGAAGGCGCGACAATCGTCGACATCCGCCGGCCGGACGAGTGGGCGGAGACCGGCGTGATCGAGGGCAGCCATCGCATTACCGCTTTCGACGAGAACGGCGACCTGCATCCGGAGTTCGGGCAACGCTTCACCGACCTGGTGGACCCGGACGAAGAGGTCGTGCTGATCTGCCGCGTGGGCAACCGGACCAGCGCCCTCGCCCGCGCGCTGGCGGACGGTCTCGGCTACGACAACCTCTACAACGTGACCGACGGCATCATGGAGTGGTTGGCCGAGAACCGTCTGGTGCAGCACGACTGCCCCGAGGCGGCCGAAACGGCCCAGTGCTAACTATGGGCTGAGCCGGACCGGGAGTCCGGTTCCGGCTCGGCGTCTGCGACGTCGAAATCCAGCCGCTGGTTCGTGCCCGGGCCAGCGTCTTCTTCCGCTTCTGGCGGTGCCAGGCTCAGCCCCGCGTCCGACGCCACGTCGGCCAGATCGCGGATCTGGTCCAGCGGCGGCAGCTCCTCCAGGCGCTTGAGCCCCAGGTCGTCCAGAAAGCCGCGCGTGGTCGCATACAGCGCCGGGCGTCCGGGGACCTCCTTGTGACCCACCACGCGCACCCATTCGCGCTCCTGCAGCGTGCGCATGATGCCCGAGCTGACCGCCACCCCGCGCACGGCCTCGATCTCCGCGCGCGTGACCGGCTGGCGGTAGGCGATGATCGCCAGCGTCTCCAGCAGTGCCCGCGACAGGCGCGCCGGGCGTTCGGGCTGAGCCGCCTGTACGGTGGCGGAGAAACGCGAGCGCACGCGGAAGCGATAGCCCCCGGCGGACCGAACCAGTTCAATGGCGCGGTCCCGGTAGCGCTCCTCAAGACGGCCCAGCGCCTGTTCGAGTAACGCCTGATCGATCTCGCCGAGGTCCTCGCAGGCCGCCTTCAGGTCGCGGGGGGCGACGGGCTCGGCGGCCGCGAACAGCACCGCCTCCACCGCCAGTTCGACGGCCCGCAGCTGATCGTCATCTGCGGCCGCCACGGGTGCGTGGATCGTTGAATCCATCGTGTCGCTCACGCCGGCACTCCCCCCTCATCGTCTACGGCCGCCCCGCGCCGGCGCAGCCGGATGGGGCTGTAGGGCTCGCTCTGGCCCCATTCGACCAGGCCCGCCTTGGTCAGCTCCAGCACCGCCAGAAACGATACCACCACGCCCTGGCGCCCCTCGGCAGCCAGCAGCAGGGCCACGAAATCGGTGAAGCGCTCGGGGTGCAGGCTGTCGAGGATGCTGGACATACGCTCGCGCACCGACAACTGTTCGGTGGAGACATGGTGGTGCGCCATCAGACTGGCGCGGTGCATCACCGCGGCCAGGGCCTCCATCAGCTCGTCCATGCTCGGGGCCGGGGGCGGCGGGCCCTCCAGTGCCTCGACGCTGGCGCCCGCGGCGAACACGTCACGGTCCATGCGCGGCAGGGCATCCAGGCGCTCGGCCGCGGTCTTGAACTGTTCGTACTCCTGCAACTGACGGATCAGGGCCATGCGCGGGTCGGCGTCCTCGTCCGCCTCGGCCTCCGTCGGCCGCGGCAGCAGCATGCGCGACTTGATCTCGGCCAGCAGCGCGGCCATCACCAGGTATTCGCCGGCCAGCTCCAGACGCAGCGCCCGCATCACCTCGATGTAGGCCATGTACTGGCGGGTGATCTCGGCGATGGGGATCGCCAGGATGTCGAGGTTCTGCCGCCGGATCAGATACAGCAGCAGATCCAGCGGCCCCTCGAAGGAGTCAAGAAAGACCTCCAGGGCATCGGGCGGGATGTAGAGATCGGCCGGCAGCTCGGCCACCGGCTCGCCATGCACGCGATAAAGCACCTCGCCGTCCGCGCCGGTCTCGACCGTCGCGGGGCGCTCGAGGCCGTCGTTCGCGTCAGCGTGCGGATCCATGCCCCGGGCTCATCGCAGGTAGTCCAGCCCCATGGCCCGGCGCACCTCTTCCAGGGTCTCGCGGGCCTCCTCGCGGGCCGCCTCGGAGCCCTCGACGATGATGGACCGGACCAGCGCCGGGTCCTCGGCGTATTCCTTCGCGCGCTGCTGGATCGGCTCCAGCTCCGCCTGCACCGCCTCGATCAGGGGCCGCTTGCAGTCCAGACAGCCGATGCCGGCCGTGGTGCATCCGGCGTAGAGTTCCTCGCGCTGGCTTTCGCTGGTGTAGACCTTATGCAGGTCCCACACCGGGCACTTGGCCGGATCGCCGGGGTCCGTGCGCCGCACCCGCGCAGGGTCGGTGGGCATGGTGCGAATCAGGCTCTCCACCTCGGCCGGCTCGGTGCGCAGGCTGATGGTATTGCCGTAGCTCTTGGACATCTTGCGCCCGTCCAGCCCCGGCATCTTCGAGGCCGGAGTCAGGCGCGCCTGCGGCTCCGGCAGGATGATCTTGCCGCCCCCCTCGAGGTAGCCGAACAGGCGCTCGCGGTCGCCCAGCGAGATGTTCTGCTGCGACTCGAGCATCGCCCGCGCCACCTCCAGGGCCTCGTCCTCGCCCTGCTCCTGGTAGCGCTTGCGCAGGTCGCGGTAACGCTTGGCGGCCTTCTTGCCCATCTTGTCGGCAGCGGCCTCCGCCTTCTCGGCGAAGCCCGGCTCGCGGCCGTAGAGGTGGTTGAAGCGGCGCGCGATCTCGCGCGTGACTTCCAGGTGCGATACCTGGTCCTCGCCCACCGGGACCATACCGGCGCGATAGGCCAGCACGTCCGCGCTTTGCAGTACCGGATAGCCGAGGAAGCCGTAGGTCGCCAGATCCTTCTCGCGCAGCTGCTCCTGCTGGTCTTTCCAGGTCGGTACCCGCTCCAGCCAGCCCAGCGGCGTGATCATCGACAGCAGCAGATGCAGCTCGGCATGCTCGGGCACGCGCGACTGCACGAACAGTGTCGCGGACCCGGGGCTGACCCCTGCCGCCAGCCAGTCGATGACCATCTCGGTCACATGCTGCTGCAGGTCACCGGGGTCCTCGTAGTGGGTGGTCAGCGCATGCCAGTCGGCGACGAAGAAGAAGCACTCGTAGTTGTGCTGCAACTCGATCCAGTTCTTCAGCACACCGTGATAATGGCCCAGATGCAGGCGCCCGGTGGGGCGCATGCCGGAGAGCACACGCTGGTTGCTACCCTGATTGCTGCTCACGGAATCAATCCCTTCCTGTCAGGAAACGGGCGCATCCACGCCCGGTCAGTCGTCTCAGAACATGCCGCCGGAAAAGGCGAACAGCATCGCCAGCAGCATGGCCGTGCGATCCACGTCGTTGATATGCACCCGGCCGTCCGCCATGGCCAGCGTGCTGTGCCAGTACCCGGCCTCGGCATCGCGGCGGAGCCAGCCGTCAGCCGCCAGGGCGTGCAGCTGTGCATCCAGGTCGATATCGGGATAGGCGGCGTCGAATTCGGCCACCCATTCCAGCCCGAGACGCAGTTCGCTGTCCAGCCGCAGCGTCTCCAGCGGACGGGTAGCGAAGGTCTGTTGCGTGCCGTACAGCCCCAGTTCGGTGTCCAGCGCGACCTGACGCGCCGGCTCCTCGTTCAGGGAGGCCTTGAGCTCGACCACCGGGCGGTGCTCGATCATCCCGCCGACGGCGTCGATCATCGCCGCGCCGATCAGGGCAGTGCGCTGCTCGCCCTCGATGCCACGCGCCTCGATCGATTCCAGTTCGCCGAGCAACTGCAGCAGGCTGGGACGGTCCCAGCGCAGGATGCCCGCCTGCAGGTCCAGGGCGCTCAGCGTCAGCGCATCCCCGGCGCCGTCGTCCATGCGCGCCTGCTCGACCTGCAGGCGCAGGCGCGAGTCCATGCGGTCGTTGCTGGTCTGCTGGAAGGCATCCAGACGCGGGCGCTCGATCCGCAGCCGACTCGCCTCGCCCTCGCGCAGCTCCACCACGGACGCCGCCAGGCCGCCCTCGTAGTCCGGCAGGCGCCCAAAGACCCCGTCGGCGTCGGCCTCGAACACCGTGGCGTAGCGGGCGTCCTGCGCCTCCCAGACGAAGGTGTCGTCCGACAGCCTCAGCTCCGGCAGATCCAGACTCACCAGGATCTGCTCGGCCGACCAGGCGAACCGACCCTGGCCGGCCGCCAGATCCAGCCACAGCGGGCCACCCACCGTGGCGGCATGCTCGGCCACCTCGGGCACGCTCATCAGGTCCATGCGCAGGTCGTCGAACGCAACGCGCGTCGTCACGCCACCGCCGATCCCCGAGCGCGAATGCACCTGCAGATCCAGCGAGCGCAGCAGATGGCCGAGCAGGGAATCGTCCGGCGCCGCCAGGGTGTCGAGATCCACGAACGAATCGCCGCGCGCCCCGAGCAGACCGTGACGGATATCGTGCACCAGCGGGATCTCGAAGCGCCCGTCGGGGTCTTCCAGGATCAGCTGGCTGCGGCCGCTGGCGCCCAGGTAGCCGCGTTCGTATTCAAGCATCTCGTGGCGCAGCTGTACCTCGCCCAGCTGGGCCTCGTGCGTTCCGGCAACGGTACCCTCCACCTGCTTGCCGACCACGACCGGCCACACAGCGGCCACCGCCAGCACGACCACGGCCAGAACCACCCACTTACGCATTGCGCCTCCCTGCGGCCGTGCCGCGCCGTAGCCTCGGTATGCGGCCGGGGCTATTCATCCAGAAATCCCACATCGCCCATCCCGTGACGGATCACCTCGGGCACATCGCCGGTCAGGTCCAGCACACTGGTCGCCTCCAGGGTCCCGGCCCCGCCATCGACCACCAGGTCCACCACCTTGCCCAGCCGATCCTCGATCTCCCAGGGTTCGCTCAGCGGGTTCTCGTCCCCGGGGAGCTGCAGGGTCGCCGACATCAGCGGTGATCCGAGCTCCGCCAGCAACGCCGACAGGATCGGACTAGCCGGCACACGCAGCCCGATGGTGCGCCGCTTGGGGTGTTGCAGGCGCCGCGGCACCTCGCGGGTGGCAGGCAGGATAAAGGTGTAGGGCCCCGGCGTAAGTGCCTTCATCAGGCGAAACGCGCTGTTGTCCACCTTCGCGTACACGCCCAGCTCGGAGAGATCGCGGCACAGCAGGGTCAGATGATGGGTCTCGTCCACCTGGCGGATACGGCGGATCCGGTCCGCCCCGGTCTTGTCCCCCGGCAGGCAGGCCAGGGCATAGCAGGCATCCGTCGGCAGGGCGATCACGGCCCCGTCCTGGAGCCGGTCCAGGACCTGCCGGATCAGCCGGGGCTGGGGGTTTTCGGGGTGGATCGAGATCATGGATCGATTCGACGCGGGGATCGGCTGCGCAGTGTAGCGCATCCGCCGCCACACCCATAAGAACGCGCACGGGCCGGCCAGCCGCGGCCCGCCCGCGCGGAAAGGGGAAAACTGCGAACCCGGAGCGCGAGGCGCGGCCAGTGATCGGTTACGATGCACCCAAAATCAAGGAGAACACCCCATGCTGTACATGATCCAGGGCCAGGACGCCCCCGACTCGCTGGATGCCCGTCTCGCCGCGCGGCCCGAACACGTCGCCCGGCTGCAGGCCCTGCGCGACGATGGCCGGCTGGTCCTGGCCGGCCCCTGCCCCGCCATCGACAGCAACGACCCGGGCCCGGCCGGCTTCACCGGCAGCCTGATCGTCGCGGAATTCCCGTCCCTGGAAGCCGCCCGCGCGTGGGCCGACGCCGATCCCTACGTCGCGGCCGGCGTGTACACCGCGGTCGACGTACGCCCCTTCAAGCAGGTGTTCTGATGCGACTTCGTCCCCTTGCCACCACGCTCGCCACCCTGGCCTTCGCCGGTGTGCTGGTCGCCTGCGACGCACAGGAGGCGCCCGCACCGGATGCCGAAACGGACGCGATCACCACCGATACCGACGACGTCGACACCGTCGCCCTCGTCAACGGCGAGCCCATCACCCGGGCCGACCTGTTTACCTACTCCGGCATGGACGAGGACCCGGGCCTGGCCGAGGGGGATGGCACGCTGGAAGAGCTGATCAGCCTGGAGCTGTTGCGCCAGGAGGCGGTCAACCGCGGCCTGGATACCGATGCCGAGACCCGGCGTATCCTGCGCATGGTAGAGACCAACCTGCTGGCCTCGCTTTTGATGGAACGCATCACCGCGGAGCTGGAGATCACCCGCGACGACCTCGAGGCGGAGTACGAACGCCAGGTTGAGCAGATGCGCGGCACCGAGTACCGCGCCCGCCATATCCTGGTCGAAGAGGAACAACAGGCCCGCGAACTCCTCGCGGAGCTGGACGACGGCGCGGACTTCGGCGAACTGGCGGAGGCCCATTCCATCGACCCCGGCTCGGCCGCCCGCGGCGGCGAACTGGGCTGGTTCTCTCCGGAACAGATGGTCCCCGCGTTCAGCGACGCCACCGTGGCCCTGGAACCCGGCACCACCACCGAGGAGCCGGTGGAGAGCCGCTTTGGCTGGCACCTCATCCGTCTGGAGGAGACCCGCGACACACCGGTCCCCGAATTCGAGGATGTGCGCGCCGAACTGGTCGAGATCCTCGAAAGCCGCGCCATCCAGGAATTCCTGGAGACGCTGCGCGCGGATGCCGACATCCAGATCCCGAACCGGCCCGCCAATCAGTAGTGGGGCAAGCCCCGGGCCTCAGTGCCTGTGGTGTCCGCCTTCGGCATCCATGCCGGGGGCGTCACCCTCCATCATATGGCCACCCGAATGGCCGCCACTGGCACCCTCGCCACGCTGGACGCGGGCGTGGATCTCCATGGTCCCGCCATCCTCGAATTCCAGGATCACAGGGATCCAGTCACCGGCCGTCAGCGGCTCGTGCAGCCCGATGAACATCAGGTGCAGGCCGCCCGGCTCCAGCACCAGGGTCTCGCCCGCCGGGAGTTCCAGCCCGTTGACCTGACGCATGCGCATCACCCCGTCCACGTGGGCATGCTCGTGCAGTTCCACCACCTCGGAGATCGGCGCCTGCGCCGCGACGATCCGGAGGTCCTGCTCGCCATGGTTGCGCAGCACGAAGTAGCCGCCAGTCATGTCTCCCGGCATCAGCCGAATCCAGGGCGTCCCCTCCATCTCGAGGCCCGCCCGACACTCGCAGACCTCGGGCTCCCCGGCCAGCGCGGGTGCAACCGCGCCGCCCGCCAGAAGGGTGGTCGTCAGCATCACTGCCGGAATCAGCGTGGATCCTTTCATGGCCTTTCACCTCATTTAAGCAAAACGTAATATTGGCATAACTGGGGCTTTCAGGAACCTGCGCGGTTCCCCTACAAAACCCGGTGGTAAGATAACGCCCGCGACGGGAACCTCCGGCCCGCAGGCGCCTCCAAGCGACGGGCCGCACCCGCCCCGCCGAACTGCCAAGCCACAAACGAGACGCCCATGCCGCGCGCCCTCCGCCGAGCCCTACTTCCCGTCCTGATCCTCGCCGTCGCCGTGGTGGGCTTCATGGTCCTGCGCGCGACCGGGCCCGAGGCGCCGCCGCCGGAGGCCAGCGAGCGTACCTGGCCGGTGCAGGGCGTGACCGCCGAGCCCGGGACGCACCGGCCGGGGGTGATCCTCAACGGGCGCAGCCGCTCCGCCCGCGATGCCCAGCTGCGCGCCGCGGTGGAGGGCGAGATCGAAGCCGTGCCGGCGCGCGCCGGCCAGCGCGTGGCCGCCGGCGACACGCTGGTGCAGATCGACCCGCGCGAGGCCCGGCTGCTGCTGGACCAGCGCGAGGCCGAGCGCCGCGAGCTGGAGGGCGCGGTCGAAAGCGAGGAACTGCGTGCCCGCTTCGACCGCGAGGCCCTGCAGCGCGAGCGCGAACTCCTGGCGATCGCCGAACGCGGCCTGGAGCGCGCCCGCGACCTGCGCGAGCGCAACCTTGGCTCGGAATCGGATCTCGATGCCGCCCGCGAGCGGCTGCAGCAGGCCAGCATCACCGTGGACAACCGCGAGCAGGCCGTGGCCGACGCCCCGATGCGCAGGGCCCAGGCCGAGGCCCGCCTGGCACGTGCCCGCGCCGCCGAGTCCCAGGCCGAGATCGACCTGGAACGCACGACCATTCGCGCGCCCTTCGACGCACGTATCGTGGAGGTCGACGTCGCCGCGGGCGAGCGCGCCCGACCAGGAGACCCGTTGCTGCGCCTGTTCGCGGTGGATGACCTGGAGATCCGCGCCAGCCTCCCGGAACACCTGATCGCCCGGGTCGAACGCCTGCTGCAGGGGGACACACCCCTGCCCGCCCTTGCCCAGGTCGCCGGCCACACGGTCGAGACCGAACTGGTGCGCCTGGAGGGCGAGACCCGCACTGGCGATGCCGGGATGCGCGGGGTGTTCGAGGTGCGCTCCGGGGGCGAACAACTCCCGCTGAACCGTTTTGTCGAACTGCGCCTGCAACTGCCGGAGGAACCCGACAGCCTCGCGGTGCCATTCGAGTCCCTGTTCGGGCGTGACCGCGTGTTCCGAGTGGTCGACGGGCGCCTGGAGTCGCTGCAGGTCGAGCGCCTGGGCGATTTCATCGATGCGGACGGCAATACCCTCGCGCTGATCCGCAGTGACGCCATCGCCGCCGGCGACACCCTGATCGCCACGCGCCTGCCGAATGCCGTGGATGGCCTGCGGGTCGAGGTGGAACAGCAGGATTCCGGTCGATGAGCGAAGCGGAACCCGGCAACTCGCCGGCATCCGGGCAGCCGATGCCCGGGGGCGGCGCGCAGGACCCTGACCGGCCCCCGCGCGGGCCGATCCAGCTGTTCCTGGAACACCGCCTCGCGGCCAATCTGCTGATCGCGCTGATGCTGCTGGCCGGGGCCTTTGCCCTGACCAAGCTCAACACCCAGTTCTTCCCCAACTTCGAGCTCGACTTCATCACCGTGGAGGTGCCCTGGACCGGGGCCAGCGCGGAGGATGTCGAGCGCGCCATCGTCGACCCGCTGGAGCAGGACCTGCGCACGGTGGACGGCCTGCGCAACATGACCTCCACCTCGGCATTGGGCATCGGCGTGGTGACCATGGAGTTCGAGGCCGGGACCGACATGACCCTGGCGCTGGAGCAGGTCAACGACCGGGTGAACCAGCAGCGCAACCTGCCGGAAGCGGCCGAGACCCCGGTGGTCACCCGTGTGATCCGCTACGAGCCGGTGGCACGGCTGCTGCTGACCGGTCCCGAAGACCCCCAGCAGCTGCGCATCCTCGCGCGTCAGTTCGAGCGCGAGCTGCTGGATGCCGGCATCGCGCGCATCGAGTTCACCGGCCTGACCGAAGACGAGATGGCCATCCAGGTGCCCTCGGCGACGCTCTATCGCCTGGACATGACGCTGGCGGACATCGCCGAGCAGATCCGCGCGATGGCTCAGGACCTGCCGGCCGGCTCGGTGGGCCGCGACGACACCGCGCGCCAGATCCGCAGCCTGGAACAGGCCCGCGACATCGTCAGCTTCGAGCGGCTGGTCCTGCGCGGCGACGGCGAACTGGGACGCCTGACCCTGGGCGACATTGCCACCCTCGACCTGCGCCACCGCGACGGCCAGGTGCGCGCCCGCGCCAACGGCCAGCGCGCGATCGAGATGCAGCTGCTGCGCTCGGAGACCGGCGACTCGCTGGAGGCCGCGCGAGTGCTGGAGGACTGGCTGGAAGAAACACGCCCCGCCCTGCCTCCGGGTGTCGATCTGCAGGTGACCGACGCCTTCTGGGAGCTGCTCTCCGAACGCATCACCCTGCTGCTGAAAAACGGCCTGGGCGGCCTGCTGCTGGTGCTCGGGATCCTGTTCCTCTTCCTCAACCGGCATATCGCCCTGCGCGTGGCGCTGGGCATCCCGATCGCCTTTACCGCCGCGTTCGTGGTGCTGTGGGTGGTCGGCGGCTCCATCAACATGATCTCGCTGTTCGGCTTCATCATGTCGCTGGGGATCATCGTCGACAACGCGATCGTGGTCTCCGAGCACGCCTACAGCCTGCACCAGCGCGGGCTCTCGGCCAGCCGTGCCGCGCGCGACGGCGCCCGGCGCATGGTCGGGCCGGTGATCGCCGCCTCGCTGACCACGGTGGCGGCCTTCCTGCCGCTGATGCTGATCGGCGGCATCATCGGCAACATCCTGTTCGACATCCCGCTGGTGGTGATCTGCGTGATCGTCGCCACGCTCCTGATCGCCTTCCTGATCCTGCCCGCGCACCTGAAGGGCGTGATGCACCGACTCCAGCCGCCGCGCGCCGGCAGCCTGCGCGAACGCTTCGACAACGGCTTCGAGACCTTCCGCAATGGCGCCTTCCGCCGCGCGGTCACCGTGTCGGTTAGCCACTCGGGCACCACCCTGGCGCTGGCGGTCGGCGCGCTGATCCTCGCCATCGGCCTGGCCGCCAGCGGACGCATCGGCTTCACCTTCTTCCCGTCGCCCGAGGGCACCATCGTCAACGCCGGGGTCAACTTTGTCGCCGGCACACCGCCGGAGCGGGTCGAGGCCTTCCTGATCCACGTCGAGGAGGCCCTGGCCGAGACCGAGGAAGCCCTAGGCGGCGACCTGGTGCGCGCCTCCGTCACCCGGCTCGGCCGCGGCATCGATCCCGGCGACGGCAACGCCCCGCGCGGCGACCAGTTCGGCAACATCCAGGTCGAACTGGTCTCGCCCGAGCAGCGCGAAGTGCGTAACCGCGAGTTCATCCAGGCCTGGGAGGAGCGCGTGCGCCAGGCCCCCGGGATCGAGAACTTCAGCATCGACGAACGCCAGACCGGGCCGCCCGGACGCGACCTCGAGGTGCGCCTGACCGGTGATGACCCGCACGTCCTGAAGAACGCCGCCCTGGACCTGGCGGAGATTTTCGATGACTTTGCGGGTACCTTCGCCACCAACGACGACACGCCATTCGGTCGCGAGCAACTGGTGTTCCAGGTCAAGCCGGAGGGCCGCGCCCTGGGCCTGACCACCGAATCGGTCGGCGCCCAGCTGCGCGACGCCTATGACGGCCACCTCGCCCAGCTCTACCAGGACGGGCTGGAAGAGGTGGAGGTGCGCGTGCGCCTGCCGGATGCCGAGCGCCATTCCAGCGAGAGCCTGGAGCGCCTGAATCTGCGCCTGCCCAGCGGCGAGTTCGTGCCGTTGGGCAGCGTGGTGGACCTGCGCTCGCGTCAGGGCTTCGAGACCCTGCGCCATGCCGACACCCGTCTGGCGATCCAGGTCTCCACCGAGGTCGACCGCAGCGTGAACAACGCCGCGCGCATCCGTGCGGCGCTGGAAGACGGCCCGCTGGACGACCTCGCGACGCGCTACGGCATCGAATACTCGTTCGAGGGGCGCGCGGCCGACCAGGCCGAGACCTTCGCCGACATGCGCACGGGCCTGGTCCTGGCGCTGGGGCTGATGTACATCACCCTGGCCTGGGTGTTCGGGTCCTGGGGCTGGCCGTTGATCGTGATGGCGATCATCCCGTTCGGCATCCTCGGCGCCCTGCTGGGCCACTGGATCCTTAACGTGGAGCTGACCATCCTGTCGCTGTTCGGCCTGTTCGGCCTGACCGGGATCGTGGTCAACAACTCGATCATCCTGGTCAGCTTCTATCAGGGCCTGCGCGAGGCCGGCCTGGCCCTGCAGGAGGCGATCGTCGAGGCCGCCTGCCAGCGCCTGCGCGCGGTGATCCTGACCTCGGTCACCACCATCGCCGGCCTGACCCCGCTGCTGTTCGAGCGCTCGGTCCAGGCCCAGTTCCTGATCCCGATGGCCATCTCCATCGTGTTCGGCCTGGCCATCGCCACCGTGCTGGTACTGTTCGTGATCCCCGCCCTGCTGCGCCTCTACGAAGGCCGCTTCGACCGCGGCGCCACCCTCACCCACCACGCCACCGACTAACACTTGCATGTGGCCCACCGCTAAGAGGGCCAGATCAAGAGCGATCGACAGGAAGGTTCGAAGATGGGAAGGATGATTTGGGTGTGGACAGCGTGATCTGGCCAGCACCCTGACACTCCCGCACCCCTGCCACACCAGCTACGGCCAAACCCAATCCCTCTTCCTGTCTTCACATCTTCCTGTATACCGCTTTTGACCTTCACCCTCAGTGGCGGGAGCGATCGGCGAGGTGGACGGGGATGGAGGCGAGCAGCGCGGCGAGGAACAGGAACAGGCAGAACAGGATGGCGTTGGCCAGCCCCAGCCAGGCCTGCAACAGCCCGATCCCGGCCAGTCCGAAGATCGCGGCCGCGCGCGCCGACAGGGCCCAGAACCCGAACCAGCGCCCGGCCTCGCGCACCGGCACCATCATCCCGACCAGCGCGCGGCCGGCCGACTGCGCCGAGCCCAGGCACAGCCCGGCGACAATCCCCACGCCGAGGAACACGATCTGCGCCTCCACCGGCCGGCCCAGCAGTGCGCTCAGCCACTGCGCGATGGTCGTGGTGCCGAAGATCGCCAGCACCGCCAGCGCCCATAGCGCCAGGGTCAGCCGATAGATCCGCACCGGCCCGGCACGGTCCTGCAGGAAGCCGAAACCGATCGCCCCGATGATCGCGGTGACCTGGGTGATCACGAACATCGCGATGCGCACCGGCTCGTCCCACTGGATCACCTGCGAGCCGTAGATGAAGGTGAAGGAGATGATGATGTAGATCCCGGCCATCATGAAGAAGATGGAGACATACAGCGCGCGCAGCTCACGGCGCTGCCCCAGCGTGACCAGCGCCTCGCGCACCCGCCGCCAGCCGAGCCCCAGCTGCATGCGCCGGTGCATGCGTCGGCGCGTGCCGCGCTCCTTCAGGAACAGGAAGGTCGGAATCGCCGAGATCAGGAAAAACACCGCGGCGAACGGCCCCACCCAGCGGATACGCTCGAAGTTCTCGGCGCTGACCTCGCCCAGCAGGCCCAGGGCAAAGGCGGTGGCGATCAGCCCGCCGATATAGCCCATGCCCCAGCCCAGCCCCGAGATCCAGCCGAGCTTCTCCGGCGGCCCGAGGCTCGGCAGGAAGCTGGCGATGAAGGATTCGCCGATCGCATAGCCGAAGTTGGAGGCAATGATCAGCGCCATGCCGAACAGCACCAGCCCCGGCTCGACGAAATACAAAAGCCCCGTCGTCACCACCGTCAGGATCCACGAGGCCATCAGGAAGCGCTTGCGCGAGGCCGTTGCATCCATCACCGCCCCGGCGAACGGGGCCGCGATCACCACCATGGCGTAGCTGATCGCCAGCGCCAGGCTCCACAGCAGGTTGCCCAGGCGGTAGTCCGGGGCATCCCCGACGATGATGCGGGTAAACAGATCGCCGAAGATCACCGTGATGATCAGCAGCGTGTAGGCCTGGTTGGCGAAGTCGAACATCGCCCAGCCGAAGATCTCGCGGCGCGGGGCGGGGGCGTCCTCGGGGTGGCGCCGAATCAGCGGCATGCAGGCATCCTGGTGGGCGTGACGGCCGCCATGCTAACGCAGCTCGGGGAAACACTGATCCATGCTGCCCTCAGCGATCCCGGATCACCAGCGCGTCGCCATCGCGCTCGACCGCGAAGTGTTCGAGGAAGCTGCGCCCCAGACGCGAGCGCGGCAGGTCGCCGTCCGGCAGCACGATCGCGCTGACCCCCGCACGCCGCAGCCCCCCCACCTGGAGCTGGTCGATGCGCACCCGCTGGCCATGCCGTGTGCCGAGCTCGTCACGAAAGCGCACCGAGCGCCCCTGGTCGGGATCAATCCCGACGCGCCCGGCATCCGAAGCGCGCAGCAGCACGGAGTCGGCCTGCGGGTCGACCACCAGGGTCACCGCCGTGCCGTTCAGGCCAGCAGTAACGGCGTGATCCCCCCGCGAATCGCGGTGCACCCGAACCGCTCCAGCCTCCCCCGCCGAGGGATCCGGGCGTGCCGGCGCGGGCCGCGGCTGCACCCGCAGCTCGCGCTGCTCGCCGCGATACTCCACCAGGGCCATCCCGGGGCCGGTGCGCAGGACCCGCATGCCACCGGGCCCCGTATCCCCGGTCGACACCACCGCTCGCTCGTCGCCCACGGACACCACGGCACGTTCGCCGAACACCGCGTGCAGCCGAAGCTCCTCCGCGGCAACCCCCAGAGGCAGCCAGAGGGCCAGGAGCCCGACGAGCCAGAACCGGCGCCCCGTCAAAGCCCAGGCCGAAACCATTGCATGCGCTGTACGATCCATGGGCCGGTTATACCGGGTTCGGCTGAACGAAGCCCGAACGTCCGCAATGGCACCACGGACACACCACGGCCCGGGCCCGCGCGCCTGCTACCATCGGGGCATTCCCCTTCGCGTGGAGCTGCCGTGTCCCGCCAACCGTCTGACGATTCCGCCCGCCCCGGCCCGACCACCCATGTCGCGCTGCGGCATGCCTTTACCGTAACCGTACTGGTGATCGGGCTGTGGCTGATGCACATGAACCTGCGGGTCCTGCCGGAGGCCGGCGTGGTGGTGCTGTGGATCGCCGTGACCCTGCTGATCGCCCATGGCGGCTTCCGCCGTCATCGGGTACAGCGCGCGGCGTTCCTGCGCGGCTACCTGGAGCCCACCAGCCAGTGGCCCCGACGATTGCGCGGCGGCCCGCTGATGGCCCTGCGCCACCTGGTCATCGGTGCCCTGCTGGGCGGCCTGCTGCTGATCACCCTCGCGCGCATCCCGACACAGGAGGTCTGGGCCGTGCTCCTCGTCGCCGGTTTCGTGCTGGTGAGCGGCGAGGCCCTGTTCGCCCGACTGCTGCGCGGGCACGCCCACCCCCGGTTCGCCCCGGAGCTGGCCCGCCGCGGGGCCCTGCGCCTGACCGGGCTCCTGCTGATCGCCGCCCTGCTGATCCTGGCCCTGCAGGCGCGCTATCCCGACCTGACCGGCGCCACACTGGAACAGGCGGTGTGGTTCCTGGTGCATCACGAGGCCGCGCGCAGTCACCTGCTGGAGGCCGGGCTGCAGCTCGCCGCGGCGCAGGACGGCCTGCGCCTGTGGCTGGGACAGCAGTGGTTCCCGCAGGGAGTGGAGTCCCTGCCGGCCCTGCTCGGCTGGCTGCTGGTGCTTGCGGAACAGGCCTTCCTCGCGGCCGGGTTCCTGCTGCTGGCCAACGGCCTGCTGCCGCTGCGACCGGCCACCGACACCCTGGGCGATCCGCGCAACGCGCCCGTGATCGAGTAGTCGGGTCCGGAGCCACCGACCCATGACCACGCCGGCAGCGCACACCACCTCCAGCTCAGCCCGCGCCGGCCTGTGGCTCTGCATGACCCTGCTGGCGAGTCTCGCCCTGCTCTGGCTCGCCAGTCAGCACGAGCCGCGCGACTGGGACGCGGACGGCGCGCTGACCCTGCAACTCGGCGAGCAGCGCTACCAGCTCGACCACCAGCGCCTCACCGCGCTCGAGCGCTACACGCTGGAGTGGCTGGAGGCCGGCGACACCGCCGCCCGCGAGCACTGGCAGACCCGCGTGGACGCGGAACTCGAGGCCCGCTTCGCCGCCCTCCATGACCGTGTCCCCGAGGTCGTGGACGGGTACTACTCCCTCGGCGCGGAATACACCCGGCTGTGGCGGCGCGGCGTACAGTGGCTGGGCGACGCTGACCCGGATGCCGGGGCCCGCATGCTGCGCGAACAGCTGCTACCGGACGCCCTCTGGGACGAACCCCTGGGGGAACTCGCGACCCGCGTCGAGTGGGGACTGGACGAACAGCAGCGCCAGGTCCGCGATGCCTGGCGCCTGGAACTGATCGACCGCCTGGCGGATGCCCGTATCCCCAACCCGCCACCCCGCGCCACGGCCACCTCGGCCGCCGAGATCGAACGCGGCCACGCCCTGCATACGGCCCTGGACATCGACCTGGAGCGCTTCGATCAACGCACCGGCCTGGCCGCGACGGCCGCCGCCGGCAGCGGCCTGGCCACGCCCCTGATCGCCCGCGCCGTGCAGGCCCGTCTGGCCGCCCGCACCACCCAGGCGGGGCTGGCCCGCAGCCTGGGGCGCGCCGGACGCGCCGGGGCCCTGGGCGCCGGGGTCTGCGCCTGGAGCGGACCGTTCTCGCTGGGCTGCGGCATCACGGCGGCCGGGGCCACCATCATCGGTGTCGACTGGCTGTTGCTGCGACTCGACGAGGCCCGCCATCGCGAGGATCTGGAAAAGGCCCTGCACGAGGCCCTGGACGTACTGGAGACCGAGACCCGCCAGGCGCTGCAGCAGGCGATCGCCGAGCGCGCGGAGGCCCGCCACGCGGCCAGTCGCAGCGCGGTGGAGAACACCTTCCAGCCCTGGCAATCGAGCCGGACACGCTGACCGGAACGCCACGCATCGACACGCCCCCTGCGGGGCCTCGCAATGACAGGGAAAGTGAGCACCGTCATCGCGAGGCGCATCGCGCCGTGGCGATCTCCCGGGGCAGCCCCGGCGCCGGCCTGGGCGGACGTCGGGGGGTCGTCCGGAGATGGCCACGGCCCCTGCGGGGCCTCGCCATGACGGGGAGTGGACACACTGGCGGCAGCGTCCCTGGCGCTCGGCCTTACGCCCCTCCCCAAGACCACGGGGACCTGCCCATTGGGTTCAAATGGAACTTTACGACAGGGATTCTCGGCAGTCGGGCGGTGCTGCGTTACACTCCGCGCACCGTTTCCACGCGCCCGCGTAGGTCAACATGAACACGATCCCCACCCGCCACAAGGCCGTCCCTGTCCGCGTCGGCAACGTCACCGTCGGTGGCAATTCCCCGGTGATGGTGCAGTCGATGACCAACACCGACACCGCCGATGCCCTGCGCACCGCCGTGCAGGTGGCGGAGCTGGCGCGCGCCGGCTCCGAGGTCGTGCGCATCACCGTCAATTCGGAGGACGCAGCCAGGGCCGTGCCGGAGATCCGCGAACGCCTGGATGTGATGGGACTGGAGGTGCCGCTGGTCGGGGACTTCCACTTCAACGGCCACAAGCTGCTGACCAAATACCCCGAGTGTGCCGAGGCGCTGGCCAAGCTGCGCATCAATCCCGGGAATGTCGGCCGCGGCTCGAAGCGCGACGCCCAGTACGCCGCGATGATCGAGACCGCGATCCGCTACGACAAGCCGGTGCGCATTGGCGTGAACTGGGGCAGCCTGGACCAGGCCCTGCTCGCGCGGATGATGGACGAGAACAGCCAGCGCGGCGAGCCGGCCGCGCCCGAGGCGGTGATGCAGGAGGCGCTGATCGCCTCGGCGCTGGAGAGCGCCGCCGAGGCCGAACGCATCGGCCTGCCGCATGACCGCATCATCCTCTCGGCCAAGGTCAGTGGTGTGCAGCCGCTGATCAGCGTCTACCAGGACCTGGCCGCGCGCTGCGACTACCCGCTGCACCTCGGGCTGACCGAGGCCGGCATGGGTGCGAAGGGCATCGTCGCCTCCACCGCCGCGCTGGCCGTGTTGCTGCAGCAGGGCATCGGCGACACCATCCGCATCTCGCTGACCCCGGAGCCCGGCGGCGACCGTACCCAGGAGGTCCTGGTCGCCCAGGAGATCCTGCAGAGCATGGGGCTGCGCAGCTTCCTGCCGTCGGTGGTCGCCTGCCCCGGCTGCGGTCGCACCTCCAGCGAGTACTTCCAGCACCTGGCGCAGGACATCCAGTCCTACATCCGCCAGCAGATGCCGAGCTGGAAGCAGCAGTACCCGGGCGTGGAGGAGATGACCGTCGCGGTGATGGGCTGCGTGGTCAACGGGCCCGGCGAGAGCAAGCACGCCAACATCGGCATCTCCCTGCCCGGCACCGGCGAGCAGCCGGTGGCCCCGGTCTACGAGGACGGCGAGAAGACCGTGACGCTCAAGGGCGAACGCATCGCCGAGGAATTCCAGGCCCGCGTCGAGGCCTACATCGAACGCCGCTACGGCTAGAAAAATCCATAATCACCACGAAGCACACGAAGGCACGAAGAAAAGCGATCGCACCACAGAGGGCACAGAGAACACAGAGAAATTCAAAGAAGGTTTCGATGGAGCTCAAACCCGCCGAGCACAGCGAAACGGTTCAACCCCCTATCGGCCTTTCTCTGTGCACTCTGTGGTGCAAAAGCCCTTGACCTTGATCTCCTTCGTGCCTTCGTGGGCTTCGTGGTGAATAACCAACCCGCGCCGGGCCGACGCGGGTAGTAGGTTAGAAGTTGTAGGTGTAGCCGCCGACCAGAAGGTCCTGCGCGCCGCTTTCGTCGCGTGAGCCGTAGGTCAGCGAGAAGGTGCCGAAGTCGGTCGCGTGGGCCGCGCCCAGTTCCCAGAACACGGCGTTGTCGTCATCGGCGGGACGATCCTGGCCCACCTCGGCGAAAAGCTCGGTACGCGGGGCCACCTCGAATGCCGTACCCGCGAAGAATTCCCGGCTACCCCGGGCGTCGCGATCATGGGCATGGGCCAGGTAGTTCACCCCCGTGTATACCGGCCCCCAGTCAACCACCACAAAGGTCTCGCCCTCGTAGCGCTCGTCGAGATCGGTGTAGTGAAAGTGCTCGTAGCCGAACTCGATACCCACCGAGCCGACGTCGAAGCCGTAGCCGACGAACGGGACGATCTCGCTGCCGCGGCCACTGCCAAGAGTGGAGGCCTGCACGCCGGTAAACACGCCGGTGGGGAAGCCCAGCTCGAAGCCGCCCTGCACCACCGGGTCGTTGTCGGACTTGGACGCACCGTCATCGATGTAGTCGGTGAACACGCCGATGTTGAATTCGGCCTCGGCGGCCTGGATGGCCGGGATGCCGAAGGCGAAGACCCCGGCCACGGTGGCGGCCAGCACGCCGCGCTGGAAGTTGCGATGGTTCATGTCGATTCCTCTTCTATCAAACGTTCTTTGCAGGCGTGTTGCCGGATTCTGTCTCCGGCAACACGCGTCGGGTTCCCCGGCATTCAGGCCGGCATGTGCGCGCTCAGCAGCCAGGCGGCCATGCCGAAGTACACAGCCAGGCCGGTGAAATCCTTGATGGTGGTGATGAACGGGTCCGCGCCCGGTGCATGGTCCACCCCGATCTTCAGCAGCACCCACGGCAGCAGGAAGCCCAGGATCGAGGCGGTGAACACCGAGAAGAACAGCGCCGTGCCAACCACGAAACCCAGCTGCGGGATGTCATTCGGCGCACCCTGCCAGAAGTAGGCGATCGTCCCGGCGAGCACCGCCATGATTACCCCCATGGCCAGGCCCACGCCCCCCTCGCGCACCAGATGGTTGCGGAAGAAGCGACCCAGGTTGATATGCCCCAGGGCAAGCCCGCGGGCGAAGATCGTGGTCGACTGCGTGCCGACGTTGCCGCCCATGTCCATCACCAGCGGGATGAAGATGGCCAGCGCGACCACCGCCGCCAGGGTGTCCTCGAAGAAGTCGATCACCCCGCCCACGGCCAAGCCGCCGGCCAGCGTCACCATCAGGAAGGCCATGCGCACCTTGACCGCATAGCCGATCCCGCCGGAGGTCAACTTCTCCGAGCGCACGACATCCCTGTGGTGCAGCAGGTCACCAATCCCCGCCTTCTTGTAGAAGTCCTCCGAGGTGTCCTCCTCGAGTACGTCCATCGCGTCGTCGATGCGCAGCACGCCCACCAGGACCCCGTCGGCATCCACCACCGGCAGGTACGGCAGATCCGTGCGCTGCAGCAGGCGAGCGGCCTCCACCTTGTCACCGTCGGGCGTGGTGCAGAAGTCCTCCAGCTCGATCAGCTCGCCGACCGCCTGGCCAGGCTCCGCGCGGAACATGCGGCCCAGGCGCACCAGCCCCTGATAGTGGTGGTCACGATCGGTAATCAGCAGCGCCGCCCCGACATCGTCCGGCATATTGCGATCCCCGCGCAGGCGGGCAGTGACCTCGCCGACGGACTCTTCCGGGGTCACGCAGAACACCGGGCGACGCATCACCCGGGCCACGGTGTCCTCGTCCTGCCGCCACAGCGCACGCACCTTGTCGCGCTTGGCGCCCGGCAGAGCACTCAGCAGATCGGCCGCGAGCGGCTTGCCCACCAGGGTCAGAGCGCGCGCCAGGGTATAGGCCGGCAGGCCCTGAACCAGCTCACGCGCCTCCGGCTCGGGCATGTGCTCGAACAGGATCGCCTGCTCTTCGTCGTCCATCGCCAGGAAGATGGCGCGGCGCTCGTTGGTATCCACGCCCTCCAGAATCACCCAGCGCGAACGCGGGTCCAGCTCGGACAGGCGATTGGCGGTGATAGCCGGCACCGGATGGATCATCTCGTCGCGGGCAGCGCCCACGTCGCCGGCATGAATCATTTCCAGGATCTTGTCGTTCATTGCAATGCTCCTTGTGCTTAAAAAATAAAAACGCACGCGGGGCATCACAAAAGACAAAAGAATCCCGTGACCGCTGGTGGCGGTCTTTTACAAACCCCCCATCAGCGAGCCGAACACACTTTTACTTTGCTCACTGCCCCGCAGTGAATTTCCGGGCTAGACCCGGGGTCGTCGTCTTCAGGCGCTGGCATGGCGGCCTCCTGCTGGGTGTTCATGGGTGTGATCCATATCCGTTACGCGCACAGCAATGCACGCACCGGCCCGGTATCCGGGCAGAGGCAGGACAAATCGAATGGCATGGGAGCCCACGCGCCGCGCACACGGGCGGGCGCAGGGAAAGGCTTCGGGGCTGGGGAGGCGCCCGCGAGGGGCGTTAGGGGAAAGGCGTTCTGTCACCCCCCCCGGAGTCACGCATATCGCTGACACCGGGGAGACACCACCGCATTACCGGGTGGCGGGACCCCGCTGGCAACGATATGCACGCTCGTACCGGCCACCGGCCCCACGTTCATGCATCCATCGACAACAGTCCATTGACAGACCTCTGCTACTCAAGATGGGCGAGATTGTAATTGCGCATATTCAATGGCGCAACCCGGAAAAGTAAAATTCTAGCCAGCCTTTTGTTCAAACCGCTGGATCAGCGCTTTCAGCTCGGCGGCCTCGGCCTGCATCCGTGCGCTGGCGTCGCGCGCGTGCACCGAGACCGATCCGGTTTCGCTGGCCACATCACGGATGGAGGTGACGTTGCGGTTGATCTCCTCGGAGACCGCGCTTTGTTCTTCGACGGCCGTGGCGATCTGGGTATTCATCTCGGTGATCTGGGCCACGGCCTCGCGGATCGTGGTCAGCGAGTCGCCCGCCGCCTGCGCCTTTTCCACCCCGTCGGCGGCCTGCTCCTGACTGGCCCGCATCGCGGACATCGCCTCGCGCGCACCGTTTTGCAGGGTCTCGATCATGTTGCGGATGGTCACGGTGGACTCGTCGGTGCGCTGCGACAGCGAGCGCACCTCGTCGGCCACCACCGCGAAACCGCGGCCGTGCTCGCCGGCGCGCGCGGCCTCGATCGCGGCGTTCAGCGCCAGCAGGTTGGTCTGCTCGGCGATCTCGCGGATCACGCTCAGGATCTTGTCGATCTCCTCGGTGCTGGCCTCGAGCTTGCCCAGCTTCTCGGCGGTGGATTCCACCTCCGCCGCCATGCGATTGATCACGGACACTGTACCGTTCACGACATCCTGCCCGGCGCCGGTCTCCTTCTCGGCGTTGTTGGCGGCCTCGGCCGCGCGCGCGGAATTGCTCGCCATCTCCTGGATGGTCGAGGTCATCTCGTTCATCGCGGTGGCGACCTGGTCGATCTCGTTTTGCTGGCGCTCCACGCCGGAGGCGGTCTGCTCCACGCTGCTGGCCATGGCATGGGCATCGTCGTTCACCGCGTCGGCCTTGTCCTCGATCCGGCCCAGCACGGTGCGCAGCTTCGCCTCCCCGAACTGCTGCACCAGCTCCAGCGAAGCGCTGTCGTCGCGGCGCCCAGTGTAGATCGCCTCCATTACCGGGTTGTCGAACTGCTCCCGGGCCCGATTGACCGCCTGGCGGATACCGGACGTGAACGCCAGCGACGCGATGCCGCCGGCGGCAAAGATCAATACCAGCAGGCCCGCCTGCACCGCTGGCGAGGACGCCAGAAACACCACCGCCAGCGCCAACAGGAAGCCGACGATCCAGGTCCCGGCGAGGCGGCAGGTGAGGCCGTGGTACCAGCGCCGAGCGAAGCTCCGGCCCCGGTTGATCGCGGCATACACCTTCTCCGCACGGGCGACATGCTCGCGCTCGGGGATCGCGCGCACCGACTCGTAGCCGGTCTTGCGGCCGTGCTCGTAGGCGGGGGTCACAAAGGCGTCCACCCAGTAGTGGTCCCCGTTCTTGCGGCGGTTCTTGACGATGCCCATCCAGGCCCGGTCGGCCTTCAGGGTCTCCCACATGTTCGCGTAGGCGGCCTCGGGCATATCCGGGTGGCGGACGATGTTATGGGCGGCACCCTCCAGTTCCTCGCAGACGAACCCGCTGACCTCGACGAAATCACTGTTGGCGTAGCGAATACGCCCCTTCTCGTCGGTGGCCGAGATCAGGTCGCCGTGCTGATCAATCGAGTACTCCGTCTGGGTGACGGGCAGGTTCTTGCGCATGTCGTACGTCCTTTTGATTGTTCCACGGGCTCGGGGCCCGTGGGATCAGCCATACGCCGTGGCCAACCCCTCGCGAATGCTGCGGATTATGATCGCCTATATACGACCCTGTACATGTATCGACCACCCCGCGAAAGACTTGAGCCACCGACCCGGCCCGGGGAAGCGCTCAGTGTTCCCCTGAGGAGCCGAAAGGACGCGCGGCCGCGGCCAGCACGCGGCGAAACCCCTCGAAGGCGACCGGGGTCAGATCCAGATCACGCGCACGCCGGTCGGCATAGACCATGCCCAGCACGCGGTCGCCGTCGCACAACCGGGCGACCAGACAGTCCACCCCGCCGGTCAGGCGGCGGACAGCCGCCGGCATCTCGTCATGGATGCGTCGGCGATCCCACCACTGGGCGGCGTCCTCCTCCAGGACCCGACCCAGCGGTCCGAGCGCGGACCGGTTGATCACGAAGTGGCTGAACTCCGGTTCGTGCAGGGTCCCGACCAGGTGCTCGGCGCGCAGGCTCTCGCCATCGCGGGACAGGCGGGCGAACACCACCCGGTTCAACCCCACGCCGAACTGCATCACTCGCAGCATCCGGCGTATCCGGGCCTCGCGATTCGTTTCCTGTTCGAGGGCGCGGAGCCCGGTCTCCAGCAGGTCGGCCCGCGGCATCAGGGCCAGGCGCGGGCGATAGCGCTCGCCCAGCCAGACGCGACCGGGGGTCTGCGGGTCCAGCGGCGGCCGCTGATAGACGGCGACATCCTCGTTGAAACGCTCGATGACCGCGCCCACGCGGTCCGCGGCCTCCTTGTCCGTCAGCCCCATCAGACCGGCCAGCAGTCCAAGGTCGCGATCGCCGCGCGCGGTGTCCATGCCGCGGAAGACCTGCCAGGCCACGGCGCTCGCGACCATGACCTCATAGGCCCGGTGATGGGCCGCGTTGACCGCGCGCAGCGTGCCCTGTACCAGTTCCGGCAGGGCCATCTGCTCCGCCATGGCGCGCGACAGGTCGTCTGTCGCATACCCCAGCGCGGCGTAACTGGCCTCGTCCGGCAGGGCGCTGAGCTCCAGCATCTCCAGCAGCCGATCCAGGCGCGGCTCGCCCTCGGCCAGCAACGCCAGAAGGCCCAGCTGATTCAGCAGGGCCGCCAGGGCCACCTCGCCCGGCTCGGTGTCGTGGCGCTTGTGCGCAATCTCGCCTGCGATCATTGCCGCCAGCCGCGACTGCGCCGCCAGTTCGCGATAGGCCTGGGGTCTTGTGACCACATCCGCGACGCGCGGGGCCTCGGCCGCCTCCCGATGCACGTTCTGCAATCCCAGCATGGAAATCGCGTCGCCCACCGCGTGCACCTCCTGGCGCAGACCGCGACGCGAGGCGTTGGCCCGCCGCACCAGGCGCAGGCTCAGGCCGGGATCGCGCTCGGCGTAGCGCGCCAGTTCGCGCAGGGACCGATTCACCAGGGCATCCGGGTCCGCAAACACCGCATCGCTGGCTTCCAGAATCGGCCATTCCAGCGCCGCCAGGCGCGCGGCCTCTTCCATGTAGGGCGCGTCCTTGCCCAGGGACATGCTGTACCTCGCGCAGGGGAGTCGTTATCGTAAAGCCCGTCAACTATAGCAACGCATGCGGGCGGATACCCTGTCCGACATGTCGCTTGAGCAATGTGGGGTCGCGGTCCGTGAAGTATTTCCTGGGTATCGTCATCGTTTTCTCGTCGGTCTTCGGTGGATACTACTTTCATGGCGGCGACCTCCGGGTCATGTGGCAGCCCTACGAGTACTGGATCATCGGGGGCGCGGCGCTCGGGGCATTCCTGATCGCCAACCCGCCCCGCGTCGTCTTCACCGTCTTCAAGTCCATCCCCAGTCTGATGAAGGGCAGCAAGTACAAGTCGGACGACTATCTCGACCTGCTGGCCATGATGTACAAGCTGTTCACCAAGGCCCGCAAAGAGGGCCTGATGGCGGTGGAAGCCGACATCGAGGAGCCGGAAGAAAGCGAGGTCTTCAAGGCCCACCCGCGGATCCTGCAGGATCACCACGCGATGGAGTTCATCACCGACTACATGCGCCTGATCATCTCCGGCAGCATGAACCCGCATGAGCTCGATGCCCTGATGGATCTTGACCTCGAGACCCACCACGAGGAATCGCACAAGCCGGCCCACGCGGTTCACCGCGTGGCGGAGGCCCTCCCCGGCTTCGGTATCGTGGCGGCGGTCCTGGGCATCGTGATGACAATGGGCAAACTCGACGGCTCCATCGCGGAGATCGGCTCGAGCGTGGCGGCTGCCCTGGTCGGCTCGTTCCTCGGGATTCTGCTGGCCTACGGCTTTGCCGGGCCGACCTCGACCGCCCTCGAGTCCCGTGCCCAGGAGGAGGCCAAGTTCCTGCAGTGCATCAAGGCCTGCATCCTCGCCAATGTCCAGGGCTACAGCCCGCAGGTCGCGGTGGAGTTCGGTCGCAAGACCATGGAAAGCGCGATGCGCCCGAGCTTTACCGAACTGGAAGAGTACGTGAAGGGGGCCTGACGGCCTCCGGATCACTACCATGGGAGTCGAGGACAAGACCCAGCCGATCATCGTCAAGAAGAAGGTGGTCCAGGGCGGCCACCACGGCGGCGCGTGGAAGATCGCTTTCGCCGACTTCACGCTCGCGATGATGGGCTTCTTCCTGGTGATGTGGCTGCTTGTTGCGCTGGATGACGAGCAGCGCGCCGGCATATCCGAGTACTTTCAGAACCCCTCCGCCTTCGTGGGCGAAGCCGCCGCGCCGGGCCAGGCGCCCGGCGACGGAACCGGCGTGGACCCATCGATCATCGACTTCGAGGGCATGCCGGAACTCATCCAGGACCCGGAGGCCATGGAGGCCCCGACGGGGATCGATGAAGAAACCCTCGACGAGCTGGCCGAGGCGCGCGACCGCGAGGCCCTGGAGACCCTGCAGGAGGCGCTGGAGGAAGCGGTCGAGCAAAGCCAGGCGCTGGAGCCCTTCAAGGACCAGCTGCTGCTGGACCTCACCCCCGAGGGCCTGCGCATCCAGATCATCGATCGCGAGAACCGCCCGATGTTCGACAGCGCCAGCGCCCGTCCGCTGGATCACGCGGACGCGATCCTGCGCGAGCTGGCCGGCTTGATCAATCAGGTCCCCAACCGCGTCTCGATCACCGGCCACACCGACGCCCGCCCGCTGCTGCGTCCGGACTACACCAACTGGGAGCTCTCGGCCGATCGCGCCAACGCCGCCCGCCGCGCGCTGGTCGCCGGCGGCACCGAGTCCGACCAGATCGCCCGCGTCGTGGGGCTGGCCGCCAGCGTACCCTTTAACCGCGAAGACCCAGAAGCCGCGATCAACCGGCGGATCACCCTGATCGTGCTGAACCAGGAGGCGGAAGAGGCGATGTACCGCAGCCTCGAGAGCGAAGGGAGCGGCCCAGAGGCGCTCCAAGACGACCCGGAGGCCTCCGGCGACGGAGCTGGCTAGCATGCAGCGGCACCACGACATCCCGCTCAACCTGATCACCGGGTTTCTCGGCGTCGGCAAGACCACCGCCATCCGCCACCTGCTCGCGCAGCGCCCGGAGGGCGAACACTGGGCCGTGCTGGTCAACGAGTTCGGCGAGATCGGGGTGGACGGCGGCCTGCTGGCCGATACCGGCGTGGCGCTGGAGGAGATCCCCGGCGGCTGCCTGTGCTGTGTCTCCGCCCAGATGTTCACCGTCGGGCTCAACCGGCTGATCCGCAGCCAGCGCCCCGACCGCATCCTGATCGAACCCACCGGACTCGGCCACCCGGCCCAGATCATCCGCACCCTGACCGAGCCGCCCTACGCCGGCGTACTGGACCTGCGCGCCACCGTCACCCTGATGGATGCCCGCCACCTGGCCTCGCCGCGCCACCGGGAGCACGCGAACTGGCGCGACCAGATCGCCCTGGCCGACGTGCTGCTGGCCAACAAGGCCGACCTCTACAGCGAGGCGGACCGCGAGGCGTTGCAGGCCTTCGTCGCGGCGATGCCGCCACCACGCCCGCTGGTCGTGGAGACCACCCAGGGCCGCATCGAACGCGACTGGCTGGACCGCCCGCGACTGGATCGGGGCGGCGCCCTGTTCCCGGAGGCCCGCGACTTTCTCGCGTCCACGAGCGCGGATGCGCACGCCGACCACGACCACGACCACGACCACGACCACGACCACCGGCATGATGACACCGCCCATGCAGCCGACGAGTGGGTCACCATCGACACCCGCGGTGACGGCTACATCGGCCGCAGCTGGCTGCTGCCCGAGGGACAGCTCATCGACCATGCCGCCCTCGCGGGCCTGGTCGCGGATTTCACCGGTGATCGACTGAAAGGCCTGGTCGAGACCGACCGCGGCTGGCACCGCCTTAACCGGGTGGACGGCCACGGCGCCCTGGAACCGATGACCGCCCCGGCGGCCCGGCTGCGCCCTCGCATCGAGGCCATCCTGCCGGAATCCGCGACCGCCACGCTGGACGACCTCGCCCGCCGCCTCGAAACCGCCGTCACGCCAAGTCGCTGATCGGTACCCGCTGGCCGCGCCCCGCCGCCTACAGACGTGGCAGCAGCCAGGCGGGTTCGAGGAAGAACAGGGCGGTGACCGCAGCACCGATCAGGGTCACCACCTGGCGGTAGCCCGACTCGGGCAGCCGGCGCACCAGGATGATCCCGACACGCGCGCCCAGGATCGCGCCCGCCCCGACCGCCAGCAGCCCGGTCGCCACCACCTGCCCGCCCGCGATGTAGACGGCCACCGCCATCAGCGTCAGCACCGAGGACAGAAGATTCTTCAGGGCATTGGCCCGCGCCAGATCCGCGATGCCCTGGCCCCGCAGGATCGCCAGCAGCAGGATGCCGACGCCGCCGTTGAAGTAGCCCCCATAGGCACAGCCCAGCCCCGCCCCCAGGGCGCGCAGCGGCCCCGGATGCGGCCGCGCGGCCAGACGCCGCAGCCAGGGTCCCAGCGCAAACAGCAATGTCGCGACCAGCAGCAGCCAGGGGATCAGGACACGGAAAGCGGCGTCTCCGGTCAGCAGCAAGGCGACCGCGCCAACGGCCCCGCCGAGCACGCCCGCCAGCAGCAGCCCCCCGGCCAGCGCCGGGCCGAGGTCGCGCCAGGCGGCGCGCAGCCCGTGCCGATCCGCCAGCACGCTGGCCAGATAGCCGGGCAACAGGGCCGCCGTCCCGGTGGCATTGGCGGCCACCGGCGGGACGCCCACACTCATCAGCGCCGGGAGGGTCAGGAAGCTGCCACCGCCGGCCACCGCATTCAGCAACCCGGCGAAGAAGCCGGCGGCCAGGAGCAGCAGCGCAACACCGGAGGGCGCGAGATCCATGCCGGTCGGGCAGAAGCGCGGCTCAGATCACCCGGCGGTCGCTGAACTCGGCGCGATAGAACCACTCGTTGCCCGGCAGCGAGTTGGGGTTGGGGAACACGATGAACCCGGGTTCCGGTGCCCGCACCTCGGTCCCGTCGGCGCGCACGCCGATCAGGTCACCCGCTTCCAGCGGGTCGAAGCTCTTCCACTCGCACGCGAAACGGTCGTCGGGGTGATCCCGGTCGATCACCTCGACCAGACGCAGGACCTCCGGGTCATCCTGCCCCGGCGTGGCCGACTCCGGCAGCATGCCCAGGTGCGCCAGGGTGTTGATGATCGCGTTGTAGGCCACCACCGGGGCCTGCGGGTCATCGTGCTGCCCGCACTCCAGGGTCACGCCGTAGCCGCCCTGGCTGCGCATGTACTCGGTGGTTCCGATCCCGTAACTGGGATCGGTGCTCAGGATCTGCGCCCGGTGGCTGGCGTTCGGGTTCTTCATCCGCGCCGCCACGCCCCGGGCATAGGTATCCAGCCAGCCCTCGACCATGCGCCGCGGCCCCAGGCAGGCCGCCAGCGCCTCCTCCTCGCGCGCCTGCGCGAAGCCCTCCAGCGAGCCTTCGTTATTGCGCGGGCCGAGCATGATGAACGGCTGCCCGCCAGTGTGGAACGAGTGCAGGTCCAGCAGCACGTCGTGCGCCGCCAGCAGCGGACACAGCACGTTGGCGATGCGGTCCTCGAAATCCTGCGGATCCTCGGTCACCCGCAGGTTGCGGTTCAGGTTGCGCTCGCCCATGCGCTGCCCGAGGTCATAGGCCAGCGGATTGGTGCGCGGCACCAGGGTCAGGCTGCCACGCAGCAGATCCCGCTCGCGCGCCTCCAGCTCGGCATGAACCCGCTCGGCGGCCTGGGTGCCGCAGGTCTCGTTGCCATGCACCGCGCCCAGTACGATCAGGCGCGGCCCCGGCTCCAGCCCGTGAAAGGTGATCGAACGCAGCGCAGTGGGACGGGAGGGATCGGCCATCGGGGAAACTCCGGGCAAGGGGTAACGGATATCCTGCGGCGCAAAGGCTACCGGAGCCATCCGTCCGGCGCCACGGGAAGGCCGTCAGTCCACCGGCAGCGCACCATGCTCGGTCATCCAGCCCTGCAGCACGTCGAGTTCCAGCGGCTGGCTGTAGAGGTATCCCTGCCCCAGGGCGCAACCGCGTTCGCGCAGGAAGGCGGCCTGCTCGGCGGTCTCCACGCCCTCGGCGATGACCTGCATGTTCAGGTTGCGCCCCATGGCGATGATGGTCGCGGCGATCTCGCGATCGGCGCTCTCGCTGGCGACCCCGTCGACAAAGCTGCGGTCGATCTTCAGCACGTCCAGCGGATACGTCCGCAGCGCGGCCAGCGAGGAATACCCGGTGCCGAAGTCGTCGATGGCCAGGCGCACGCCCAGCTCCCTCAATGCCGCCAGCCGGGCGATCGCCTGCTCGCCCTGCTGCATGATCGCGGTCTCGGTGATCTCCAGTTCCAGCTGCGCGGCGGGGAAGCCGGTCAGCGCCAGGATCTCCGCCACCCGGTTCACGAAATCGCCGCGCTGCAACTGCACCGGCGACAGATTCACCGCGAGACTGAAATCCCCGGCCCCCAGATCCAGAAGACGCTTGCCGGCGTCGCAGGCCTCGCGCAAAACCCACTCGCCCAGCGCGACGATCAGGCCGGTGTCCTCGGCGATCGGGATGAACCGGTCCGGCGGGATCATCGGCCCGTCCTCCGGCTGCCAGCGCAGCAGCGCCTCCATGCCGAAGGGCTGTCCATCCTCCAGGCGGACTTGCGGCTGGAAGTGCAGGCGAAGCTCGCCGTTCTCGGTCTCCAGGGCCTTCCGCAGGCGGTTCTCGAGTTCCAGGCGTTCGTCCGCCGCGCGGGTCAGGGCCTGGGTGTAGACGCTCCAGGTCTGGCGCCCGGAGGCCTTGGCCTGGTACATGGCCGCATCGGCATGCTGGATCAGTTCCGTCACCGAGTCGCCATGCTCGGGGTAGAGACTGATGCCGATACTGCCGTTCAGGTACACCGAACGCCCATCGTCCAGCACCAGCGGGCGCTCCAGGCTGGCCAGCAGGTCGCGCGCACAACGGGCCACGGTCTCGTCACTGGCCGGATTCTCCGCCACGATCAGGAACTCGTCGCCCCCCAGACGGCCCAGTGCATGGGAGGGCCCCACCGCCTCGCGCAGCCGCCGCGCGACCTCCACCAGCACCCGGTCGCCGACCGGGTGGCCCATGGAGTCGTTGACGTTCTTGAAGCGGTCGAGATCCAGATTCAGCACCGCGACGCGATAGCCGTGGGCCCGGGCGCGTTCCAGCGCCTGGTCCAGGATTACCTGCAGCTGCGTACGGTTGGGCAGATCGGTCAGCGCATCATGCCGGGCCAGGTGCTGGAGCTCTTCCTCCGAGCGGCGCAACTCCGACATATCCGTCAACACCCCGGCGTAGTGCAGGGCCTGGCCCTGCTCGTCGTAGACGGTATTGAGGCTCAGCCATTGCGGGGCCACCTCGCTGTTGCGCCGGCGGTTCCAGATCTCGCCCTGCCAGTGCCCCTCATGATGGAGAGCGTCCCACATGCGCTGGAAGAACGCCGCATCGTGACGCCCGGACTGCAGGAAACTCGGGTTGCGCCCCAGCGCCTCCGCCTCGGAAAAGCCGGTGATATCGACGAAGGCCGGGTTCACCGCAATGATCCGCGGGGTCAGGTCCGTGATGATGATCCCGTCCCGGGTGCTCTCGAAGACCGCCGCCATGCGCCGCAGCCCTAGCAAGGCCTGACGCCGCTCCAGCGCGGCCCCCAGGCTGGACGCGACGATGCGCGCCAGGCTCTGGTCCGCCGCGGTCCAGCGTTGCGCGCGCCGCACCCGATCGAGGGCCAGGAAGCCACGGTATTCGCCCTCCACGTACAGCGGGACCAGCAAAGCCGCCTGGCTTTGCGCGGCCTCCAGGATCTCGCGTTCGGCCTCCGGCAGCTCCCGGGTCAGCACCTCGACCGCACCGCCCCCCTGCAGGATCTCGTGCCAGCGCGGCAGGACCGATTCGAGGCTCAGGTTGCGCAGCGGGGGCGGCCGCACCACCTGATCGGTGTCCGTGCGCACCCAGTAGTAGCGATGGACATCCAGGGCCTCGCGCACCCCATGGTCCAGCTCGGCCACCAGCACGTAGGCCCGATCGGCATGCGCCTCCTGCCCCAGTTCGGCCAGCAGCCGGTGGATTACGCTCGCGGGGTTGTCCTCGCGCAGCAACTCCACGGTTAGCTCGGCCGCGGTGCGCAGCGCCCGCTCGCGCTCGCCCAGCGCCTGCGACACGCGCAGCTTCTGTGCCGCCAGGCCGGCGATCTGGGTGAACTCGTCGATCAGCACGCGCTCGCCGGCATGCGGACCGCGGGCCCCCGCTACATAGATCCCCAGCGTGCCCAGCACGCTGCCATCGGCATCGCGGAAGGGGAACGACCAGCAGGCCCGGAACCCCGCGCCATGCGCGAGATCGCAGAACCCGACCCAGTTGGGGTGGGCACTGCAATCCTCGATGATCACCGGCTCGCCGCTCCAGGCGGCCTCGCCGCAGGAACCCAGACCCTGCTCGGCGCGGATGCGGCGGGTGGCGCTGCGCAACGGATCCGGCACCCGCGGGGCGGCCACACCGTGCAGCTCCCGGGTGTCGCCGTCCAGCAGCATGATGCACCCGTGCAGTCCCGGGGCCAGGGCCTCCAGCCCCTTGACCACGTCCTCCAGCAGGCGCGGGTCACGCTCGCCGGTGGCCAGGCGCCCGAGCACGTTCGCGCGGACCTCCTGGATCCGCTGGTCCAGGACCCGCCGGGTCACGTCCACCAGGCTGCCGGACAACCCGATCGGCCGCCCCTCGGCATCCAGATTGGCCTGGCCACGCAGCTCCAGCCAGCAAAGGGACCCATCCGCCGCGCGCAGGCGGATCTCCGTCTCCAGCCGCCCGTCGTCGGACTCCGCCGCACGCGCCAGCAGCCGCGCCGCCATCGCGCGATCCTCCAGCGGCATGAAGGACAGCATCTCTTCGCCGATCGCGGACTCCACCGCATGACCGGTGATCGCCGTCCAGGCGGGATTCAGGAAGCGCCAGCAACCGGCGGCATCGGTCTCGAAGACGATGTCGCCGGCGCGCTCGATCACCTCGCGGTACCGGCGCTCGGAGGCTGCCAGGGCGGCCTGTTCCCGGCGCAGGCGGGCGCGCGCATGGACCTGGTCCAGCAGTACCGGGAGCATCTTCAGATACCCCTCGCGCTTGACCGCGTAGTCGTCCACGCCCATGCGCAGGGCACGGGCCGCCAGGTCCTCGGTGCCCTGCCCGGTCACCAGGATCGTCGGCAGATCCAGCCCGCGTTCCTCGCGCACCAGCCGTGCCAGTTCCAGGCCGTCGACCCCCGGCAGGCGGTAGTCCACCAGCAGCAGGTCGAAGCCGGCCGCGCCGGTCGCATCCGGCGCCAGCGCCGCCAGGGCCTCCTCCGCGGTGTGCACCGTCTCCAGCTGGATGTGGGGGGCGGTATGCGCGAGCTCGCGGCGCGTCAGCCCCACATCGAAGGCATTATGCTCGGCATACAGCACCCGCAGCGGCTCGTGCCCGTTGGCCACGCTCAGTTCCCGGCGAGCACGGGCATCGACCACGCGCGCCGGCAGACGCTCCAGGTAGTCATCGGACTTGGTCAGGTAGTCGTCGGCACCGGCCCGGAAAGCCGCGACCACGGTCTCCTGTTCGCCGTGGCCCGTCAGCACCAGCACCGCCTCGTCGCGCCCGGCGGCCTGCAGCTCGCCGATCAGTTCGAGGCCGCTCCCGTCCGGCAGGCGCAAGTCCTCCACCACACAGTCAAATCCCGCAGCGCCGGCCAGCGCGCCCCGGGCCTCGGCCAGCGACGCCGCCAGGTGCACCTCGGCACCCGGCACCTCGCGCTCCAGCACCCGGCGCTGCAGATCGGCATCCGCCGGGTTGTCTTCCACGAGCAGGATTCGCATCAGGTCTCTTTCGGGGGCAGCCGCATGTTCAACTCGGCGGGTGATTGAGCAGGCACCAGTACAGCTCCACCTGCTCGGCGACATCGACAAACTTGGCGAAGTCCACCGGCTTGACGATGTAGGAATTGGCCCCGCAGTCGTAGGCGGTCGCGATGTCGCGATCCTCGCTGGAGGAGGTCAGCATGACCACCGGAATGCGGCGGAAACGCTCGTGTTCGCGGATCCGGCGCAGCACCTCCAGCCCGTCCACCTTGGGCAGCTTGATATCCAGCAGGATCACCGCCGGCAGCGCCAGTTCGCCCCGCTCCCAGCACTCGAGGAACGCCAGGGCCTCCACTCCATCGCGCGCGATCTCCAGGGGGTTGGTGAGGTTGCGCCGCTCGAAGGCGCGCCGCATCAGGTCGATATCCACCGGGTTGTCCTCGACCACCAGGATGGACGGTTGACGCGCGGCCGTGCTCATCGCGGGAACTCCACGTGGAAGCGGGCGCCCACGCCCGGCGTACCCTCGGCGCGGATCTCCCCGCCCAGGCGGTTGACCGCTCGCCGCACGAGCGCAAGGCCGACACCGGTTCCCGGGTAGGCCTCGGCGCGGTTCAGGCGCTGGAAGATATCGAAGATGCGATCCTGAAACGCCATGTCGAAGCCGATCCCGTTATCCTGTACCGAGAGCCCGAGTGTAGCGCTGCGGGATTCGGCCTGCACCGTCACCTGCGGTGTCTCGCGCTCGGCACTGAACTTGAAGGCATTTTCCAGCAGATTGCGCAGGATCAGCGCAACGCCATCGGGGTCGCTCTGGAACACCAGATCGGGATCGATCTCCAGCGTCACCTCGGCGCGGCTGCGCAGCTTCGGGTCCACCGACTCGAGCACCTCCTCCACCAGCGCGCGCACACGAACCTCCCGTTCCTCCAGCGGCCGGCGCTCCATACGTGAATAGGCCAGCAGATCGGAGATCAACTCGTTCATCTGCGCCACGCCCTGGCGGATGTTGCGCACGAACGTACGCCCCTCGCCCTCCAGCTGCTCGCCGTAGTCCGCCTCCAGCAGCTGGCTGTAGCCCTCGATCCCGCGCAACGGGGCCTTCAGGTCGTGCGAGACCGCGTAGGAGAACGATTCCAGTTCCTGGTTCAGGGCCTGCAGAGCCGCCGTGCGCTCCGTCACCCGCTGTTCCAGCGTGGCATTCAGGTCGCGCAGTTCCAGTTCGCTGCGCTTGAGTTCGGTGACCTCCAGCACCGTGCCCTGCACGTAGTGCATGCCGTCGGCCCGCTCGAGCGGGGCCTCCATGGTGATGCTGAACCACGCCTCCGCGCGAACCTCCGGGCGCGCCTTCAGCAACAGCCGTCGCGGCCCGGGGTGCCCGCCGGCGATCAGCGTTTCCATGGCATCGGAAAAGCTCTTCCCGTCCGCGGAGTCAAGATCGAAGAAATCCCGGGCGAAGGCCTCCAGCGTCGGGGTGCCATAACGGGCATCGCACCCGAGCAGGGCATACAGCCGATCCGACCACCACAGCTCGCGGGTCTCCAGCATGAACTCCCAGCTGCCCAGCCCCGCGTGGCGTTCCGCCTGGCTCAGTCGATCCACCTGACGCGCCAGCGCCGACTCGGCCTGCTTGCGCGCCTCGATGTTGCGCAGGGTGACCAGCAGCAGCCTTTCGCCGGCGATCTCGGTCGCCTGCAGGTTGGCCTCCACCCAGAAGCCATGGCCGTCACGGTGGCGCGCCCGCCACTCGAAGACCAGTTGTTCGCCGCGCCGGGCGCGCTCCATCAGCGCCTTCTGACGCTGTACGTCGTAGCCGCCTTCGTCCGCGCTCAGGTCATCCACGCTGCAGGCGAGCAGTTCGGCCCGGCTGTAGCCGTACATTCGCTCGGCGGCGGCATTCACCCCGATCAGGGCCTCGGTATCCAGGTCCTGCAGCAGGATCGCCTCCTGCACGTTGTCGAAGATCGCGCGGAAGCGGGTCTCCGAGTCACGCAGGTCCCGTTCGGCGCGCAGGCGCTCGGTCACATCCAGCAGCAGGCCGTGGATGCGTGTCACCCGCCCGGCCTCGTCGCGAGTCAGCCAGGTCCGGTCTTCCACCCAAAGCCAGTTACCCTCGCCGCTGCGCAGGCGGTAGAGCTGGGTATAGCGATCCGGGCCGTGCTCAATGTGCGCGGCCACCTCCGCCACGATCCGGTCGATGTCTTCGGGATGAATCAGCTCGGCGTAATTCACGTCGCCCTGCAACAGGGCATGGCGATCGATCCCCCAGCGCGCGATGTTCGGCGACACGAAGGTGACCGGCCAACCGGGCGTGGTCGCCCATTCAATCGCGACCACCGGCGAGCGCTCGACAATCGCGGTCAGCCGCCGCGCCTCGCGCGAGGCGCGGTCGCGCGCCCGCAGCGGGTAATACACCAGCAGGAACAGGCCCGCGGCGGTGACCGTCACGTAGCCCCATCCCTTCAGGGTCTGTAACTGCGCCAGCAAGGCCACATCGTCGACCATCAGCAGCAGGGCGCGGTCGGACAGTCCGATCCATGCCAGCCCGAAGACCAGATACACCACGGCAATGATGGCCGCGGTCCGCCCCGCGCTGGGCCTGCGTGCCCTCTGCCTGTCTTGCTCCATCTAGCCTCCCGGCTGCCGTGGAGATCCGCCTGGCTTACCTGCCTGCCTCGAGCATCGACCACCCGGGGCCGCCGCGCAAGGCCCGTACCCACCGCGCCCCTGCCCGGGCTTCGGGAGCCCCGGGGAAAATGCTATTCTTCGCCGCTCCCGCAAGCGGACGCAGCGATGTTCAAGCAACTCGAAAGCGAACCCCGTGGCGAACGCCACCCGATCTCCGACGTCCTGGACCGCCTGAAGCTCAATGCCGATGGCCTGATCCCCGCGATCGCCCAGCAGCACGACACCGGCGAGGTCCTGATGCTGGCGTGGATGAACCGCGAGGCCCTGAACGAGACCCTGGCCACGGGGCGCGTGTGCTACTACTCACGCTCGCGCCAGGCACTGTGGCGCAAGGGCGAGCAGTCGGGCCAGGTCCAGCAACTGCACTCCCTGCACCTGGACTGCGACGGCGACACCCTGCTGCTGAAGGTCGACCAGACCGGGCCGGCCTGCCACACCGGACGTCGCAGCTGCTTCTACCTGCAGGTCGAGAACGACAGTGTCGTGGTCACCAGCGACCCCGAGATCGCGCCGGAGACGCTCTACGGCAAGGGAAACACCGAATAATGAGCGAGCCCCGGACCCTTACCCTGCACAACACCCTGGGCGGGCACGACGAAGCCTTCGTGCCGCAGGACCCGGAGCGGGTGACCCTCTACGTCTGCGGCCCCACCGTGTACAACCGGGTGCACATCGGCAACGGGCGCCCGGTGGTGGTGTTCGACGTGCTGTTCCGCGTGCTGCGCGAACTCTACGGTCCGGACCACGTGGTCTACGCGCGCAACATCACCGACGTCGACGACAAGATCAACAAGGCCGCCGCCGACAACGGCGAGCCGATTGCCGCCCTGACCGAACGCTTCACCCGCGCCTTCCACGAGGACATCGCCGAGCTGGGCACGCTGGAGCCCACCCTGGAGCCGCGCGCAACCGAACACATCCAGCCGATGATCGAGCTGATCCAGCGCCTGATCGACCGCGGCCACGCCTACGTCGCCGAGGATCACGTGCTGTTCGACGTGACCTCCTACCCCGAGTACGGCGCCCTGTCCGGCCGCTCGCTGGACGACATGCAGGCCGGGGCCCGGGTCGAGGTCGCCGACTACAAGCGCCACCCCGGCGACTTCGTGCTGTGGAAGCCGGCTGCCGCGGGCGAGCCCGGCTGGGACAGCCCCTGGGGCAACGGCCGACCCGGCTGGCACCTGGAATGCACCGCGATGATCCGCAGCCACCTGGGGCCCATGATCGACATCCACGGCGGCGGCCACGATCTGGTATTCCCGCACCACGAAAACGAGATCGCCCAGGGCTGCGCGGCCGAGGGCTGCCACGAACACGGCACGCACTACGCCCGCTACTGGGTGCACAACGGCCACCTGACCATCGACGGCGAGAAGATGTCCAAGTCTCTGGGCAACTTCCAGCTGCTGCATGACCTGCTGCAGCACTACCCCGGCGAGGTCCTGCGCCTGGCACTGCTGTCGCGCCACTACCGTGCGCCGCTGAACTTCTCGGAAGAGACCCTGACCCAGTCGCGCAACAGCCTGAACGGGCTGTACCGCGTGCTGCGCGACGCCGCCGGCATCGAACCCGCCCCGGTCGCCGCCGCCGACACCCCGGTGTTCGCGGCGCTGCTGGACGATCTGAACACCCCCGCCGCGATCACCGCGCTGCACCGCATGAGCGATGCCCTGGCCGCGGCCGGCGACGACGCCGAACGCGCCCGGCGCAAGGGCGAGCTGCTGGCCGGGGCCGGCCTGCTGGGCCTGCTGCAGCAGGACCCGGGCGTATGGTTTCAGGGCGATGCCGGCGACGACGACCTCGCCGCCTGGGTGGAGGAGCGCATCGCCGCGCGCCAGGCGGCCCGCAAGAACCGGGATTTCGCGACCGCCGATGCCATCCGCGACGAACTGACGGCCCGCGGCATCGAGCTCGAGGACACCCCCGACGGCACGCGCTGGCAGCGCGCCACCTGAAGCCGATGCGTATCCGCCCCTGGTTCGTGCTGATCCTGGGCCTGCTGCCCACCGGGGTGCTCGCCCACCCGCATGCCTGGATCGACCTGCGCGTGGGACTGGTCTTCAACGAGGCCGGCGAGCTGCTACGCATGGAGCAGTCCTGGCGCATCGACCCCACCTACAGCCACATGCTGCTGGAGGACCTGACCGGCCAGCTCGACGGGGACACCGACATTGACACGGCCCTGGAGCACGCCGCCCAACGGATGCGCGAGAACCTGGCCGGGCATGACTACTTCACCGAACTGAGCGCCGGCGAGCGCGACCTGGACGTCCCGCCGGCGCGCAACGCCCGTCTGACCCTGGAGGACCGCCGCCTGCACCTGCGCTTCGAGCTGCCGCTGGAGGGCCTCGACATCACGGCCGGGGACCGCTTCAGCTACCGCGTGTTCGATCCCGAGTACTGGATCGAGATCCTTCACGACCCGGAGGACATCGTCTTCGTAGAGAACCGGCCCGGCTGCGCGGTGACGATCGACGAACCGCGGCCCGACCCGCAGCTGATCCGCTACGCCGCGACCCTGGAACGCCAGGATCGCAGCCCGGTCGACAACCTCGGACGCCACTTCGCGGAGACCGCCACGCTGGAATGCGACTGAGGGGGATGCCGCTTCACAACCGGACGGCGCACACACCACCCGACCGCTCGTGTGTTATACAGTAACGTTATGGACCAGGTAACGCATCGAATCCGGCATCTGCTGGAGTCCGCCTTCCCGAGCCTGCTGATGCTGCTCGCGTTGTGCCTGCTGTTCAGCGGTCCGGGCCTCGCACAGGCCGAGACCGGCCACCCACTGGGCGCCCCCACCGAGGCGCCCGCCGAGCGCGCGGCCCCGACGCCCCCGGACCGCCTCGACGCCCCGGCGCCGCTGGCCGAACCGCCCGGCGCCCTGGAACGCCTGACCGGCTGGATGCTGCAGACCCAGCGCCAGCTGCACCGCAGCCTGACCGAAGGCCTGCACGCCCTGCGCGACGGACCCACCGCGCACACCGCCGGGGCGCTGATCCTGGTCAGCCTGCTGTACGGGATCTTCCATGCCGCCGGCCCCGGCCACGGCAAGGCCGTCATCAGCGCCTACCTGCTGACCCAGCCCCAGAATCTCCGCCGCGGCATCCTGCTGTCCACCGTCTCGGCGCTGGCACAGGGCGTCACCGCCATCGTACTGGTCGGCGTGCTGATCGGCCTGTTCGGCTGGCTGGCGCGGGACACCCTGGGCCAGGTGCGCACCCTGGAGATCGCCAGCTTCGCCCTGGTCGCGCTGCTCGGGCTGTGGCTGATGGCGCGCGCCCTGCGTCACGCGTGGCGGCTGCATCGCGCGCATCGGGCCGCGCCCGTCCATGGACACGACCACGAGCATGGCCATACCCATGGACATGAACATGACGCCCACTGTGGCTGCGGGACCCCGCACCACGTAGACCCCAACCACCGCGGCACCTGGTGGGGTACCGTGCTGGCCGTCGGCATCCGCCCCTGTTCCGGCGCCGTGCTGATCATGGCGGTCTCCGCCGCGCTGGGACTGGCCTGGGCCGGCGTGGCGGCCGTGCTCGCGATGTCCCTGGGGACCGCCGCCACCGTCTCCGTGCTGGCGACCCTCGCCGTTTCGGCACGCGACTGGACCCGGCGCTGGCTGGGCCCGACCCGCATGGGCCGGCTGACCTACATCGGCCCGGCCCTGGGCCTGGCCGGTGGCGGTGTCATCGCCCTGATCGGTCTCAGCCTGGTACTGGGCGCAATCGCCTACCAGCCCGTTGCCCATCCCTTAGGGATACACTGATCGATGTACACCCTCGCGTTGGCACCCCAGGTTTTCCGAGACAAGGCGCGGTGCGCAGCCGGTAGTGGTTCTACCGGCAAGGGCCGCAACGCAGGATCGGGGAACCTGGGGTGCCAACCCCGAAGGGGCTCGGCCTCTTTTGCGCGCGCACGGCGTTGCGGCTCCCTTGTGCAGATTGACTGCACGGCAGTCACCGCGCCTTGTTCGCACGCAAAAGCGACTCGAGCGCGAGCGTGTACATCGATCAGTGTATCCCTGGGGATTCGCTGAAGTCACCGGGCTTGCCCCGCCCGCGTGCGTCCTCTAACGTCCGGGACAACCGAACCCCGCTTGCGAGGACGCCATGCCGTCGACCACCATCACCCCGGAACAGGCCCCGACCCTGCCCGCGCTGTTCCGCACCCGCGTGTCCATGAGCCCGGATGCGCCGGCCTATCGTCACTTCAGCGCCGCCGACGAGACCTGGAAGCAGACGACCTGGAGCGAGATGGCCGCGATGGTCGATCGCTGGCAGGCAGCGCTGGCGCGCGAGGGCTTCAAGCCCGGCGAACGCGTCGCGCTGATGCTCGGCAACTCGCGCGAGTGGGTCGCCTTCGACCAGGCCGCCACCGAACTGGGGCTGATCACCGTCCCGCTGTACACCGATGACCGCCCGGACAACGTCGCCTACATCATCGGCCAGACCCAGGCACGCCTGCTCCTGCTGGGCGAGAGCGCGCACAGTCGCCGCCTGTCCGAACACTTCGCGAACATGCCCTCGCTCAAGCGCATCGTCTGCCTGGGCCACACCGACGGCCAACCCGAAGACGAGCGGGTGATGGACCTCGAGAGCTGGCTGGAGCGCGGCGACCCCGAGCGTGTACACCGCCCGGACCTCGACCCGCTGGCCCTGGCCACCATTGTGTTCACCTCCGGCACCACCGGCCGGCCCAAGGGCGTGATGCTGTCGCACCGCAACATCCTCGACAACGCCTGCGCCTCCGCCACTGCCGGCCCGCTGTCGGATGCCGACCGCTTCCTGTCCTTCCTGCCGCTGTCGCACATGCTGGAGCGCACCGGCGGCTACTACATGCCGATGCTGATCGGTGCCGAGGTCGCGTTCGCCCGCTCCATCCAGGGGCTGGGCGAAGACCTGATGTCGGTCCAGCCGACCGTGCTGATCTCGGTTCCGCGCATCTACGAACGCGTACATGGCCGCATCCAGGCCGGCCTGAAACAGAAATCCGCGCTGGGTCGCGGGCTGTTCAAGGCCACCGTGGCCATCGGCTGGCGCCGCTTCGAATATCAGCAAGGGCGCGCGTCCTGGTCACCCGGCTTCCTGATGTGGCCGCTGCTGGAGCGCCTCGTCGCGCACAAGGTCCTGGACCGCCTGGGCGGCAAACTGCGCTTCGCGGTCTGCGGCGGCGCGCCCCTGCCGCCGCCGATCGCCCGGTTCTTCATCGGTCTCGGCCTGCCGGTGCTGCACGGCTATGGCATGACCGAATCCAGCCCGGTGGTCAGCGTGAATACCCCGGACGACAACCTGCCCGCCTCCATCGGCAAGCCGCTGCCCGGCATCGAGGTCAAGATCGGCGAGATGGACGAGCTGCTCACCCGTTCCAGCTGCGTGATGCTCGGCTACTGGAAGAACGAGGAGGCTACTGCCAGCACGATCGACGAGGATCGCTGGCTGCACAGCGGGGACCAAGCCCGGATCGACGACGATGGGCACATTTTTATAACGGGACGACTGAAGGACATCCTCGTGCTCACCAACGGCGAGAAGGTCCCGCCGGCGGACATGGAAATGGCCATCGCCCTGGACGCCCTGTTCGACCAGGTCATGGTCGTGGGGGACAGCCACGCCTTCCTGACCGCCCTGGTTGTCCCCGAGCCCGAGGCCTGGACCACCTTCGCCGAGGACCAGGGCCTTGACCCCGGCGCCTCCGGGCGGCTGCCGCGCTCCGCCGAACGCGCCCTGCTGCAGCGGATTCAATACCAGCTGCGCGACTTTCCCGGCTACGCCAAGATCCGCCACGTGCACGTAGTGCATGAACCCTGGTCGGTGGACAACGGCATGCTGACCCCGACCATGAAGCTCAAGCGCCCGGTCATCTCCCAGCACTACGCCGACGCCATCGAGGCCATGTACGCCGGCCACGACTAGGATCCCTTTCTATATTCACCACGAAGCGCACGAAGGCACGAAGAAGGTCACGGTCAAGGTCGAAAGCGTTTCTACCACGGAGGACACAGAGGGCACGGAGAAATCCCTTCCTGGGTGGGCAGGACGCCGATGACCAGCATCCCAGCGCGTCCATCCTATGGAGCGAACCGGCCGCGATGCGGTTCGCTGTGATCAACGCACCCTGAGCACCCGAACAACTACAGTGTTCTCAGTGCACTCCGTGCTCTCCGTGGTTCAATCGCCCTGGCCCTTCTTCGTGCCTTCGTGCGCTTCGTGGTGAAAATGTCCTTTCAGCTGCGGCATGAAGCCCGAAAACGAAAAAGGCCCCGCAGCCGGGGCTGCGGGGCCTTGAGGGCGCGTCAGGCGCGCCGCCGGTTCAGATGAACAGGCAGATGTCGGACTCGCCGGCGAACTCGAAGAACGCCGCGGCCCCGGCGTATTCCACGCCGTCGATGAATTCGCTGGTGTCCATGTCGAACAGGTCCACCGTCATCTGGCAGGCAATCATGCGCACCTCGGCCTCCAGGCACAGCTCGCGCAGGTCGCCCAGATCAGAGACGCCCTTGGCCGCCATCTTCTTCTTCATCATCACGGTCATCATCTTCTGCATGCCCGGCAGGGCCTGCAGCATCACCGGCATGGGCATCGGCATGGGCATGCCCGGGTTGCCCAGCGAGGTCACCTGCAGATCCAGCTTCTTGCGCAGCAGTTGCAGACCATAGAAGGTGAAAAACACCTCGCAGTCATAGCCCAGTGCAGCCGCGGTGGAGGCCAGGATGAACGGGGGATAGCCCCAGTCCAGGCTGCCCTTGGTGGCAATAATGGCCATTTTCTTCTGATCACTCATCTTTACTCTCTCCTCCATTGGTAACAGGAACCGGACCCGCCACAGCCCCCTGCGCGATCCGTCCCCAGTTGGTTAAAGCCCTTGGTCTATCCGGCTCACTGCCCCGACGCCTGACGCCCCCTGCGCCAGTCGCGAATCAGTGCACATCCGGCACAAACCCCCAGCGCCGCCATGCTGGCCCATACCGAGATGGGCACCAGAATCATGGCCAGCGCAAACATGAGCCACGCCAGTATGGTCATCGTTCTCCTCCTGCACAACGTTTGCGGCCAGAAGCCGCATCGGTTGGTCGCCTTGCTTGTGGTTGCGAGCCATCACGCGAGGAGGAGGCACTCGACCTCCTACCCCTGGCGCTTCTCCGGCACCTCCGGCTCGGCGTAATCGCGGGGCGCATCCGTGCCCGGCGTCGGTTCCGGGGCCGGGGCTTCCGGCTCCCTGGGATGGTAAACATCGGTGGCCGAGGCACGCCCGCCCTGCCGCGAGACCGGGCTGGCATCCACGAACTGATTGTTCAGGCGCTGGATATAGGCCTCGGCGCGGTCGCGCAGCTGATGCAGGCGGCTGATCATGCGGCGCCCCAGGCCCAGTGGCGCCCGTCCCATCATCGGCTGCCAGGGGCGCGTGTTCTTCTCGAACGCCGCGCGCCAGTTCCCGGCGGCGGTCTCGGTCGGCAGGGTCCGCGCGATGCGCCGTGCCAGCCAGCGGCGGTTGAAGAAGTGGATGCCGCCCAGCACGATCGCCAGCACGACGAGCCCGAAGCCCGTCATCATCGGACGCTCGCCCATGGCCTGCCAGACGCTCCCGTCGGTCCAGGGCGCGATGCCCCCTGCCGACTGGTACCCGATCAGGCCCAAAAGCACCGCGACCACGGCGAACATCCCGGCATCAAACTGCACCACCCGGCGGCGCCACTTCTCCAGCGCCTTCTTCAGGGCCGGCAGGGCGTCCATCTCGATGGATTCGGCGATGGCCTGCAGCGAGCCCAGGATGCGGTAGGAGCGCGAGGAGCTGATCTCCTGGATCTTGGCGTGGATCTCCTCGCGATCGCGGCGGGACTTCTCCTCGTAGCGCTCGCGCACCTGCGGATCGCCGATCTCCACCGCCGCGCTCTCGTTGTACAGGCAGTAGAAGCGCCCGGTCGCGTTGCCCTGGCGCACCACGGCCCGCTGCCAGGCGGAGACGACCTCCTCCAGGTTGTCCTCGCGCCAGGTGGTGTCGATCTGGTTGAGGATGAACACCAGCTTGGTGAAGTCGTTGCGCTCGGCGACGCGGTTGACCAGGTGCTCCAGGGTGTCGCGCATCGCGCCCGGTTCCGGGTGGCGGGCGTCGAAGAACACCAGCACCAGATCGGACAGGTCGATGATGTGATCGGTCAGCTGCAGGATGGTCGCGCGCTGCTCGTCGGCATCGAAGCCGGGGGAGTCGATGATGATGCGCCCGCGCAGACGTTCCGAGCGCGCGGTCTTCATCGCCAGGAAGTGGTCCACCGTGCGCCCGCCGCCGTCGGTAATCCGCTCGATCTCGTCGGACACCCGATAGAACGGGAAGCGCGGATCGCCGTCCAGAGCCAGCCCCGGGAGTTCCTGCACGCGCTCGCTGCCGCCGTAGCTGATCACGGTGAACTTGTCGTCCACCGCCTGCGAACCACTGCGCTGCACCGTCGTGCCCACGTACTCGTTGATGAACGTGGACTTGCCGGCGGAGAAGGTGCCCAGCGTGGCGATCATCGGCCACCAGGAGATGGTGAAGGCGTAGGAATCCTCCGCGGGATCCAGGAGGCCGGTCGCATAGCCGACCCGGTCCAGATCCCGGAACGGATCGACCACGCCTTTCAGGACCGGATTCTCTTCGGCAAGGCGGTCGCTCAGCAGCTTGAGCTGCTTGCGCACGCGAGGGCCAGGACGATTGAACATGCGGACTCCGTCAGTCAAAACGCGCGATCAGCGCGGGTAATAAGGTCCCGGCGAACCCCGGACCGGACCGCCCTGATCGGTGAATGGGTTGAACATGTTCATCATACCCATGGGGCCGCCCACATTGCGATTCAGGCTCCACATATCCTGCTGCATGCCCGTGATCGAGCCCGCCATCACGCGGGTATCGCTTGTCATGGAGCCGATGTTGGCGTCCATCGACTGCGTATTGCCGGCGATCACCGCGACCTCGTCGTTCATCACCCGCATGGTGTTGTTGATGTCGGTCATCTGCCGATCCATCGACGCCATGTGCCCCGCGATGGTGGACATGTCGCGGTCCATCACCTGAGTCATCTGGGTGATCTCCTGGGTGAGCTGGCCCACATCCCGGGTCAGACTGGTGATCAGCCAGAAGCCGTAGATGGCCAGCACGATGAACGCCACCAGTGCGGTGTAGACGATCAGTTCCAGACGCCGGGAACGGGCATCCGCCTTGTCGGCCTCGTCACGGACCTCTGCAAACTCGCTGCTACTTTCTTCACTCATTGAACGCCCTTTGCTGTTTCATGGAAACGGGAGCCATCCCCGTCAGAAGGCGCCAACGGCAGCGCGATCGATGATCTCTTCAAGTGACTCCTTCACAAACACCGCCTGCTCGTGCAGATCCTCGGGCAACGGCCGCCCCCCGTGGATCATCGGGTTCAGGTCCAGGGTCATCAGCCACAGATTGCCCTCGGCATCCTCCTGCAGCACGATCCGACAGGGCATATAGGCCGCCATCGCCGGGCTGTGCCGTACCATCTGCGCGGCGATGGCCACATCGCAGAACATGTAGATCTTCAGGAACGGGAAGTCCTCGCCCGTCACGCTGCGGACCTCTTCGCCCATGGGCAACTCGCCGACATTCCGAATATTCAGCTCGTTGGCCACAAGGCGCAGCACATCCTCCACGTCCTCGACTTCAAGCCCCTCGTCCACCTGACGCTTGTAGACCATGGCCTCCGCGGCATCGCCCGTCTCCAGTACCGTCCGGGCCATCTGCGAATAGACCTTGGGCGCCTGGGCGTCCAGGGAGCGTGCCTGGCTCAGGTAGGGCTCGAAGGCGAAGATGGCATACCCCACGCCGATCAGCGCCAGGAGCCCGATCACGACCAGTGCATTGCGGATGAAACGCATGAAGCTCTCCTCCTTCCATCGCGTCCGCAGCCCGGCAGCCCCGGGTGCGAATCGTTATTGTTTTTTCCGGCGGCGCCGTCCGAACAGCGCCACCGCCAGGGCATCCAGCTCGGCGGCGGCCTTGCCGCGCGGCTCCAGTTCGCGCACCGACAGCCCCTCGCTGAACGAGCGCCGGAACGCCATGCGCTGTTTCAGTCGCGGCTTCAGCAGGCGCACGCCCTCGATCTGCTGCAGCGCCTCGAAGGTCTCGTCGGTCTCGCGCACGGCCTGATGCGTGTCCGCGCGGTTGATGAACGCCAGGATCTCCGGGCGTTCGCCGGATCCACGCTGCTCCTGAATCCTTTGCACAAAGCGATGCGTTGACCAGACATCCGCCTGACTGGGGGGCACCGGGATCAGCACGCGGTCCGCCCCTTCCACCGCCGCCATCAGCGAGGCCATGTCCGACGCGCCGACATCGATCAGCACCTCGTCGTACTCACCGGCGCGGACACGCGCCGCGTCTAGGCCCTCCACCGCATCCAGCGCCGGTTCATAGCCCTCCTCCCGCCGCACCTCCAGCACGTCGCTGAGGGTGCGCTGGGGATCCAGGTCCACGGTCAGGGCCCGGCGGCGCCCCTCCAGCAGCCACAGGGCCAGATTGAAGGCCACGGTACTCTTGCCGGTACCGCCCTTGAGATTGGCGACGACGGTCTGCATGGCGTCTCCTTGGAACATTGCGGATTGACGGCTGCGTGCAGCCCGTCAATCCGCAACACTCCGGAAAAAGGGCCTGCCCGAAACGGGCAGGCCCGAACAGCGGGATGGACTTAGTTGCCCTGACCCTGCTGCTGTTGCTGGGGCATCTGACCCTGCGGACCCCAGCCCTGCGGACCGTAGCCCGGACCATAGCCATAGCCAGGACCGTAGCCGTAACCCGGATGGCCGTATCCATGGCCATAACCGCGGCCGTAGCCGTCGCCGTAACCGTGACCATACCCGTGGCCATGGCCGCGACCGCGAGCGGAGAAGTCGAAATCACCCCCGCCCATCATGTCGCTCATCATGTCGCCCATACCGTGGCCGCGGCCATAGCCCGGGCCACCGAAGAAGGGCATGCTGGGGCCATAGCCGTAGCCGGGGCCGTAATGGCCGGGACCGTACCCGTAACCCGGGCCGCCCCACTGGGCGGAGGCCATCATCGGGGCGGCCAGGCCACCCAGGGAAACGGCGAGAACTGCTGCCTTGACGAACTTGTTCATGGTGCTACCTCCTGAAGGAGTCATGCCCTCAATTTGAATGCGCGCACGCGGGGAGGGCTTCCCGAATACGCGCCTTACCGGTCAGGGGAACGGAAAACCGCCCATCCCCCAGGGGAAGGCCGAAAACGGCCCGCCCATTCCCGGATACCCGGGCGAACCCGGATATCCGTATGGATACCCTCCTGGCATCCCGCCAGGGGGGTGGAACGACGGAGAACCCGGCGCCCAGTAAGGACCTTGCGGCCCGTAGCCCCGGTACCCCGGAGCATGCGGCGGCGGGCCCGGCGCATCCCGCGATTCGGCCCGTCGGGACGGGTCGTAGTCGCGGTCCGGGAAGCGCCCGCGCGGGCGTTCCGGGGCCGAGCGCTGTACCTCCGGCGAACCGGAGGCCCAGGGGTTGTGGCGATCACTCGCCGCCAGGTCGGCGACCGGCAAAAGGAACCCCGCAGCCAGCACGACCCCGAGCATCGGGATCGTGCTGACTCGCGTGCGTTTCGATTGACCGGACTGCCTGCCCTGCATGGCGAACCGCCTCCGTCTGGCTTCCACTACGACGGGCCTGCGTGCCCGTCGATCTGCGATGACTGATCCGCGGATCAGTAGCCGCCACCTTCTTCCATGGCTTCACGACGCTCGCGCATCATCTCCATGCGTTGCTCGCGCTGGCGCTCCATCTCTTCTTCATACGCGGCACGGCCGGCCTCCATCGCCTTCTGGCGTGCCTCGCGCATGGCCTGCATCTCTTCCATGCGTTCCTGGCGCTCGGCATGCTGCGCCTGGATGCGCTCGCGCATCTCTTCCGGCATGTCTTCCGGCAGGTTGTCCGGATCGAATTCCGGCATCTGGCCGTAGCCCGGGCGCTGCTGCATGCCGTAGCCCGGCTGCATCATCCCGGGATGGCCGAAGCCGCCCTGCTGCGGGCCGGGACCGTAGCCCTGGCCGTACCCGGGGCCGTAGCCATACCCGGGGCCGTAACCCTGATGGCCACGACCATAACCCTGCCCGTACCCGTCGCCATGGCCACGGCCATAGCCCTGGCCATGGCCTCGCCCGGACATGCCGAAGCTGAAGTCACCGGAGCCTTCGCGTTGCTGCATCATCCCGCCGCCGGGATGCATGCCCATGCCCTGGCCATAGGGGGCGTGACCGTAGGGACCGGGCACCGGACCCTGCTGGCCCATCGCCGGACCCTGGCCGTAGCCCTGCTGCTCGTCGGCCTGGGCCACACCCAGGGCCAGCACGGATGCCACAGCGGCGCTGGCCAGCGTGGTACCGATCGTTCGGGTGTTGAATCGCTTCTTCATCGGGAACCTCCTTGAGGTCTTGCTTGCGTGATCATTTGAGTCGAATCCCGCGCCGGGCGCGGCCCTTGCCGGGCGTACCCGACTTGCCACCCCCCTTGGGAGTGGTGCCGCTCTCCTTGCGGCCGGTCTTGCTACTGGTCGAGGCGGATTTGGCGGTTCCGCCGGTCTTCTTGTTGGACGCCGGCGCCGTGCGCTTGTTCGCCGCGCCACCACTTGATTTGGGGCCGCTGGCGGCCTGGCCGGACGTGCTCGCACGCCCTTTGCTCTGGCTACCCGCGCCGCCGCTAGTCGTCCTGGCCTGGGTCTGCGTCTTGGCCTTTGTCTCTGTCTTCGTCGTGCCACTGGACGCCTTCTTCGCGGTCTTCGTACCCGCGGCACCGCTCCCGGCCGCGCCGGCCGCGCGGCTGGAGCCGCCCTTCGCAGACCGCGATTCCGTGGCGCCGGACGCGGACGTCGCCTTCGCCGACGCCGCGCGGGATGCCCCGCCGGCGCGGGACTTCGCTTTCTTTGGAGGCGCCGCGTCCTCGGCCTTCACATCCGCGTTGTCGGTGGCCGCCGGCGGGGTCGCCGTGCCCCGAGGCTCGGCGGCGGGCTCCGGCTCTTCCGGGCGACCCGCCGGTTGGGGTGCCTGCGCGACCGGCTCCGAATCCCCGGGACCGGCCGATTGGCGGTCCTGCGCCTTGCCCGCAGCCGGGCCGGAGCCCGTGTCCGACGGCCCGCCACTCGCCGGACCGCTACCGAAGCCCGGGGTGGAGCCGCCGCCCGACGGGCCGCCCGGCCCGCCGCCACCGTCGCGACGGCGCTCCAGCAAGGACCGGATCAGGCGCCACAGGGCGAACGCGAGATCGCGCAGGCCCTCGAGGAAGGCCAGGGCCAGGCACTTGAGGTACAGGCCGGCGTACTGCACCGCCTGGGTGACCGGCCCGCCCTCGCGCGGGCCGAAGAGGTCGTTGCCCGCGGCGGCGCCGGCGGTCGCGCCCGGAGCCGGGGTAGTCCCACCGCCATGGCCATTGCCGTTGCCGTTGCCATTACCGTTCGCGCACACCGCAGCCGCCTCGCCGTTTTCGTCCAGGCTGGTCGGACAGAAGGCACGCCGCCCGGAGATGCAGCCCAGCGGGATTACCAGCAGGGTCAGCAGGGTGGCCACCACGGTGCCGAACATCAGTGAGATCGCCATGCCCTGGAAGATCGGATCGAACAGGATCACGCTGGAACCGGCCAGCAGGGCCAGCGCGGTGATAATGATCGGGCGGGTACGCGCCTGACAGGCCAGGATCATCGCGTCGCGCACGTCATGGCCCTCGTCCACCGCCTGGCGGCCGAAGTCCACCAGCAGTATCGAGTTTCGGACGATGATGCCCGCGAGTGCGATGAAGCCGATCATCGAAGTGGCGGTGAACTCGGCGTTCATCAGCCAGTGGCCGGGGATGATCCCGATCAGGGTCAGCGGGATCGGGGCCATGATGATGCCCGGCAGCACGAAGTTGCCGAACTCCCAGACCACCAGCATGTAGATCAGGATCAGCGCGATGGCGAAGGCGATGCCCATGTCGCGGAAGGTCTCGTAGGTCACCGTCCACTCGCCGGCCCACTCGAACGCGGTGGAATCGTCATTCGGCGGCGGTCCCAGCCAGTGCGGCTGCACCTGGCTGCCATCCGGAAGCCGGTAGTCCTCCAGCTGCTCCTGGACCTCCAGCATCCCGTACACCGGCGCGGCCAGGCGGCCGACCACCTCGCCGGTCACGTACTCCACCGGACGCAGGTTCTTGTGGTAGATCGGCTCGTCCTGCGGGCGCTGGACAAACTCGCCGAGCTCGGCCAGCGGGATGGACCCGCCCTGCCGGGTAAACACGGGCAGCATTTCCAGCTGCCGGATGTCGTTGCGCGTGGCCATCGGCAGGCGCATCTCGATCAGGTGCGGCTCAACCAGCGACTGCGCCTTCACGTCGCCCAGGATCTGTCCGCCTATCGCGGTCTCCAGGGTGCGGTTGATGGTCTCGACGGTCACGCCGCGGCGCAGGGCCTTGTCACGATCCACATCAAAGTGCCAGACGTCGTGCGGCGCCTGCAGGAAGCTGTCCACGTCCGCTACGTGCTCGGCATTGGCGAACATGCCTTCCAGATCACGGGCGACCGCACGGCGGGTTGCCGCGTCGGGGCCGTAGACCTCGGCCACCACCGACTGCAGCACCGGCGGGCCCGGCGGCATCTCGACCACCTGGATACGCGCACCGGCGGCGCGAGCCAGCGGGGTCAGGCGTTCGCGGGCCTCGGTGGCGATCTCGTGCGAGGTGCGGCCGCGGTCGCCCTTGTCCACCAGCTGCACCTGGATATCCCCCTGCCAGGGTTCGTCACGCAGGTAGTAGTGGCGCACCAGGCCGTTGAAATTGAACGGCGACGCGGTGCCAACATAGGACTGCAGGCCCACCACCTCGTCCATCTCGCGCAGCACCTGTGCCATGTCGTGGCTCAGGGTGGCGGTCTCGGTCAGGGCGGTGCCCTCGGGGAAGTTCACCACCACCTGAAACTCGGGCTTGTTGTCCAGCGGCAGCATCTTCACGCGCACATCGGTGGTCATGAACAGGCTGACCATCAGGAAGAAGATCACGATCACGCCGATCAGGAAGGCATAGCCGCGCACGGGGTTGTCGGCCAGTCCCGGGATCGCCATGCGATAGAACCGACCCAGCTTCTCGGCCTGGCGGTGTTCCTTGTCGGTGGCCTTTTCGAGGTAGGCCATGCTGGGGCGCAGGCGCTGGGTCAGCCACGGGGTAAAGACAAAGGCCGCGACCAGCGAGAACAGCATGGCGACCGAACCCAGCACCGGGATCGGCTGCATGTACGGGCCCATCATCCCGGAGACGAAGCCCATCGGCAGCAGCGCCGCGATCACGGTGAAGGTGGCCAGGATGGTCGGATTGCCGACCTCGCGCACCGCATCTACCGAGGTCTCGGTATCGATGCCGCGCTTCATCAGCCAGCGTCGGTAGATGTTCTCCACCACCACGATGGCATCGTCCACCAGGATGCCGATGGAGAAGATCAGCGCGAACAGGCTGACGCGATCGATGGTATAGCCCAGGACCCAGGCGCTGAACACGGTGAACAGGATCACCACCGGAATCACGATCAGCACCACCAGCGCGGCGCGGATCCCGAGGAACAGCCCGACCAGGATGGTCACCGCGAAGGTCGCGATGAACAGCTTGAAGATCAGTTCGTTGACCTTCTCGTTGGCGGTCTTGCCGTAGTCGCGCGAGACCGCGACCTCGACGTTGTCCGGGATCACACTGCCCTTCAGGCGTTCGAGACGTTCGAGGACATTGTTGGCCACGGTCACGCCGTTGCTGCCGGGCTTCTTGGCGATCGCCAGGGTCACCGCCGCCGCGCCCTCCGGCGCCGCGTCCGGATCCACGGCGGCCGGCCCGGAGTAGTGCCGCACGAAGCGGTCCACCTCGCCCGGTCCGTAGGTCACCTCCGCCACGTCACGCAGATACACCGGCTGACCGTCACTGACCGCCACCAGCAGCTGCTCCAGATCCGCCGCCCCGGTAAAGAACCGCCCGGTGTACACCGCGGTGCTCAGGCCATCGCTCTCGATGCGTCCGGCGGCGCCCTCGACGTTCGCGGACTGCACGGCCTGTGCGATCTGGTCCAGACTGACATCGAACCCGGCCAGGCGCTCCGGCTGCACCTCGATGCGCAGGCGCTCCTCGCGCCCGCTGACCACGAAGCTCTGACTGGTATCGGGGACCTCGTTCAGCTGTTGCTGCGCATCCAGCGCGATTTGGCGCAGCAGGGCATCATCCACCTCGTGCGACCAGAAAGTCAGGTTCACCACCGGCACATCATCCGCGCCCTTGGCCTTGACCATCGGCTCGCTCACACCCGGCGGCATCAGGTCACGATTGGCAAACAGCTTGTCGTGCACCTTGACGATCGAGGACTCCATGTCCTCGCCTACATCGAACTGCACGGTCACCATCGCCTCGCCGCGATGCGATACGGAGTAGACGTTGTCGACACCGGAGAGCTCGCTCATCAGCCGCTCCAGCGGCCTTGCCGCCAGGCTCGCCACCTGCTCCGACGGCACGCCCGGGTAGGACACCATGATGTCCACCATCGGCACGGAGATCTGCGGATCCTCCTGGCGCGGCGTCACCATCAGGCCGAGGATGCCGATCGCGATACTGGCCAGCAGCAGCAGCGGCGACAGCGGCGAATGGATAAACGCCGCCGCCATGCGCCCGGCAATGCCGGGGTCGCCGTGCTTCTGCCGGAAACCGGTCTCGGATTGTCTGTCGTCTTCGGCCATCGAGCTTGAACGGTCCTGTTGTCGGTCTGGCGTCCCGGGCACCGCCAGGGGCGGCGCCTTGCCACCGGTGCGCCTGCCAGGGGCGCCTGCCGGTGCTGTGAATCCGGTTTTGGGCCGGAGAGGCGTCCCTACATGCGGCTCCAGGGATCGGCGTCACCCCCGCGGCGCCCGGCGCCCGCATCCGGAGAGCGTCCACCGACCGGCTGGCCGGAGCGCACGCCGGCATCCGGCCGCGCGAGAATCTGCATGCCCGGCTCCAGCCCGGAGGTCACTACCACCTGGTCCCCGCGCGACCCCCCAAGACGCACCATGCGCACCCGCACATGGCCCTCGCCGTCCAGCACGGCCACACGCGGCAAGGCGCCCCCCGGGATCAGGGCGGAACGCGGGATCACCACGCGGTTGCCCGGCGTACCGGCCTGCGGCAGATGCACCGCCGCATGCATGCCCGGCCCGCCGCGCACGCCCTGGGGCAGATCGAACTTGACGGTCACGGTATGGCGCTGGGGATCGGCCAGGGGGAAGATCCGGGCGACCCGGGCCTCCACCTCGTCGCCGGTATCCAGCCGCACCTGCACGTAGTCGTCTTCCTGCAGGCTGCTTACCAGCCGCACCGGCACCTGGGCCTCGATGCGCAGGAACTCGACATGGCCGAAGCTGACGAGCGGCTGCCCGGGCTGCACGGTGTCGCCTTCTTCGACGTGCTTGTGCATCACCAGGCCGTCAAAGGGGGCCTCGGAGCGGGTGTCGCGAATGGCGGCGTCCAGCTCGGCCACGCGGGCCCGGGCCTGTTCCCAGCGCGCCTGGGCCTGGTCCACGCCGATGTAGCGGGAGTAGAGATCGGTGCGTCGGTCCAGCGCGGGGTCGCCCATGCCCATGAACTGGCCCATCGGCTGGGTAAACATCTGGTCGAACATCGATGGCACGCCCATGCCGGGCATCTGCCCGATGTTGCGCGACTGCGGCGAAATCATCTCGCGGCCGTACTGCATCTGGGCCTCGCGGATCGCAGCCTCGGCGGTACGCATCTCGGCCTCGGCCGCCTGGCGCTGGGCGCGCAGCCGGTCATCGCTGATCGCCACCAGCACGGCTCCCTGTTCGAAACGGTCGCCCTCGGCACCGGCTACGTCGACCACGCGCCCGGAGGATTGCGCCGTCAGCGTGACCTCGCGGAAGGGAATCACCGTGCCACTGACCGACTGGGTGGCCGCCTGATCCGGCTCCACCGTGAGGACGGGGCCGGAGGCATGCACCACCGACAGGCCCCACAGAGGCAGTGCCAGTGCCGCACCCAGCAGGGTCCGAGCCAGAAGGCGTCGGGAGACTCGAGCAATCATGATCGTCCTACCTCGCGCCGAATGCCGCGATGAGAGAGGGGGTACCGGGCCTGCGCGCCTGCACGCGCCGGGGCCCGGGCAAACGATGGGCCGCAGCCGACCGACTGCCGGGGGAAACGGCAACGAGCCTGGTCCGGCGACCGGTGTCAGCCGGATGACCACCGAAGCGGGTATCCATATCCCAGTATGTAGAAGAACTCATGCCCAACTACAAGCAACGTATATGCCAGTATTGTGACATTCTTATAAATCAATCACTTGATTCTGATTTACTGATATTCAGGGCATACCTGTTGCAACACCCCCGTTTCGCGCTATAACCGAGACAGGGATTGGCGAAACGGGGGATTCCCGGGTGTTGCAGGAGGCCCCGGGTGTTGCAACACCGTCCCGCTGCCGCCGGCCCCTCCAACAAGAAAAAGGAGGCGGGATGACCACAACCGAACTGGCCGAGATCTGCATCCGACACAGTCGGGATCCACACCTCATCAGCGATACCCGGGGCCGGGTCCTGTTCGCCAACCCGGCCTTTCACCAGACCCTGCAAATCCCCCCGGATACCCCCCTGACCCTGGACCAGCTCGGGTCGCTGAATCTCGAGGCACATCTGAAAGAGGCCGCCGTCGCCGCCGGCGACGACGACGCCGACGCCAACCGCACCCCGCACGCCCTGCACTTCTCGCTGATGGCCGAACTGGAGGACGAGACCCTGCCACTGGAGGTCATCAGCCAGCCCCTGCGCCTGAACGACGACGCCCGCGCGCTGCGCCTGATCACCCTGCAGCCGCAGCGCCGGCGCACCACCCCGGTGGAGACCGTGAGCGAGGATGGTCGGGACGGACTCGATGACAGCCACTTCCACTCTCATGACGCCCATTGCCGCCCCACCCTGCAGTTCGCGCGGCGGGTCGCCGCCAGCGATGTGCGCGTGATGCTGCTGGGCGAATCCGGCACCGGCAAGACCCGCCTGGCCCGCGCCATCCACCAGGCCAGCCGCCGCGCCGAGGCGCCGTTTGTGGAGATCAACTGCGCGGCGATCCCCGAGGAACTGCTGGAATCCGAGCTCTTCGGCCATACCCGGGGCGCCTTCTCCGGCGCGGTCAGTGACCGTGTCGGGCGCTTCGAGTCCGCCGATGGCGGCACGCTGTTTCTCGACGAGATCGGGGAGATGAGCCAGCGGTTGCAGGCCAAGCTGCTGCGCGCGGTGCAGGACGGCGCCTTCGAACGCGTGGGGGAGAACACCACCCGCCAGGTGGATGTGCGCATCCTCGCCGCGTCGAACCAGGATCTGCGCAGCCGAGTGGAGGCCGGCGAATTCCGCACCGACCTTTTCTACCGGCTGGCGGTCGCGACGGTGGAGATCCCGCCGCTGCGCGATCGGCCCCGTGATCTCGCGGCCACGCTCCAGGCCTACGAGGTGCATCACGGCATCCGCATTGCCCCCCGGCTGAAGGAGAAGCTGCAGGACCACCCCTGGCCGGGCAACTTCCGCGAGCTGGAGAACGTCTTCGAATGCCTGACCTTGCACGCCCGCGATGGCCAGGTGGATGACTTCCCGCTCCCCGAGCCGGTGCGGGTGGAGGCAGACACGAGCGACACGATCCATGCACCGCGTACCAATGGGTATGCCGAGCCGAATGGTTTTGGCTCCAATGGGGCCCACGACACCCAGGCCAGCGAACATCCCGAGGCGCGGCGCCTGCGCGAGGCGCTGGTGGCCCATGCCGGAAACCGTTCACAGACCGCCCGCGCCCTCGGCATGGATCGCAGCACCCTGTGGCGCAAGCTGCACCGCTACCAGTTGGTCTGAGCGCCAACCGCGCACGGCGCATCCACACAACAAAAGGCCCCGGAGATATACACCTCCGGGGCCTTTTTGGATCGCCCGGGCACGGCGGCCCGGGACCGACTAGCGGAACTGACGCAGGTGGCGCGCCCCGTCCCGGTGGTGACGGTCATACACCGGCGCCAGGCGCTCGACCATCACGCGTCGCTCGCTGGCGGGCAGCAGGTCCAGGGCGCTGTCCCAGGCCCGCATGGCCCCGCGGGCATCACCCGCGGCAAACAGGGCGTTGCCCAGCTCGCCATAGAGGTCGGCACGCTGAGCGGCCGTCGCCGGAATATCCGCCAGCGCGGTCCGCAGGACAGCAGCCGCAGCCTCCGGCCCGTCACTCCAGTACGCGGCGCGACCGTTCTCCAGCGCCTCCTGCACCTGGCGCGCGACCTGCTCCTCGCTCACCGGCTCGCCGTCGGCCGTGGTGCGCGGCTGCTCCCGCGGGTCCGGAATCGGCCGATGCATGCCGGTGTCGTCGTCGCGCTCGTAGGCCTCGCCGGTCATCGGATCCATGTCGCCCTCCGACAGACGGCCCTCGCGCGGCGGACTCGCGGGGGTGCGCGCCTCCGCCGCCGGGTCATCCTCCGCCACGGCCACCGCCTCGACATCTTCGTCCTCCGGCACCATCTCCGCGCTGGGCGCCAGCACATCCCGCGCTGACCAGGCGATCAGCCACAGTACGATCACGATCAGGATCCACCAGCGACTCAGGAAACTTCTCTGCTTTTTATCTGCCTGTTCCATGCCTCACCTTTTCCGGTTATCCCCGTCCGATTCTATCCTGCACGGGTTCAACGTCCAGCGAAACGGGTACCGGGATTTCCTGCCGAACCCCGCGATTCACCCGCGCGCCCAAGCCGGCGGCAATCCCAGCACGTCCTGGTGACCGACCACCAGCTCGACCTCGCCCCGGGCAAGGGCACGCGCCCGCGACTCGCCCCAGGCCCGCAACGCGGCCGCGCGGTGCGGCACGACCTCGCAGGCCGCATCCACCCAGCCGTCGATCAGGGCCGCCCCCAGCTTCGCCTGCCCGGCATCCAGGCGCCAGTCGCTCGCGCGCGTTTCCACGCGATACCCGTGCGCCTCGAGCCGGGCCGCGCAGACCGACGCGGCCGTCGGGCCCAGCGCCGGCCCCAGGCCCTTGTCCGAACGCTGATGCCGATTCACCGCATCCCCCAGCTCGGCATCCAGGGGCTGCGGATCTGACCAGCGGATCCGCCCGTCATAGCTCAGCGCGAACAGGACCGCCGTCCCCTGGCGGGCACAGCCCTCCAGCAGCCGGGCAAGCCAGGCTTCGGACACCAGATCCAGCAACGCCGCCCCCGTCACCAGCGTCTCGTCCCCCGCGAGCGCCGCCGCCGGACCCGCCGCCAGATCGGTCACCCGCCGCTCGAGCGCGACCCCGGGGCCCGGGGCCGCCGCGCGCTGCAGCAACCCCTTATCGTGATCCACCAGCCGCCAGTGTTGCGGGGTCGGCAGCCGGGGCGCGAGATAGCGCAGGTTGGAGCCGGTCCCGCTGCCGAGATCGGTGGCCCTCAGGGCACCCCCCGTCATCCGGCCGGCCAGTACCGCGCCCAGTGTCGCAACCAGCGCGTCCGGGCGCGCCGCGTGATCCACGGGTTCGCGCAGGGCGAGCCAGTCGGCGTCGAAGGTCTCGGTCATCGCAGCCAGTCCTCCAGCGTTCGCTCCAGCGCGGCCACCGCACCGTCCCAGTCCGGTCGTTCCGTCATGGCCGCGCGCGCCTCCTGGCCCATCCGTTCGCGCCCCCGCGGGTCGCGCAACAATCCCTCGATGGCCCCAGCCAGCGCCTCGCTATCGCCCGGCGGCACCAGACGTCCGGCCGCCTCGGGGACGGTCCCCGGGATCGCACCACCAGTGGTCCCGATCACCGGAAGTCCCCGGGCCATGGCCTCGGTGTAGGCCATGCCAAAACCCTCGTAGACACTGGGCAGGACGAACACCGACGCCTGCGCGTACCAGCCCTCCAGCATCGCATCGTCGCACTCGCCGGCCCATTCGATGCGGCCCTCCAGCCCGGCCGCCGCGATCGCCGTCTCCACCCGCCGGGCATACGCCGCATCCCGGTCGCGCGCGCCCACCAGCACCGCCCGCCAGTTCTCGGCCTCAAGCCGGGCCAGGGCCTGCACCAGTTCCAGCTGTCCCTTGCGCGGGACCACCGTCCCCACGCAGAGCAGCAGCGCCGGCGCGCCGGGCGCCGGACCGGTGGCGGGCGGGCGCGCCTCGACGCCGGGCGGGATCGCCTGCAGCCGCTCCCGGGGCATGCCCCAGGCGGCCACCTGCGCGGCGGTAAAGGCACTGGTCGCGACCACACCCTGCACATGCCCGAGGGCAGCGCGCTCCCGCGCGAGCAGGTCCTCCGACCGCGCCGGCGCCAGGCCGGTCTCCAACCCCAGCGGATGATGCAGCAGGTAGATCAGGCGCAAGCGCGCGGCATGTCGGGCCAGCACATCGGGAAAGGCCCCCGCCGCCAGTCCATCCAGCAGTACACCCCCGGCATCGGGAATGCCCGCAAGCGCGGTATCCAGCGCCGCCGCAGCCTCGGGATCCGGCCCCGGGAAGCAACCGTCCAGTTCGTGGACCGCGACCCGCCAGCCTCGCGCCCGCAGACCCGCGACCATGCGCGCATCGTAGCGATACCCCCCGGTACGCTGGTCCAGCGAACCCGGGACCACGATACCCAGCGCGCGCATTCCGCTCAGGGCGCGGCCTCGTAGCTGGCCCAGGCAATATGCGACTCGTTCAGCGTTACGCACACCGCATCCAGCTCGCGCGCGGACTCGCCCAGCTCGCCGGCATGGATGGCGCTTGCCACGCGCTGGTGCAGCGCGTGGGCCAGAAACTCGGTGGTCGTGTTCTGGCCGCGAAACTCCTCGCGCTCGTCCAGGTTCTGGTAATTGAGATCCGCCAGGAGGGCCTTTACGACCTCGCTGGCGCGGCCGATATCGACCACCAGTCCGTCCGCGTCCAGCGCCCGGCGGCGGAAGGTGACATCGACCACGTAGGTCGCGCCGTGCAGCTTCTGCGCCGGACCAAAGGTCTCGCCGGCGAAGCTGTGGGCAATCATGAAGTGGTCACGCACGTTCAGGCTGTACATCGGGTGGTTCCCCGTCTTGAGAAATAAAAGATCAGTAGCGGACGCGGTGGCAAAGGGTGCGGGCGGCCTCGGGCCCCGTGACGCGGGCCATCGCCGCGGGCAGGTTGGCGAAGGCATCCTCGCCAGTGATCAGCGCGTCGAGTGCGGGATCGGCCAGCAGGGACAATGCAAGCGCCAGGCGGCGACGGTAATCCCAGCGCGCCGCGCGCTCCGGCGGGATGCGGCCCACCTGTGAACTGCGCAGCGTAAGCCGCCGCGAATGGAACGCCTCGCCCAGCGGTGCCGGCACCGGCTGGTCGCCGTACCAGCTCATCTCCACCACCCGCGCCTCGACCCCGGCCAGGTCCAGGGCCTGCGCCAGCCCGGCCGGGTTGCCGCTGGCATGCACCACCCCGTCCAGCCCCTGCAGCTCCGGGTTCCCCCGCGCCGCCTCCGGCGTACAGAGCGACAATCCCAGCGCCGCCGCCACGGGTTCGCGGGCGGGATTGGGGTCGATCAGCGTGACCTCGGCGCCCGGCATCGCCCGCAGCAACCCGGCCACCAGCAGGCCCACCACGCCGGCGCCGATCACCGCGAGGCGATCCCCCGGACCGGGCTGCAAGTCCCAGACCGCGTTGATGGCCGTCTCCATGTTGGCCGCCAGCACCGCGCGCCGCGAAGGCACGGCATCCGGTATCGGCACCACCGCGGCGGCCGGCACCGTGTAGGCGCTTTGATGCGGATACAGGCAGAACACTCGCTGCCCGTCCAGCCCGTGCGCCGCGCCACCCGCCTCAACGGTGCCGACGCTGATGTAGCCGTACTTCACAGGCCACGGGAATTCGCCGGCCTGGAACGGCGCGCGCATCGCCTGATACTGGCTCTCCGGCACCCGACCGTGGAACACCAGCGACTCGGTCCCGCGGCTGATCGCCGAGAACTGCGTGCGCACCCGCACCGCGTCCGGGCCCGGCTCCGCCAGTGCCTCCGGACGCAACGCGCCCGTGCCCGGACCGGTGACCCAGAACGCCTGTTCGGAGTCGGCCGTGCTCACCGGGAGGGGCCCGGAAACGGGGTGCGCTGCCACGTGATCATCCGTGCAGTTTGGGCGAAGGGCGCAGCGACCGGCAACTCCCGGTGCCCCGCATGGTCGCAAGACCAGGGCGTGCCACCCGCGCGCCCCCAGGACGATCGCCAACGGAGCGCTACAATCCCCGCATGGAGTCTTCCCCCGCCAAGCCTTTCCCGTTGCGCCTGCAGGCCGGCCTGCGGGTCTGGGCGACCGACTGGCTGCTCGCGGGCCTGGCCGGCCTCGCCGTAACCGGTGCACTGGTTTGGCACGCGCCCACGGGCCTGCCAACCGTCGCCGGTTTCGTCACGCTCTGGCTGGTGCTGGGTGCCATCCTCGCCAGCCGCACCCCGGCGACCGGAGTGGCGCCCGCCGGGCGCGGCCCTGGCCCGGCCAACCGGGTCACGCTCCTGCGCGCCGCCCTGACCGCCCCGCTCGGCGGCCTGGTCCTGGCCGCCCCTACCCCGGACGAGCCGGTGCTGGCGCTGTGGGTGATCGCCCTCGCGGGCCTGGCACTGGTGCTGGACGGGGTGGACGGGGCCGTCGCGCGCCGCACGGACAGCGCCACCGCGTTCGGCGCCCGCTTCGACATGGAGCTGGACGCCGCCATGATCCTCGCCCTGTCGGTCCTCGTCTGGCAGATGACGGCGGTGGGGCCCTGGGTGATCCTGATCGGCCTGATGCGCTACGCCTTCGTGCTGGCCGCCCGCCCCCTGCCCTGGCTGGCCGCGCCACTGCCGCCCAGCCGGCGCCGCCAGGCCCTCTGCGTGTTGCAGACCGTGGTCCTGCTCCTGGTCCTGATCCCCGGCCTGCCCGCACCCGCCGCCATCACCATCGCCCTGGCCGGCCTGCTGGCCCTGGGCCTGTCCTTTGCCGTGGATATCCACTGGCTGTACCGCCACCGACCGGAGGTGTGTCATGACTGACGCCCGCAACAACCGCCGCCCCGCCCGCCTGCGCCGCCTGCTGCTGGGTGGCCTGCTGGCCACGGCCCTGGCGCTGCCCGCGCAGGCCCTGGCCGATGCCGACCGCTGGGTCATCGACCCCGACCACTTCGCGGTCGGCTTCCTGGTCGATCATGCCGGCTATGCCAAGGTCCTGGGCATGTTCCTGGAAGCCGAGGGCGAGTTCGTCTTCGACCCCGACACGGGCGAGCTGGGCGACGGCCATTTCGTCATCCAGACCGACAGCGTGTTCACCAACCACGCCGAGCGCGACGACCACCTGCGCAACGAGGACTTCCTGAACGTCGAGGAATACCCGGAGATGCGCTTTACCGCCACGCGCTACGAGCCGACCAGCGAGAACACCGGGCGCCTCAGCGGCGGGCTCGAGCTGCTGGGCGAGACCCGCACCATCCACCTCGACGTGACGATCAACAAGGTCGGGCGCTACCCGTTCCCGCTCGGCGGCCTGTTCGGCCGGCCGTACGTGCTCGGTGCGTCGATGCGCGGCAGCTTCAACCGCTCCGACTTCGGCATGACCTACGGCCTGACCCGCGACATCGTCGGCGACGAAGTCGAACTGATCATCGAGTTCGAGGCCCAGCGCCAGTAACGCCCCGCCGACTGAATGTATTCACCACGAAGCACACGAAGGCACGAAGAAGGGCCAGGGCGGATTGCACCACGGAGGGCACAGAGGACACGGAGAAGGACTGACTACAGGGCGACGCGCTGGAGCCGACGTTGCTGACGGGTGATCGCGGGGCACGGGGCAACACTCCCCGTCACCCCGGCCGCAGCGAAGCGAAGAGCCGGGATCTCCGGACCCTGGCACCCATGTCACGGCGCACCCCGAAGGCGCGGGTCGCGATCGCCCCGAAATAGACAGGACGCGGACGAAGCGAGCGAAACGCCCATTGAAGGTCAAGGGCGCTGTTCACCACGAAGGGCACGAAGATACGAAGGAAGGGCCAGGGCAGATCAAACCAGCCAGGGTATGGAGAAGGACGGGGAGCCCGGACGCACGGCGATGGCCCCGTAGAACAGGTACCTTCTGAAAAAAATCCGATTCGGGGGCTCAAGTCTGCGGGGATGCAGCCGTCACCGGGGGCAGGCCCGTTCCCCCTATCGAGTGCAACGGGCCTGCACATTCAGAACCGGGAGTACGAGATGGACGCAAGCGCGATTGCCGCGATGGCCACGCAGAACAGCCAGCAGCAGGTGGCCATGCAGAAGGATGTGGCCGTGCAGAAGAAGGCGATGGAGTCCCAAGAGATGGCGGCTCAGTCGATGCTGCAGGCCATGCCCGACATCGGCGAGATGCAGGCTGCCACTCAGGGCCTGCCGGACAACGTCGGCACCAACATCAACACGACCGCCTGACACGTTACCGACCGTCCACCCAGAAAGGCCCCGGCGCATCCATGCCCGGGGCCTTCTCTTGACTGGGCCATCACCCGCCCTGCTCCGGCAACGATCGACTTTCTCCGTGTCCTCCGTGACCTCTGTGGTTACACGCCCTTGCCCTTCCTTCGTATCTTCGTGCCCTTCGTGGTGAACAAAGGCCCTTGCCCTTCAGCCCCCATCCCCGGCGTTACGCTCGGAGGCATCCGCGGACGCGCGGCAGACCCGCGCCGCGAAGCGCCGCATTACGCCCCGTGCCACACGGTCTTCCGGGTCGATGCAGAAGCCGGCGCGCTCCACCGCGGCCTCGGTATCGCGGTTCGGGTGACAGCCGCCGGTGATGCAGGTCCAGGCCGGCTGCACCCGGTCCTGGGCGCGGGCCAGCAGCGGCCGCGTGTGACGCACATGCTCCAGCATGCGCAGCTCGCCCGCTTCCGCCAGCACCCGGCGCACCTCGCCGAGGGCCCGCGGCGGATCCTGCACGCTGCAGAACACCAGACCGGAGACCACGGTATCGAAGGCGCCGTCGGCAAACGGCAGGGTCTCGGCCCGCGCCACCACCAGCGGCACGGATGGCGCCCGCCGGCGGGCCCGGCGCAAGGCCGCCAGGTCCGGGTCGATGCCGATGACCCGTTCCGGGTCCGCGTACAGCGGCAGGTCGCGCCCGGTCCCGCAGCCGATCTCCAGTACCCGGCCGTGCGCGCCCGCCACCAGGCGCCGGCGCCAGCGCCGCAGGCCCAGCAACTCGGCACCGGCCATCAGGCCGTCGTACAACCAGGGGATCTGTTCCAGACCGCGCATCGAGACTCCCGGGGACAGGAAAATGTGATGCCCAGCACATTCTTTCGGCGACTGTCAGGAACCTGTTTCCACAGTCCCTGTCCACTTATACAAGTTGCGGAAATCATCGGCTCGTGGCAACGGCAGCCGGTTTTCCGCCGTTCGGACCAGAACCCTCCATCACACGGGTGTCCGGACGATCTTTGGCCCGGCCTTCGCGCCGGGCCATTTTTTTGTGTAGTGACACCGCCCGGCGGCCCCGGGAACGGTCAGTTGCCCGTGCGACCGATCAGATTGAGGAACTCGCGCCGGGTGCGGCCGTCCTCGCGGAAGGCGCCCAGCATCACCGAGGTCGCCATCGACGAATGCTGCTTCTCCACCCCGCGCATGGTCATGCACATGTGCTTGGCGTCCACCACCACGCCGACTCCCTTGGCGTTCGTCACCTGCATCAGGGCCTCGGCGATCTGGCGCGTCAGGCTCTCCTGGATCTGCAGGCGCGCCGCGAACATGTCGACAATCCGGGCGATCTTGGACAAACCGATCACCTTGCCATTGGGCAGGTAGGCCACATGCACCTTGCCGATGATCGGCAGCAGGTGATGCTCGCACAGGGAGTACAGTTCGATATCGCGCAGCAGCACCATCTCGTCGTTGTCCGACGAGAACAGGGCCCCGTTGACGATACTGTCCAGGTCCTGGTGATAGCCACGGGTGAGATACTGCATCGCCTTCGCGGCGCGCATCGGGGTATCCAGCAGGCCCTCGCGCTGCGGGTTCTCGCCCAGACCGGCGAGGATGTCGCGGTAGCGCTCGGCGAGCTGTTCCGGGGCCGCCAGTGGCTGGCCCGAGGCATTGGTGGCCGTCGGCTCGTCGGCCGTCCGGGCGTCTGCATCCATCATCGAGTCCTTGTGTTCGCTCATTCTTGCGTTTTCCTCTTTCCGGGCCCGGTCAGGCGACCAGGGTGACCGCGAAGCCCGAAGCCAGCGCCAGCATCGCCCCGGCGGTCAGCACCAGGCGCAGGCCCAGGTAGCCCCGCGGCAATGCGCGGCGATACAGGCTCAGCCGATCCACCCACAGCACCCCGAGAAACAGCACCGTCAGGGTCATCAGCGCCTCCGGCAGCGGCTGCAGCACCGCCAGCCAGGCCAGGATGGATGGCACCACCGCCCACACCGGGGCCGCGAGCGGGCCCACCCGGTGCTGCCGATCCACCAGGAAGATCCCCCAGTGGATCGCCCCCAGGAACGACAGGATCACCGCACCATAGAGCGCCAGGGCCTCCAGCGCGAAAGCCTGCCATTCGGGCTGGGCCATCCACGCGCCCAGCCCGAAGAATGCGAAGGGTAGCAGGCCGCCGAACCCCAGGACGTGCAGGGCGGGCGCGGCTGCGTCCGGGCGCGGCCCGTCGCCGCGCGCCTGCAACGCCCGCTGCCCCAGATACTCGCGCAACTCGGGCAGCCCGCCGATCACGCCCTCGCGCGCGATGAACAGCGGCAGCACGGCCGCGCCGGTGGCCTGCTGCAGCGCGTGGAACTGCTCGCGGTTGTGCGCCGACCCCATGCCCCACTCCAGCCGCTGCCAGCGGCCCGGAGCCGTTGCTTCCAGCAGCGCCTCGGCATCGCGAAAGTCCGACAGGCCGGACGTAATGCCCACAATCTCGTGCGTGGCCAGGGCCTCGCGCACCTCCGGCGGCCATTCGGGGGCGCCGGCCTGCGTTTGCTCGTCTGTCTTCACGGTCCATGTCTCCGTTGGTACGCGGGGTCTCGCGAAGCGCCCCCGGCACAGGAAACCCGGGAACTTTCGTCGGCGACCATTTACAAAGATTGTACAGCTATTGTATAAGTTGTCCATCACCTTTCGGGTCCGGAGAACCACCACCATGCAACGCTCGCGCATCGCCGTCATCGGTGGAGGCATCGCCGGCCTGTCCGCCGCCTGGATCCTGCAGACCCGCCACCACGTGCAACTGTTCGAGTCGGAACCGGAACTCGGTGGTCACGCCCACACCGTGGACGTGCCCGACCCGCAGGGGCCCACACCCATCGACACCGGGTTCGTCGTCTACAACGAGCGCAACTACCCGCTGCTGACCCGGCTGTTTACGCATCTGGGCGTCGCCACGCAGGACACCGACATGTCCTTCGGCTACTCGCGCCAGCCCGCCGGGGTCGAATATGCCGGCTCCGATCTGAACACCCTGTTCGCCCAGCGCCGCAATCTGGTGCGCCCGCGTTTTCTGCGCATGGCGGGCGACATCCTGCGGTTCAACCGCCTGGGCAAGGGGCTGTTCGAACGTCACGAGAGCCCGGAAGGCACACTGGGGGCCTTCCTCGACCGGCACCGCCTGGGCCGCGGTTTCACCGAGGACTACCTGCTGCCGATGGCCGCCGCGATCTGGTCCTGCCCGCCGGAGGCGATCCGCGAATTCCCGGCCGCCAGCTTCCTGCAGTTCTTCCACAATCATGGCCTGCTGGACCTGCGCGACCGCCCGCAGTGGCGCACCGTGGTCGGCGGCAGCCGCGAATACGTACAGCGCCTGGCGCAACGCCTGGAACCCGGTTGCATCGTCCACCAGCCGGTGCGCGCGGTGATGCCGGAGTCCGGCCAGTGGCGCGTCCTGACCGAGGCCCAGGGCATGGGGTTCGACGCGGTGGTGTTCGCCTGCCACGCCGACACCGCGCGCTGGCTGTTGAACGGCGCCGCCCCCGCGCGCGACCGGCTCTTGTCCGCCTGCCGCTTCCAGGCCAACCACGCCATCCTGCACACGGACCCGGCCCTGATGCCCCGCTCGCGCCGGGTCTGGTCCTCCTGGAACTACCTGTCCGGGCGGACCACGCAGGCCCGCGACCGCGTCTCGGTGTCGTACTGGATGAACCGTCTGCATCGCCTGGAACGCCGTCAGGACTACATCATCAGCCTGAACCCCTGGCGAGACCCGCACCCCAGCCTGGTCCTCGGCGAGCAGCACTGGGAACACCCGGTCATGGATACCGCGGCGGAGGCGGCCCGCCAGCGCCTGGCGGCGACCCAGGGCGAGGATGGCCTGTATTTCGCCGGGGCCTGGATGGGCTACGGCTTCCACGAAGACGGCCTACGCTCGGCCGTCCGTGTCGGTCAGACCATGGGCATCGAACCGCCCTGGTCGCACGCGCCGGATGCCCCCGCCCGTCCCGGTCACACGCCGGTGGCCACCGCACACGGCGGCGGGCCGGCCCCGCTCGGCGCGCCGGCGGCGCAATCGCGGAACACCTGAATGGACGCCGCCCTCGTACACGGCACGGTGCTGCATCAGCGGTTCTTCCCGCAGCAGTACCGCTTTCGCTACCCGGTCATCAGCGCGCTGTTCGATATCGACCGCCTCGCCGAGACCACCCGGCGCTGCCGCTTGTTCTCGCGGGACGGCTTCAACCTGTTCAGCCTGCGCACCCGGGACCACGGGCCGCGCGACGGCCGCCCCTGGCGGCCCTGGATCGAGGCGCATCTGGCCGATTACGGCATCGACCTGGCCGGCGGTCCGATCTATCTGCTGGCCATGCCGCGCGTCCTCGGGCATGCCTTCAACCCGCTGAGCGTCTGGTATGCCTGGCACGCCGACGGTGACCTGCGCGCGATCCTGCTGGAGGTGCGCAACACCTTTGGCGAGCACCACCACTACCTGCTGCACGAGCACGGCGCGCCCATGGCCGGTCCCGTGCGCCAGGAGAAGCAGAAGGCCTTTCACGTATCGCCCTTCATCGACATGCACGCGCGCTACGCCTTCAGCCTGACGCCGCCGCGTGCGCAGGTCGGGGCATCCCTGCGGATCGCGATCAACGAATACCAGGGTCAGGACCTGATGCTGACGGCCACACAGCATGGCCGCCTGCGCCCGTTCAGCGACCGCACCCTGCTGGGCGCCTTCCTGAAACAACCCTGGATGACCCTCAAGGTCCTGCCGCTGATTCACTGGCAGGCGCTGAAGATCTGGTGGCGTGGCGGGCGCTACCACCCGCGGCCCGCACCCCCCGCACAGGAGATCGACTAATGGCCCTCGACCACCTCGACACCCCGCAGGACGACACCACCCGGCCGGACTGGGCCCTGCGCCTGATCGCGCGCGCACTCAAGGACATCGACACCGGGCAGATCACCCTGATCGGCCCGTCGGGCGACCGCGTGACCCTGCGCGGACGCAAGGCCGGGGTCGAGGCTGTCTGGCACTTCCGCCGCCCCTGGCGCGCGATCCTGCGCCTGCTGCGCCACGGCGACATCGGCTTTGCCGAGGGCTTCATCAGCGGCGACTGGATCACCCCGGACCTGCCAAGCCTGCTGCGCTTCGCCACCGACAACGAGCCCGCCCTCGCGGCCCTGGCCGATCGTCCGGCCTGGCAGCGCGGCCTCGACCGCCTGCGTCACTGGCGGCACCGCAACAGCCGGCGCGGCAGCCGCGCCAACATCCGCTTCCATTACGATCTCGGCAACGACTTCTACGACCTGTGGCTGGACCGCACGATGAGCTACTCGTCGGCCCTGTTCACCCGCGGCGACGAGGCCCTGGAACAAGCGCAGACGCAGAAGTATGCCCGCCTGCTGGATCAACTGGACGCCGAACCGGGCGCGCATATCCTGGAGATCGGCTGCGGCTGGGGTGGCTTCGCCGAGATGGCGGCCCGGCGCGGTTATCGCGTGACCGGCGTCACCCTGTCGCAGGAGCAGCTCGACTACGCCCGCGAGCGGATCGAACGCGCCGGCCTGAGCGATCGCGTGGAACTGCGCCTGCAGGACTACCGCGACCTCGACGGGACCTTCGACCACGTGGTCTCCATCGAGATGTTCGAGGCGGTGGGCGAGCAGTGGTGGGCGACCTACTTCGACAAAGTGCGCGCCTGCCTGCGCCCCGGCGGCCGCGCGGCGCTGCAGGTGATCACCATTGCCGAGCACGCCTTCGAGTACTACCGCCGCAATGCCGACTTCATCCAGCTCTACATCTTCCCCGGCGGGATGCTGCCCTCGGTCCCGCGCTTCAACGCGGAGGCCGAACGGGCCGGGCTCGCCGTGACGGACCATGCCTTCTTTGGCGCGGACTACGCGCGCACCCTGCGCCACTGGCACCAGGAGGTGCGCCAGGCGGAGCCGGTGATCGAGGCGCTCGGCTATTCACAATCCTTCCTGCGCATGTGGCGCTACTACCTGGCGTACTGCGAAGTCGGCTTCGACACCGCCCGCGTGAACCTGATGCAGGCCGTCCTGCAAAACCCCGCCGATGCCACCGCCTCGGGCAGCAATGCCCCCGCGACTCGATGAAGTGAACACCCTGCGCTGGCCGCGGCTGTTCGCCTACGGCGGTCTGGGCATGCCCCTGGCCGTCCTCGGCCTGCCGCTGTACGTCTTCCTGCCCGCGCATTACGCCGAGCACACCGGCCTGGGCGTCACCCTGGTCGGTCTGCTCCTTCTTGCGGCGCGGCTGCTGGATGTCGTGACCGACCCGCTGGTCGGCCACCTGTCCGATCGCATCCCCGGGGCCTGGCGCCGGCGCGCGGTGATGCTGGCCGGCGTGCCGCTGCTGTTGCTCGCCGCGCCGTTCCTTTTCCGCCCGCCGGCCGAGGCCGGCGCGGGATACCTGCTGCTGTTCAGCACCCTGGTCTATCTGGGCTGGACGCTGGTCGCCCTGCCCTATGCGGCCTGGGGCGCGGAGCTCTCCGGCGACTACCACGAACGCTCGCGCATCACCGCCGCGCGCGAGGGCTTCGTCGTACTGGGTACGGTCACGGCCGCCGCACTGCCGGCGGTCCTCGGCCTGCAGGACGATGCCGGGGCAGCGCTCGCAGCCCTCGCGGTGCTGCTGTGGGTACTGCTGCCGGTCGCCTTCCTGATCCTGCTGTGGCGCGTGCCGGAACGCCCCGGAAGGCTCGCGCCCGTGCCGTGGCGCGCTGGCTGGGGCCTGCTGCTGGGCAACCGCCCCTTCCGCCGACTGATCCTGGCGTGGATCCTGAACGGCACCGCCAACGCGATCCCCGCCACGCTCTTCCTGCTGTTCATCACCCACGTGCTGGAGGCGCCAGGCCATGCCGGGCCGCTGCTGCTGGTTTACTTCGCCACCGGCATCCTCGCCCTGCCGCTGTGGCTGCGCCTGGCGCGGCGCCTGCCCAAACATCGGGTCTGGACACTCTCGATGCTGCTGGCCTCCAGCTTCTTCATCTGGGTGCCGTTCCTCAGCGCCGGTGACGTGCTGGCGTTCTACGCCATCACCGTACTGACCGGGCTCAGCCTCGGGGTCGATCTCGCCCTGCCGGCCGCGATGCAGGCCGATGTGATCGACCAGGACACCGCCGACGGCGGCGGCGAGCGCGCCGGGCTGTTCTTCGGCCTGTGGGGCATGGCGACCAAGCTGGCCCTCGCGCTGGCCGTCGGCCTCAGCTTCCCGCTACTGGGTGCGGCCGGATTCTCGGCCGATGGCGACAACAGCCCCACCGCCCTGCTCGTCCTGGCCCTGGCCTACGCCGGCCTGCCGGTCCTGTTCAAGCTCGCGGCAATGGCCCTGATCTGGCGCTTCCCCATCGACGCCGACACCCAGCACACCCTGCGCGAACGCATCCACGCGCGCGAACAAGCCACCATCCCCGCTCAACCCGGAGGCACCCACCCATGATCCACCGTATCCGACCCGCCCGTTTCGTGGCCTCGCTTCTGGCCACCCTGTTGCTGACCCTGTCGCTCGCCGCCCCGGCCGCGGCCGCCACCGAGATCGACGGCGTGCGCTTCGCCGAATCGGTCACCATCGACAACACCACAGTGCCCCTGCGTGCGGGCCGGCTCTACCGCTACACGGTGTTCCGCGTCTACGTCGGGGCGCTCTACGTACCCGAAGAAGTCGCTCCGGAGGATGTCCTGACCGCCGACGTGCCCAAGCGCCTCGAACTGGAATACCTGCGCGCGATCAGCGCCGACGACTTCCGCCGCAGTGGCAACCGCCTGCTCGAGGACCAGCAGGACGCCGAGACGCTGGCGGCCCTGGCCGACCGGCTCGACACCTTCAACGCCGCCTACCGCGACATGGAGGCCGGCGAACGCTACGCACTGGAATACCGCCCGGGCCACGGCACCCGCCTGCTGCAAAACGGTACCCCGCTGGTCGAGGTCCCCGGCCACGACTTCGCCGAGGCCTATTTCGGCATCTGGCTGCACCCGGAAGAACCCCTGTCGCGCCGCTTCCGCGACACCCTGATCGGCGCACGCTGATCACGGCCACGTCACGCACACGGGAGTCATTTACCCGTCATTGCGAGGCGCGAAGCGCCGCGGCAATCGCCCAGCCTCTGGCACCGCGCCCATGCCGTGCCCGTCAACGCGAGGCACCATGCGCCGTGGCGATCGCCTCGCGGTGCCTCACGATAAAATCCCGGTCGCCGCGCAAGATCCGCAGTAACCCAATCTCCCACCACCCACGCCGCACATCGAACCGTCCCCATTCCGGGAAACCCTTCACAGGAAGATTCCCGCAACCTGAACTAGACTCTTCCGTCCGGGGCCAGGGTCAGGACGGCCGGGGAGCCAGCCATGCAATCGCATCGCTCGCGCACGCGGGCGCGGCTCTCCTTCACGGCATGCCGGAGGAGGATACCCATGCAACATCGCATCACCTTGCGGGAGGCCACCTGGCCTGCCGACGCCGACGCACTGTCCCTGATCCGCTGCGAGGTCTTCGTCGAGGAGCAGGGCGTACCCGAGGCCCTGGAATTCGATGGCCTGGACCCCGCCGCCCTGCACTGGCTGGCCATCGGGGCGAACAACGAACCGGTCGGCACCCTGCGCCTGCTGCCCTCCGGCCAGATCGGCCGCATGGCCGTGCGCGAACCCTGGCGCGGGCACGGCATTGGCTCGCGCCTGCTGGACTGCGCCATCCAGGCCGCCGCCCGCCACGGCTGGCGCGAGGTCTGGCTGAACGCCCAGAACAGCCGTATCGGCTTCTACGCCCGCCACGACTTCTTCGTCATCAGCGACACCTTCGAGGACGCCGGCATCCCCCACCGCCGCATGCTCCACCGCATCCACACCCCGATCCCGCGCCCGGCGGCACCCTATTCCCATGCCACCCACACCCACGCGACCCAGTCAGTGTAGCCCCGCTCGCGCCCCGTAGGAGCCGGCTTGCCGGCGAAGCCCCTGCCCGCGTCTGACTTTGGCAGGGGCTTCGCCGGCCAGCCGGCTCCCACAGGGGATATGCACGGATCTCACAGATCTTGCCTATCCGCTTCTGCCACCGTACTCATATCTCTGATTCGCGCCCGAAACGCTCCCCTAACCCCCCCGGGGAACACGACCCGGAGCAATGATGCGAACCCACCCCCACTCCCCTATGCTGAGGGAAGGACCCTCAACCCGAGCGAGACTCCGATGACCGCCCCCGAACGCGACCCGACCCTGATCGACGCCGAGGCCCTGCTGGCCGAGCTCCTGGCCGCCACCCGCCGACGCCTCTGGCTGCATGCCCGCGTCGCCCTGCTGGCCGAGATCGCCGGGCCCGACCTGGGCGCGGAACTGGCCGGGATCGCACGCCGCCACCGGCATACCGACATCCGCCTGCTGGTCGACGACGACCTGGCGCTCAAGGAACAGCTTCCGAGCCTGGTGGAAAGCATCAAACGCCTGCCCAGCGCCGTCTCGGTGCGCCGCCTGGAGGCCGCCGAGGAAAGCCCGCTGACCGTCACCGCGATTGCCGACCACAGCGGCTGGATGCAGCTCACCCAGGCCGGCGGGCGCCGCATACTGCGCGGCGACGTCGACGATCGGCCGGGCACCCAGCGCGCCGTCCAGGACTTCGAGGCCAACTGGAGTCTCAGCGATGAAGCCGTCGAACTCCGCCGCCTCCTCGTCTGAGCCGCCCGACATGACCGAGCGGCGTTACCTCCTGCGAGCCGCCCTCGCGCTGGCGGCTGGCACCCTGCTCCCCGGCCTCGCCGGTGCACGCGACACCCACGCCGAGGTCGCCGTGCTGCCGCTGCAACACCGACCGGCGAACAGCCTGCTGCCCGAGCTGCAGGCCCTGTTCGGCGACACCGCCACCCTGCGCGGCGACGGCTTCCGGCTGCTGGTACGCGCCGACGCCCGCACCCTGCAACAGATCCGCGAAGTCGTCGCCGAACTCGACACGCCGGCCCAGGACCTCGTCCTCTCCGTACGCCGCCACCGCGACGCCCCGCGCACCGAACGCGGCACCGGCCTCGAGTTCGAGAGCGGCCCGGAGGGCACCGAGGGCCGCATCTCCAGCCAGCGGCTGCGCACCACCCGCCGCGACGACCAGACCCAGCACCTGCGCCTGCGGGAAGGCACCGAGGCCATCATCCTGGTCGGCGAGACCCGCGCCGCCGGCTTCCGCATCCTCCACGGCCGCGCCGGCGTCGGCATCGAACCCCTGCTGCAGGACACCGCCCGTGGCTTCCGCGTCCGCCCCCAGGTCCAGCCCGACGGCCGCATCCGCATCGCCATCTCCCAGCTCCACGAAGGCCCCCTCCCCCGCGGCGCCGTGGACCGCGACGCCATCGACACGCAACTCACGCTGGAGCCGGGCACCTGGCACACCCTCGGCGGCGTCCACACCGAAACCGACGTCACGGAACGCGGCCTCGCCTCCCGCCGCACCACCCGCGACCGCGACACCCTCACCCTCGAAATTCGCGTCGATCCCGCCCGCTAGCCCGCTCCCATGATGCGATTCGCTTCGCTCATCGGCATCCTACGGAATAGCACTGCCCGTAGGGTGCGTTGACCCCGCGAAACGCACCCACAACGGCGGGAGTCACCCCTTCGACCAAACCCGCCAGATGGCACGCCGACACACCCGATCATCGTCCCGGAAACCGCAACACGGTTATCCGGGATGTCCCCCGCCCGCCCGAACATACCCCTCTGGCACGCCCCCACACCGGGGTGATACAGTCGTTTAAACAATGTCTATACATCTTGCGGGTGGAGCAATGGCCGAGACACGACTGAACATCAAGCGCTGGGGCAACAATCTGGGCGTGCGGCTTCCTGCGGCCATCGCGCGCGCAGCGCACCTGGAGGCGGACCAATCCGTGATCGTCTCCGTGGAAGGCAACCAGATCGTAATCCGTCCGGAAACCTCTCCATCCATGAGCCTGGAGGAACGCCTGAAAGGATTCGACCCGGACAAGCATAGCGGCGAGGCCATGTGCACGGACGTGATTGGAAATGAACGATGGTAAAGCGTGCAGCACCCAAGGACTGGGTACCCCGGCGCCGTGACGTCATCTGGATAGACTGCAACCCTCAGGCCGGGCGGGAAATGCGAGATATTCACCCCTTCCTCGTCCTGTCGCCGACCCAATTCAACGCCCGCACCTCGCTGGTTCTGGGGCTCCCCATGACCACTGCCGATTCCAATGCGACCAACCCCTTCGCCGTGGTGGCGGGCACGACGCCGGATGCAAGAACCAGCTACATCCTCTGCCACCAGGTAAAGTCCTTCGACTGGCGCCAACGCAACGCGACACCCCATCCAGCCGGACAAGTGCCGCAGGGGACCTACCGGGAAGCCTGCGCGGTCCTCAACCAGATCCTCGAACTCTGCCCCGATCCCGCCTAGCGGGGAACCGACGGGGTCAACCTGGAACCGACGGGTCAAACCGAACCGACGGGGTCAAACCTTGCCTTTTGCCCCCGCGGGAACCGACGCGCGGAACCGACGCGAACCGACGGGGTCAGACCTGGAACCCGCGAACCGACGGGGTCAGACCTTGCCTTTTGCCCCCGCGGACAGGATTCGACTCACTCGCGAAAAATGCAGACCGAAATGGTCACCGATAGCTTTCAGCGTGTAGCCACCGGACGCATACGCGCGCCGAATGGCTTCATTCCTCGGGAAGCTTGCCTCCAGGGATTCGAGCTTCGGCGGCACAGGCCGCTGCTGGGCCTTGGGGTATTCCGGGTCCAAGTCCAGCCGGCCGGACTGACCTGCCAGCCGCGCCTCGACAAAGGCCTCGGAGCCAAGAAATAGCTGCGCATGCAGATCATTCCAGGGGGAGGTACGTCCGATTCCCTCATGGACAAACCGCCGATAGGCCTGCTGTCGGGAGGCGGCCGGGCCGAATTCGTCCAGCACGCGATCCGTCGATAGCCACGAGACGGCGTCCGAAAGGCCCGCGGTGGCCCGGTAGCTGCTCCACTCCCAGTCCGCAGGATCGTCGATCAGATGCGCACGCACCGGATTGAGGACGATGTAGCGCGCCAATTCCAGAAGATACGTCTCGCGTTCGACCAGGATCGCCTTGTACCGGCCTTGAAGCACATGACCCACACGCCGGTGACGGCGGTTGAACCGCTGCGTGTAAACGCCATTCAGCCACTGCATCCCCCGGCCCAGGTTCGCATCCGGCGTCTCTACCAGAAGGTGATAGTGGTTGCCCATCAGGCAGTACGCAAAGACCACCCAGTTGAATCGCTCGACTGCTCGCGCCAGCGTTTCTTCGAAGCGCCGATGGTCAACGTCATCCAGATAGATCCAGTCCCGCCGATTGCCGCGCGCCGTCACGTGATACAACGCCCACGGATACTCCAATCGCACCGATCGAGCCATCCCTGCTCTCTCCAGCTTGTCCCTGACAATCGCTAGTACACCCTAAATCAGACCGTACCAACAACCCGATTCCGACCGGCCTACCGCCCGCCCCGGAGTTCGAATCGGGCGCGCGGAAACCCCGAGGGGCAAAAGGCAAGGTTTGACCCCATTGGTTCGCAACGCGACACCCCATCCAGCCGGACAAGTGCCGCAGGGGACCTACCGGGAAGCCTGCGCGGTCCTCAACCAGATCCTCGAACTCTGCCCCGATCCCGCCTAGCGGACGTTTGTCGTACGGGCGGGACTCACGCCGACGGGGTCAGACCTTGCCTTTTGCGCAGTTGAATCGCTCGACCGCCTGCGCCAGCGTTTCTTCGAACCGCCGACGGTCAACGTCATCCAGATAGATCCAGTCCCGCCGATTGCCGCGCGCCGTCACGTGATACAGCGCCCACGGATACTCCAACCGCAACGATCGAGCCATCCCTGCTCTCCCCGTCTTGTCCCTGACAACCGCGAGTACACCCTAAATCAGACCGTGCCAACAACCTGATTCCTGCCGGCCTACCGCCCGCCCCGAAATTCCAAGGGGGCGAACGAAAACCCCGAGGGGCAAAAGGCAAGGTTTGACCCCGGTTTTCCCCCATCCCTGTGCTTCGCCTTTACCCGGCGCTGAACGCTAGACGCCCAACGCAAAAAGGCCCCAACGGGGCCCGGTGTCGCATAAAAAACGGGGCCCCTGGGGGCCCCGCAAAACAAGCTACAAACTTGTTGTTATACCGCTTGGTAGCAGTGGTTGTCCTTAGAAGGACACCCGCATGCCGGCACCCACGCCGGTGAAGGAATCACCGCCAGCGCTGATGTTGTTCGTGCCGGGACGGGCAAACGGGACATTGCCGTCGTAGTCGGCGTAGTTCACGCCGGCGAAGGCCATCACACGGTTGCTGAAGTTGTGCTTCACAGCCAGCGCCACGTAGTCAACGTTGCCGTCGTCACCGGCACCGGCCGAGGTCTCGGAGTTACGGGTGTGGCCCAGGGTCAGCACGAAGTCGTTGCGGCCCATGGTGTAGACACCGGAGACGAAGCCACCGATGGCATCGCGTTCGGTGTTACCTGCCATGTTTTCGAACTTGTAGTCTTCGATCTCACCGACCACACGGAACGCACCAGACTTCCAGTCCGCACCGATCTTGCTGGCACGGAAGTCCGCGCCGTCAATGCGATAATCATCGGCATTGGTGTGGGCCACGTACAGGTCCACAGCACCGAGGTCGAAATTCAGACGACCGGAGATCGCCTGCTCGCCACTGCCGTCGCCGTTGTTCTGAGCAATCGCGACCTGCAGACCGACCATGCCGAAGCTGTTGCCGTACTTGATCACACGGTCTTCATACGAACCGTTGCCGAGGCCACCGATATTCGTCCGGCCGTTACCAGCGCCCGGGTCCATCGCACCGCCGGAGCCAGTCAGGGAATCTGCGGTACCCAGACGGACACCGTTACCACGAGCCTGCATGAAAGTGCCGTTCAGCGGGTCCTTGCCAGCGGTGGAGTAGGGCAGGTTCTGGCGACCGATGGTCACACGACCGAAGTTGCCGTCAAGGCCAACATACACGTCGCGCGCAGAGGAGTTCAGACCGCTGGTCGTCTGAGCATCCTGCTCGATCTTGGCGAGCGCGGTCAGGCCGTTACCCAGATCGTGGTTGACCATCACGCCCAGACGGTTCGGGCCGTTGCCATCGGCAATCCAGCCAGCGCCACCGGCGTCGTGCATGCGGAAGCCGTTATCGAAGTTATCGTTGCCACCGGAGTGGTGAACGATCTGCGTCTGCAGCTGCCCGAACAGGGTGACGTTGGAGTCCGCGGCGGCGAAGGCCGGGACTGCGAAGGCGCCGGCAACGGCGACTGCGAGAATCTGTTTTTTCATGTTGCGTATCTCCCAGGAGAGGTATGTGTTCGTTTCTACGCCTGCATCCACGGTCGATGCCGCGAATGACAGGTGTTTTATATACACCACGGTGTCTCGTTTCAACCCCTGGGCGGGAAAAAATTGCCTCAGTGCGGGGGTATCCGTGACGGGGAGCGCTTTTTGGCAGATCAACGACTTGCGTGCGGAGGCTTCGAGGGCGCTTGAATTGGTTTGCAACATGCTGAATTTCTGGGTTAATGAGCTACAGCTTATGGTTTCCCCGCGGGACGTGGCGAGAATTCGATCAGGTTTTGCTTATTTTTCTCGGGTTTGCGGGCGGCGCGGCATTTCTCGGATCTGAAGGGGCCGGATCGACGGGTCGGATGCGTTGGGTTTTTGCAACAAGGAGAGATTTGGGCAGGGTCGCGCCCGGAGTGTTGCGGAAAGCAGACAGCGGTGCGGCGGTATGAGCGTGGGCCGTGACGACTAGAGGTTTTCGGACTTTGGCGGGGGCTCCGCGGGCGAGCCCGCTCCCACAGGGTGGAAGGAAAGAAAGGGAGAGGCTGGTAGCCGGGCGCAGGCCGGAGGTTCGAGGGGAGGGCTTCTCGTTCGGTCGTGCCGGAAACCACGCTGGGGTTATCCGGAACCTCGTACCTGGGTGGTAGTAGGTACGCGGGGTATCGCTCCAAGGCTGGTGATCCCGGCTCTTCGCTTCGCTGCGGCCGGGATGCCGACGGGGGCGGATACGGGCGGCGCATGCTGCTGGGGCGGGTCGAGGGTGACAGCGCTGGCTACGGCGATCCGATTGAAACTCGACGCGGGATGGCGTGAACCGTCACGTGGTGCTCGCGAACACAGCGACCCCGGCTCGGCGAGCCGCGGTGATCAGGGCCTGGTCCAGTGTTGCAAGGGTGGCGCCGTACTGAAGCGCCAGTGCGAGATAGGAGGCATCGTACGCGGAAAGGCCATAGCGCCTGGCCAGTTGAAGCGTTACGCCGAAGACCGTATCGATGCCGCCGGGATCAACGGCCACCATGAGATCCTGCAGGAGCGCGAGGAAACGCGTGGTTTCAGCCTCGGTCACCAGGCCCTGGCTTTCCGCACGGGCGACTACGTTGGCGACCTCCAACGGCCAGACGGATGGCGCGATCAGACGGATATCGCCCGACTCGATGGAACGCAGGACCGTTGCCGCGACTTCCTGGTCGGCGGCACTACCATCGGACAGCAACCAGCGCATCCCGATGGAATTGTCGAGCACGAGATCCATCAGTCACGCCCCGACTCGACCAAGGCCTTGATATCCACTGCCCCGCGCGCTGGAGCCTCGGCCATCAGATGCCGGAGATTCCGCGCGGCCTGCACACGTCTGGGCGCATCGTCTTCCTCCAGTGGCACAAGCGCAGCCACAGGACGGCCCCGCTGCGTGATGGTAAAACGCCCGCCCGCCTGCACCTTTCGGAGGAAACCGGAAAGGTGTGTCTTGGCATCGTGAGCCCCGATGATTTCGTGATGAGACATGGCTGCACCTTTATGGACCAGTGGGTGGACCGGTTGATATCAATATAGCACGCACAAAAACGCGTGGCGGCGCGCGGTTAAGAGGCTGATAGCGCCGATGAAGAGTCCCGACTTTGGCAGGAGCTTTGCGGGCGAGCCCGCTCCTACGCGGCTTCAGTCAACAGCAACCGTGGGAGGCTGCTTGCAGGCGAAGCGCCTGCCCGTGCCGACCTTTGGCTGGAGCTTCGCCGCCAAGGCGGCTCCTACGGGGCGAAGGCGGACGGAGAAGATTCGGCGGTTGGATAGCCGCGCGTTTGGGGCTAGTCGAGGCCGAAGGCGCGCAGGGCGAGGCGGCGTTTTAGCGGGGTCGCCTGGTCGACCAGGCGGATGCCGAGGCCGCGTAGCTCTGGGAGGCCGGCGGCGTGGGTGGCGAAGATCAGGCGGAAGCCGTCCATGGCGCGCTGCATGAAGGCGTTCCCGGCGCGGCGGTCACGGGTGTAGGCGCGCAGGACGGTCTCCGCACCCGGGTCGCGGCGGGCGGGGCCATGCAGGCGCTCGACCAGGGCGCGGGCGTCGGCCAGGCCGAGGTTCAGGCCCTGGCCGGCCAGCGGGTGGATGGTGTGGGCGGCATCGCCTGCCAGCGCGACGCGGCCGGCGTGGTAGTCGCGGGCATGGCGCGCCACCAGCGGGAAGCTGGCGCGCCGGGAGGTGTCGGTGACGACACCCAGGCGGTGGTCGATCGCCTCTGCCAGCGCCGCGCAGAATCCAGCGTCGTCCAGCGCCAGCGTTGCGTCCGCCTGGTGCTCGGGCTGGGACCAGACGATGGAGCTGCGCCCATCCGCCAGTGGCAGGAACGCGATGATCTGGTCGTCGACGAAGCGCTGCCAGGCGGTGTCCTCGTGCGGGCGCTCGGTGGTCACGGTCGCGACCACGCCGCGGGCGTGATAGTCCTGCTCGCGCACCGGGATGCCCATGCGGTGGCGTAGTGGGGACTGCGCACCGTCGGCCGCGACCACCAAACGGGCGGAGGCGAGCCGCGCGTGCTTCGGTCCGTAGAGGTCGACCCGATCCGGGCGCGCATCCATGCTCTTCCATTCGGTCTCCGGCCACAGGTCGACACCGGCGGCCTCAAGCTCGGCCCACAGCACGGCCTCCAGTGCCGCGTGCTCGACGGTCCAGCCCAGCGCCGGCACGCCCAGCTCGTCGGCATCGAAGCGGATATGCCCCGGGCCGTGCGCGTCCCATACGCTCATGCCGGAGAAGGCATGGGCGCGGCGCGCCTCCAGCGCGTCCTGCACGCCCAGTGTGTCGAGGAAGTCCATCGAGGCGATGTTCAGCGTGGCCACCCGCGTGACGGGCGTGGCGTCAGTAAAGGTGGGCGCGGCATTGCGCTCCAGCAGGCCCACGCGCAGGCCCTGGCGCGCCGCGCCCAGCGCGATAGCGCCGCCGACGGCACCGGCACCGACCACGAGCAGGTCCAGCAACTCGCCTGTGGGGCGTGCGCTCATGCCGCGCCCTCCGTATCCGGCTGGGCGAGATGCCGGGCGGTGTGGCGCGGCAATGGGCCGAGGCCCATGGCGGCCCGTGCGATTCGATCCCGCGCCGGGCGCAGGCGGTCGACGGCCATCATGCCGCTGCCCAGCGCATGCCCGCGCAGGCCGGCCGCGTGCAGCATGCCGCGGGCCAGGAAATCGGTCGTGGCGACCACACCGGTTACGTCGCGACGGCGGGCGCGCGCATAGGCTTCGAGCGTGGCCGCCGCACCGGGGTCGGTCACGAAACGCGGGGTGCCGTCCGGCTCGCGGCCGTCGCGGAGTGCACCCAGCAGTGTGGCGACATCGCGCAGAGACAGGTTCAGCCCCTGCCCCGCCACCGGGTGCACTGCGTGCGCGGCATTGCCCAACAACAGCGCGCGTTCCGCGACCGGCTCGGGGGCGTGCACCCGCTCCAGCGGAAAACGCACCACGCGGCCGGCCGGGCGCAGGCGGCCCAGCGTCCAGCCGAAGCGGCCTTGCAGCTCGCGCAGGCGCTCGGCCTCGTCCAGCTCCAGCCGCCGCTCGCAGGCCTCCGGCGGGGCCACCCAGACGACGTTCATGCGCCCGTCCGCCTGCGGCAGCAAGGCCAGCGGCCCCTCGTCGGTAAAGCGCTCGAAGGCCTGGCCGTTGTGCGGCCGCGCCGGCTGCACGTCAAAGACCAGGGCATCCGCCGCGTAACGCAGGCGGTTCACCGGCAGACCCAGGGCCTTGCGCGTGGGGGACTGGATGCCGTCGGCGGCCAGGATCAGGCGGGCGGCCCAGGTGTCCTCGCCTTCGACGCCGTCGATGCGCAGCACGCGGCGCCCATCGGACACGTCACCCACGCCCGCCAGCGTGGACTGGTAGCGCACATCCACACCGGCGTCGCGACAGGCCGCGTCCAGCATCGGCTCCAGTTCGACGGCCGGCACCACCTGCCCGAGGGCCTGGCGGCCATGGTCGGCGGCATTCAGATGCACCCGCCCCAGCCCGCCGCGACGGCTGACGACGATGGAGCGGATCGCGGTGGCCCGTGCCGCCAGCGGCGCCCAGTAGCCGAGATCGTCGAGGAACTGTACGGAGCCGGCCGCCAGGGCATAGCCACGGGTGTCGTTGGCGTGTGCATCCGGCGCGGGTGGTGCCCCGCGCTCGAACAGCGTGACCGCATAGCCCGCGCGCGCCAGGGTGCAGGCGGCGAGGCCGCCGACCGGCCCGCCGCCGACGATGGCGATGTCGCAGGTGTTTGTCGTCAAGATCCACCCCGCAAGGGCAGGCCCGACGCCCCATTCGCCTGCAAGCAGGCTCCTACGGGGGCTTGGGTATCCCTGTAGGAGCCTGCTTGCAGGCGAATCGCACCGGTACGGACTCCCGGCCGTTCACTGAAACGGAAGAGACGATGGGCGGGCATGGTCAGTCCCAGCCCGGGAGGTCGCCGGCCATGCAGGCCTCGATGTCGGCGGCGGTCTTGGGGCAGTCGGCAGTGAGGACCTCGCAGCCGTCGCGGGTGACGGCGACGTCGTCCTCGATGCGCACGCCGATGCCGCGCAGTTCCTTCGGCGCGTCGCTATAGGGCCCGAAATAAAGCCCGGGCTCCACGGTCATCACCATGCCGGGTTCGAGCTGGCGCCAGGCGTCGCCCACGCGGTAGTCGCCGACGTCGTGCACGTCCAGCCCCAGCCAGTGGCCGGTGCGGTGCATGTAGAACGGGCGGTAGGCCTGGTCGCGGATCAGCTTGTCCAGGCGACCCTTGAGTACCCCCAGTTCCTTGAGCCCGCGGGTCAGTTCGCGCACGGCGGTGGCGTGCGGGGTGTCCCAGTCGTTGCCCGGGCGCACCTGTTCGATCGCGGCGAGCTGGGCGGCCAGCACGCACTCGTAGACCTCGCGCTGGCGTTCGTCGAAGCGACCGGAGACCGGAAAGGTGCGGGTGATGTCGGACGCATAGCCCTGCACCTCGCAGCCGGCGTCGATCAGCAGGAGGTCACCGGCGTTCAGCTCCGCGCGGTTCTCGATGTAGTGCAGGATACAGCCGTTCTCGCCGCCACCGACGATGGAGGGATACGCGGTCTCGGTTCCGTAGCGGTGGAACTCGTGCAGCAGCTCGGCCTCCACCGCGAACTCGGTCACCCCCGGCCGGCAGGCCTGCATCGCGCGCACATGCGCCTGCGAGGAGATCGCGGCCGCGTGGCGCATCAATTTGAGCTCGGGGGCCTTCTTGAACAGCCGCTGCTCGTGCAGGTGGTGCTCCACCGCGACGAACTCGTGCGGTGCACGCACGCCGTTGCGGGCCTTGGCCCGTACACGGTTCACCCAACCGAACAGGCGCTGGTCCAGCGGCTCGTCGCGCCCGAACGGGGCGGCCAGCACGGCGCGGTTCTCCATCAGCCCCGGCAGGATCTCGTCGATGTCCTCGATCGGGAAGGCGCACTCGGCCCCATGGGTCTCCATCGCACCGTCCGGCCCGGCGCGGCGGCCCTGCCAGGTCTCCTGGGTCGGGTCGCGGTCGCGGCAGAACAGGATGTATTCGCCAGCCGGCCGCCCCGGCACCAGCACCGCCACCGCATCCGGCTCCGGGAAGCCGGTCAGGTAAAGGAAGTCGCTGTCCTGACGGAAGGGATACTCGACATCCCGGTTGCGGGTGCGCTCGTGAGCGGCAGGAACGACGATGATCGCCTCGGGTCCGAGCGCCCGCATCAGACGCTGGCGGCGCCGGGCGAACTCGCCCTGGGGGATCTCGGGCATCCGGCCGGGCCGGGGGCTGCGTCGCGTCGAGGTCATTGCATCGGGATCCGTTTCGGGTCGTCCGGGGCCAGCTCGTCGGCGATCAGCAAAACGCCCACGCGCACATATTCATTGAGCTCCTCGAAGGCGGCGGCGTTTTCCTCGTCGTCGTCCGGCTCCAGTTCGATGCGCGCGATCTCCGCGAAATCACGCAGGATCTCGCTGGCCTCGGCCGAGGGCTTGAGTTTGCCCAGACGCGGCGTCTGCCCCAGCCCGGCGATGAAGCCGTCCACCCATTCCGACAGGGCCTGCGCCTGCGCCTCGATGGCTTCGTCCTCCGGCAGCAGTGGGCCGAAGCCCAGTTCTACGTCATACAGCTGGGCCAGCAGCGCGCGCCGGATCGCTTCCACGGTCTTGCCGAAGCGGTCCCCCGCGCCTTCGGTCAGCGGCAGGGCCTCGCCCAGGCTGCGCACCAGGGCGTCGACGTCGGCGCCCGGGTCCGCCACCAGGCAGCCGGTGAACAGCCCGTGGGCGGAGGCCGGCGTCTGCGCGAAGCCCATGCTGCGCAGTCCGTGCTCCAGCTGTTCGCGCAGGGCGACGGGATCGCGCTCCAGCCCGTCCTGCGCCTTCGCGTTGCCGGTGCCTGGGTCGCCGACCATCAGAAGCTCTCCAGCCGCGCTTCGTAAGGGAACAGCAGGAAGCGATAGAGATCGTCACCCACCTGCAGGTGCGTAAACTGCGGCTCGCCCAGCTTGATCGCGCTGGAACCGGTGGAGGACAGCATATTGAGACCGAAGCGTTTCTCTTCGATCAAGGCGTTCAACAGCTGTTCCAGCTCCGCGTGCGGCACGGTCCCCGTGTTGTCGACGATCCGGCACGGCTTTCCGTTATGGGCCGTACCCTCGATCACGGTGGCCTCGGGGCCGGGTTCGGGGGGCTGGGTCATGGGCAGCAACACTTTCTGGGAACGGGATTCGCCGTATTGTGGCCAGCGCGGGCACCAGGCCGCAACAAACCCCGGAACGGCAAGTATGCGACCCGCAAAAAGTGAAGGTGTTCCAGCAAGAAGATGACCCAAGTTGACGCTTCGCGCGAAGCCCTCCTAGACTCCATGGATCACACGCCCTGCGGCGAAGGCCGCCTGCCAACCGGGACCGAGGCCATGCAGCCGAACGACGATTCCGCGATCGACCCGACCGAACGCCTGGAGGCCGCAATCACGCGCCTGCTGGAGGAGCACGCGGCCCTGCGCGAGGAAAACCACCTCCTGCAGGAGCAGGTCCGCCAGCTCAAGGGCGAGCGCGCGGCCTTCAAGGAGCGCAATGAGCAGGCGCGCCACCGGGTCGAGAACATGATCGCGCGCCTGCGCTCGATGGAGCACAGCGAATGAGCCAGTCCGAACCCGTCCGCGTCTCCATCATGGGCAAGGAGTACCAGATCGCCTGCCCGCCCGACGAGCGTGCCGACCTGTTTGCCTCCGCATCTCTGATTGACGAACGCATGCGCGAGCTGCGTGATGGCGGCCGCGTGGTGGGGGCCGAGCGCATCGCGGTGATGGTGGCGCTGAACCTGGCGCACGAGCTGCTGGAATGCCAGCAGCAGAAGGCCGGCGGCGACTCCGCCGGCAGTTCGGCGCGGCTGGTCGCCCTCGCCGACCGCATCGAACAAACCCTGGGCTCGTCGCGCTAGCGCCATCGGCGGCGCCCCGCCGCCCTCCCCTTTTCCCGGCCATGCCCGGCCCGGGGACGGCCCGCCACCCGCTAACCCATATTCATCATCCGGTGTTTACGGAGGCTTCGGTCGGCCGCCTGCCTCGTGGTGGCTGGTCCTGGTTCGTCCTCCGGTGTTTACGGTGCCTTCGGTCCGCAACCTGCCGATTTTTAGCTAGGCCTGGTTCGTCCTCTGGTGTTTACGTGCCTTCGGTCCACGTACTGCCGTGCGCTGACTCGCCAGCGCGCCCCGAGTGACTTCTTTGCTCGTGCAAAGAAGTCACCAAGAAACACGCCCGACTGCCGCGACCCCGGCCCGCTGTGCGGGGCCGGGGTTTTCCTCTCTCCTTGGCTTTTCGCGGGCGGCGCTGAACTCGCTGCGCCTTCGGCTCCGCTCAGACATCCAGCGCCTCTGATCCCGCGAAAACCCTCTCCGCTCGGCGCGACGACAACGGGGAGGCAGGTCAAAACAACGGCCGTCCCGACGATATTGCGAGTGGACAAAGGCTAGGTCTTCGGACATCTGGGCACGCTCGGCCTTCGGCCGTTGCGTGCCGCGCCCGCGTAGCGGGCGCCGGGGGCTTTCAGGTGGCGGTGCCTATGGTTAGGCGTAAGCGTAGGGATACGGTCGGTTTTGACCTTCGCCTCCCGTATGGAGCCCCTTGCGGAAGGGTTCTCGGGCCGGCCCGTTTTCTATAAATTCGGGGCGCTGGATGTCTGAGCGGAGCCGAAGGCGCAGCGAGTTCAGCGCCGCCGGCCCAGCACGTCCGGAGCAAGGTTCCCGGGCGAAATCCGGGTGCCCTTCTTTGGGCACTTTCTTGGGCAAGCAAGAAAGTGCCTCGGGGCGCGCTGGCGAGTCAGCGCACGGCAGTACGTGGACCGAAGGCAGCGTAAACACCGAAGGATGAACCGGGACCAGCCTTCAATACAGCGCAAGCGGCGGACCGAAGGCACCCTAAACACCGGATGTCGAACCAGGACCAGCCACCACGAGGAAGGCGGCTAGACGAAGGCACCGAGACACGGACAGCAAAGGATACTGAGGCCGATGAAGCGCCTGTCGGCGCCGCTGGTTAGAGGTCCCGCAACCCCAGTACATCCTGCATATCGAACAGCCCATTGCCAGCACCAGCCAGCCAGACGGCGGCCCGCACTGCACCGGAAGCAAACACGGTCCGGCTGGAGGCCTTGTGGGTGATCTCCACGCGTTCGCCATCGCCCGCGAACAGCGTCGTGTGTTCCCCCACGATGTCGCCGCCACGTACCGTGGCGAAGCCAATGGTGCGACGGTCGCGGGCGCCGGTCTGGCCCTCGCGGCCATACACGGCATCGTGCTCCAGGTCCCGTCCCAGCGTCTCCGCGACCACACGCCCCAGCTTCAGCGCGGTACCGGAGGGCGCATCCACCTTGTGCCGGTGATGCGCCTCCAGGATCTCGACGTCCACGCTGTCGCCCAGCGCCCGGGCCGCGAGCTCCACCAGCTTGAAGGTCAGGTTCACCCCGACACTCATGTTCGGCGCGTACACGACCGGCATCAGGGCCGCCGCATCGCGCAGACGCTGCTCCTGCTCCGCGTCGAGACCGGTGGTCCCGATCACCAGGGCCTTGCCGGCGCGCGCGCACAGATCCAGGTGCTGCATGGTGGCCTGCGGCGCGGTGAAGTCGATCAGCACGTCGAAGTCGTCGGTCACGGTTGCCAGATCCTCGACCAGGCGCACCTGGCCCTCCTGACCGACGACCTCTCCAATCGCCTCGCTACCCGGCCGCTCGCTGGCCGCGCCCAGCTGCGCCTCGGGGTGCTCGTCCACCGCCTGCACCAGGTTCTGGCCCATGCGCCCGCCGGCGCCCGCAATCGCAATTCGAATCATCGTTTGTTCCATCCGGTTCTGTCGTTCCATCGGGGTATGCGCACCCTACGAAGCTTTGCCGCAACGTGCCAGTTACAGGGTTCGCACCGGGGTGCGGAAACGCCATTCGCCGTACACCGAGGCGATCACCCCGGCCGCCGCCAGGAACGCCGCGAACACGTACACCGAGGCGGGGCTGATGCCGTCCCACAGATAACCGGCCACCAGCGAGCCCATCGCCCCGCCCAGCCCGAAGGCCAGCGAGGAGTACAGCGCCTGCCCGCGCCCCTGCAGCCGGCCCGGGAAGAAATAGTGGATCAGCGAGATCGCCGCCGCGTGGTACACCCCGTAGCTGGCCGCATGCAGCACCTGGATGAACATCAGCATCGGCAACGAATCCGGCACCGCCGCCAGCAGCCCCCAGCGCAGCGTGGTCAGCACCAGCGCTGCCGACACCAGCAGCCAGGCCCCGAAACGCAGGATCAGCCGCGGCATCAGCAGGAACAGCACCACCTCGGCCGCGACCCCCAGCGCCCACAGCTGCCCGGCCACCGCGCGCGAGAACCCGGCCTGTTCCAGGTACAGGGTGAAGAAGGCGTAGTACGGCCCATGGCTGGCCTGCATGAAGAAGCAGGCCACGAACAGCGCGATCACCTCCGGCCGGCGCAGCACGGTCAGCAGCGGCGGGGCGTTGTTGTCTTCCTCGTGGTTGCGCGCCGGTTCGCGCACGAACTGCGCGGCCGCCACCACCGCGATCAGGATCGCCAGCACGATCCACGGCAGCCAGGCCACGTCGATGTGATCGAAGGCCCAGCCCAGCAGCGCCACCGCGACGATAAAACCCACCGACCCCCATAGCCGCACCAGGGCATAGCGGTGCGCATCCTGCCCCAGCGAGCGCATGGTGGTCGCCTCGAACTGCGGCAGGATCGCATTCCAGAAGAAGCTGTAGGCGGCCATCACCACCGCCAGCCACCAGTAGCCGGTGTACAGCAGCACCCCGGCAAAGGCCACCGCCCCGCCCAGCGCGCCCCAGCGCGCGATCGGCATGTGCGCGCCGGCGCGATCCGCCAGCCATCCCCAGACGTTCGGGGCGATGATCTTGGTCGCCAGCACGATCGCCATCAGTTCGCCGATCTGGGCGCCGCTGAACCCCTCCTCGGAGAGATACGGCCCCCAGAACGGCATGAACGCACCGAGGCTGGCGAAGTAGAAGAAATAGACCCCGGACAGGCGCGCGTTCTGCGTCACGGCCATTGCAGGGGCCCTAGCGGTTCAGGAGACTACGGCCGGACGGCCGCGTCATTCGCCGGAATGATCGCGCAGTGCGAGGCCCGTATCCGCCACGTCGGCGTTCTGCCCGCGATGGCGCAGAGCGTGATCCATCAGCACCAGGGCCATCATCGCCTCGGCGATCGGGGTCGCGCGGATGCCCACGCAGGGGTCGTGCCGCCCCTTGGTCACCACCTCGACCGGCTCGCCCGCGGTGTTGATGCTGCGCCCGGGCAGACGGATGCTGGAGGTCGGCTTCATCGCGATGCTGGCGCGCACCGCCTGGCCGGTGCTGATCCCGCCCAGCACGCCGCCGGCGTGGTTGGAGAGGAAACCCTCGGGGGTGATCTCGTCACGGTGCTCGGTGCCGCGCTGGGTCACGGACTCAAAGCCCGCGCCGATCTCCACGCCCTTCACCGCATTGATACTCATCAGCGCATGCGCCAGCTCGGCATCCAGGCGGTCGAATACCGGCTCGCCCCAGCCGGCCGGCACGCCGGTGGCCTCGACGGTGACCCGCGCGCCGATGGAGTCGCCCGACTTGCGCAGGGCGTCCATGTACTCCTCCAGCTCCGGCACCTTGTCCGGGTCCGGGGAGAAGAACGGGTTGTCGTTGGCGATCTCCGGCTGCTTCGCCTCCAGCGCGATCGGGCCCAGCTGGGACAGCCAGCCGCGGATGGTGATGCCGTAGCGCTGTTCGAGGTAGCGCCGGGCGATGCCGCCGGCCGCAACCCGCAGCGCCGTCTCGCGCGCGGAGCTGCGCCCGCCACCGCGATAGTCGCGCACGCCGTATTTCTGATGGTAGGTGTAGTCCGCATGCCCGGGACGGAAGCGATCCATGATCTCGCTGTAGTCCTTGGAACGCTGATCCACGTTCTCGATCAGCAGCCCGATCGGCGTGCCGGTGGTGCGACCCTCGAACACGCCCGAGAGGATTCGCACCTGGTCCGGCTCGCGCCGCTGGGTAGTGTGGCGCGACTGCCCCGGCCGGCGGCGGTCGAGATCGAACTGCAGATCCGCCTCGCACAGCTCCAGACCGGGCGGACAACCGTCCACCACCGCGCCCAGGGCCGGCCCGTGACTCTCACCAAAGGTACTGACGACGAACAGTCGTCCAAAGCTGTTTCCCGACATGCGCGTAGTGTAGCCGCGGGCGGCGCGGCTGTCGCCTGTTCCCCTACCCGGCGGCCGGTCGGCAGCCTGTGGAATGCAGCCCTCGGCAACCCCGTCCCCTATCTGCCATGATCGGTGTGCAGCATCCGAAACCATAATAAGGAGGACACCATGCCGAAATCCCTGACCCGACTCGCCACCGGCGCCGTTGCCGCCCTCTGCCTGGGCCTGGCCAGCAGCGCCCAGGCCGATGACGTCTACACCCAGCGCTTCATGACCCTGGAGCTGGCCAATGACATCGCCATGGGCGCCGTCGAGGCCTGCCGCGACATGGGCTACCAGACCTCGGTCGTCGTGGTCGACCGGGCCGGCAACGACCAGGTGGTCCTGCGCGATCGCATGGCGGGCGTGCAGACCATCCAGATCGCCGGCGACAAGGCTCGCGCCGTGACCATGTCCGGCACCACCTCCGCCAACTTCCGCGACAACCGCGAAGACATCCGCATGGAGATGAACCACGTGGACGGCATCATCATGCTGGCCGGGGGCTTACCCATCGAAGCGGCCGGCAGCATGCTGGGCGCAGTAGGCGTCTCCGGAGCGCCGGGCGGCGACCTCGACGAGGAATGCGCGCAAGCCGGGATCGACCGGGTCCAGGAACGTCTCGACTTCGTGATGTAGTCCACTCGGGCGCCAGGGACGGCGCCCACCCCGATAGCCGGATCGAGACCATGCCCCCAGACAACCATGCCAGAACCCCCATTCGCATCTCGCCGGTGGAGACCTACGAGCGGCTGCAGGCACGCCCACGGGACCTGCTGATCGACATCCGCTCGACCATGGAATACCTGTTCGTCGGCCATCCGACCGGTTCGGTCCACATCCCCTGGATCGACGAACCGGACTGGACGGTGAACCCGCAGTTCGTGCCCCAGGTCCGCAAGCTGCTGCTGGGCGGCGTCAGCGACCACAGCGACGAAGCCCCGGCCCTGTACCTGATCTGCCGCAGCGGCAAGCGCACGCTGGATGCCGGCCAGGCCCTGGTGGATGCCGGCATCGAACATGTCTTTTCGGTAGAGGAAGGCTTCGAGGGCCCGCTGGACGAACATCACCAGCGCTCCACCCGCGGCGGCTGGCGCTACCACGGCCTGCCCTGGGAGCAGTGCTGAAGCACTCATATCCCCGTGGATCCCCCACTGTCACGGGGGTTGCGCGCACCCCGGGGCGATTGGTCCATAATGGAGCCGGACGCGTCGCTGCGGCGTTCGATTGTGGCCCGGTGGTACCCTTGAGCCTTAATTCTTCACCACGGGACCGAGTACTTCCGTTTCGCTGTGCAGGTCCGTCTTCGAGCGGAAAGCCTAAAGATTCGGAGACTTCTCCCACCTGAACCTCAGGTTCAAGGTCAAAGGTCACGCCGGCGCCCGCGGGGCGCGTCCACTTCCTTTTGATCCCGTCTCTCCATACCGATCCCTCTATGCCAGCGGAAACCGACTCCGTTCACGATTCGCTATCGCCCGACGATCTGCGCGCCCTGCGCCTGCGCCTGCGCCGCGCCCGCGCCGCGCTGTCGGACGCCCAGCTTGACCAGCACTCCGCCGCCATCTGCGAACACCTGCTGCGCTGGTTCGAGCGCTGGCAGCCCCGCTGCGTCGGCGCCTATCGCGGTCTGCGCGGCGAGGTCGACCTGACCCCGCTGACTGTCGCCCTGGCCGGACGCGGCTCCCGCATCGCCCTGCCAGTGATGGACGACAAGCGCCCCGGCCGCATGCATTTCCATGCCTGGGCCCCCGGGGATGCGCTGTGTCACAACGGCTTCGGCATTGCCGAGCCCTGCCCGGAGGCCCCGCGTATCTGGCGCCGCGAGATGCAGGTGGTACTGATGCCCCTGGTGGCCTTCGACACGGCCGGCAACCGCATGGGCATGGGCGCGGGCTATTACGACCGCTACTTCGCCCGGCGCCGCTTCGGCATCCGCCGGCCGAAGCTGATCGGCGTAGCCCACTCGCTGCAGGGCGTAGCGGCACTGCCCACCCAGCCCTGGGACGTCCCGCTGGACGCCGTCGTGACCGAACAGGGCTGGCATGCGCTGCCGGACCGCGCGCGGCACAATACGCACACCTGAACCCACCCCTGATTTGGCACGAGGAGCCCGCATGGCCTACTGGCTGATGAAGTCCGAGCCCGACGAGTTCAGCATCGACGACCTGGAACGCGTCGGCGTGGAGCCCTGGGACGGCATCCGCAACTACCAGGTGCGCAACATGATGCGCGACGAGATGAAGAAGGGGGATCTCGCCTTCTTCTACCACTCCAACGCCAAGCCACCGGGCATCGTCGGTATCCTGCGCATCGAGAAAGAGGCCTACCCGGACTCCTGCGCCTTCGACCCCGAAGACCCGCACTACGACCCCAAAAGCGACCCGGACAACCCGCGCTGGCTGCGGGTGGACGTCGCCTTCGAGGAAAAATTCGGCGACATCATCACCCTCGACTGGCTGAAGCAGCAGCCGCAGCTCGAGGACTGCCCGCTGGTACGCCGCGGCAACCGCCTGTCGGTCATGCCCATCACCCAGGACCAGTGGGACTTCATCCTGAGCCACGCCCAGCGCGGGAAATAGCCCCGTGGCCACGCTCTACCACTTCCCGCACGACGCGAAGGCCGACCGCCTGCGCCTGGCCTGTGGCTACAAGGGTGTGGAGCTCGAAACCCGCGCGCTGGACTGGTTCGACGACGAGACCTTCTTCGAACTGGGCGTGGCGCGCCAGTCGCCGATCCTGCAGATGGCAGACGGCTCCCTGGTCACCGACACGCTCGCCGCGTTGCGCGACATCGACCGCCTGTTCCCGACCGGCGAACCACTGTCCGACGGCGTGATCGCCGAGGACGCCTGGCAGGCCCTGGTGGACTGGCGCGCCAAGGTGGAGATCGTACTGGACCGCCTCTACGCCCCGCTGGCACCGGGCTTTCACGGCATCGGCGAGAGCGCCGAGGCCCTGGCCGACTTCAAGGCCCAGGTGCAGCACCGCTTCGGCATGTCGCTGGAGGAACTGGCCAACGACCGCTACGACGGCTACAACCAGCTCGCAAAACTAAGCCACCTGCCGGAGCTGGCCAAGCACCTGGCCGCCAGTCGCTTCTATCTGGGCCACCCGTCCATCGCCGACTGCGTGATCGCCGCCGACCTCTACCCCCTGCAGATGCACGACGGCATCAACCTGCCCGTCGACCTGCTCTACTACCTGCGCCGCGTCGAGGAGACCTTCAACACCCCCCTCGACACCCACTGGCTCGCCCGCTAAAGCCCCTGTGGGAGCGGCCTTGGCCGCGAACCGGCGTCAGCCCCGGATCGGGCCCTGCATTCGCGCGCACGCGCGCTCCCACAAAAACTGCGGGAAGGGCGTGAGCGAAATCCTTTTCCTTCCTGATTGGCGCCGCGCGTCAGCCGTACCGGCGACAGCCCGGCGCAGGAAGCCCAAGCTCGGGGGACTACTCCCAGGCCCTGTTCCTCGATGGAGCAACCCCGGCCACCGCACTACCCCCCTCGTCATCCCGGCCGCAGCGCAGCGAAGAGCCGGGATCTCCCACGTCGGGACACCCCCAACCGCGGAGATCCTGGATAACCGCTGCGCGGTTTCCGGGATGACAAAGCCGGGGGATCGTGGACCCGAAGGTGCTTGTCGCTGCGCGCAACCGCACCCTGTGCTGGCGGTTGCTGCCAGCCCGGGCGCGAACCGACGCTTCGACTGGCTGAACTTCTTGCCCAATGCGGCTGACCGCAAGGGCCCGCCACAATCAAGCGGCCGCGAAGCGCCGGATGTGGTTCTCGTCGCGGGATTCGGCCCGCGCCAGATCGAAGTTCGTCTGCATGGTGAGCCAGTGGCGCGCCTCGCCGATGCCACCGCTCTCGAGGCGCACGGCAAAGTCCGGGGAGATCGCGGCATGTTCGTTCAGGACACGCGAGACCGCGTTGCGGGACATCCCCAGATGCTGCGCAAACTCCGTCACCGAAAGGCCCAGCCCGGGCAGCACACGCCGGCGCAGGATCCGCCCTGGGTGGGGCGGGTTCCGCATCGCCGCGTGTTCCTGAGGGTCAATGGTAGTCTTCATAATCCACCTGATCCGCATCGTCTCCACTGAACGTGAAGGTGACAACCCAGTTGCCGTTCACATGCACCGAGAAAAAGCCCGCGCGATCCCCACGTAGCGGATGAAAGTCCATGCCCGGCAGATCCAGCTGTCCGGGATGGGTCGCCGCATCCAGCAGCGCGAGAATATCTTCCAGGTCTTCCACATGGTCCGCCGGCAACCCACGGCGGTCGCCCTTCACGTAAAGCCGTTTGAGCCCCCTGTGACGAATCTTCCTGATCATCGGCCTTCCTTGGCACACGACTAAAATGTAATCTGTAACGTTACAGTGGTCAACTCAATCCACTGACACGAGCCTCAGCCGAAGCGGTAGTGCTTGCGGATGTCGCGGTGGATCTCCCAGGTACAGCCCATGCCTTCGGGGAAGGTCACCAGATCGCCCTCGCCTACGGTGACGGGCTCGCCACCATCATCCGGCGTCACCGTCACCTGACCCTCCAGGATGTAGCAGACCTCGCGCTCATCGTAGTGCCAGGGGAAGGTCGAGACCTCCTTCTCCCACACCGGCCAGTCGAACACCCCCAGACGCTCCAGATGGTCCTGCTCCGGGCGATGAATCACTTCGATGGACATGACGGTCTCCTTGTCGGGATCAGCCGTCATCTTAACGAGCCCGATCACCCGAACGCAGCCAGCGAACCAGCAGCAACACGAAGGTGAGCACACCCAGCGCGGCCGGCAGGTATTCCAGCCAGAGGCCCAGCTCCCAGGCGATGTATCCGGTGACCAGCGCCCACAGGAGCGGGATGATGGCCAGCACCAGCGGGGGCCGCGGGCCGGCGAATAGCAGGAGCCCGAGCGTCAGCAGCATGGTGGGACCGGGCGCGACGCCGAAGTACTGCAACTGGGCCCAGGGTGTGCCGGTCAGCGCGAGCTCGAGCAATGGATAGCCGGCCAGCGCGTAGACGATCATCAAGACCGCGCCGCTGCCCGCCAGCCCGCCGGGCCAGCCGAAGCGGGCCTGCCCCATCAGGGTCAGCGCGAACAGCAGCATCAGGCCCTGGGCGACGAACACCCCGGCCAGCCATTCGGAGGCGAAGTGGAAGGGTGCGAGCGAGCCGCCGAAGAAGACCACTCCGGTCCAGATCCACAGCACGCCCAGCATCAGGCCCAAGACGCGGGCTGCCCCGCGCCTGAACGTGAACGCGAGCGCGACGGCCACCAGCGCAAGGAGGGCGCCGACCGCGTGCAGTGGCCAGATGGCGGCGTTGTACTGGCCCAGGATGGCCAGCCAGGTGGCGCTATCGAACGGCAGCATCTATCTACCCCGTATCCATGGGTTGAAAATCATTACTGTAGGAGGCCAGCCCTCTGGCCGATTCGGCGTGCGACTAGACTCGTCGGCCAGAGGGCTGGCCTCCTACAGGTCGCCGACGTAGGCGACCATGCGGCTGCGCATATCGGCATCCGGAAGCGGGCCGTACAGCGCGCCCATGTTCTCCTCCATGTGCGCCACGACCGAGGTCGCCGGGATCGCGCAGGTCACGTCCGGGTGCGAGACGATGAATTTGAGCAGGAACTGCGGCCAGTTCGCGCATTCGATCTCCGCCGCCCAGTCCGGCAGAGGATGGCCCTCGAACTGATTGATCAGCGCCTTGCGCCGGAACGGCCGGTTGGCGATCACCGCGACCCCGCGCTCCCGTGCCATGGGCAACAGGCGCTGTTCCGCCTCGCGGTCGAGGATGTTGTAGGTCAGCTGCACGAAGTCCAGCTCCTCGCGCCGCAGGATACGCTCCAGCTCGTCGTGGCGGCGTCCGTGCGAGGTGGTCACGCCGATATAGCGCAGCTCCCCCGCCGCGCGACGCTCCCGCAGCGTCTCCAGGTGGGCCTCCCAGTTCTGCAGGTTGTGCACCTGCTGCAGGTCGAGGGTGTCGACGCCCCACAGTTCCCGGGATTTCGCGTGCTGCTCGCGCCCGGTGGCGGTGCTGCGCGTCCAGACCTTGGTGGCCGCGAAGGCACCTTCCGGATGCCCCAGCTCGCGCAGCCCGTGGCCCACCACCGCCTCGGCGCGGCCGTACATCGGGGAGGAGTCGATCATTCCGCCGCCGCGACGGATGAAGGTGTCGAGGATGCGCGTGCGCACCGCCAGCGCCTCCGGGTCCTCCGGCACGTTGAAGGTAATCCAGGTCCCCATGCCGATCACCGGGATGCGTTCCCCGGACGACGGGATCGGCTTGCGCTGCGGTTCACGGCCTTCGGAGGCGCCCGCGACGACCGGCCAGCCCGCCCCGGCCGCAAGGGCGGAGCCGGCCATCCAGCGCAGGAAGGATCGGCGCGAACGCCGTGTGGACGTTGGTTTCATGGCCCGGATCACCGCAGGGGATTCAATCCGTGGGCCATCCGCCCAGGCCACAAGTTCCCTACGCAGCCGCCCGCAGATGTCGGGTGAGCGCCGAGACCAGGGGCTTCATGAAGTAGCGGCTCTCGGGGACCACCGTCGGGTGCACCCCGTGGGCGCGCAGCTCGTCGGCCACCACCGGGCCGATCGCGGCGACGACGGTGCGGCCGAGCGCTGCCAGCAGCGCGTCCTCGCGCCCCGCGTCGCGGGCGACGTGCAGCAGGCGCCGGACCTGGGCCTGGCTGGTGAAGGCGATCGCATCCACCTCCCCCGCGATCAGGGCCTCGATCAGCCCGCTCACGCGCCCGGTCTCGGCGGCGTCCGCATAGCGATAGGGCCAGACGGGAAAGACTTCGGCGCCCGCCTGCTCCAGGAACCCGAGCAGGCGGCGGTTGGGTTCCGCGCCGTAGAGCTGCACCCCGATGCGCTGCCCGGCCAGAGGCTGCCCGGAAAGGGTTTCGATGATGCCCTCGGTCGTCGGTGCGGCCGCGATCGCATCCGGCCGCACGCCGAAAGGCTTCATCGCCCGGCCGGGCTTGGGGCCGCGCACCAGGGTGGGCGTCCGCGCCACGGCCGCCAGCCAGGCGTCCTCTCCTCCGGCACGCCGGGCAAAGCCGGTCAGGCGGGTAAAGCCCTCGCCGGTCAGGAAGATCAGGCGATCGAACGGGGCCTCGATCGCCCTGTGCAACCAGGCCTCGATCGCCGTGCGGTCGGGGCTGTCGTGGATCGCGATCAGCGGGCAGCGCCAGACCTCGGCCCCGCGCCGCTCCAGCAGGCTGGCGAAGACCTCCAGCGCCCGGCTCTCCGGCAGGGCCACCCGGCGACCCGCGAGGCCACTGGCCGCCGCCTCCGGCAGGACGGATGCGGCCGTCACGCCGCGCTCGCCGCCGCGGCCCGCGGCCCCGGCCCCGACATCGGCATCGGCATCGGCTGCGGGAACACCGTGGAGGCCCCGGCATCCGGCTGGAACCAGGCCAGACGCGCGTGGCAGGCCGCCACCTCGCCGATCACGATCAGGCTGGGCGAACCCACCTGCTCGCGCTCGGCACGCGCGGCCAGGGTATCCAGCGTGCCGCTGACCACGCGCTGGCGGGCGGTGGTGCCGTTCTCGATGATCGCCGCCGGGGTCTGTCCGGCGCGGCCGGCACCCTTCAGCCCCCGGCAGATCTCGCCCACCCCCTTGCGGCCCATATAAAACACCAGGGTCTCGCGGGTACTGGTCAACTGCGACCAGTCCACATCCAGCCGCCCTTCGCGGGTATGGCCGGTGATGAACCGCACCGACTGGGCATGGTCGCGGTGGGTCAGCGGTATGCCCGCATAGGCGGCGCAGCCGCTGGCCGCGGTAATGCCGGGGACGACCTGGTAGGCCACGCCGTCGCGCGCCAGCACGTCCAGCTCCTCGCCGCCACGGCCGAACACGAACGGGTCGCCGCCCTTCAGCCGCGCCACGCGCTTGCCCTCGCGCGCCAGCCGGGAGAGCAGCGCGCTGATCTCCTCCTGCGGCACGCAGTGGTGGTCGCGCTCCTTGCCGACATAGAAACGCTCGGCCTCGCGCCGCGCCAGGTTCACCACCTCGGAGGACACCAGGCGGTCGTAGACGACCACATCCGCCTGCTGCAGCAGGCGCAGCGCGCGAAAGGTCAGCAGGTCGGGATCGCCCGGCCCGGCGCCGATCAGGTAGACCTCGCCCGGCGTACTAGCCGCGGCGTCCGCCAGTTCCTGTTCCAGGCGCGCCTCGGCCGCGTCCATGCGCCCGGCCAGGGCCAGCTCGGTGGCCGGCCCGGCAAAGGCCCGCTCCCAGAAGGCGCGGCGGGCGTTCACATGGTCGAAACGGGCGCGCACCCGGTCGCGTAGCCGCCCGGCGAGATCGGCCAGCCGGCCATAGCCGGCCGGGATCAGGCTCTCGATCTTCGCGCGCAGCAGGCGCACCAGCACCGGGGCGCGGCCACCCGAGCCGATCGCGATGGTCAGCGGCCCGCGCTCCACAATCGCCGGCAGGATGAAGCTGCAAAGCTCGGGCTGGTCGGCCACGTTCACCGGGATCGAGCGCGCGACGCAGTCCTCCGAGACCTGGCGGTTGACCGCCGCATCGTCGGTGGCAGCAATCACGATCGCCACACGATCCAGGCATTCGGTGTCATAGACCCCCGGATCGCGTCTGATCGACCCCGTTTTCTCGCGCAGCAGGCGCTCGGCGGCCTCGCTGTACTCGGGGGAGCGCAGGCGCACTCGCGCCCCGGCCTCCAGCAGCAACGCGGCCTTGCGCGTGGCCACCGGCCCGGCCCCGACCACCAGGGCCTCGCGGCCGTGCAACTGCATATAAATCGGCAGGTGTTCCATGCTTATCCCTCCCGCGCCACGGGGTTCGTGGGCACCTCGGCTTCTTCATTCAACAGGGTCTGGATCTCGGGTCGGCAGGAGCCACAGTTGGTCCCCGCCTCGAGGGACGCACCCACGGCCTCGCAGGTGGCCAGCCCCTGCTCGCGGATCGCGGCTCGGATTCGCGTCTCGTCCACGCCGAAGCAGGCACACACCATGCGCCCGCGCGCGACCTGCCCGTTCGGCGGTCGCCCGGTCAGGAGCGCCATGCGCTCGGTATCGCTGATGGTCTCGGCCGCGAACAGGCCCGCCAGCCACTCGCGCTCGGGCAGGCCCCGGTCGGGACCCGCGAACAGCACGCAGGCGAGCCGGCCCTCGTGGATCCGCGCGGCGCGGTAGCGGCCCCCGGCGGGATCGGCGAACTCCAGCCATTCCCCCGGCCCGTCCAGGCGTTCGCGCCACGCATCCATCGTGGGCGGTGCGCCCCGCCCGGCCAGTTCGATGCGCAGGTGCCGGGGACCACGGGCGGTGACCGCATAGTCGGCTGCGGGCGCAGCGACCGGCTCGCGGCTCAGCACGAAGCCGTGCCAGTCCAGCGCCGCCGGGCACACGGCCACAGCCGTGTGCTTGAACGCCGGCTGACCGGAGACCGGGTCGACATGCGCGGGCACCAGCGCATCGACCCGGGCGAGCCGCGCGATCGGCCGGCTCCAGTGCATGGGCACGAACACGCTGCCCGGGCGCTGCTCGCGGCTCACCTGTACCCGCGCCAGCAGGCGTCCGTGGCGACTGGTCACCTCGGCGAGATCGCCGGCCTGGACCCGGAACAGCCCGGCATCCACCGGATGGATCTCGACGAACGGCTCCGGCTGATGCGCACTCAAGCGCGGGGTGCATCCCGTACGGGTCATGCTGTGCCACTGGTCGCGGATGCGGCCGGTGTTCAGGCGCAGCGGATAGTCGGCAGCGACGGGGTCGGTCGGGGCCTGCGGAGTCACGGCCGCGAGCCGCGCCCGGCCATTGGCGGTGAAGAAACGGCCATCGGCATAGAGGTGTTCGGCGCCCGTCCGACTCCCCGCCGGCAGCGGCCACTGCACCGGCTCCAGGGCCTCGTACTCGGCGTCGGACAGCCTGGCCAGTGCGCCGATGTCGAAGTCGCGCGTGCCGTGGTTCTCGAAGGCGGACAGCGCCGCATGCTCGCGGAAGATCTCGCCCGGATGGGTATAGGGAAAGGCGTCGGCGAAACCCAGCCGCTGCGCGACTCGGGCCAGCGCCCACCAGTCGTGGCGGGCCTCGCCCGGGGGCGCCCGGAACGGGCGCTGGCGCGAGATGCGGCGCTCGGAGTTGGTTACCGTGCCGTCCTTCTCGCCCCAGGTGGTCGCCGGCAGCAGGACGTCGGCCACCCGCGTGGTCTCGGTCTCGCGCACGCAGTCGGAGACCACGACCAGCGGGCATTCGGCCAGGGCCTGCTCGAAGCGCGCGGCCTCGGGCAGGCTGAACAGCGGATTGGTGCCGATGATCCAGACCGCCTTCACCTGCCCCGACTCGACCGCGCGGAACAGGTCCAGCGCCTTCAGCCCCGGCTGGCGGGCGAGATTCGGCGCGCCCCAGAAACGCCCGACCCGGTCCAGGGCCGCGTCGTCGAAGCCCATATGCGCGGCCAGCTGGCTGGCCAGTCCGCCGACCTCGCGCCCGCCCATCGCGTTCGGCTGGCCGGTCAGCGAGAACGGGCCCATGCCCGGGCGCCCGATGCGGCCGGTGGCCAGGTGGACGTTGAGGATCGTCCCGGCCTTGTCCACGCCGCTGTCGGACTGGTTGATGCCCTGGCAGAAGGCGGTCACGGTGCGTTCGGTACGGGCAAACCACTGGAAGAACGTCGCCACCGCCTCCGGCTCCAGCTCGCAGGCCTCGGCGGTCGCGGCGATCGACGGGCTGGAGGCCCGCGCGGCCGCCAGGGCATCGGCAAAGCCGTCGACGTGGCGCTCCAGGAAGCCGGGGTCCAGCGCATCCTCCCGGCGCAGGTGGTCCAGCAGGCCGTTGAACAGCCAGGCATCCGTGCCCGGCGCCAGCGGCAGGTGCAAGTCGGCCGCCTGGGCGGTGGCCGTGCGCCGCGGGTCGATCACCACCAGCTTCATCCCGGGCCGCGCCGCGCGGGCGGCCTGCAGGCGCTGGAACAGGACCGGGTGGGCCCAGGCCATGTTGGAGCCCGTCACCACGACCAGATCGGCCTGCTCGAGGTCGGTATAGCTCCCCGGCACGCCATCCACCCCGAAGGCGCGGGTATGGGCGGCCACGGCCGTGGACATGCAGAGCCGGGAGTTGGTGTCGATATTGGCCGAGCCGACGAAGCCCTTCATCAGCTTGTTGGCGACGTAGTAGTCCTCGGTCAGGATCTGCCCGGAGACGTACAGGGCGACCGCATCCGGCCCGTATGCCGCGATGGTCTCGCGAAAGCCGTCCGCCACATGATCCAGCGCGGTCTCCCAGTCGACGCGCCGCCCGCCGATCTCCGGGTGCAGCAGCCGGCCCTCGTCATCGAGGGTCTCCGCCAGTGCCGCGCCCTTGGAGCACAGGCGACCGGCATTCGCCGGATGGGCGAGGTCGCCGCGCACCGCGACCGGAAACTCGCCTTCCGGCGTCGCGGTCACCTCCACGCCGCAGCCCACCCCGCAATAGAGGCAGGTCGTGCGGGTCACCGACTCAGCCGTGGCCATCTCAGCCCGCCTCGCGGCAGGCGACCGGCACTGCCGAGGGATCGTCCGCGGAATTGGCCGTGGCGCCGGAGAGATCCAGCCACACCTGACCGTCGGTCACCCGGATCGGGAAGGCATGGGTGCAGCCACTGTCCGCCCCGGTGGCCGCGCCGGAGGGCAGGTCGATCACCCAGTTGTGCAGCGGGCAGGTCACGCGCTCGCCGTGGACGATGCCCTGCGACAGCGGCCCGCCCTTGTGCGGGCACTGGTCGCGCAGGGCAAACACGCGGTCATCCGCGGTGCGGAACACGGCGATGTCGCCGTTCGGGCCCGCCACCACGCGCGCACCCAGCGGCGGGATGTCCTCGAGCGGACAGATCGCGAGCCAGCTCATGCCGACACCCCCTGGCGCGGGGCCGCGTCCACCGGCGTGATCGGGATGAACTCGTGCGCCGCATGCCCGGCGGCCCGCTCGGCCCAGGGGTCCACCTGCGCCACCTCCTGCGACTCCAGGAAGCGGGCGTACAGCGCGGCGCGGTTCTCGGCGTCGTCCACCAGGCGTTCCTTCACGCGGGTCAGCCCGACGCGCTCGATCCACGGGGCGGTGCGCTCCAGGTAGCGCGCGTCTTCGCGATAGAACTGCATGAAGGCCCCTGCGTATTCGAGCACCTCGGTCTCGGTTTCCACCTTGCAGAGGAAGTCGGTGGCGCGGACCTTCACCCCGCCGTTGCCGCCCACGTGCAGCTCGTAGCCCGAGTCCACGCAGACCACGCCCAGGTCCTTGATCGTCGCCTCGGCGCAGTTACGCGGACAGCCGGAGACCGCCATCTTGAACTTGTGCGGGGTCCAGGAGCCCCAGGTCATCCGTTCCAGCTGGATGCCGAGCCCGGTCGAGTCCTGGGTGCCGAAGCGGCACCACTCGGAACCGACACAGGTCTTCACCGTGCGCAGGGCCTTGCCGTAGGCATGGCCGGAGACAAACCCGGCGGCGCCGAGATCGCGCCACATCGCCGGCAGGTCGACCTTCTTGACCCCCAACAGGTCGATGCGCTGGCCACCGGTGAACTTGACCGTGGGCACCTGGTAGCGCTCGGCCACCTCGGCGATCGCGCGCAGCTCGGCCGGCGTGGTCACTCCGCCCCAGATGCGCGGCACAACGGAATAGGTCCCGTCCTTCTGGATGTTGCCGTGGGCGCGCTCGTTGATGAAGCGCGACTGGGCATCGTCCTGGTAGTCCTTCGGCCAGGCCGCCAGCAGGTAGTAGTTGAGCGCCGGACGGCAGACATGGCAGCCGTTCGGGTTCTTCCAGTCGAGGGCCTCGAACACCGCCGGCATCGACTTCAGGCCGTCGCGGGCAATGGCCGCGCGCACCTCGTCGTGGCTGTGGTCGGTGCAGGCACAGACCGGCTTTTTCGCCGGGGCGTCGGAGTAGTCGCCGCCCAGCGTGGTCGCGAGCACGGACTCCACCAGCCCGGTGCAGGAGCCACAGGAGTTCGACGCCTTGGTGTGGGCACGCACGTCTTCCAGCGTGAACAGCTTGCGCTCGCTGATCGCCTGGACGATCTCGCCCTTGCACACGCCGTTGCAGCCGCAGATCTCGGCCTCGTCGGGCATGGCCGCGACCCGCGAGGCCTCGTCGCCGTGACCGGAGTCGCCGACATGCGCCTGGCCGAACAGCAGGTTCTCGCGGATGTCGGCCACTGGCGTTCCGTCCCGCATCAGCTGGAAATACCAGGAGCCGTCCAGGGTATCGCCGTACAGCACCGCCCCCTGGATACGGTTGTCCTTCAGCACCAGGCGCTTGTAGACGCCGCGCGCGGCATCCTTGAACACCAGGTCCTCGGTGGTCTCGTCGCCGGTGAAGTCGCCGGCGGAGAACAGGTCGATCCCGGTCACCTTCAGCTTGGTGGAGGTCATCGAGCCCTCGTAACGCCCGATGCCGTACTCGGCCAGGTGGTTGGCGCAGACCTTCGCCTGCTCCCACAGCGGGGCGACCAGGCCGTAGGTGGCGCCACGGTGCTGCACGCACTCGCCGACCGCGTAGATCGAGGGGTCATAGGTCTGCATGGTGTCGTTCACCACCACGCCGCGCTCGCAGTGCAGCCCGGCGGACTCGGCCAGCGCGGTGTTCGGGCGGATGCCGACCGCCATCACCACCAGATCGGCTGCGATCTCGCTGCCGTCGGTGAAGCGCACGCCGCTGACGCGGTCCTCGCCCAGGATCGCCTCGGTCTTATGCGCCATGCGAAAACGCATGCCGCGCTCCTCCAGCGAGCCGCGCAGCATCCCGGCGGCCTCGGCATCCAGCTGGCGCTCCATCAGGTGGTCCATCAGGTGCACCACGGTGACCTCCATACCCTGGCGCATCAGGCCGTTGGCGGCCTCCAGGCCGAGCAGGCCGCCGCCGATCACCACCGCATGCTTGTGTGCGCGGCTGGCCGCGAGCATCGCGTCCACGTCGTGGATGTCGCGGAAGGCGACCACGCCCTCCAGCTCGTGCCCCGGCACCGGGATCATCACCGGATCGGATCCGGTCGCCAGCAGCAGGCGGTCATAGGGCGCCTCGGTGCCGTCCTCGGTGATCACCCGCCGGTTCACGCGGTCGATCCGCTCGATGCGCCTCCCCTTGTGCAGGGTGATGCCGTGCTCGGCATACCAGGCATCGTCGTTCAACATGATCTCGTCGACGGTCTTCTCCGACGCCAGCACCGGCGAGAGCATGATGCGGTTGTAGTTGCCCCAGGGCTCGGCACCGAACACGGTGATGTCGTACATGTCCGGCTTGAGCTTCAAAAGCTCCTCGACCGTGCGCATTCCGGCCATGCCGTTGCCGATCAGGACCAGCCGCGGCTTGTCGTTCGCGGTATCCATCACGCGGCCTCCGACTCGGGGTTCTTGTGGCGCTCGTGGAGAAAGCGCAGCACCTCGGCCCGGTAGTGGTTGTAATCGGCGTTGTCGGCCATCGCCAGGCGCTCGCGCGGCTTCGGCAGGTCGATCTCCAGAATCTCGCCGATGGTCGCCGCCGGGCCGTTGGTCATCATCACGATGCGGTTGGACAGCAACACCGCCTCGTCCACGTCGTGAGTGACCATCAGCACGGTATTGCCCAGCTCCGACTGGATGCGCATCACCTCGTCCTGCAGGTGCGCCCGGGTCAGCGCGTCAAGCGCGCCGAAGGGTTCGTCCATCAGCAGGACCTTCGGCTCCATCGCCAGCGCCCGGGCGATGCCCACGCGCTGCTTCATGCCGCCGGAGATCTCGTCCGGGCGCTTGTCCAGCGCGTGGCTCATGCCGACCATATCCAGCGTCTGCAGGATCCACTCGCGGCGTTCGGCGGCGGACTTGGTGCCCTTGAAGGTCTTGTCCACCGCCAGCGCCACGTTGTCGCGCACGGTCAGCCAGGGCAGCAGGGAGTGGTTCTGGAACACGACACTGCGATCCGGACCCGGCTTGCTGACCTCCTTGCCATCCAGGATCACCGCGCCGGTGCTGGTCTCCAGCAGCCCGGCGACGATGTTGAGCACCGTCGACTTGCCGCAGCCGGAGTGGCCGATGATGGAGATGAACTCGCCGCGGTCCACGTGCAGGTCGACGTCGCGCAGCACCTCGCTGGCCGTCGGGCCTTCGCCAAAGGTCTTGTGGACGTGTTCGATGGAGAGATAGCTGGTCATGATGATTCTCCTTTGAGGGGGCCGGCTCAGCCGGCCTGCGTGCCGCGGGTGACCCAGTTGCCGACGATCGCGACCAGACGGTCGAGGAAGAACCCGACCAGGCCGACGTAGACCAGGGCCAGCACGATGTCGCTGAGCATGGAGGCGTTCCAGGCATCCCAGATGAAGAAGCCGATGCCGACCCCGCCGATCAACATCTCGGCGGCAACGATCGCCAGCCAGGCGAGGCCGATGCCGATGCGCAGACCGGAGAAGACATACGGCGCGGCGGCCGGGAGCATGATCTTGGTGAAGTACTCGAAGCCGTTCAGACGCAGCACGCGGGCCACGTTCACGTAGTCCTGCGAGATGTTCCGGATGCCGACCGAGGTGTTGATGATGATCGGCCAGATCGCGGTGATGAAGATCACGAAGATGGCCGACGGGTTGCTGGCCTGGAAGGCAGCCAGGGAGATCGGCAGCCAGGCCAACGGCGGTACAGTGCGCAGCACCTGGAACAGCGGGTCCAGCCCGCGCATCGCCCAGGTGGACTGGCCGACCAGCACGCCGAGACCGATCCCGGCGACCACCGCCAGGGCGTAGCCGTAGGCCACACGTTCCAGGCTGGCGAGCAGCTGCCAGGCCATACCCACGTCGTTGCCGCCGTAGTCATAGAACGGATTGACGATCAGTTCCCAGGTGTCGGAGATCACCTGACTCGGGCCGGGCAGTACGGCTCCCTGGGAGGACGTCATCATTTCCCACAGAAACAAAAAAATCGCGGTCACGATCACCGGGGGCAGCACCACGGTGGCCGCGTGGCGCATACGCCGGCCCCAGAGCCCGGGGTCGGGCGGCGGGGCACCGCCGGAACGGGCCGACGGCGGGGCCGAGCGGGCCACCGGGGCCGTGGAGGTCTCCGCGGCCGCCGGACGTTCGCGCCCGGCGCCGAAGGTCATGTTGCGATCGAGAATGGCACTCATCATCGAATCCTCTTGAATCGTCTGTGCAGGTGTCGGCGGGCCGCCGCGTCAGGACGCGATCGCCTTGATCTCCAGGCTGTCGAGGTAGGCCTGCGGGTCTTCCGGGTCGAAGACCTTGCCGTCGAAGAACGTTTCCTGGCCGCGCGAGGTGGATTCGGGGATGTCGGCCGAATCGATGCCAAGCGTGTCGGCCGCCTCGCGCCAGATATCCTCGCGGTTGACCTCGTCTACCAGGGCCTGCATGTCGAGATCCGGCGGCAGGTAACCCCAGCGGATGTCCTCGGTAAGGAACCACAGGTCGTGGCTCTTGAAGGGATAGGAGGCCTGGTCCTTCCAGTAGCGCATCTGGTCGGGGTGGTCCTCGACCACGCGGCCGGTGCCGTAGTCGAAGTTCCCCTGCATGCGATCGATGATGTCGGCGTACGGGGCGTGGATGTAGCGCCGGCGCGAACAGATCTCGGCGACCTCTTCCTTGTTCGCCGGATCCTCGCAGTACATCTGCGCCTCCATTACCGCCATTGTCAGGGCGCGGGCCGCATTCGGATTGGCTTCCACCCAGTCCGCGCGCATCCCCAGCGCCTTTTCCGGGTGGTTGTGCCAGAGCTCGCCGGTGGTGTTCGCGGTGTAGCCGATGCCCTGGTTGATCAGCTGCATGTTCCAGGGCTCGCAGACACAGAAGGTGTCCATGGAACCGACGCGCATGTTGGCGACCATCTGCGCCGGCGGGACGACGATGGTGGCGATGTCGCGATCCGGGTCGATCCCACCGGCGGCCATCCAGTAGCGGATCCACAGGTCATGGGTCCCGCCGGGAAAGGTCATCGCCGCGCGGATGTCGTCACCGCCGGCGGCCTTCTCGGCCAGCGCGCCCTTGAACTCGGTAGTGTCGGTCCCGACCTTCAGGTCCGCGTATTCGTCGCCCACCGAGATGCACTGCCCGGCCAGGTTCAGCCGCGCGAGGATCGTCATCGGCGTGCCACGGCGGTGGATCAGGTAGGGCATCGGCGTCAGGATGTGCGAGCCATCGATACCGCCGCGGCGCGAGCCCAGTTCCAGGTTGTCGCGCACCGTGCCCCAGGAGGACTGCTTCAGCACCTGCACGTCGGGCATGCCATGGGCGGCGAAGAATCCCTTCTCCAGCGCGACGAACAGCGGCGCGGCGTCGGTCAGGGCGATAAAGCCCAGCTTCGCCTCGGTCGTCTCCGGCTTGCCGTTGCCGGCCTTCGCATAGCCCCACGGCGCGGCCCCGGAAACACCCAGCGCGGTCGCGCCGATCCCGGCGGCCATGCCGCCCAGGAAACGCCGGCGCGACAGGCCGGAGGTCTTTTTCGTGTCATTCGTGTGATCGGTCATTGCGGGTTCACTCCCCTTGTCAGCAAACACATCCCAAAAACGAAAAAAGGCGTCGCATCAGCCCGGCCGCGTTTGCAGCCGGGTGATGGACGCCTTTGTCCAGTCCCGTGGGAGGCCCGGTCGTCGGGTCTCCCTGTTGTCAGGCGACGAACCGCCGTTGGCTCGTCTTGCCGGTATTCCTGCAGGAGGTGTGCCAATTAGCCGTTGCTAATCGACCCCGCCAGAAACAATCGCGCCATGGCGCGGGAAAATCGGATGGTTCGCCGTATGGAGTCGAACGCTTTCGGAAAACCCGGCGCCCGGGAGACGATCCGCAAGGCACCAGACTGGGGCGCGCTTGCGGTGCAGATGAACCGCGCTGGTGCACTACCTGTAGGAGCCGCCCTGGCGGCGAAGCCCCTGCCAGTCGCGGACACTGGCAGGGGCTTCGCGGGCAAGCCCGCTCCCACAGGGCCGGCATCCATTTCCCGGGGAGTTAGCTACAGGCCGCCCTTTCCCAGCAGATCGGACATCGCGACGGTCGCCTCGGCGACCTCGGCCAGGCGCCGGTTCTGGTTCATCGCCGTCTGGCGCAGGAGCTTGTAGGCCTGATCCTCGCTGAGGCCGCGGTGCTGGATCAGCAGCGCCTTGGCACGCTCGATGGTCTTGCGCTCGGCCAGGGCCTGGCGTGCCGCATGCAGCTCGTCCTCCACCGACTGCAGCCGGGCCGCCTGGCGCTGCACCAGGTCCATCACCGAGTGCCCGACAATGGGTACGTTGAGTGCGGCATCGCCCTCCTCCTGCGCGGGCTCCAGGCCCTCCGGCGCCCCAAAGAACACCGCATACGGCACGCTGTCGCGCAGCTCCGACTCGGCGAGCTGCGCGACCCGGTCACGCACCGCGCCGAGGTCCGCGCGATCCGCCGTGATACGCGCCGAGCAGCACTCGTTCAGGTGCATCTCCAGCAGGTCCTCGACCTCCTTCATCGCGTCGATACGCGCGGTGGTACAGGCAAACCATTCCTCGGCCCGGGCGGGGTCGTGGTGCCCGGAGGCCTCGGTACAGGCCCGGCGGCGCAGACGCTCGATGTCCGCCGCGAAGGCCGCCGTCTGCAGCTCGCGCCAGGCAGCACAGGCGGCCGGCCCAGCGAACTCGGAGAAGATGCGGAACGCCCGTTCCTGGGCATCGATCCGATGGACCAGCGCCTGGCGCAGTTCGGGCTCGAAGCTCGCTGTCCCGAACCCGGCAGCCCCGATCGCGCGTTCCTGTCCCGCCAGTTCCTTGCCCTGCATGAAGTTCAGCAGGGCCACCAGGGCCCGCGAGACCTCGGGATCGGTCGCCGAATCCGCAGCCTCGAACACCAGGGCCATCAGGGCGCGAATCAGCTCGCTGAAGCCGCGGGTCGAGTCCATCGGGCTCAGGGTCAGCTCCAGGACCTCCTCGCGCAGGCTGCCCAGGCCGGACAGGCCATGCAGCGCCAGCGCCATGCGCCCCAGCAGCCGGCTACGGCCATGGGCGCAGGCGTCCGGGGCCAGCCAGCCATCCAGGTGCTCGCGGAACGCGGCCGCGGCGGCGTCCGACTCGGCCCGGTACTGCTCCAGTTCGCGGGTATAGCGCTGGCCGCCGGACCCGATCCAGAGGCTGGAGGCCCCGCGCTCGCGCTGCAGGGCATGCACCAGCGCGCGGATGCGCCCGACCAGCTGCACCGCCTCCAGCAGGCGCTCCAGGCTCACCACCTCGCACTTGCGCGAGGCGACCAGGAAGTCGCCAATGGACTCTTCGAGGGAAAAATTCGGGGATGTGTTCTGGGTCATGCTCGTCGTCCGTGAATCACTCCCGGAACAAACAAGCATGCGATGTGCCAGTTCGACCGACTGACAGCGGGGGGTACAAGCAAAAACGGGCGGGGCATCACGCCCCGCCCGCGGAACGGCCCGGCCGATCAGAAACTCATGGAGCGGTCGAACTCGGCGACGGCCTGGACGTAGTGGCCCATGCCGGCCATCTCGGCGTTCGGGAGGAAGTTGTGCTCGCCGACGTCGCGACCCTTGGCGCAGGCCTCGCAGGCCCAGAACGGGACGCCTTCACTCACCAGCGAATCCACGATGTCCTTCATTGCCGGCATGTTGTGGCCAACGATCTTGTCGTACACGTTGCGGTTGGCGATGTTCACGGCCTCGCCTTGCAGCCAGACGGTCACATCGTGGCCCTGCTGCTTGGCCACATTGGCGGCAATCATGCCAAGCGTGGCGCGGGTCGGGTCGTCGGTACCGGCGGTGACGGCAACAATAAAGCGCATGGGAGTCTCCCGGGGTTGAAAAGGTGCGAAAACGGTAGCGGCCGGTGATCGCGGCGTCGATTTCCCACAAGCGGCGGGGAAACACTCGGGTCAGGGGGTGCCGCGGGCCGTGACGCTGTTGCGGTAGAGCTTGAAGGCCATCAACAGCCACGGTGTGGCGTGGAGGACCAGGTCAAGAATGTCCGGTAGCCGCGTCAGCTCACCGGCGAACAGCCAGCGCAGTTTCTCCGCAACATGCGGCTCGGGGGTCCAGGGGGCCAGGCCGACGGTCGCAACCAGCAGGGCAAACAGCCACAGGGGTGCGCGATCGACCCAGTGAACGAAGGTTTTCATCGCGCGCATGCTACCCAAGCCTCGTCAGCGCCGCAGCCCGGAGCCGCGATCGTCCTTGCCCGCGCGGACCGGGATGACTAGAATCCGGCCAGCTTCAGGGGAGTAGCGACCCGGGTGGCCTGGCCTCACCGGGGTCTGCATCAACAGATTCGATCCTCCGCCCGGAGGACCGTGGTGCAGACAGCCCCGCCGCCGATGCGGCACCGGGCCCCGCGAGACCTGTGGCATGGCGCCCCGATCCGTGGCCGGGTGGGTGGTGCGATGTCACGTGTCTTGCCCACCCACCCGGCCCGGAAGACCGTCATGGAAGCCCTGCTCGTCTCTACCGTCATCGTCGCCATCGCCGAGATGGGCGACAAGACCCAGCTCCTCGCCCTGCTCCTGATCTGCCGCTACCAGCAGACCTGGCCCATCATCTGGGGCATCGTGGTGGCCACGCTGGCCAATCACTTCCTGGCCGCGCTGGTGGGCGTGTGGATCGGCGCCAGCATCCCGGAGGACTGGCTGCGCTGGGGTCTGGGGATCGGGTTCATCGTGATGGCCGCCTGGGTACTGGTCCCGGATGGCGAGGACGAGCTGCCGGCCGCGTCGAAACACGGCGTGTTCTGGACCACCACGGTGCTGTTCTTCCTGGTCGAGATGGGCGACAAGACCCAGGTCGCCACCGGCGCGCTGGCCGCGACCTTCGACAGCCTGATCCTGGTCGTGATCGGCTCGACCATCGGCATGGTGCTCGCGAATGCCCCGGTGGTGTGGCTGGGCCAGCGCTTCGCCTGCCACCTGCCCCTGCGGCTGTTACGCGCGCTCGCCGCCCTGCTGTTCCTCGCCCTGGGCATCGGGGTCCTGCTCGCCTGGGTCTGAGGGAGACACTGAAGTCATTGGCGCCTCGGTGTGCAGTGTCTTCTGGCCCAGCCAGATGCGGCGCACCAGGCGCGGCAGCAGCAACAGCAGCGCCAGCACCGCGAGCAGGGCCAGCCCCAGCTGGACCCCGCTGTCGGCGCCACTGGCCATCTCCCGGGTGGCGTGCCCCAGCCAGGCATAGGCGAACAGGCTGGGGATCAGGGCCAGCATGGTGGTCAGCGCGAAGACCGGCAACGGCAGACGCACCAGTCCCAGGGCGTAGTTCGTCGGCGCGAACGGAAACACTGGCACCAGACGGGTCAGGGCCACAACCCGCCAGCCCTCGGCCTCCACGTCCGCCCGCAGCCGCGTGCTGCGCGGCCCCATGCGCGGGGCCAGCCAGGGCTGCAGCCAGGTACGCGCCAGCAGGAAGGCAATGACCGCCGCCAGGGTCGCTGCCAGCAGGCTGAGGGCGGCGCCGGTGAAGGGGCCGAACAACGCCCCGCCCAGCAGAATCCAGAAGGTACTGGGCAGCGGGAACAGGGCCAGCAGCATGAAGGCCAGCACGAATACCAGATAGGCACCCGCACCCCAGCCCCGCAGCCAGGCCTCCACCTCGCCCAGCGGGAAGCCAAGGCTCGGCCACTCGGTGGTCAGCAGGATCCACGCCAGCGACACGCCGAACAGGATCGCCGCCACCGTCAGCCACCGCTTGTGATGCCGGATGCGCAACCCGGTCAGCCCTCCGCGCCGGGGTTGTCGCCCGCGTCGCGCAGACGGTCCAGGCGCTCCGCCAGCGCGCGCTCGGTGCCGTCCCGGCGCGGGCTGTAGAAGCGCTCGTCTTCCAGACCCTCCGGCAGGTAGACCTGCCCGCGGGCGAAGCCATCGGGCTCGTCGTGATCGTAGCGGTACCCGGCCCCGAAGCCTTCCGCGCGCATCAGCTCGGTCGGCGCGTTGCGCAGATGCAGCGGCACGCCCGGGCTCCCGGTCTCGCGGATCGCCGCGCGCGCCTGGTTCAGCGCAACGTAGGCACTGTTGCTCTTGGGTGCGGCGGCCAGTTCGATCACCGCCTGCACCAGCGCCAGGTCGCCCTCCGGCCGGCCCAGGCGTTCCAGGGTCTGCCAGGCCGCGAGCACCCGCGCGCCCAGCCCGACTGCGGCCAGGCCGATGTCCTCGTAGGCCATGCGCAGCAGCCGCCGGCCCAGGTAGTCCGGATCGCAGCCGGCATCCAGCATGCGGGTCAGCCAGTACACCGCCGCGTTGGGGTCGGAACCGCGCACCGACTTGTGCAGCGCGGAGATCTGATCGTAGAAGGCATCGCCCTGGCGGTCGAAGGCCAGGGACTGCGCGCCCATGACCGCGCGCAGGGCGTCTCCGGTAATCGCCCCGTCGCGGGCCAGGTCGGAGGCGGTCTCCAGCCAGTTCAGGGCACGCCGGGCATCCCCGTCCGCGGCCCGCGCCAGGCGCTGACGCTCCTCCGCATCCAGTGTCAGGCCGCGGCCGCCCAGGCCCCGCTCCGGATCCTCCAGGGCGCGCTCGATCAGGGACTCGACCGCTTCCGCCCCCACCGCCTCCATGCGATACACCCGCGCCCGCGACAGCAGCGCGCTGTTCAGGGCAAACGACGGATTCTCCGTGGTCGCGCCGACGAAGGTCAGCGTACCGTCCTCGATATGCGGCAGCAGCGCATCCTGCTGGCCCTTGTTGAAGCGATGGATCTCGTCGATGAACAACAGCGTGCCGACCCCATTGCGCCGGCGCGCCTTCGCGGACTCCACGACCGCACGAACGTCCTTCACCCCGGCCAGTACGGCGGAAAGCGTGACCAGTCGCTGGGCCCCGGCCGCCGCCACCAGCCGCGCCAGCGTGGTCTTGCCGCAGCCGGGCGGGCCCCACAGGATCATGGAGGGGGTCTGGCCCTGCTCGATCGCCTGGCGCAGGGCCGCATCCGGACCGACCAGGTGATCCTGGCCGACCATCTCGTCCAGCCGCGCCGGACGCATGCGTTCGGCCAGCGGCGCGGTCGGGTCGGGGCCAGCCGGGGGCGGCTCCGGTTCAGGTTCGGGCGACGCCATGTCCGGATCCGGACCGAACAGATCGCCTTCGGGGGAATCGCTCATGGCGCGATTGTAACGCCTCGGGGGAAAGACCCCTTAGTCACTACGAAGCGCCCGAATATAGGCAAGGGCGATTCACAGGAAGATGGGAAGGTTCGAAGATTGATGGGGCCGTGGCGCGGTGCCGTGACCCATGAACGGGGAACCACGTAAACGTTGTAAACGTTCTGCTACCACGTTTCCCCCAAGAACCCTTCCCACCTTCCTGCCTTCCTGTAAATCGCCCTTGGTTTTTCGTGCCTTGCGCAGAGGACCAAGCGCGGACGGGACGTGTTTACGGGCGGTAGATGTCGGTGCCGGAGGGTGGGTCGAAGGTGAAGATGGCCGGGTCGAGGTCGGCGTTGCGCTCGGTCTCGTGGAAGCGGATCACGGTCTCCTGGCCGAAGATGTCGCGGAAGGCCATGCGGGTGAGTTCCCCCTCCGCGGTCAGGTCCAGGTCCAGGCTGGTGAAGTCGGCCTGCTCGTTGCGCGGCACCAGCACCAGACGCAGGGCGTCGCCCCCCGGCACCGGCTGCAATGACATGCGGAAGTGTTCGTCGAGGCGCTCCGGCTGAGTGATCGCGGCGATCGGGGTCGCATCGAAGGCATCGCCCAGCGGGCGCACCGTGGCCTGCGACAGGTCCGGGTCGTACATCCACAGATCCTGGCCGTCGGAGACGATGGTCTGCGGGAACGGCTCGGTCACCTCCCAGTGCAGGCGGTTAGGCATGCCCAGCTGCATGCGCCCGTCGGACTCCTGCAGCACGTACCCCGTGTCATCGCGCACCGTCTGGGTAAACACGGCGGAGAAGCTCTCCAGCCCGTCGACAAAGCGATCCAGCGCGGCGCGGGCATCCGCGGCGGGCGTGCGGTCAGCCGCCTGCACGGCGCCGGCGAACAGCACGGTCGCGACGACCACGGCCACCAACAAGCGGGGAAGAAGACGAACGTTCATGCAAGCTCCGGAAGGATGGTTGACCTCATCCTGCGCCCGGTCGCTTAACCGGGCGTGAATGTATCGTTCGGGGATGGCGCACCACGTCACCGATCGGGAACATGGACCCTGTCGCTGCGCCGGGGTTCAAGGTGCTCAGTCGTTCGGCCCGGGCACCAGGACCTCGCGGTTACCATTCGACTGGACGGGGCTGACCAGGCCGGCGGCCTCCATGTCCTCGACCATGCGCGCAGCGCGGTTGTAGCCGATCTTGAGGCGCCGCTGGACGAACGAGATCGAGGCCTTGCGCGACTCGATCACTACCTGCACCGCCTGGTCATACAGCGGATCCGACTCGCTCTCGCCCCCCTCGGGCGACTCCAGCCCGGGGATGCTGGCCGCACCCGCCTCGGGCTCCTCGAGGATCGCCTCGTTGTAGTCCGGCTCGCCGGTGGACTTCAGGTACTCGACCACCTGATGTACCTCGTTGTCGCCGACGAAGGCACCATGCACGCGCTCCGGCATCGCCTTGCCCGGCGGCAGGTAGAGCATGTCGCCGTGGCCCAGCAGGTGCTCGGCCCCCATCTGGTCGAGGATGGTGCGCGAATCCACTCGCGAGGAAACCTGGAAGGCGATGCGGGTCGGGATATTCGCCTTGATCAAGCCGGTGATGACGTCCACCGACGGACGCTGGGTCGCCAGGATCAGGTGGATACCGGCGGCGCGGGCCTTCTGCGCCAGGCGCGCGATCAACTCCTCGACCTTCTTGCCGACCACCATGATCATATCGGCAAACTCGTCGACCACGATGACGATAAACGGCAGCGGCTCCAGTTCCGGCGCCTCGGTCTCGGTAATCGCTTCCTCGGGCTTGAACAGCGGATCCTTCAGGGGCTCGCCGGCGGCCTGGGCATCACGCACCTTCTTGTTGTAGCCGCCGATGTTGCGCACGCCCATTGCCGACATCAGCTTGTAGCGCCGCTCCATCTCCGCCACCGCCCAACGCAGGGCGTTGGAGGCGTCCTTCATGTCGGTCACGACCTCGCACAGCAGATGCGGGATGCCCTCGTACACGGACAGCTCCAGCATCTTCGGGTCGATCAGGATCAGCCGGACCTCGTCCGGAGTCGCCTTGTACAGCAGCGACAGCAGCATGGCGTTCACGCCCACCGATTTGCCGGAACCAGTCGTCCCGGCCACCAGCAGATGCGGCATCTTCGCCAGATCCGCCATCACCGGGGCACCGCCGATATCCTTGCCCAGCGCCATGGTCAGCGGCGACTTGTTCGAGTCGAACAGGTCGGAGCGCAGGATCTCGGAGAGCGCCACGATCTCGCGATTCTCGTTCGGGATCTCCAGGCCCACCGTGGACTTGCCCGGGATCACCTCGACGATGCGCACCGCCATCACCGACAGCGAACGCGCCAGGTCGGTGGACAGCCCGGAGATACGCGAGGCCTTGACCCCGGCGGCCGGTTGCAGCTCGAAGCGCGTAATCACGGGGCCCGGCTGCACCGCGACCACCTCGACCTCCACGCCGAAATCCTTCAGCTTCAGCTCGACCAGCCGCGACAGCGCCTGCAGCGACTCCTCCGAAAAACCTTCGGGCGGCGGTGGCGGCTCGTCCAGCAGCGACAGCGGCGGGTGCGGATCGGCCCCGCTGCCCTCGGTGAACAGCGGAACCTGCTTCTCCTTCTGCACGCGCGGGCTGGGCGGCGGCGTCTCGATGCGCGGCTCTACCCGCGAGGGCGGCCGCTTCTCGGTGCGCTTGCGTTCCTTTTCCACGCGGGTCTCGCGCTCGGCGCGTTCGCGGGCGCCAATGCGCCGGTCACGGGCGGAGTCGATCGCCGCGCGGGTCCGCTCCCAACCGCGCACGGCCAGCTGGCCAAGACGGTCCATCAGCAGAAACCAGGACAACCCGGTGAACAAGGTCACCCCCGCGAGGAACAGCGCCAGCAGGACCAGCGTGCCACCCACCAGGCTCAACCCGGCGACCGCCCAGCCACCGAACAGATCGCCCAGGATGCCGCCGGCATGCACCGGCATGCCGCCCGGCATCAGGTGCAGCGCGGCCAGCGCCGACCCGGCGATCAGCGCCACGATCAGCGCCAGGCCCCGCACGGTCAGCTCCATCGGGCTGGCAATCTGCGCCTCGCGGCGATGCCGGAACAGCCACCAGCCAATACCGGCGACCGCCAGCGGGATCAGGTAGGCCAGATAGCCGAGCAGGTGGAAGGCGATATCCGCGAACCAGGCTCCTGTGGTACCGCCGAGATTGCGCAGGCCCTCGCCGTCGCCGGTGGTCGACCACGCCGCATCACCCGGGTGATAGCTGGCCAGCGCCACCAGCAGATAGAGCGCCAGCATGCCGAAGATCAGCAGCGCGCCCTCGCGCAGCCCGCGCAGCAGCTGCCCGCTCAGGCTCGGCGGGGCCGTCGGCTCCGCCGTCTTCTTGCCCTTGCCCCCGGTCTTGGCCTTGCTTGCGGCCATGCACTCCCCACTGGTCAGGCCCGCGCCGCGGGCAACTCGAATCATCGCGCAGTTTACCGGTTAAACCGGCGTTCGTGGGCGCGCCCGGCCCGGGCTGCGAACCGGTTCCGGGTCGGCGGACCAGATCCATCCCTCGCGCGCGGCGATCGCGGCCTCGTCTGCCGTCGGCGCCACCGCCTGCCCGTCCAGAAAATCGGCCCCGGCGAGCACGCACAGCACGGCATCCACCACATCGTCAGTGACATCGTCCAGGTCCGGCACGGGCACCTCGAAGGACCCCGGCAGCCGGGCTCGGACGTCGACCCGAGTCTCCCAGCCTCGGACCTTGCGCAAGGCGGCCGGATACACCTCGATCGCGGTCGAATCGGCAATCGGCCCGGCCACCCTGGGCAGCGGAAGCGACTGCCCGCTGTGGTCGCGCAGGGCCTGCAACAGGTTGACCGCCGCCAGCGCGGTACGCGCGATGAAGTTCGCTCCAACCTCCAGTGGTCGCTTGCCCAGGCGCTCCCGGATCACCCGGTCCGTATGACGGTGGAACATTGCATCGGCGTGCGCCGCGATGCCCGCCCCGGCCTGGTGCCCGGCCAGCTCGCTTGCCAGGCTCGATGGCCAGCCAAGCGGCGCATCCAGGCACAGCAAAACGGGTTCCGGTGTATCCATCCAGCCGCCCAGGATCACGGCGGGCGGTTCAGTCGGGGATGCGCGCCGTGCCGCCTCCAGACGCAGAACCCCGCCGGACCAGCGGGCCAGAGCCAGGCCCGTCTTGCGTGGCTGGGTCGCACAATCGACGCCGATGATGCGGACGGTGCCGCTCACGGCCGCCGACCCCAGACCGCGAACACCGGATCGGCATGCTCCAGTCGCCCGGCATACGGGTCGTCCGGGGGTCTCGGCAGCCCACGCAGGGAGAAGGTCGCCAGATCCACGAAGCCGGCGCGCAGAAAGACGTCCAGGACCAGCCCCATGCGCTCGAAGTCGTACAGCGGCTCCCAGGCCGCGATCGCCTTGGTCGGAAAGCAGCGATCGGAGAACGTGACCATGAACACCCCGTCCGGGCGCAGCACCTCGCGTACCGCGCGGAACACCGCCTCGGGCTGCGTCAGGTATTCGACCGACGCGGTACAGACCACGGCATCGAAGCTCGCCGCCGCATATGGCAGTTCCGGACGGAGGTTCAGGTCGTGCACCAGGGATGACGTCAGCCGGGGGTTGTCCGCCAGCTCCTCGGCGTTCATGCCCAGCCCGATCACGGCTTCAGGCGACTCGACTCGGTCCAGGTGGGACTCCCAGCTGCTCATCAGGTCGAGCACCCGCGCACCCGCCGGGATGCAGGCGGCATACAGCGCGGCGATCTCGGCCCGCGCGGTCGCGTCCAGGTGGTGCACCCGGCGCGGCTCGGCATAGAACACCGCATCGGACTCCGGGTCCTCGCGCCCCAGCGCCCCGTCGGCCCAGAAGTCGGTCGGCCGTCCACGCCAGCGGGCCTGCATGCCCGGCCCGCGGGCCGTCAGCAGCCGGGCAACATCCACCGTCCGCTCATCGTCACGCCCAACCTCGTGGCGCGCCATAACCCGCGCCTGCAGCCGCAGGTCGTGCCCTGCCAGCGGATGATTCAGATCCGCCACCAGGTGATCACCCTCCAGCGCCCCGATCCGGAACAGCTCGCGATCCCCGGCCTCGATCCCCGCATAACCGGCAAGGAACGCACGCGGGTAGAAACGCCCCGCACGGGGCTCCACCCGGCGATGCCGGCGCAGGTCCCGGTTGAATGCCGACGCCGGGAGCTCCAGCACGCGGTCGGGCTCCTCTTGCGGAACCAGGGCCGCGGCGGCCTCGCGGGAGGCCTCGTGCACCGCCCCCGCGCCCGAGCCGCGCAGGGCGGCCCCGAGATCGCTCGGCCAGCGGTCCCGTTCCAGCTCCAACCACGGCAGGAAAAGACACTCCCGGTGACGGGCCTCGGCACTCACCCAGTCCAGCGTGAAGCCGACATCCACCGCCATTCCCTGCGTCGGTCGCGCTTCACTGTTGTTCGGATCGGCGAATGGATCCCGCATGAACACCCTGAACCGCCCCGGGTTTCCCGGAGACCCGTTGGTTTGGGTCACGCTGCACGAACGGACCCCTGAAGTGGTTGATGGTACTGCGCTTCGATCGTTGCCGGCGGTCGATACCCGTTGGATTCCAACAGGCGTCGCCGGTTGAACCAGTCGACCCACTGGAGCGTAGCCCACTCGACGTCGCGTCGATCGTTAAGACGTCCCCAGTAGGCCCGGACCTCGGTCTTGTACAGCCCGTTGAGGGTCTCCGCCAGGGCGTTGTCGTAGGAGTCACCGACCCGGCCCACCGAGGGCTGGAGCCCGGCTTCTCCGAGGCGGTCGGTGTAACGCACCGATACGTATTGCACGCCGCGATCGCTGTGATGGATGGGACGCGGCGTGCCCCGTCCCATCCGGGCCTGCAGCGCCTGTTCCAGCGCTTCCAGGGTCAGGTCGGTGCGCAGGCTCCGACTGACGCGCCAGCCTACGATGCGGCGGGCGAACGCATCGGTGATGAAGGCCGTGTAGACGAAGCCCTCTCGCGCCGTGGGCATGTAGGTGATATCCGCCACCCACAGGGCGTTCGGACGCTTGACCCGGAAGCACCGTCCGACATGATCCGGCGGGAGCGCGATCCCGAGCGCCGGACGGGTGGTGCGCGGGGCCTTGCCCCGCGTCACCCCGCGCAGACCCAGGGCGCGCATCCGCCGCGCCACGCTGCAACGCGCGACGTCGCAGCCCTCCAGCCGGAGGGCATGCCAGA
>NZ_KB905905.1:627656-715879 GCF_000381105.1 Thioalkalivibrio sp. ALE12 | reverse complement strand
GGGAATCATACCGGCTCTGCCCGTCCGGACCAACGCCAACCCGTTGCAATCTGCGGTTGCTCCCCCATGATTAAGGAGACGCTGATTGAATCGCACGTCCGCGTTGGTGCCCCCTGTTTTCCGAGACAAGGCGCGTCGTGCAGCGGGTAGTGGTTCTACCCGCAAGCGGCGCAACGCAGGATCGGGGAACAGGGGGCACCAACCCCACAAGCCATTGAAAGCAGGGGCTCGGCCGCCCGTTGTTGATCAAAAACGGGCGCGGGAACGGCGTTGCGGTTCCCTTGTGCAGAATGACTGCAGGGCAGTCACCGCGCCTTGTTCGCACGCAAAAGCGACTCGAGCGCGGACGTGCGATTCAATCAGCGTCTCCTTAAGATCATGGACAAGAACATACGTTACCGGATCAGCTTTCTGAACAATGGCAAAACCTACGAATTGTTCGCCCGTGATGTTTATCAGGATGAACTGTACGGGTTCGTGACCATCGAGGGTCTGCTGTTCGGGGAGCGCTCGCAGGTCGTGGTGGATCCCTCGGAGGAACGCCTGCGTACCGAGTTCGAGGGAGTGGAGCGCTTCCACGTGCCGATGCATGCCCTGATTCGCATCGACGAGGTCACCGCCGTGGGGACGCCGCGCATCCACGACGCGGGCGCGGTGGGTGGAAACGTGCATGCCTTCCCGGGGTTGCCAGGCAAGGGTGGGTCCTGATCCGCAAGCGTTTTCCACCGGCCCTCCATTGCGCCGCTGCCGCGCCTGGTTTAGGATTCCGCGCTCTGTAGCCGTCCAGCGGTTGCGGAAAACGGAGAGGTGGCCGAGCGGTCGAAGGCGCACGCCTGGAAAGTGTGTATACGGTAACCCCGTATCGAGGGTTCGAATCCCTCCCTCTCCGCCAGATTCGAGCAAAGGGGCCTGCGTGGCCCCTTTTGCATGTTTGGCCCCGGAGGTGCCGGGATTCGAACCCGAGGAACAAGAACGCTGGTTCGACGGGTGACGCGGAGCGGCACCCGAGCGTCGCCGCAGGCGACGACCCGGAGGGCGAGGCACAACGTGCCGAGTAATCCCTCCCTCTCCGCCAGATTCGAGCAAAGGGGCCTGCGTGGCCCCTTTTGCATGTTTGGCCCCGGAGGTGCCGGGATTCGAACCCTCGATTGATAGACACGATGGTTCGACCGGTGGCGCGTAGCGACGCCGGAACGCCGAAGCGCAGCGGAGGCGGCCCGCAGGGCGGCGACTCCGTCGCCGTAATCCCTCCCTCTCCGCCAGATTCAAGCAAAGGGGCCCGCGTGGCCCCTTTTGCATGTCTGGCATCAGCGCTCGGCATTCGGCTAATGAATGCGGTGGTTCGGCTGGTCCTGGTTCGTCCTCCGGTGTTTACGTGCCTTCGGCCGGCCGCCTGCCATGCGCTGACTCGCCAGCGCGCCCCGAGGTCCTTTCTTGCTTGCCCAAGAAAGGACCCAAAGAAGGGCACCCGGATTTCGCCCGGGAACCTTGCTCCAGGGCTCTCGGGCCGGCGGCGCTGAACTCGCTACGCTCAGACATCCAGCGCCCCGAATTTATAGAAAACGGGCCGGCCCGAGAACCCTTCCGCAAGGGGCTCCATACGGGAGGCGAAGGTCAAGACAGAAGGTATTCCAGCCCCACGGCAGCACAACGGCCCTGCCGCCTGAAAGCCCCCGGCGCCCGCATGCGGGCGCGGCACGCAACGGCCGAAGGCCGAGCGTGCTCAAGATGCTCGAAGACCTAGCCTTTCATCCATTTGCAAGAACGTCCGGACGGCCGTTGTCTTGACCTTAACCCCGTTGTCGTCGCGCCGAGTGGAGAGGGTTTTCGCGGGACGATTCTAAATAGAAACGGGGGCGCTGGATGTCTGAGCGAAGCCGAAGGCGTAGCGAGTTCAGCGCCGCCCGCGAAAAGCCTCGGAGCGAGGGAAACCCCGGCCCGCTACACGGGCCGGGGTCGCGGCAGTCGGGCGTGTTTCTTGGGTACTTCTTTGCACGAGCAAAGAAGTACCTCGGGGCGCGCTGGCGAGTCAGCGCCTGGCAGTATGTGGACCGGAGGCACCGTAAACACCGGATGCTGAACCAGGGCCAGCCTCAACAAGGCAGACGGCTGTCCGAAGCCACCAAACGACGGACGAGGACCGGCCACAGGGCGCGTCGGCAGACGGGAGGAGCGCGGCGCAGATCGTCGGGGCCGTACTGCGCGAGACGTGGACTAGTCCAGGCGCAGGGAGTAGTCGATCGCGTGGAGGTGCTTGGTCAGCGCACCCACGGAGATGTAGTCCACGCCGGTCGCCGCGATGGCCGCCAGGCTGTCGGCGGTGACTCCGCCGGAGGCCTCGGAGATCGCGCGGCCACGAATGAGCAGCACCGCAGTGGCCAGGTCGTCCAGCGACAACTCGTCGAGCATGATGACGTCGGCACCGGCGGCCAGGGCCTGGTCCACCTCGTCGAGGGTCTCGGTCTCCACCTCGACCCAGCGTCCGGCACCCAGGGTGCGGGCGCGCTCGACCGCGGCGGCGATGGAGCCGCAGGCGGCGATGTGGTTTTCCTTGATCAGCACCGCATCCCACAGCGCCAGCCGGTGGTTGTAGCCGCCGCCGCAGCGCACCGCGTACTTCTGCCCATGCCGCAGCCCCGGAAGGGTCTTGCGGGTGTCCAGGACGCGGCTCTCGGTACCCTCCAGGCGCGCGACCCAGCGCGCGGTCTCGCTGGCGGTTCCGGAGAGGGTCTGCAGCAGGTTCAGGGCCGCGCGTTCGGCGGCCAGGACGGCCCGGGCCGGCCCCTCGAGCGTCGCGATCACCCGGGGTTGGCCGTCCACGGTTACCCGGGCGCCCTCGGGTACCTGCCAGTCGATGCGGGTCTCCGGCGCGAGGCTGGTGAATACGCGCTCGAACCACGCCTGTCCGCAGACGATCGCGGGCTCCTTGAGCAGCAGCGTGGCGCGCGCGACGCGTTCGGCCGGGACCAGGGCGGCGGTCAGGTCGCCGTCCAGACCGTTGGGGCCCAGGTCTTCCGCGAGGGCGGCCTCGACCTCGCGCACGAGCATGGCGGCATCGGGCCGCGCGGGGCCCTGGGCGAACGGGTCGCTGGGGCCGCCGGCGACCGGGGCCTTAGCCGTCATGACGATCCGGCATCGGGCGGTAGGCCACGTAGTCGTCGCGCAGCTTCTTCACCAGGCCGGCCAGGAGGATGAGCGCGATCAGGTTAGGTGCGGCCATGGCGATGTTGGCGATATCGGAGAAGTTCCAGACCACGCCCAGCGGGATGGTGGCCCCGATCACGATCAGGATGACGAACACGATGCGGTAGGGCATGACCGCGCGCTCGCCGAACAGGAAGTAGGCCGAGCGGTCGCCGTAGTAGGACCAGGCGATCATGGTGGAGAAGGCAAACAGCATCAGGCTGATCCCTACCACCATGGCGCCGAACGGGCCCAGGGTGGAGCTGAAGGCGGTGGCGGTCAGGGAGGCACCCACGACGTCGTCGGCGCGGTCAATGTAGGCCCCGGTCACCACGATGGCCAGACCGGTCAGGGTGCAGACCACGATGGTATCGATAAACGGCTCGAGCATGGCCACCGAGCCCTCGCGCGGCGGATCGCCGTTCTTGGCCGCGGCATGCGCCATGGCCGAGGAGCCCAGGCCCGCCTCGTTGGAGAACATGCCGCGCGCGACGCCGTACTGGATGGCGAGGCCGATCGCGCCGCCGCCGGCGGCCCACGGATTGAGCGCAAGGTTCAGGATGGTGGCGACCGCGGCCGGGACGGCATCGATGTTGGCGACGATCACCACGAAGGCACCCAGCATGTAGATCACGGCCATGAACGGGACGATGGTCGAGGCGATCATGGCGATGCGCTTGACGCCGCCGATGATGACCAGCGCCACGAGCACGGCCATGGTCAGGCCGATGATCAGGGCCATCCAGCCCATGATGTCGTCGTCCGCGCGCAGGTCCGGCACGATGAAGGTCAGGCCGTCGACCACGGAGTTGGCCTGCACCATGTTGCCGATACCGAACGAGGCGATCAGGGTGAAGGCGGCGAACAGGATCGCCAGCTTCTTCATCTTCAGGCCGTTGAGGAGTGTGAACATCGGCCCGCCGGCGATGCTGCCGTCCGGGGCGATCTCGCGGTAGCGCACCGCCAGGGTGGTCTCCGCGAACTTGGTCGCCATGCCGAAGAAGGCGGTGACCCACATCCAGAACAACGCCCCCGGGCCGCCCAGCGCGATGGCCGTGGCTACGCCGGCGATGTTCCCGGTCCCGATGGTGCCGGACAGCGCGGTGGAGAGCGCCTGGAACGGCGAGATCTGTCCGGTGCCGCCGGCCCGACCGTCCGACCCGCGCAGGGCACGCCAGCCCTCGCGGAAGGCCACGACCTGAACCAGACCCAGGCGGATGGTGAGATAGAGCCCCGTGCCCAGCAGGAGGATCAGGGTAATCGGGTTGCCCCAGAGAAGGCCGGCGGTGTCGCCGAGGAACTGGTCGATGGTGTCGAGCATCGGTGGGTCCTTGTAATCCGGGTGGGACGGCCGCAGTGCTGGCCGAAAACTCTACCGCGCACGGCCGTCGTTTACGATAGGTTGAGCGCACCGCGGCCATAGCCTGTGCCTGTGAAACCCGCAGGCGGCCCGGGAATCCATGGTAGAAACACCACGCCGTCAGGACGTTCAAGGATCGAGCATGAGCGAATCAAACGAGCCCGTTGTCGAATACGATCACGGCAAACCGGTCCCCCGGGTCTTCCTGATCGGGTCGCTGATCGCGCTGGCGGCCTTCATCTGGCTGGTCAGTCTGGTCTGGCCTTCGCTGGAAGAGCGGCTCGTCGGCCTGAGTACGCTGCAGATCGGCCTGCTGGCGAGCTTCGTGGCCGGGCTGATGACAGCCGTGGGCGCGCTTCCGATCTTCTTCCTGCGCCGGATCAGCCAGTCGGTAGAGGACGCGATGATGGGCTTCGGCGCCGGAGTGATGCTCTCTGCCACGGCCTTCGAGCTGGTTCTGCCGTCGGTGGAACAGGCCGAGCTGCAGTATGGCGGCGTGGGTATGGCGATTGTCGTGCTGGCGGTGGGTATGGCGCTCGGGGGCGGCGCGCTGCTCGCCTTGCACAAGTGCGTGCCGCACGAACACTTCCACATCGGCCCGCAAAGCGGGGCAGACCCCGCCAAGATCCGCCGTGTCTGGTTGTTTATCTTTGCCATCGCCCTGCACAACCTGCCCGAGGGATTGGCCGTCGGCGTAGGTTTCGGGGGCGATGACGTCCGTGACGGGATCGCGCTGGCCATCGCGATCGGTCTGCAGAACATGCCGGAGGGGCTGGTGGTGGCAATCGCCTTGCTGTCGCTGGGCTACAGCAAGTGGGCCGCATTCGGGGTGACCCTGCTGACCGGGCTGGTGCAGCCGGTCGGTGGTCTGATCGGGGCCGGCGCCATCACGCTGATGGAGTTCCTGTTGCCCTGGGGGCTCGCCTTCGCGGCCGGGGCGATGCTGTTCGTCATCAGTCACGAGATCATCCCCGAGTCGCACCGCAAGGGGCACGAGGCGCAGGCGACGGTCGGCGTGCTGGTCGGTTTCGTCGTCCTGCTGGCGATCGACCTGGCGCTGTAGGGCGCCACGCACATGCACCGTCATTCCGAGGAACCCCAGACGACGCGGCACAAAAACGCGCTGCGCGCTGAACGGCCGCAGGGCGGCCCGAAGGGCGGGCGCAGCGAGTCACCTTCGAAAGCTGGCCGCGCGTCAGCATCCGGTGGTTTCGTAAGGAGGTTGCTTCGTCGCTGCGCTCCTCGCAATGACGGTGCCCCGGTTGCGCGAAGGGGGCGCGGGTCGAGCGGTTGCTCCGGGCCGGAAAGTCGCCGCCGGGCGTCCGGGCTTTCGCGCCGGAGATATTTTGGTCTACAATTAGTTTCGTCTGCGGGTGCCCGACAATGCCCGCACACCGTTCTGGAAGAGATCTGCGATCGCGAGTCGATTGGCAGACGCCGAAGGCGCAACATCCGCCCGGAATCGCTCAGGCTACAGGACCGGAACGGTGCAGGAGACACACTCTGGAGAGCGGCCGGAAACGGCCCACCGAAGGGGGCGGTCACGCAGTCCGGAAACGGATTGACGCGACGCAAACTCTCAGGTTTCAGGACAGAGGGGCGGCTGGCAGATCATCCCTGCTGGCCGCCCCTTTTTTTATGCCCGGCGCACGGCGACCGGGCCTCGCGGTTCCACCGGCGGCTGCCGGCGAATCGACCACGAAACGGACGCAAGGCGAGAATCAGATGACGACGTTGAAGACAACTCCGCTCCATGCCGCGCATCAGCGCGCGGGGGCCAAGCTGGTCGATTTCGCCGGCTGGGAGATGCCGCTGCACTACGGCTCCCAGATGGAGGAGCACAAGCGAGTGCGCGAATCCGCCGGGATGTTCGATGTCTCGCACATGCAGGTCGTGGATATCCGTGGCCCGCAGGCGCAGGCCTTCCTGCGCTACCTGCTGGCGAACGACGTGGCCAAGCTGAAGACCGAGGGCCGCGCGCTGTACAGCTGCATGCTGAACGAGGCCGGCGGGGTGATCGATGACCTGATCATCTACTGGACCGGGGGCGCCAGTTACCGCGCGGTGGTCAATGCCGCTACCGCCGAGGGCGATATCGCCCACATGCAGAAGGTCGCGAAGGATTTCGACGTGAACGTCGAGCCGCGCCCGGAGTTCGCGCTGATCGCGATCCAGGGGCCGCAGGCGGTGGAGAAGACCCTGCCGCTGCTGCCGGATGACCTGCGTAGTGCCGGGGATCTCAAGCCGTTCTCCGCGGTCTGGAATGACACGTGGTTTGTCGCCCGCACCGGCTACACCGGCGAGGACGGTTTCGAGGTGATGCTGCCGGCCGAGGCCGCCGACGGTTTCTGGGAGAAGCTGAAGGCCGCCGGCGTGCATCCCATCGGTCTCGGCGCGCGCGACACCCTGCGCCTGGAGGCCGGCATGAATCTCTACGGCACGGACATGGACGACCAGACCAATCCGCTGACCGCGAACCTCGGCTGGACCATCGCGCTGAAGGATGCCGAGCGCGATTTCATCGGCCGCGCGCCGATCGAGCAGTCAAAGGCCGCGGGCGTGCCGGAACGCATGGTCGGGCTGGTGCTGGACGGGCGCGGGGTGCTGCGTGGCGGCACCCGCATCGAGACCGAGGCCGGCGACGGCGTGGTCACCTCCGGCAGCTTCTCGCCCAGCCTCGGGGTGTCGGTCGCCTTCGCGCGGATCCCGGCCGGGGTCGAGGCCGAGGAGCTGCACGCGGACATCCGCGGCCGCAAGCTGCCGGTGCGCGTGGTGAAGCCGGTGTTCGTCCGCAATGGCGAGCCGCAGATCGAACTGAATCGCTAACGAATTATTGCCTCATGCCGCGTGTGCCGGACTACACTGCGCAGGCGGGATCCAAACGAAAAAGGAAGACGTCATGAGCGAAGCACCGAAGGACCTGAAGTACACCAAGAGCCACGAGTGGGTGCGCAGCGAGGCCGATGGCAGCGTGACCGTGGGCATCACCGATCACGCGCAGGAACTGCTGGGTGATCTGGTGTTCGTCGAGGCCCCGGAAGCGGGCAGCAGCATCGAGGCGGGTTCGGCCTGTGCCACCGTGGAATCGGTCAAGGCCGCCTCGGATATCTATGCGCCGATCTCCGGCGAGGTGACCGAGGTCAACGAGGACCTGGCAGACAGCCCCGAGAAGGTCAACGAGTCGCCCTTCGAGGACGGCTGGCTGTTCAAGGTGAAGCCCTCCGATGCCGGTGAGCTGGACGCCCTGATGGACGCGGATGCCTATGCCGCGCACGTCGAGGCCGAGTCCTGAGCCTGGCTGTGCATCACTGGTCCCGGTCATGTCCGGCCGGGACCCAACCGAACTTCGCCATCATTGGCGGAAGCGAGACCTGACATGCCGTTTATCCCGCATACCGAAGAAGACATCCGCGCCATGCTCGATAGCATCGGTGCCGAATCCGTCGAGGATCTTTTCGACGAGATCCCCGCCGATCTGCGCTCGCCGCCGCTCACGGGGATCCCCGAGGGCGAGAACGAGATGGGGATTACCCGCCTGATGCAGGAGCGGGCCGCGAAGGACGGCATGCCATCGAATTTCATCGGGGCCGGTGCCTACGAGCACCACATCCCGGCCGCCGTGTGGCAGATCGCCACCCGCGGCGAGTTCTACAGCGCCTACACGCCCTACCAGGCCGAGGCCAGCCAGGGCACGCTGCAGCTGATCTACGAATACCAGACCATGATCAGCCGCCTGACCGGGATGGAGGTCTCCAACGCCTCGCTGTATGACGGCGCCTCTGCCCTGGCCGAGGCCGTGCTGATGGCGGTTCGCGTGAACCGCCGCTCCAAGGCCAAGCGCGTGCTGCTGCCGGGCGCGCTGCACCCGGACTACCGCAAGGTGGTCAGGACGCTGATCGGCAACCAGGGCATCGAGCTGGTCGAGCTGCCGTTCGACGAGACCACCGGCCAGACCCCGGTGGACGCCCTGGCGCCGTATGCCGACGAGGACGTCACCGCCATGGTGATCAGCCAGCCGAATTTCTTCGGCATCCTCGAGGATGTGGACGCCCTGACCGGCTGGGCCGAGGAGCGCGGCGTCCCGGTGATCGCCGTGGTGAATCCGGTCTCGCTGGCGCTTTTGAAGCCGCCGGGCGAGTGGGGCACCAACGGCGTCGACATCGTGGTCGGCGAGGGCCAGCCACTGGGGGCGCCGCTGTCCTCCGGCGGGCCGTACTTCGGCTTCATGACCACCCTGAAGAAGCACATCCGGCAGATGCCGGGGCGGATCGTCGGCCGCGCCGAGGATGCCGACGGCAAGCCCGGCTTCGTGCTGACCCTGCAGGCGCGCGAGCAGCATATCCGCCGCTCCAAGGCGACCTCGAACATCTGCACCAACCAGGGCCTGGTGGTGACGGCCGCGACCATCCACATGTCCATGCTGGGTGACGAGGGTCTGACCCGCGTGGCCGAGGCCTGCTATGCCAACACCCACGCACTGGTGGAAAAGCTGGCGGCCAAGGGCATCAAGCCGCGCTTTACCGGCGAATACTTCCACGAAGTCGCGCTGGATTTCGGCGGCGATGCCGCCAGCCGCGTGCAGACCATGGCCGACGCCGGCGTGCTCGCGGGCTTCGAGCTGGGCCGCGACTACGCGCAGCTGGATGGCTGCGTGCTGGCCTGCGCCACCGAGACCAAGACCGAATCCGACCTCGAGCAGTACGTGACCACGTGGGAGCAGGCCGCCTGAGGCGGTCTGATTCCCCGGGTCAACGACCCCACGCGCCATACACACAACGCCGGGAGGCAACCATGGCCGAAATCAAGCTGCAAGGTAACCCGATCAACACCAACGGCGACCTGCCGCATGTGGGCTCGCCGGCCCCGGACTTCAAGCTGACCAACAAGGATCTGCAGGATGTCTCGCTGGCCGACTTCGGCGACAAGCGCAAGCTGATCTCCATCGTGCCCAGCCTGGACACGCCGGTCTGCGCCGATTCCACCAAGAAGTTCAACGAGATGGTGGCCAGCCGTCCGGATCTCGAGATCCTGATCGTCTCCGCCGACCTGCCGTTCGCGATGAGCCGCTTCTGCGCCGCCGAGAACCTCGAGCGCGTGACCGTGCTGTCGATGATGCGCGATCGCAATTTCGCCAAGGACTACGGCGTGCTGATCCAGGACGGCCCGCTGGCCGGGATCACCGCCCGCGGCGTGGTCGTGCTGGATACCGACAATCTGGTGATGCACGCCGAGCTGGTCTCCGAGATCGGCGACAAGCCGGACTACGACGCCGCGTTCGCGGCCCTGGATGACCGGGCCAACCTGAGCCCGACCCAGTAACCGGCGCGGAGAACCACCGCGCCGCCGGTGGCCGGGCCCGTGCCCGGTCGCCGTCACCCGAATATGCAAGCGAGAAACCGCTATGAGCACCACAGACGCCCATCTCATCTTCGAACGTTCCCGCGCCGGTCGCTCGGCCGTGGCCCAGGCGCCGCGCGACCATGCCGCGACCCGTATCCCCGCGAACCTGCAGCGCAAGTCCGCGCCGGGTCTGCCGGCCGCCTCGGAACTGGACGTGGTGCGGCATTACACGCGGTTGTCGCAGAAGAACTTCTCCATCGACACCGAGTTCTACCCGCTGGGCTCGTGCACGATGAAGTACAACCCGCGTGCCTGTAACAGCCTGGCGATGCTGCCCGGATTCCTGAACCGGCATCCGCACGCCCCGGCCAGCCACAGCCAGGGCTTCCTGCAGACCATGTTCGAGCTGCAGGAGATGCTGAAGGAAGTGACCGGCATGAAGGCCGTGTCGCTGGCGCCGATGGCGGGTGCCCAGGGCGAGTACACCGGCGTGGCCATGATCCGCGCCTACCACGACGCCCGCGGCGATACCGAGCGCCGCGAGATCATCGTCCCGGACGCCGCGCACGGCACCAACCCCGCGACTGCGATCATGTGCGGCTACGAGGTGCGCGAGATCCCCACCGACGAGACCGGCGACGTGGATATCGAGGCCCTGAAGGCCGCGGTGGGCCCGCAGACGGCCGGGATCATGCTGACCAATCCGTCCACCGTGGGCGTATTCGAGCGGCGGATCTCCGAGATCGCGAAGATCGTCCATGACGCCGGCGGCCTGCTGTACTACGACGGCGCGAACCTGAACGCGATCCTTGGCAAGGTGCGCCCGGGGGACATGGGCTTCGACGTGATCCACATGAACCTGCACAAGACCTTCTCCACGCCGCATGGCGGGGGTGGTCCGGGTTCCGGTGCCGTGGGCGTCTCCGAGCGCCTGCTGCCGTTCATGCCGATCCCGCACGTGATCGAAGCGGAGCAGGGCGGTTACCGTTTTGCCGAGGAGTCCGACCGCCCGCAGAGCATCGGCCGCCTGTCCGCGTTTGCCGGTAATGCCGGCGTGCTGCTGCGCGCCTATGTGTACATGCGCATGCTGGGCCGCGAGGGCATGGTGCGGGTCTCCGAGTTTTCTACCCTGAACGCCAACTACCTGGCCCGGGAACTGGCCGCGGCCGGTTTCGATCTGGCCTATCCCAAGCGCCGCGCCACCCACGAGTTCATCGTCACGCTGAAGAAGCAGGCGAAGGAACGCGGCCTGACCGCGGGCGACGTCGCCAAGCGCCTGCTGGACCACGGTTACCACGCGCCGACGACGTACTTCCCGCTGCTGGTGCCGGAGTGCCTGCTGGTGGAGCCGACCGAGACCGAATCGAAGGAGACGCTGGACGGCTTCGTCGAGGCGATGGCCTGCATCCTGGCCGAGTCGGAGAACGACATGGAGACCATCAAGGCCGCCCCGCACACGCTGCCCAATCGGCGTTTCAACGAGGTGGCCGCGGCCAAGGCGCTGGATGTGGTGTTCCAGCCCGCCGAGGAAGGGGACGACAGCGCGCCCCGGACCGGTACTCACGGCTAGGGTCGGATCCACCCCGGGCGCTTCGGCGCCCTGCTCGAGACGCCCCCGCTCGCCGGGGGCGTTCTCGTTTTGCACGGCAGTAATCGCGATTTTGTAGGGTCAAGCAGAAACCAGACTCGGCATCTGGTAGTTTCTGGATTCAGTCTACTCAAGCACTGTCAGGCCCGAGGGCAGCCGGCACCGCGAGCGTGTGTCGATCAAGTCTCCGCCAAGAGAGACCAAGACGGGCAAGGAATGCAATCCAATGAGCGAGATTTGTGGCATCCACGGCTATGCGGCGCTGTTCGAACATGCGCCGGTGGGGCTGGCCGAGATGGATACCGAGGGGCGCATCCTGCGCGCCAATCTCCGCCTTGGGGCCCTGCTGGCTTTTGATCCGGCGGATCTGGCCGGTGCCACGCTGGAAGCGCACGTCTGCCCGGACGACCGCGAGCGGGTGGAGGCTCATCGCCATGCCCTGCTGAATGGCGGGTGCGGCAACGGCAAGGTCGAGGCTCGGCTGCTGGATGCCACCGACCAGGCCCAGTGGGTGGAGTTGACGACCAGCCGCATCCCGGCCACCGAGGACAGCCCCGAGGCGCTGCTCGTGGTGGTCAACGATATCGGCACGCGCAAGGCGGCCGAGCAGCGCACCGAGACCCTCCTGCGGGCCAGCCCGGCGGTGATCTACACCATGGATCCGTCGGATCTGGGCACCATGACCTGGCTCAGCCGCAACGTGCAGACGGTGACCGGCTGGAGTCCGGAGCAGATCACGCGCGAGCCGGACTGGCTCCTCACCCATCTCGCCCCCGAGGACTATCGGCGCTGCGCAAGCCAGATCAAACGCTGGTTGGCGGAAGGCGCCCGCGGATTCTGTCGCCTGAACTATCGCCAGCGCATGCCCGGCGGACACTGGCAGTGGCTGGAGGACCAGGTCACCGCGATCCGGGACGATCAGGGGGCGGTGGTCGAGCTGATCGGCGCCTTCCAGGACGTGGGCGCCCGGGTGGAAACCGAGCGTCACCTCGAGAAGATCGCGCAGAACCTGCCGGGGGTGATCTATCAGTACCGTCAGTCCCCGGACGGGCATGCGACGTTCCCGTATGCCAGCGAGGGGATCGTGGATGTCTACGGGGTCACGCCCGAGGCAGTGATGCGGGACGCCCGTTGCGTCTTTGAGGTGGTCCATCCGGAGGACTTGGACCGCGTGACGGTGAGCATCGAGGCGTCCATGCGCTGTCTGACCCCCTGGCGCCAGCGCTACCGAGTGCACCATCCCGACCGCGGCGAAATCTGGCTGGAAGGGCACTCCAGCCCCGAGGCCCTGGACGACGGCAGTGTGCTCTGGAATGGCGTGATCCTGGATATCACCGAGCAGGTGCGGGCCGCGGAGGCGCTCCATCAGCGTGAGCGCGAGCTGGCCGAGGCCCAGCGCATTGCCCATATCGGCAACTGGGTGTCGGACTTCGTGCGCAACGAGATTCGCTGGTCCGACGAGGTCTTCCGGATCTTCGGCCTGCGGCGGGGCCAGTGGGGCGGGACGCACGAGGCCTTCATGCAGTCCGTCCATCCCGACGATCGTGACCGCATCCAGGCCGAGGTGGATGCGGCGATGGCCGGGGAGGGAACGCTCGATACCATCCATCGCGTGTTGCGCCCCGGCGGCGAGGAACGCGTGGTGCACGAGCGCGGCTACGTCGAATTCGCCGAGGACGGCCGGGCCTTGCGCATGATCGGGACGGTGCAGGACATCACCGAGCGTCACCAGCTGGAGCGCGAGCAGCGCCTGCTGGCGGCGACCTTCGACAGCAGTCAGGCGATCTTCATCACCGACGTCGAGGGGACGATCCAGCGCGTCAACGCCACCTTCACCGAGCTGACCGGCTTCACCGAGGCCGATGCGCTGGGCCGGAACCCCCGGATCATGAACTCCGGCCGCCAGGACCGCAGCTTCTACGAGGAGATGTTCCGAGCCGTGCGCGAGCAGGGGCACTGGTCGGGCGAGGTATGGAACCGGCGCAAGGACGGCCGCGTCTTCCCGCTGCACGAGATCGTCACCGCGATCCGGGATGCCACCGGGGCGATCGAGTATTACGTCGCCATGTTTCACGATATCTCGCGGCAGAAGGAGCTGGAGGCGGCGCTGGAACACCAGGCCTTCTACGATCCGCTGACCGATGCGGCCAATCGCGGCCACTTCGAGGCCCTGCTGGAACAGGAGGCCCGGCGCGCCGATCGCTATGCGGATCCCTGCTCGCTGGTGATGCTGGACCTGGACCATTTCAAGCGGATCAACGACACCCATGGCCATGATGTCGGGGACGAGGTGCTCCGGCGCGTGGTCGCCACCACGAGCGATCGGCTGCGCCAGGCCGATGTGCTGGGTCGCTGGGGCGGGGAGGAGTTCATGGTCCTGCTCCCGAGCACGAAGGCCGAGGCGGCCTGTAGCCTGGCGGAGGACCTGCGGCGCCAGGTGGCCGCGCTGGAGTTGCCCCATGTGGGATCGGTGACCATCAGTCTGGGGGTGGCCGAATGTCGCCCGGGCGAGGCGATCAAGGACTGGATCAAGCGCGCGGACGACGCGATGTACCGGGCCAAGCATTCCGGACGGAATCAGGTGGTGCGACGCGATTGAACGACCATGGACGCCGAGCCGGAGCGGGGGACGCGCGGGCAGAATCCGGGCGTGACGGTCTGTTCGATCGCGCGGCCGTGGGGTTGCTGTATCTGGACGCGAACGGTCGCGTGCGGGCCGCCAACGCGCGCCTGGCGGACTGGCTGGGCTGTGCCGCGGAGGATCTCGAGGGGCAGTCGCTGGCCGAGTGTGTCCCCGAGGACGCGCGCAAGGCCCTGCGCGATGCGCTGGCCCGCGCCGGAGCGGGCGAAGTCACCCTGGACCTGGCGCTTGCGGCCCCGAGTGATCGAGGCGGAGCGGCGCTGGCCTGCACGGTTGTGCTGGCGCCCGATCCGGACGGGCGGCTGGCCACGGTGCAGCGCCGGGAGCCGGGTGACTCGGCGGCCCGGGTCTACGAGCAGACCTTTACCGCCAATACCGCGCCGAAGCTGCTGATCGATCCCGAGGACGGTGCCATCGTGGATGCCAACCCCGCCGCGGAGGCCTTTTACGGCTATTCGGTCGCGCGGCTCAAGGCGATGCACATCCACGAGATCAATACGCTGTCGGCGGCCGAGGTACGCGCCGAGATGGCCAGGGCGGCGCGCGAGGAGCGCCGGTTCTTCCGCTTCCGGCACCGCGTCTGCGGTGGCGACGTGCGCGATGTCGAGGTGTATTCGGGTCCGGTGGTGCTGGACGGCCGGCGCTACCTCTACTCGATCATCCACGATGTCTCGGAGACCCGCCGCTACGAACGCGAGCTGGAGTTCTACGGGGTGGCGTTCGGCCGGCTGCCGGTGGGCGTCTACCGCAATACACCGGGGCCGGAGGGCCGCTTCGTGCGGCTCAACCCGGCGATGGTGGAGCTGTTCGAGGCCGCGACCGAGACCGAGCTGCGATCGAAGCCGGTCCGCGAGCTCTACCGGGACCCTGCCGAGCGGACGGCGCTCAGTCGCGATCTGGCGGCGTACGGGCGGGTGGTCGGACGCGAGGTGGATCTGAAGACGCTGCGGGGGTGCCCCTTCCGCGCCCGAATTACCGCCTACCGGACCGAGGATGCGGACGGTCAGTGTGTGTTCGACGGGGTGATCGAGGACATCACCGAGCTGCGCGCGGCCGAGGCGTTCCAGACGCGCCTGCTGGCAAGCCTTGCCGAAGGCGTATTCGGGCTGGATCGCTATGGCCGTTACACCTTCCTGAATCCGGCGGCCTGCCGTCTGCTGGGTTTCGAACGGGAGCTGGATGCCCTGGGGCAGGAATCGCATTCGACCAACCATCACGTGCTGGCAGATGGGACGCCCTACCCGCCAGAGGCCTGTCCCATCTACCGCGTCCTCGAGACGGGCAGGCCACTGGAGGCCTGGGATGATCACTTCGTGCGCACCGACGGGAGCCTGTTCCCGGTCAGTGTGTTTGCCGCACCCACATTCGACGTGTCCGGTCGGGTGGACGGCGCCGTGGTCTCGTTCCAGGACCAGACGGCCCGGCGCGAGCGCGAGGCCCACCTGCTGAAGGCGACCGGTCATCTGCCGGGTGCGATCTACCAGTACCGGCTGTATCCGGACGGTCGTCATGAATTCCCGTTTGTCAGCGAGGGTGCGCAGCGGGTGTACGGGGTTTCTCCCGATCTCATCCAGGAGGACGCGGATGCCGCCTTTGCCCGGGTCGATCCAGACGACCTTCCGCGTATCCAGGCGAGCATCGAGGAGTCGGCGCGCACCATGGGCCCCTGGCAGGTCCGTTATCGCGTACGTCATCCACTGCGCGGGACGCTCTGGGTCGAGGGTCGCGCGACCCCGGAGGCACCGCGCCCGGATGGCAGCATCGTCTGGCACGGGGTGATGATCGACATCTCCGAGCAGGTAGCTATGGAGGACGCCCTGCGCGCGCGGGGCGAGGAGCTTGCCGCGGCACAGCGCATCGCGCACATGGGGAGCTGGGTCTGGGACATCGCGGCCGATCGCACACACTGGTCGGACGAGGTCTACCGTCTCTTCAGTCTGCGCAAGGAAGATCAGGAGGCGAACTACGCGGGATTCCTGCAGGCCGTGCACCCGGACGACCGCGATCGCGTGGCCGCGACGGTCGAGGCCTCGCTGGAGAGTGGTGAGTACGACATCCATTTCCGGATCGTGCGCCCCGACGGGCGCGAGCGCGTAGTCCATGCACGCGGATCGACGCAACACGATGCAGGGGGCAAACCCTGTCGCATGATGGGGACCGTGCAGGACGTGACGGAACGCCACGCGTTGGAGGAGAACCTGCGCCGGCTGGTCGGCATCCTGGAGTCCACTCCGGACGTGGTCGCGATGCACGGCCCGGCCGGCAACATGCTGTTCCTGAATGGTGCCGGGCGGCGTCTGTTCGGCCTGCCCCTGTCCTCCGGGGAGCCCTGGGATCCCGAAGGCGGCTGGAACAGCCGCGATCTGCCGGCCGAAACGGGCTCTCTGGAGACCGCGATTCGGCGGTTCCACCCGCCCTGGGCGGCCGACCAGATCCTTCAGGAGGCCGCACCCGTCGCGATGCGGGACGGGGTCTGGGAAGGGGAGACCGCGATACTCGACGCCCAGGGTCGGGAGGTGCCAGTGTCGCAGGTGATTGTCGTACGCCGCGATGGCCACGGGGATGTGCGACAGATCTCCACCATCCTGCGCGACATCTCGCAGCGCAAGGCGGTCGAAGAGGCCCTGCGCGAGAGTGAGCAGCGATTCCGCCAGCTGGCCGGCTCGGTCAACGAGGTCTTCTGGCTCCAGGACGCGGACTCCATCCTGTACGTGAACCCGGCCTACGAGCGGGTCTGGGGCTACAGTCGTGAACATCTGTTGCGCGATCCGGCGGCGATGCTGGAGGCGGTGCACCCGGAGGACCGGGCACGGGTGGAATCCGTTTTTCTGGCGCAGCCACTGTGGAATGCCCGGACCGACGAGACTTTCCGGATCCGGCGGCCGGATGGGGAGCAACGCTGGGTGCGCGTCCACCGCTATCCGGTGACGGATCCGGAGGGTCACGTTACCCGAGTCGCGGGCACCGCCGTCGATATCACCGAACTCAAGACCACGCAGATGGAGCTGGAGCGCAATCAGGCTGAATTGGAGCGTCAGGCGTTTTACGACCGTCTGACCGGTGTCGCCAACCGGCGGTACTTCGAAAGCCTGCTGGACCGCGAACTCCGGCGTGCCGAACGCTATGGACAGGCCTTTTCCCTAGTGATGTTCGATCTTGATCATTTCAAGGCCGTCAACGATACCTATGGCCATGCCACCGGGGATGTCGTGTTGCAGGACGTCACCCGGGTGGCGGGCGAGCGCCTGCGCGCTTCGGATGTGCTGGGGCGCTGGGGCGGCGAGGAATTCATGGTCCTGCTGCCGGGGGACGACGCGGAGGCGGGTGCACGGGTCGCCGAATCGATCCGCGCACGCGTGGCCGAATATGCCTTCCCCGAGGTGGGCCGCGTGACCATCAGCCTCGGGGTGGCGGCCTTCACCTTTGGCGAACCGCGCAGTGACCTGTTGCGCCGGGTCGACGAGGCGCTTTACCGGGCAAAGCGCGAGGGTCGCAACCGGGTGGCGATCGCGGACCCGCCGGCAGGTTCGGTCGTCCGGACCGGGGACGAACCCGATGGCGCATAGCGGGCGTCGCGGCTTGAGTCGGGTGTGGCACGCCTTCGGGTATTCCTGGCGCGGGCTGCGCGAGGCATTCCGTCACGAGGCCGCATTTCGCCAGGAGCTGGCGCTGGCGGTCGTGCTCCTGCCCCTGGCGATGGTGCTGGGGCAGGATGGCGTCGAACGCGCATTGCTGGCGGGCAGCGTGCTGCTGATCCTGGTGGTGGAACTGCTGAACTCGGCGGTGGAGGCGGCGATCGACCGCTTCGGCGACGGGCATCACCCGTTGTCGGCGCGGGCCAAGGATATTGCCTCGGCCGCCGTGCTGGTCAGCTTCCTGCTGGCGGCACTGGTCTGGGGCCTGGTCCTGCTCTGATCGTCGGGGCATCCGCGCCGCTGGCCTGGCTCATCCCGGCCGTAGCGAAGTGTAGAGCCGGGATCTCTGGCGCAGGAGGTACCACGAGGCGCGAGGCTCCGGGGTCACCGCTGCGCGGTGCCCGGGATGGCGGACGCGGGGCGTGTGGCGATCAGCGAGCGTCCGCCGCCATGCAGTCGGTGAAGCCGTCGGCCAGGCCCTGCATCAGGTCGAACCAGGCATCCGGGCCCGGCTCCAGTTCCGCCCCGATGGGGTCGAGCATGCCGAGTCGGGTGTCCGTACCTTCGACCACGGTCTCGGCGAGGGCCGGGCGGAACTGGGGTTCGGTGAACAGGCAGGTGACATCGCCCTCGGCCAGGCGCGTGCGCAGTTCGGACAGTCGGCGCGCCCCGGGCATGCGCGACGGGTCGACGCTGATGGAGCCGGCCGCGTTCAGGCCGTAGTGCCGCTCGAAGTACTGGTAGGCGTCGTGGAACACCATGAAGCGCTGGTCCCGTACCGGCTCCAGTTGCTCGGCGATCCCGGCATCCAGGTCTTCGATTCGCTGGAGCAGGCGATCCCGGTTGTCGCGGATGGTGGCGGCCTGGTCCGGGTCGTGTTCCGCGAGGCGGTCGGCCAGTTGTTCGACGACGGCCGTCGCCACAGCCGGCGACAGCCACAGATGACTATCGACATCGCCATGCGCATGCCCGTGATCGTGGTCATGGCCGCCGTGCCCATGATCGCCCGATCCGTGTGCATCGGGGGCATGCGTGTCATGGGCGTGTGCGTGGTCCCCGTGTTCGTGGTCAGCGTGGTCGTGTTCATGCCTGTCGAGCGCTTCGTGGTGATCGCCGCGCTCGCCATGCCCGTGGTGGTCGTGAGGCTGATCGTCGTGCGCGTGGTCGCCATGGTCGCCATGGTCGTGATGGCCCTCCCAGACGCCACCGCTGCGCCCCTCCAGAAGGGGCAGGTCCAGGTCGTGCAACAGGCTGATCACGGTCGCGCGGTTGGTCACCCCTTGCAACGAGCGTTCAAGGAAGCCTTCCAGTTCCGGACCGACCCAGACCACGATGTCGGCCTGTTGCAGGCGCCGGGCCTCGGAGGGCCGCATAGCGTAACCGTGCGGCGAGGCACTGGCCGGCACCAGCAGCTCGACCTCGTGTGTGTCCCCCGCCAGCGCCGCAACGAGGCTGTGGACCGGTAGAATCGAGGCGACGATACGCGTGCCTTCGGCCTGGGCCGGTGCAGCGAGTGCCAGCAACAGTGCCAGGGCAGTCAACAGGGCGAGACGATTCGGACGCCGGTCGGCGGGACGCATGGGCGGATTCTCCATCGGGTCTAATAACGTTATAGTATACCAATATGCCTGAAAAAATCCCCTCCCGGGCAGCCGCTCCGGAAAACGATGCCGCCCCGTTGCTGGCGGCCCGCGACGTCTCGCTGGAGCGTTCCGGACGGGTGATCCTCGACCACGTGACGGTGCAGGTGCGCCCGGCCGAGGTGACGGTGGTGATCGGCCCCAATGGCGCCGGCAAGACCTCCCTTCTGCGGGTACTGCTGGGACTGTGGAAGCCGGGGCACGGGCGGGTGCAGCGCCGACGCGGCCTGCGCATCGGCTACATGCCGCAGCGCCTGCAGATCGAGCCGGTGCTGCCGCTGTCGGTGCGGCGTTTCCTGACCCTGCGCCAGCGGGCCCCGGAGGCGGTGCTGCGGGAACGGCTCGAACGGGTGGGGGTGCCGCACCTGCTGCACAAGCCCGTGCAGTCGCTCTCCGGGGGAGAGATGCAGCGGGTACTGCTCGCCCGCGCGCTGCTCAATCGACCGAACCTGCTCGTGCTGGACGAACCGGCTCAGGGGGTGGATATCGCCGGCCAGGGCGAGGTGTTCAAGCTGATCGACGATATCCGCCACGAGACGGGTTGCGGGGTGCTGATGGTCTCGCACGACCTGCACCTGGTGATGGCGGGGGCGGATGCGGTGATCTGCCTGAACCAGCATGTGTGCTGTACCGGGCGGCCGGAAGAAGTATCGCGGCACCCGGAATACCAGCGCCTGTTCCCGGAGTCGGACATGCAGGGCATCGGCGTCTACCGGCACGATCACGACCACGTGCATGACGTGGCCGGGGAGGTGCATGAGCATCACTCCGGCTGTGCCCATGGTCGGCCGTCAGGCCCCGGCGGAGGCGGGTCCCGATGATGGAAGGGCTGCTCGACGACTTCCTGGTGCGCGCGCTGCTGGCGGGCCTGATGGTGGCGGCTGTGGCCGGGCCGCTGGGGGCCTTCGTGGTCTGGCGGCGCATGGCCTATTTTGGCGATACCGTGTCGCATTCGGCCCTGCTCGGCGTGGCCCTCGGGGTGTTGCTGGGGTTGAACCTGAACCTGATGGTCACGCTGGTATGCGTGGCCATCGCGATCCTGCTGGTACTGCTGCAACGCCGCCAGGAACTGGCCGCGGACACGCTGCTCGGGATCCTCGCGCACAGCGCGCTGTCGCTGGGGATCGTGGCGGTTACCTTCATCGAGGGCCTGCGGGTGGACCTGATGGCCTACCTGTTCGGCGACATCCTCGCGGTCGGGACCGGGGATCTGCTGTCGATCGCCATTGGCGGCGGCGTGGCCCTGCTGCTGCTGATCGTCCTGTGGCGCCCGCTGTTGGCGCTCACGGTGCACGAGGAGCTGGCACAGGTGGAGGGCGTACCGGTGCTGCTGGTACGGCTGGGCCTGATGCTGCTGATCGCGCTGGTGATCGCCGCGGCGATGCAGGTCGTCGGGGTGTTGCTGATCACCGCGCTGATGATCATCCCGGCCGCCAGTGCAAGGCGCTTCGCCACCACCCCCGAGCAGATGGCGATCCTTGCCGGCATCATCGGCATGCTGGCAGTGGGGGCCGGTCTGTGGGGCTCCTTCCAGTACGACACGCCGACCGGCCCGACCATCGTGGTTGCCGCGATGCTCGGCTTCATCCTGGTGCATCTGCTGCCGGGCCGCCTGATCCCCCATTTCGGCGGCCGCTGAACCCCTTTGTATTTACCACGAAGCACACGAAGGCACGAAGAAAAGCTAGGTCAAGGGCGTTAACAGGAAGATGAGAAGATTTGAAGGATGATGTGAATCAGGGCGAACCGGCGTGCGCAGGCCCGCGCCGCAGGCACAGACCCATTTCAGAATCCTTCCTGACTTCCTTTCTTCCTGTTCAAGCTTTTTGCTTTTGACCTAGCTTTTCTTCGTGCCTTCGTGTGCTTCGTGGTGAACAAAAAGGGCGGCGGGGCGTGGTCAGCGGGTGCGGCGTTCGAGGCGTTCGAAGGTGAAGGGGCAGGCGTGGCGGTCGTCGGCCTCGTGGTGTTCGGACCAGACGACGTCCCAGTCCGCGGGGTCGATCGCGGGGAAGTACGTATCCCCGGCGTGGCGCTCGTGCACGCGGGTCAGGTGCAGCACGTCGGCGCGCGGCAGGGCCTCCTCGAACAGACCCGCGCCGCCGATCACGAAGGCCGGGCCCGCCTCGATGCTGGCCAGGGCCGCGTCCAGATCCGGGTAGACCTCGACGCCGTCGGCGCGCCAGTCCGACTGGCGGGTCAGGACCAGATTGCGCCGCTTCGGTAGCGGTCGTCCGATGGACTCGAAGGTGCGCCGCCCCATGATCATTGGGTGGCCGTTGGTCACGCGCTTGAAGTGCTGCAGGTCCTTCGGCAAATGCCAGGGAAGGTCGTTGTCGCGCCCGATCACGTGATCCGGATCGAGCGCGACCATCAGGTGGATCTCGGGTTGGCGCATGTAGAGATAGTCCGATCGCGGATGGGTCAGGCGGCGTCGACCTGAATGATTTCGCTCTGGCAGTGCGGCTCGGGAATGGGCTCCCCTTGCTCCCGGAGGCCTTCGAGATGGAACTTGATGGCCTCCCGGATTAGGGTTACGACCTCTTCGCGGCTGGCCGCCGAGGCCATACAGCCGGGTAGATCGGGCGCATATGCACCCCAACCATCCTCGCTTTCCTCGATGATCACGGTGTAGTTCATCATCGCCTCCTCGGGTTTTTGTCCTTGAGACCCGCCTGTTTCAGCGCATTGTTCAGTGTTCCGGGGGGAATATCCAGATCAGGTTTTCCCGCCACGGTTACAAGTCCCGGCTTCGTTGGATGCTTGAATTGGCGGTGGCTGCCTCTTTGTCGAACCTGAACCCATCCATCGCGTTCCAGGCATCTGATCAGTTCCTTGATCTTCATTCGGCTTCCTTGCCGGTATCCATTTGCGAGGGTAGCGGAGTCAGATGGCGATGGGGGCCTTGATCGGGGGGTGGGACTGGTAGTCGCGGACCTCGATGTCGTCGAAGGTGAAGGCGAACAGGTCGGTGACGTCGGGGTTCAGGTGCAGGGTCGGCAGCGGCAGCGGCTCGCGCCCGAGCAGTTCTTCGACCTGGTCCTGGTGGTTGCGGTAGAGATGGGCGTCGCCGAAGGTGTGCACGAATTCGCCCGGCTTCAGGCCGACCACCTGCGCGAGCATGTGGGTCAGCAGCGCGTAACTGGCGATGTTGAACGGCACCCCGAGGAAGACATCGGCGCTGCGCTGATAGAGCTGGCAGGACAGGCGGTCGTCGGCCACGTAGAACTGGAACAGGGTGTGGCAGGGCGCCAGCGCCATGCGCCCGGCCGCCGCGTTGGCCTGCGGCGAGACGGACTCGTCGGGCAGATCGGCCACGTTCCAGGCGCTGATGATGTGGCGCCGGGAATGCGGCCGGTTCTGCAGGTTGTCGACCAGTTCGGCCAACTGGTCGTGGCCGGCCCAGTTGCGCCACTGGGCGCCGTAGATCGGGCCCAGGTCGCCGTCCTCGGTTGCCCATTCGTCCCAGATGCGGACCTTGTTGTCGCGCAGGTAGCGGATATTGGTGTCGCCGGCGATGAACCACAGCAACTCGTGGATCACCGAGCGCAGGTGAGTGCGCTTGGTGGTTACCAGCGGGAAGCCGTCAGCCAGATCGAACCGCATCTGGTAGCCGAACACCGAGCGCGTGCCGGTACCGGTGCGGTCCGGACGATCCGTGCCATGGTCGCGGATGTGCCGCACCAGATCGAGGTATTGCTGCATCTCAGGAGGCCTCCGGGGCCGGGCGGGCTGCGGGCAGCGGGTTGCGCCGCGACCAGACGATCAGGGCCACGCCGAACAGGATAACCGGCAGGCTCAGGACCTGGCCCATGGTCAGCCAGTCGAAGGCAAGGTAACCGATGTGGGCGTCGGGCACGCGGACGAACTCGATCGCAAAGCGGAAGCCGCCGTAGAGCGTCAGGAACAGCCCGGAGATCAGGCCCGTGCGGCGCGGCTGGCGCGAGACGATCCACAGCACCACGAACAGCACCAGCCCCTCGAGAAAGGCCTGGTACAACTGCGACGGGTGGCGCGGGATGTAGTCCGCGGCCGGGAAGACCATGGCCCAGGGCAGGTCGGTGGGCTTGCCCCACAGTTCGCCGTTGATCCAGTTGCCGATGCGGCCGGCGCCGAGGCCGATCGGGATCAGCGGGGCGATGAAGTCGGTCAGGCGGAAGAACGGCTGGCCGATCTTGCGGGCATACAGCCAGCAGGTGACCAGCACCCCGGCGAGTCCGCCGTGGAAGGCCATGCCACCTTCCCAGATGCGGAACAGGCTCACCGGGTCGGCCAGTGTGGCGTCCAGGTTGTAGAACAGGGCATAGCCGAGCCGTCCGCCGACCACGACCCCGACCACGCCCCAGAACAGCAGGTCGCCGACCTGCCAGGGGTGCAGGGGGTCCCAGTCGCGGGTGCGCGTGCGCCAGACGCCGAGTGCCCAGAAGGCGATGAAGCCGACCAGGTACATCAGGCCATACCAGTACAGGGTCAGCGGGCCGATGGACAGCGCGACCGGGTCGATAAACGGGTGTGTGGGCATGGGCGCTTGCGGATGAAAAACCGGCTGCACATGCTACCCGGCCGGGCGCCGGCATGCACCTGCATGCGGGTCGTCGGATCCACTTTCCAGGAGGTCGCGCGATGAATCGACTGGCCGGGGCCAGCAGCCCTTATCTGTTGCAGCACGCCGACAACCCCGTGGACTGGTACCCCTGGGGCGAGGAGGCGCTGGAACGCGCCCGCCGCGAGGGCAAGCCGATCCTGCTGTCGATCGGCTACTCCGCCTGCCACTGGTGCCATGTGATGGCGCACGAGTCCTTCGAGGACCCGGACACCGCCGCGGTGATGAACGAGCGGTTCGTCAATATCAAGGTGGACCGCGAGGAGCGCCCGGATCTCGACCGCATCTACCAGAACGCGCATATGCTGCTGTCGCAGCGTCCCGGGGGCTGGCCGTTGACCGTCTTCCTGACGCCCGACCAGGTGCCGTTCTTTGCCGGGACCTACTTCCCGAGCACCCCGCGCCACGGCCTGCCATCGTTCGTGGATCTGATGACGCGGGTTGCCGACTTCCTCGCCGAGCACCCCGACGAGATCCAGCGCCAGAACGAATCGCTGCAGCAGGCGCTGGGTCGGATCTACCGCCCCGCCGGAGGCGCGATCCCGGCGCTCAGTGTCATCGACAAGGGGCGCGCGGAACTGGCGAAGACCTTCGACGAGCAGTTTGGCGGCTTCGGGGATGCCCCCAAGTTTCCGCACCCGGCCTCGCTCGAGTGGCTGGCCTGGCATGCGGCGCGCCATGGCGATGCCGAGGCCGACCGCATGCTGGGGCGCACCCTGGACGCGATGGCCGCGGGTGGCATCTTTGATCAGGCGGGGGGTGGCTTTTGTCGCTACTCGGTGGATGCCCGCTGGATGATTCCGCACTTCGAGAAGATGCTCTACGACAACGGCCCGCTGCTGGGGCTCTATGCCGAGCGCGCGGCCGGCGGCGATCTTCGCGCGCTGCGGGTGGTGGAACAGACGGTCGCCTGGCTGAAACGCGAGATGCGGGACGGCTCCGGGGCCTTCTACTCGAGCCTGGACGCGGACTCCGAGGGCGAGGAGGGACGCTTCTACGTCTGGGATCCGGACACCGTGGAGGCGTTGTTGCCGGAGGACGAATGGGCCGTTGCCAGCCGGGTCTGGGGGCTCAATGGCCCGGCCAATTTCGAGGGGCGCTGGCATCTGCACGAGGTCGTGCCGCCGGCGACCGGCGCGGAGGCGCTGGGGATCGACGAGGCGGAGGTGAACCGGCGGCTGGATCAGGCCCGGGAACGTCTGCTGACGGCCCGCGCGGATCGGGTGCGACCGCACCGGGACGAGAAGATCCTCGGCGCCTGGAATGCCCTGATGATTTCCGGACTGGCGCGGGCCGCGCGCGCCCTGGGGCGTCCGGAATGGCTGCACCTGGCACGTGACGCGATGACCGCCGTGCGCGAGCGCCTGTGGCGCGACGGCCGGCTGTACGCCAGCGTGCGCGAGGGGGCCACCGGTGCGATGCCGCGCGCCTATCTCGACGATCACGCCCTGTTGCTGGAGGCCACGCTGGCGTTGCTGGAGACTGAATGGGACAGCGAGCTGCTGGGCTGGGCCGTGACTCTGGCCGATACCCTGCTGGCGGAATTCGAGGACCGCGAGCACGGCGGTTTCTTCTTTACCGCCGGCGATCACGAGGCGCTGATCCAGCGCCCGAAAGTGTATTCCGACGATGCCATGGCCAATGGCAACGGTGTCGCGGCGCAGGCCTTGCAGAAGCTCGGGTTCATGCTGGCCGAGCCACGGTATATCGAGGCGGCCGAGCGCACCCTCGCCAACGCCGGACCGATGATCGAGCAGGCCCCGGTGGGACACATGAGCCTGCTGATGGCGCTGGACATCCACTACCAGCCGCCGGCCCTGGTCGTGCTGCGCGGGGCGGCGGACGAACTTCCCGCGTGGCAGCAGCGCCTGCGGGCGCAGGCTGCTCCGGTATGGGCCCTCGCGATCCCGGCCGATGCCGGCGACCTGCCCGCTGCGCTGGCGGAGAAGGCCGCGCCGGAGACGGGTGTGCGTGCCTATCTCTGCCGCGGCCTGCAGTGCGAGGCGCCGGTGACTGACCCTGCGGCGCTGGACAGCGCGCTCTCACAGGGTTGAAACGCCGGGTCGCGTACCCACGGTAGAATGCGTCCGGTGGTAGGAGCCTGCTTGCAGGCGAAGCCCCTGCCAAACTCCGACATGGGCAGGGGCTTCGCCTGCAAGCAGGCTCCTACAAAGACATCCAGATCATTGCAAAAGGGAAGATTCGAATGAGCGAGAAGAAGCTGATGGATTTCGTCGCCGAGGCACGCAAGAACGTGAAGGAGATTGCCCCGGCGGATCTCGCCGAGAAGATGGAAGCGGGCGAGGACTGGCTGGTGGTCGACGTGCGCGAACCCTATGAGTTCGAAAAGATGCACGCGCCGAATTCCATCCTCGTCCCGCGCGGCCTGCTGGAGGGCGCGGCCGACCCCAACACCCCGCACCGCATCGACGCCCTGGTGGAGGCCCGCGAGAAACCGGTGGCCGTGATGTGCGCGACCGGCGGCCGCGCCGCGATGTCCGTGCAGCGGCTGCAGGAGATGGGCTTCACCAACGTGGTGAATATCGCCGGTGGCATCAAGGGCTGGGAAGGCGAGGACCTGCCGGTCGAATCCGGCGCCTACACCGGCAAGCTGCCGTAGCACGGCCTCGCGGGGCGGGGGCTGGTGCCTCCGCCCCCAATGCCACCCTCTGCGGGTGGGCATCCGACGGCGGATTCACCCGACCGTCATCGTTTCTACACGGGATGGTCAAGCGCGCGGCGTAGTCTCCGGGGCAGTTCAACCGGAGGTCGCCACCATGACCGCACCGCCTCGCTCCCTGTCCGTGTCCTCCACGGATGCCGAAACTGCCTATCGCGTCCATCTGGCTTCCAGCCCCGCGGATCTGGAAGCCGCCCAGCGCCTGCGCCACGAGGTCTTCGCCGGCGAGATGGGGGCAGCGCTGCCGGACACCGCCTCGGGGCTGGATCGTAACCCGCTGGACGCCTTCTGTCATCACCTGCTGGTGCGTGACCGACGTTCGGGCGGTGTGGTGGCCTGCACGCGCATCCTGACCGAAGAGAGTGCGAGCACGGCCGGCGGTTTCTATTCGCTGTCCGAATTCGAACTGGGCCCGCTGATGAATCTGCCCGGGCGCACTCTGGAGGTCGGTCGTACCTGCGTGCGCGCGGACCATCGCCAGGGCGGCGCCATCAACGCACTGTGGACCGGGCTGGCGCGTTTCATGAATGCCCATCGCTACGACTACCTGATGGGCTGCGCCAGCCTGCCCCTGACCGAGCAGACACCGGCCCAGCTGGCCTGGCTGCGCATGTTCCATCGGGCCCCGTCGCGCCTGCGGGTCACCCCGCGCCGACCGCTTCCCAACGCCCTGACCATCTGCCACGGCACGCCCAGCCGCAGCGGTATGCCGCCGCTATTGAAGGCCTACCTGCGCCTGGGCGCGCGGGTCTGCGGCGAGGCCTGTTTCGATCCCGATTTCAATGTGGCCGACGTGCTCGTCTTGCTGGATGTGCGCGCCATGCCGGACCGTTACCATCGGCACTTCCTGGGCGCCGCGGCGCCTGCAAGCCGAGGAACGGAACATGACCGGAACACTGCGGGCACTGGCTAGGCTGATGCGTATCGTGCTGCACATGCTGGCGGGGGTCTGGCTGACCTGGCGGATGGCCCGCCGCGAGGCCGACTTCGAGGAGCGCAGTCGCATCCGCCGGGCCTGGTACGACCGTGCCCTGTGGATCGCGGGGGTGCGTTTCCGGATCCATGGCGAGCCGCCCCGGCGGCCGTCGCTGGTGGTCTCCAACCATGTCTCCTGGCTGGATATCCCGTTGATCGGGGCAGCGCTGGACCCGTGCTTCCTGTCCAAGGCGGAGATCGCGCGCTGGCCGGTCATCGGCTGGCTGGCCCGGCAGCACGACACCCGCTTCATCGAGCGCGGTGCGCACCAGGCCTCCGCCCATGTCGAGGCCATGCGGGCTGGCCTGGACGAGGGCCGCCATTTCGTGGTGTTTCCGGAGGGGACGACCAGCCGGGGCGAGTTCGTGCGCCGTTTCCACCCGCGCCTGTTCGCGGCCGTCACCGGCACTCGGCATCCGGTGCAGCCGGTGGCGCTGGCCTACGAGCGGACGCCCGATGGCGCGGTTCCGGTGTCGTATTCCGGCGGGGATCGCCTGATCCCCAACGTATGGCGCTTGCTGTGCCGCCGCGAGACGCGTGTGGACCTGCATTTTCTGGCGCCGCTGGAAGTCGCGGATCAGGACCGGCGCAGCCTGGCGGACGGTGCCCGTGAGGCCATCGTCCGCGTGCTGGACCTGCCACTGGAACCGCCAGCTGGTCGCGAAAGCGATCGCTCGCCTGCATAGCGCCGGCCGCGGCACGGGGATTCATCATGTGGTCGCAACCGCACATCGAGTCCCCGGGCCCCTGCCGCACACGCCTGCATCTGGCGCTGGTCACCGAGACCTGGCCGCCGGAGGTTAACGGCGTGGCGCATACCCTCGCGCGGCTGGTCGAGGGGATGCGCGAGCGTGGCCACCGGGTGCAGGTCGCCCGCCCGCGCCAGCCGGGCGAGGTGGCGCGCCCCTGCGGGGCGGGCGACGAATCAGGGGCGTGTGACCACCTGCTCGCGGGCCTGCCGCTGCCTGGCTACAGCGGCCTGCGCATGGGTCTCCCGGCGCGCCGCCGGCTGCAGGCCCTGTGGTCGGAGGACCGCCCGGATGCCGTGTATATCGCCACCGAGGGTCCGCTGGGGCATGCGGCCCTGCGCGCGGCGCGGCGCCTCGGGATTCCGGTCGCCTCGGGTTTCCATACCCATTTCGACGGCTATGCCCGCTACTACGGTGTCGGCTGGCTGACCCCGCTGGTGCGCGCTGTCCTGCGCCGTTTCCACAACCGCTGTGACGTGACTCTGGCCCCGACCGGGGCACTGGCGCACACGCTGGCGGCGCAGGGATTCCAGCGCGTGCGGGTGATGGCGCGGGGCGTGGATACCCGGCGTTTCACCCCGGCGCGGCGGTCATCGCGCCTGCGCCAGCAATGGGGTGCGGCGACCGCCACACCGGTCGTGCTGTACGTCGGGCGCCTGGCACCGGAGAAGAATCTGGCCCTGGTGGTGGATGCCTTTCGCGCCATCCAGGCGGCGCGCCCCGACGCGCGCCTGGTGGTGGTCGGCGATGGCCCCTCGCGAACGGAGCTGGAGCGGGCCAATCCGGACGCGATCTTCACCGGCCAGCAGGTGGGCCAGGCCCTGACACAGCACTACGCCAGCGCCGATCTGTTCCTGTTTCCGTCGACTTCCGAGACCTTCGGCAATGTGGTGATCGAGGCCATGGCGAGCGGGCTCCCGGTGCTGGCCTTCGATTCGGCCGCGGCTCACGAGCATGTGACCAGCGGCGTGAGTGGCGCCCGGGTGCCGCTGACGGGAACGGCGTCCGAGGATGCCGCCGCCTTCGTCGGCGCGGCGGGCGCTCTCGCGCAGGATCCGGAGGCCTGGCGCGAGATGGGCCGTCAGGCGCGAGCGCATGCCCGCGGGCTCGACTGGGTCGAGGTGGTGGCCGAGTTCGAGTCCCAGTGTCTGGGAATCCTCAAGGAGGGTCGCGATGCGAGTCCTGCAATGGATGGATGAGCTGGAGCTGGCGGTCTGCCGGCAGTTCAACCACTACAATCGGCGCCGCGTCGTCAGCGGGTTCTTTGGCGGGGTGAGCCGGCTAGGCGACGGGGTGGCCTGGTATGCGCTGATGCTGGTGCTGCCGTTGCTGCACGGGCCGCAGGCGGCTTGGGTCAGCCTGCAGATGGCGGTGGTGGGTCTGGCGTCGCTGCCGGTGTACAAGTGGCTGAAGCGACGCACCAGCCGGCGGCGGCCCTGCCACCGTGATCGCCCGTTCACGCGGACGGTGGACCCGCTGGACGAGTTCAGCTTCCCCTCCGGCCATACCATGCACGCGGTGGGATTCACCGTGGTCCTGGTGGCGTGGTTCCCGGTCTGGGCCTGGCTGGTGGTGCCGTTCGCGGCGCTGGTGGCCGCCTCGCGGCTGGTACTGGCGCTGCACTATCCAAGCGACGTCGCCATTGGCGCGCTGATCGGGGCCTCGATGGCCGGCGCGGTGCTCTGGCTCGCCGGGCTGTTCTAGGGGAACACCTCTCGTCATCCCGGCCGAAGCGCAGCGAAGCGCCGGGATCCCCGCGTCGCGGATGCCCCATCGCCCTGATCTGCCCTGGCGTCGGAGATCCCGGATAACCGCTGCGCGGTTTCCGGGATGACACCTTAGCGGGCGGGATCAGCCGCGGGAGGCGAGCGCCTCTTCGTTGTAGGCGGCGTCGATGGTGACGATGGTCTTTTCCACCAGGCGGAAGCCCTCCACGGGTGCATCATCGCCCATGTACTTCAGGCGGGTCGGGCCGATGGCCTTGACCGCCTCGGCGCGTTCCAGGGTGGTGTCCGGGCTGTCGGCGCCGGCCCCGTCCATCAGTGCGACCAGGACCTCGGCCGCGATGGGGTTGCGGTGTTCGCCGCTGCGCGCCTTTTCCAGCGACGCGGCAGGGTCGCCGTCCAGGAACACGCCGTCCATGTGTTCATCCAGGTACTGCAGCAGTTCGCTTAGCGTCATGGTGCGCCTCCCGTTGGGTCTCGCGGGGCCGCCAGCGCGCACGGGCGCGGCGGCGGCCGGTACTTGGTGGATTCAGCCCTGCTGCGCGTAGGCGGCCCGGGCAGCGGGCATCGCGCGGCCGGGGGTGACGGCCCCCATGTCGGCCAGCACGGCCTCGAGCGCGGACAGGCACAGCAGGACGTTCTTCTCGTTGGCGCCGTAGCCCATCAGGCCGATACGCCAGACCTTGCCGGCATACGGTCCCAGCCCGGCGCCGATCTCCAGGCCGTAGCGGTTCAGCAGTTCGCTGCGCACCGCGGCCTCGTCCACGCCCTCGGGCACGTGCACCGCATTGAGCTGCGGCAGGCGGTGCTCGGCATCCACCAGGAAGCTCAGGCCCATGGCCTCGAGGCCGGCGCGCAGGGCGTCGTGGTGGCGGCAGTGACGCGACCAGCTGTTCTCCAGGCCTTCCTCGGCGAGGATCACCAGCGATTCGTGCAGGGCGTACAGGGCGTTGATCGGGGCGGTGTGGTGGTAGGCGCGCTTGCCGCCGCCGCCCCAGTAACCCATGACCAGGTTCAGGTCGAGGAACCAGCTCTGGACCTTGTGGCTGCGCGCCTGGATGCGTTCCACCGCGCGCTCGCTGAAGCTGACCGGCGACAGGCCCGGGGTGCAGGACAGGCACTTCTGCGAGCCGGAGTAGATCGCGTCCACGCCCCAGTCATCCACGTACAGCGGGCTGCCGGCGAGGCCGGTGACCGAGTCGACGATGGTCAGGCAGTCGTGTTCGCGCGCCAGCCGGCACAGGGTCTCGACGTCCGAGCGCGCGCCGGTGGAGGTCTCGGCGTGCACGAAGGCCAGGATCTTCGCATCCGGGTTGCCCTTCAGCGCGTCCTCGACCTTCTGCGGGGAGACCGGGGCGCCCCAGTCGTCCTCGACCACCACGGCAGTGGCGCCACAGCGCTCGACGTTTTCCTTCATGCGCGTGCCGAACACGCCGTTGATGCAGACGATTACCTTGTCGCCCGGCTCGACCAGGTTCACGAAGCAGGTCTCCATGCCGGCGGAGCCGGGGGCGGAGACCGGCAGGGTCAGCGCGTTACTGGTCTGAAAGGCGTACTGCAGCAGGCCTTTCATCTCCTCCATCATGCCGACGAAAACCGGGTCCAGGTGGCCGATGATCGGGCGGCTCATCGCGCTCAGAACACGCGGGTTCACATCGGAGGGGCCGGGGCCCATCAGGGTGCGCTGCGGGGGGAGAAAGGATTTTGCCTGCATGGATGCGTCTACCGGATTGGAAAAGGGGGAATCTAGATCGCCGCCGGGGCGCGGGCAAGCGCCCCTACGCACCGGCGGGAGTTGCCGGACAGTGACGCTCGAGCAGCGTGAGCCAGTGCTCGACCGGGGTGTCCGTGCCACTTTGCAGATGGGTCTGGCAGCCGATGTTGGCGGTGACGATGCGCGCGGGGCCCGCGGCCTCGAGGTTGTCCAGCTTGCGCTGGCGAAGCCGACCTGCCATCTCCGGCTGCAGGATCGAGTAGGTGCCGGCAGAGCCGCAGCACAGGTGCGGCTCGATGACCGGAACCAGATTGAAACCGGCGGCCTGCAGGAGCGGTTCCACGCGCCCGGGCAGGGCCTGGCCGTGTTGCAGGGTACAGGGGGCGTGCCAGGCCACTGGTGGGTGATCGGCCGGTGCGCGGATCCCGAGCTCGCGGATGCTTTCGGCGTCGAACAGTTCCACCGGGTCGCGAACCCGTGCCGCCAGCCGGGCCGCGCGCTCGGCGTACGTCGGGTCGTCGGCCAGGATGTGCCCGTAGTCGCGTAGCAGCACGCCGCAGCCACTGGCGGTGCTGACGACCGCGTCGACGCCGCGCTCCAGGACCGGTTCCCAGGCGTCGAGGTTGGCGCGGACCCGGGCGCGGGTCCGTTCCTCGAAGGCCAGGTGGTGTTCCACCGCTCCACAGCAGCGGGCCGCCCCGGTCTCCACTACCTCGACGCCGCGGCGGGCCAGCAGGTGGCGCAGGGCCGCGTTGATGCGGGCGTCGATGGCGTCATGCACGCAGCCGCCCAGCAGCAGCACGCGCCCATGCTGGAAGCCGGGTCCCGCAGCACCGTTGGCGGGCCGGGGTACGGTCCCGGTGGCCTGGCGCGGCGGCACGCGCCGCTTCAGTCGCGCGGGCAGGGCCGGGCGGGCGAGACGCCCCAGCCCGAGGGCCAGACGGAACGGCCAGCGCGCCGGCAGGCCGCGCGCCAGCAGGCCGCGCAGCAGCCGCTCGCGCCAGGGGCGGTCGAGGTCGCGCTCGACGACCTCGCGGCCCACCGCCACCAGGTGGTTGTAGTCCACGCCGGAGGGGCAGGTGGTCATGCAGTTGAGGCAGGTCAGGCAGCGGTCCAGATGGGTGCGCGTCGTGGCATTGGCCTCGCCGCTCTCCAGGACCTCCTTGATCTGGTAGATCCGGCCGCGCGGGCCGTCCAGCTCGTCGCCCTGTTCCTGATAGGTCGGGCAGGTCGCGTTGCAGAAGCCGCAGTGCACGCAGGCGCGCAGCGCGTCCTCGGCGATGCGCGCCGCCGGGTCGTTCTCGAAGCGGGGGTGCAGGCGGGTTTCCATGGTCTCAGCTCGCCCGGGCGGGGCGTGGATGGGGGGCAATCAGTGGGGCGAAAAATACCCCGTCCGGGTCCATCGCCGCGCGGACTTCCCCTTCCAGGCGCGCGTGCGGCGCGGGGCGCGGATGCAGCCAGGAGCCGCCGGCGGGATTGCCCAGCCACAGCCGGGCATGCCCGCCCGCGTCTGCGACCGTCGTGCGGACCGTTTCCGGGGCCGCGCTGGAGCGCAGCCAGCGCTCGCCGCCGCCCCAGTTCATCAGCCACTCACCCGGCAGGTCGAGGGGCTGGGTCGCCGGCGGCAGGCTCAGACGCCACAGGCGTTCGTCGCCGGTCACCGAACCGGTCAGGAACGGCAGGTGACGATCGCGCAGCCGGGTCCAGAAGGGCGGACCCTCCAGATCGGCATCCGCGCCCAGGCGCTCGGCGGCCTCCTGCACGGCCTCCTGCCCACCGCCCAGGCGGATCCGGGTGATCCCGTCGGCCCAGGCCAGGCCGGAGAAGGGCAGGGCGGTGCGTCCCCAGTCCCGAGCCTGCTGGATGAATTCGGCCGCGGAGGCCTCGCGGCGCAGCCAGGCCTGGTAGGCGGGGGCGGGGAGCAGCTTGAAACTGGCTTCCAGCAGCAGGCCCAGACTGCCCATGCTGCCCGCCATCAGGCGCGAGACGTCGAAGCCGGCGACGTTCTTCATGACCTCGCCACCGAAGCGCAGGATCTCGCCGCGGCCGTTCACGATGCGCGTACCCAGCAGCGCGTCACGCAGACTGGCGGTCCAGGGGCGGCGCGCGCCGGACAGCCCCAGGGCGACCATGCCGCCCACGGTGCTGGACGGGGTGGGCATGGCCGGCTCGAAGGGCAGCATCATGCCGACCTCTTCCAGCGCGGCCTGCAATTCCATCACCGGTGTGCCGGCACGCACCGTCACCACCAGCTCGCTGGGGGCCAGATTGACGATGCCGTGGTGGCGGCCTGCCTCCAGCAGCTGCACACCCGCCGGATATCCTTCGGGGAACGCGAGGGCACGCTGACTGCCACTGCCGGTGATGGCCAGGCGGTGGCCGGCTGCACTGGCCGAACGGATGCGCTCGGCCAGTAGCAAGGACTGGTCGGTTCCGGGTTCCATCAGATGCGGGCGCGGCCGGGGCTAGTGGGCCTCGTGGAAAGTTCGGTAACGGATCGCTTCGCCAGAAGCGCCGGCGCTGCGTTGGGCAAGTTTGAAATAGCGTGGCTATTCCGGCACTTGCCCGCCTTGCTCCGGCACTTCTGGCTGTGCTCCATCGTCACCGAACTTCCCGCATGGCCCACTAGCCCGTCTCCAGTGTCAGGCGTACCCGTTCCAGGCGATGCCGCACATCTTGAGCAAGGTCCTCGACACCGGGCTTGTTGACCAGACCCATCACCGCGACCGGGTCCATGAAGCCGACCGTGCAGGTCCCGTTCTCGTTGTCCTGTACCAGGACGTTGCAGGGCAGCAGCAGCCCGATGTTCGGATCCGCCTCGATCGCCTGGCGGGCCAGGTTCGGGTTGCAGGCGCCGAGGATGCGGTAGGCCCGATGATCCAGGTCCAGTTTCTTCTTGAAGGCCGCGGCCACGTCGATCTCGCTGAGAATGCCGAAGCCTTCCTCGCCCAGGGCGGCCGTGGTGCGCTCGATCACCTGATCGATCGCGCCCGGCACGATCACGTTGAAGCCGTATTGAGGTTGTTCCATCGCGGGTCCTCCGTTCGTGGTGAGTTCGGGTTACGCCGACAGCGCCGGGGCGTCGGCGGATGGCCCGCCTCCCGGTGGTGTCGTGCGCCGGCGCTGGTTCCAGGCGACCAGGAGCCCCAGGGCCAGTGCGGGGAGGTAGAACCAGTAGGGACTCGGACGGTCGGTGGGCACCAGCACGCCGGTGATGGCCCAGCCACCCTCCAAGCCTACCCGGCCGGCCGGGCTGCCGAAAGCAACCGTTTGTATCTGCGCCTTCTGCGCGTCGGGATCGAAGCGCACGTCCAGGCCGGCATCGGCCAGGCGTTCGCGCGGAGCCAGGTCCGGGCTGCCCAGCGGGAACATCACCGTGCGGGTGATCTCGCGGCCCTCCAGGTCGATGCCGGTGGCCTCCACGCGCAGCGAGTCACGATCCGGGATCGTTTCGACGACCTCCAGCAGGGTCTCCGGCGGCTGGTGCGCAAAGGGCGGCGCGATGCGGTCCATCAGTACCGTGGGCACCAGCAGCACGAAGGCCACCACCAGCAGGGCGCCGGATTCCCAGTAGCGGCTGCGGGTCAGGAACCAGCCCTGGGTGGCTGCGGTAAACGCGAGGATGCCCGCCAGCGAGCCGAGGAATACCAGCGTCAGCTGGAACACGTTGTCCACGCCGATCAGCAGCAACTGGCTGTTAAAGATGAAGAAGAACGGCAATGCGATGGTGCGCAGGCTGTAGGCAAAGGCCTGGATCCCGGTGCGGATCGGGTCGGCCTTCGCGATCGCCGCGCCGGCAAACGAGGCCAGACCCACCGGCGGCGTCACGTCGGCCATGATGCCGAAATAGAACACGAACAGGTGGGCCGCGATCAGCGGGATCAGGATGTCGTGCTGGGCGCCCAGGTCGACGATGATCGGGGCCATCAGGGTCGCCACGATGATGTAGTTCGCGGTGGTCGGCAGGCCCAGCCCCAGGATCAGGCTGATCAGGGCCGTCAGCACCAGCACCAGCAGCAGGTTGCCGCCGGACAGGGTGTCCACCAGGTCGGTCAGCACCAGCCCGACGCCGGTCATTGCCACGGTGCCGACGATGATCCCGGCCGCGGCGGTGGCCAGGCCGATACCGATCATGTTGCGCGCGCCGGTCTCGAAGCCCTGAAACAGCTCCCATACCCCGACCCAGGTCGCCTGCAGCAGCCGGCCCTGGCGCCGGAACAGCGCGACCAGCGGGCGCTGGGTCAGGACGATGAAGATCATGAAGGCCACCGCCCAGAACGCCGCCAGCCCCGGCGACAGGCGCTCCACTACCAGGGCCCAGACCAGCACCACCAGCGGCAGCACATAGTGCAGACCGCCCAGTACCGTGGGTAGCACGCGCGGCAGGGGTTGCTCGGTGTCCAGGGGTTCCGGCTCGGGTTCGCGGGCGACGATCCACAGCAGGATCAGGTAGGCGGCGAACAGCAGGCCGGCGATGATCCAGGCGGCGGCGTCGCCGGCCACCTCCTTGATCCAGCCAAGCCCCCAGTACACCGCGGCGGCCAGGATGATCAGGCTGGAGACGGTGATTCCGAAGCTGATCAGGCGCCCGCGCCAGGTGGTCACGGTGGCGCGCTGGAGCCCCTCCATGCCGTTCTTGCAGGCCTCCAGATGCACGATATAGATCAGCGCGATATAGGCGATCAGCGCCGGCAGAATCGCGTGTTTGAGCACCTCCACGTAGGGGATGCCGACGTACTCGACCATCAGGAAGGCGGCGGCCCCCATCACCGGCGGCATCAACTGGCCGTTGACCGAGCTGGCCACCTCCACCGCGCCGGCCTTGTGCGGGGCGAAACCGACCCGGCGCATCAGCGGCACGGTGAAGGTGCCGGTGGTGACCACATTGGCGATGGATGAACCGGAGACCACCCCGGTCATCCCCGAGGCCATCACCGCGGCCTTGGCCGGCCCCCCGCGCAGGTGCCCGAGCAGGGAGAAGGCGACACGGATGAAGTAGTCGCCGGCGCCGGCGCGTTCCAGCAGCGCGCCGAACAGCACGAACAGGAACACGAAGCTGGTGGAGACCCCGAGCGCGATCCCGAACACGCCCTCGTTGGACAGCCACTGCTGCGCCATCGCGCGCGGGTAGCTGGCGCCGCGATGGGCGATCAGGTCCGGCATCAGCGGTCCGGCGAAGGTGTAGAACAGGAAGATCGCCGCGATGATGGTCAGCGCCGGGCCGAGCACGCGACGGGTCGCCTCCAGCAGCAGGATCAGGCCGATCCCGGCCATCACCAGGTCCAGCTCGGTGGGGGCGCCGGGGCGCGCCGCCAGGGCCTCGTGGAACAGGTAGAGGTAGAGCGCACTGAAGGCCGCGACCGCGGCGAATACCCAGTCGCCCAGGGGCACACGATGCACGGGGTCGTTCCCGCGCAGCAGGGGCCAGGCCACTACTACCAAAGCAATGCCCAGGGCCAGATAGACCTCGCCGAGGCGTTCAAGGCCCAGCAGCTGCCATAGCCCTAGTGCGATCAGGGCCAGGCCGCCGAGGGCATAGAGGATGCCGATCGCGTGCTGCCAGCCCTTGCCGCGGGCGGTGGGACGTACCGCGGGGAAGAGCAGGTAGCCGAGGAAGATCGCGAAGGCCAGATGGATGGAGCGGGCCTCGGTCTCGGAGACCACGAAGACATCCACCCAGTCGGCCATCGGCGCGGCGATCCAGATCTGGAACAGCGACCACGCGACGGCCGTGATCCAGATGAGACTGCGGGTCGCGCGGCCGGGGTGGCGGCCGCCGGTCTCCAGCTCGGCGACCTGACGGTCTTCCGGGCTGGCGGCATCCTGGGCTCGGGTATCAGTCATCGATCAGTCCTGCCTCGCGAAAGTAGCGTCGGGCGCCGGGGTGCATGGGCGCGGACAGGCCCTCGTCCACCATGCCCTCGCGTTCGAGCCCGCTGAAGGCCGGGTGCAGGCCGCGGAAGGTCTCGAAGTTCTCGAACACGGCGCGGGTCAGTTCAAAGGCGGCGGTATTCGACGTGCGGTCCGAGGTGACCAGGGTGGCACCCACGCCGTAGGTGCGGATGTCCTGGTCCTGCCCCGGGTAGGTATCGGCGGGGATCACGGCGGTGAGGTAGTAGGGGGTCGAGCGGATCAGCTCCTCGATGGCCGGGCCCTCGATGGAGACCAGGCGCGCATCGCAGGTGGCGATGGGCTCCTGGATCGCCGCCGAGGGGTGGCCGACGGAGAACACGAAGGCGTCGATGCGATTGTCGCACAGGGCCTGGGCCTGCTCGCGCGAGGGCAGCTCGCTGACCCGGCGGAAGGTATCGTGATCCCAGCCGAGCTTCTCCATCAGCTCTTCCATCAGGGTGCGCTGGCCGGATCCGGGGTTGCCGATGTTCACGCGCTTGTCCGGCAGATCATCCAGTCCGGCAATCTCCGCGTCGGGACGCACCACCAGGGTCAGGGGCTCCGGGTGCAGGCTGAACATGGCCCGCAGGTGCGTGGCCGGCCCGAAGGCCTCGAAGCGGCCGCTGCCGTGGTAGGCGTGGTATTGTAGATCCGACTGGGCCACGCCGAAATCCATGTCGCCGGAGCGCACCATGTTCAGATTGAACACCGAGCCCCCGGTGCTTTCCGCGGTGCAGCGCATCCCGTGTTCGTCGCGGCGGGTGTTGAACAGGCGGCACAGGTGCTGGCCGGCCGGGTAGTAGACCCCGGTGACACCGCCGGTACCGATATTGATGAAGCGCTGCTCGGCCGCCGCCAGGGGCGCGAGCAGCAGCAAAGCCAGGCTCAGGCCCAGGGCCGGCAGCCCGCGGGTCAGGTGACGTGTCGGGGTGCGGTGCACGGGGGATCCTCGCATGTGTTCTCCCGGGAACAGGCGGTATCGCGAGTGTAGGGAATCGGGCCGCAATGTACACGCTCGCCAGTCCGAGGCACGCGACAAGGTTTTTCTGGTTCTGCGGCCAAGCGGCGCGTAGGGTGGGGCCTCCATCCGACGCAGGCATTGCCCCATGTGGCTTGAAACCCGCTGTGACTTCGACTTCGAGATCCCGGTCCCGACCCCGTTCGTGCTGATGCTGCGCCCGCGCAGCGGTCCGCTGCAGTGGATCGCGCGCGAGGAGTATCGCCTGGTGCCGAACGCCCCGGTGACCGAGTTCGTGGATGTCTACGGCAATCTCTGCCAGCGTCTGGTCGCGCCGCCGGGGCCATTCTCGATCCACACGGCGGCCGAGGTGCAGACGGCCGATGCCCTGGATCGCGCCCCCGGCGCCCCGTTTGTCGAGGTACAGGCCCTGCCGGACGCGACCCTTGGCTACCTGCTGCCCAGCCGCTTCTGCGAATCGGACCGCTTCAATCTGATGGCCACCGAGATCACCGCTGGCCAGTGGCTGGGCTACGACCAGGTGGCCGCGATCGAGCAGTGGCTGCGCGAGCGCATCGAGTACCTGCCGGGCACCAGCGACGTCCCGGTGTCCGCGGTGGAGGTGAACCAGCGCGGGAGCGGGGTGTGCCGCGACCTGGCGCATCTCGGCATTGCGCTTTGCCGCAGTCTCAGCATCCCGGCGCGCATGGTGGTCGGGTATCTGCACGGCCTGCAGCCGATGGACATGCACGCCTGGTTCGAGGCCTTCGTCGGCGGTCGCTGGTACAGCTTCGATGCGACCCAGACGGAATTGCGGGGCGGCTACGTGGTGGTGGGCTACGGCCGCGACGCGGCGGACGTGGCGATCTACAACCAGTTCGGGCTCCCGGTCTACCCGATCCGCCACGAGGTGGGTGTCGAGCGGATCGACGGACCCGCCTGACGCGCGCCGGGCGCGGTATTCCACGGTCGCTGGAAGGGGCTTGAGCCGGCCCCGTCCGCGCCTAAGGGACCGGCATCAAAGTACTTGATCGGGCTTGCGAAACCCGCAATTTCGGGGCGTTCGCGAGGCGTCGTGGTGGGCGCCCCGGGAGCCGCCCGGTCTGAAAAGAGGGGCCGGATGACGTATGATAAGCGGCCTTTTTGACGGCAGTGCCGCCTTCCGGCGGGCGCGCCGCAATCCACCGAATCCGAAGCCTTGAACGGGAGAACCGAATGTTTTCGATCGACATGAGTATCCACGGTTACGACGACGAACTCTGGGGCGCCATCAGCAAGGAGGCGCAGCGCCAGGAAGAGCACATCGAGCTGATCGCCTCCGAGAACTACACCAGCCCGCGCGTGATGGAGGCCCAGGGCTCCGTGCTGACCAACAAGTACGCCGAGGGCTACCCGGGCAAGCGCTACTACGGTGGCTGCGAGTACGTGGATATCGTCGAACAGCTCGCGATCGATCGCCTCAAGGAGCTCTACGGCGCCGACTACGCGAACGTGCAGCCGCATTCCGGCTCGCAGGCCAACGCGGCTGTGTACATGGCCCTGCTGCAGCCGCATGACACCGTGCTCGGCATGAGCCTGGACGCCGGCGGCCACCTGACCCACGGCGCCAAGCCGAACTTCTCCGGCAAGATCTACAACGCGGTGCAGTACGGCATCACCGACGAGGGCCTGATCGACTACGACGAGGTCCAGCGCCTGGCCACCGAGCACCAGCCGAAGATGATCGTCGCCGGCTTCTCCGCCTACTCGCGTGTGGTCGACTGGAAGCGCTTCCGCGAGATCGCCGATTCCGTGGGCGCCTACCTGATGGTGGACATGGCCCACGTCTCCGGCCTGATCGCCGCCGGCGAATACCCGAACCCGATCGACCACGCCCACGTGGTCACCTCCACTACGCACAAGTCCCTGCGCGGGCCGCGTGGCGGCTTCATCATCACCAAGGGTCAGCCGGAGCTGAACAAGAAGTTCCAGTCGCTGATCTTCCCGGGTACCCAGGGTGGCCCGCTGATGCACGTGATCGCCGGCAAGGCGGTGGCGTTCAAGGAGGCCCTGGAACCGGAATTCAAGACCTACCAGAAGCAGGTGATCGCCAACGCCCGCGCGATGGCCGAGGTCCTGGTCGAGCGCGGCTATGACATCGTCTCCGGCGGCACCGACAACCACCTGTTCCTGCTGAGTCTGGTGTCCAAGGGCATGACCGGAAAGGCCGCGGATGCCGCGCTGGGTCGCGCCAACATCACGGTCAACAAGAATGCGGTGCCGAACGACCCGCAGTCCCCGTTCGTAACCTCCGGCATCCGCATCGGCACCGCCGCGCTGACCACGCGTGGCTTTACCGAGGCCGAGTCGCGCGAGCTGGCCGGCTGGATCGCCGACGTGCTGGACGACCACGAGAACGAGCAGGTGATCGACGCGACCCGCGACAAGGTCGTCGAGATCTGCCGCCGCTTCCCGGTCTACGGCGCGCCCGAATAATCTCGGCGAGTCACGGGTCGCGGGCGCGGGATGCGCTGTCCGTCCTGTCATGATCAGGATACCCGCGTGGTCGATTCGCGGGTGGCCGGCCCGGAGCAGGAACAGATCCGGCGCCGGCGCCAGTGCCGCGCCTGCGGGGCGCGCTTTACCACCTTCGAACGGGCGGAGTTCAGCCTGCCGCGGGTGGTCAAGCGCTCCGGCGAACGCGTCGCCTTCGACGAGGAGAAGCTGCGCAGCGGTCTGCGTCGGGCCCTGCACAAGCGCCCGGTGAAGACCGACGATGTCGAGCGGGTCATCGACGACATCAAGCGTCAGCTGTCCGCGCTCACCGCCCCGGAAGTGAAATCCGACCGTATCGGCGAAATGGTTCTGGCCGCCTTGCACGGCCTCGACCATGTGGCCTATATCCGGTTTGCCTCCATTTATCTCAGCTTCGCCAGCGTGCAGTCCTTCCGCGAGGCCATCGAACGGCTGGAGGAAGACCTCAGCCCGGAGATGCGCCGCTCGCAGCTGCGCCTGATCGACGAGGAGGCGCCCGGTCCTGCCCCGGAATCGGCGGCGGGTGGCCCGCAGGAGCCACCGGGGAGTGGTGACTCGTCCAGGGGGGAGTGATGGAAGCACCCACGACCGAGCAGGCGATCACGGACCGCCGTTACATGGCGCGGGCCCTGGAGCTGGCCGACTACGGCCGCTTCACCGCGGACCCGAACCCGCGGGTCGGGTGCGTGATCGTGCGCGACGGACACGAAGTCGGCGCGGGACTGCACTGGAAGGCCGGCGAGGCCCATGCCGAGGTGAACGCACTGCGGGCGGCCGGCGAGGCCGCGCGCGGCGCAACCGCCTACGTCACCCTGGAACCCTGCAGCCATCACGGCCGGACCCCGCCCTGCACCGATGCCCTGATCGGCGCCGGGGTAGCCCGGGTCGTGATCGCCATGCAGGACCCCAACCCGCAGGTCTGTGGCGGCGGGATCGAGGCCCTGCGGGCAGCAGGTATCCCGGTCTACAGCGGCGTGCTGGAGGCCGAGGCGCGTGCCCTGAACCCCGGATTCGTGCGGCGCATGGAGCAGGGACACCCCTGGGTGCGCGTCAAGCTTGCCGCGAGCCTCGACGGGCGTACCGCCATGGCCTCCGGCGAGTCGCAGTGGATCACCGGCGAGGCGGCGCGCCGCGACGTCCAGCTCTGGCGGGCCCGCGCGGGCGCGATCCTGACCGGCAGCGGCACCGTGGTCGCCGACGACCCGCGCCTGAACGTGCGCATGAAGCCCTTCGACCTGGCCGCCCATGCCGGGTTTCCGGATGACCCCCGCTATTACGACCTGCCGGGACGCCAGCCCCTGCGGGTGATCCTGGACGCCCGCCTGCGGACGCCGCCAGGCGCGCAGATCCTGCGCGAGGGACCGGTCTGGATCCTCACGGGCCCCGATGCCGCGGACTCGCCGGCCGCCGACACCCTGCGCGGCCGAGGGGCGGAGGTCCGGCCCGTGCCGTTGGCGGAGGAATCCGCCGAGGGCGGGCTGGATCTGGGCGCGGTGCTGGCGGAGCTGGGCCGCGCCGAGGTCAACGAGCTGCATGTGGAATCCGGGCCGGGGCTGGCCGGGGCGCTCGCCCGTGGTGGCTGGGTGGACGAATGGCTGATCTACCAGGCCCCCCTGCTGATGGGCTCCAATGCTCGCCCCCTGGTCGAGTGGCCGCTGGCCCGCATGTCCGAGCGCGCCGAACTCGAGATCGTCGATTCCCGCTGGGTCGGCGAAACCCTGCGCCTGCGCGCCCACCCGCGTTCGTAAGGGCTGATTTCACCACGAAGCGCACGAAGGCACGAAGAAGGGAAAGGTCAAGGGCGGTCTACAGGAAGACGGGAAGAGTGGAAGGATGACTGGGTTTGAAACGGGGTGCGCAACGGCATCGCATGGGCAGACCATGACCATCCGCTATTGTTATTTACCGAAAAACCCTTCCAGTTTTCCCATCTTCCTGTGAACCGCCTTTGACCTTCTTCGTGTCTTCGTGTGCTTCGTGGTGAACAAGGGGTTTCCGGGCAGGAACCGGGTAAAAGGGCGGGGCGTGGTGCGAACTCATTAGGGTTTCCCTATGATGGGCGGCGAGCAGCCCGGCGCGGTTCGTGCGGGCACCCCGGAACGAGCGGACGTCCATGTTTACCGGAATCATCGAGACCCTAGGCAGCCTGGAGCGCCTGACCCCCAGTGGTGGCGACGTGCGGCTGCACGTGAACGCGACCGGGATGGACCTGTCGGACACCCGGCTGGGGGACTCGATCGCGGTGAACGGGGTCTGCCTGACGGTGACCGATCTGGCGGGCAGCGGCTTTGCCGCCGATGTCTCGCGCGAGTCGCTGGAGGTGACCACGCTGGGCCATCTCGGACCGGGGGACCGGGTGAATCTCGAACGGGCGCTGGCCCTGGGCGACCGCCTGGGCGGGCACATGGTGTCCGGGCACGTCGACGGCGTCGGCGAGGTGGTGGCGATGGAGCCCGATGCGCGCTCGACCCGCGTGCGCTTTCGCGCGCCACCGGCACTGGCCCGCTACATCGCGGCCAAGGGCTCGATCACTATTGATGGCACCAGCCTGACCGTGAACCGCGTGGACGGCGCCGAGTTCGAGGTCAACATCATCCCGCATACCTGGTCCCTGACCCGCTTCGCCGTCTATACGGTGGGCACCCCGGTCAACCTCGAGGTCGACCTGATCGCCCGCTACCTGGAGCGTCTGATGCTGGGCGAGCGGGCGGCCGAGCCCGGCGCGCAGGCGGGCGACCTGTCGGAGGCCTGGCTGGCTGAACAGGGCTTTCCCAATCAATCCGGGCCGCGCGACTGAGCGCACGGCCCCCGACCGAAGGCACGCATGGAATTTTCCAGTACCGAAACGATCCTCGAGGAACTGCAGGCCGGACGCATGGTGGTCATCGTCGACGACGAGGACCGCGAGAACGAGGGCGACCTCTTGATGCTGGCCTCGCACGCGCGGCCCGAGGACATCAACTTTATGGCCAAGTACGGCCGCGGCCTGATCTGCCTGACGCTGACCCGCGAGCGCTGCAAGCAGCTCGCGCTGCCGCTGATGGTGACCGACACCAATGACGTGCATGGCACCAACTTTACGCTGTCGATCGAGGCCGCCGAGGGCGTGACCACCGGCATCTCGGCCTACGATCGCGCACACACCATCCGGACCGCGGTCGCGCCCAACGCGAAGCCCGAGGATATCGTCCAGCCGGGGCACGTGTTTCCGCTGATGGCACAGCCCGGCGGGGTCATCGTGCGCGCCGGCCATACCGAGGCCGGGTGCGATCTGGCGCGCCTGGCTGGGGCCGAACCGGCGGCGGTGATTGTCGAGATCCTGAACGAGGACGGCAGCATGGCGCGGCGTTCGGATCTCGAACGCTTCTGCGCCGAGCACGATCTCAAGATGGGCACCATCGAGGACCTGATCCGCTACCGGATCGAGAACGAGAAGACGGTGCAGCGGGTTTCCGAACGCCCCTTCCCGACCGAGTACGGCGAGTTCCGCTTGCTGGCGTTCGAGGACGAGGTGGATCACGAGCTGCATTTCGCGCTGGTGCGCGGGGAGCCGAAGCCGGACCAGGAGACCCTGGTGCGTGTCCACCTGGAAAGCACGCTGTACGACACGCTGGGTTACGCCGGTCCGGATCGTGGCTGGCCGCTGGACGATGCCCTGCGCCGGATCGACGCGGCCGGCGAGGGTGTGGTGGTGGTGCTGCGCAAGCACGAGAGCCCGGAGGCCCTGGCCCAGCGTCTGGAGCATATCGGCCAGCCGGCGCCGGAAGAGCGCAGTGGGCGGGAGAACTCCGCCGAGTGGCGCATGTATGGCATTGGTGCCCAGATCCTGGCTGACTGCGGGGTGGGGCGCATGAAGCTGATGTCGGCGCCCAAGCGCTTTCATGGCCTCGGTGGCTTCGGCCTGGAGGTCGTGGACTACGTCCACGAGTAGCCCCCGGCCGCCTGCCTCGTGGTGGCTGGCCATGGTTCGTCGCTCGGTGTTTACGGTGCCTTCGGTCCGCCACCTGCCAGGCGCTGACTCGCCAGCGCGCCCCGAGTGACTTCTTTGCTCGTGCAAAGAAGTCACCAAGAAACACGCCCGACTGCCGCGACCCCGGCCCGCTGTGCGGGCCGGGGTTTCCCTCGCTCCGAGGCTTTTCGCGGGCGGCGCTGAACTCGCTGCGCTGCGCTCCGCTCAGACATCCAGCGCCTTTTCTCCCGCGAAAACCCTCTCCACTCGGCGCGACGACAACGGGGATGCAGGTCAAAACAACGGCCGTCCCGACGATATTGCGAGTGGACGAAGGCTAGGTCTCCGGACATCTGGGCACGCTCGGCCTTCGGCCGTTGCGTGCCGCGCCCGCGTAGCGGGCGCCGGGGGCTTTCGGGTGGCGGTGCCTATGGTTAGGAGTAAGCATAGGGATACGGTAGGTTTTGACCTTCGCTTCCCGTATGGAGCCCCTTGCGGAAGGGTTCTCGGGCCGGAAGAAGGCGCTGGATGTCTGAGCGAAGCGCAGCGTAGCGAGTTCAGCGCCGCCGGCCCGAGGGCCCTGGAGCAAGGTTCCCGGGCGGAATCCGGGTGCCTTTTTTGGGTACTTTCTTGGGCAAGCAAGAAAGTGCCTCGGGGCGCGCTGGCGAGTCAGCGCACGGCAGTATGTAGACCGAAAGCACGTAAACACCGGATGCCGAACCCAGACCAGCCACCACGAGGCAGGCGACCTAACGAAGGGACCGTCAACCACCGAGCGATGAACAAGGGTCCGCCATGATCGGGCAGGACGCCGGGCCGACGCCACTGAGCATACCGGCGCCAAATGCAGGTCCAGTCAGCGCCATGGCAGGCGGGCGGCTGCGCGATTCGTGCGGGCGCGCTCTACCGCGCGGGTTCGCGGTGCTACACTAGGCGGCCTTTGCAACTCGGCCCCGCGGGTCGGCCCCGAACGGCCGCCTCGTCTCCGTCTCAATCGGAATGAAACCATGCACGACATCAAGACCCTGGAAGGCGTATTCACCGACGCCGCCGACCATCGCTATGGCCTGCTGCTGGCGCGTTTCAACAGCCTGATCGTCGAGCGCCTGCTGGAAGGCGCAGTGGATACCCTGAAGCGCCATGGCGTGCAGGAAAAGAATCTGACCATCGCCCGTGTGCCGGGGGCCTACGAGCTGCCGCTGGCGGCCCAGGCGATGGCGCGTTCCGGGCAGTATGACGGGGTCATTGCCCTGGGCTGCGTGATCCGTGGCTCCACCCCGCATTTCGACTACGTCGCCGGCGAGGCGGCCAAGGGCCTGGCCCAGGTGCAGATGGCCGAAGATCTGCCGATCAGCTTCGGTGTCCTGACGACGGATTCCATCGAACAGGCGATCGAACGTGCCGGCACCAAGGCGGGCAACAAGGGCGCGGATGCGGCGATGGGCGCGATCGAGATGGTCAGCCTGATGCGCCAGCTGCGCGGCGGCGCCTGAGCGAGCACGAAACCGACGTGACCGAACCGGGCAATCCCTCCCAACCCGACCGTCCCGCCGCCAAGGGCGCGGGCGGCGCACGCGGCAAGCGCCCGCGCAGCACGCCCGAACAGCGGGCGCGCCATGCGCGCTCGTTCGCGCGGCGCCGCGCCATGCAGGCGCTCTACTCCTGGCAGATGACCGGCGCCCACCCCAAGGACATCCTGGCCGAGTTCCGTGACGACGAGGAACACGCGAAGGCGGATGCCGAGTACTTCCGCGAGCTGCTGATCGGTGTGACCCGCGATCGCGAGGCCCTGGATGCCCGCATGGAGCCGTACCTCGGCCGCCCGCTGGACCAGCTCGACCCGGTGGAGCATGCCCTGCTGTGGCTGGGTCAGTGGGAGCTGGCCGAGCGTATCGAGGTGCCCTACCGCGTGGTGATCAACGAGGCCGTGGACCTGGCCAAGCGCTATGGTGCCGAACAGTCGCATCGCTACATCAACGGTGTGCTGGACCGGCTCTCGGCCGAGCTGCGCGGTCCCGAGCGCGCCACGCCGCGCTGACCCCGCGCAACTCCGCAGCACGGCAATGGCCGGCCCCGACTCCGAGTTCGACCTGATTCAGCGTTATTTCGGCGCGCCGTTGGCGGACGTGAACGCCGAGGGCGTTCGGCTTGGCATCGGGGACGATGCCGCCCTGCTGGCTGTGGCGAGCGGCCACGAGCTGGCCGTCACTGTCGACACCCTGGTTGAGGGTACCCATTTTTTCCCCGATCACCCGCCGGCGAGCGTTGGCCACAAGGCCCTGGCTTCCAACCTCAGTGACCTGGCTGCGATGGGGGCCGAGCCGCTGGGCGCGCTGCTGTCGCTGACCCTGCCCCGGGTCGATCATGACTGGCTGGCGGGTTTCAGCGAGGGCTTCCTGGCGCTGGCCGAAGAGGCTGGTATCCCGCTGGTAGGCGGGGATACCAACCGGGGCCCTCTGGCAATCAGCGTGACCGTGCTGGGTACCGTGCCCGCGGGCCAGGCCCTGCGCCGGGCCGGGGCCCGGCCCGGCGACCGACTGGTGGTATCCGGTGCGTTGGGCGGGGCGGCCTTCGGGCTTGCCCACGAGACCGCCCGGCGGGCGCGGGGCGCCGCGGGCGCGACTCTGCCCGCCGATGCCCGGGAGCCGGCCTGCGACCGGCTGTTCTGGCCCCGGGCGCGGCTGGCCCTGGGGCGCGGCCTGCGGAACCGTGCCCGGGCGGCTATCGATATTTCCGACGGCCTGCTGGCGGATCTCGGGCACCTGTGTGCCGCGTCGGGCTGTGGCGCGCGGGTCGACTGGCCCGCCGTCCCCCGCGATCCGTTGCTGGCACAGATCCCGGACGATCAGGCCCGCGAGTATGCGCTCGGCGGAGGCGAGGACTACGAACTGCTGTTCGCACTGCCGGCCGGGGAATCGCTGGATCTGCTGGCCTTCAGCGTGGATCTGCCGCTGACCGTGATCGGGGAATGCACGGAGGGTGACGCGGTGGTCGTCGAGGACGCGGACGGGCGGCGACTGGACGTGACGCGGGCGGGGCACGATCATTTCGCGGACACCGAAGAACACTAGGGACAGGGTAGCCATGACGGAGCAGAAGAGCCGCAAGCCGCAGATGCCATCGGCGAAGACCGTATTCGGCGATCCGATCCACCTGCTGGCCTTTGGCTTCGGCAGCGGCCTGTCGCGCTGGGCCCCGGGCACCACCGGCTCGCTGGGCGCGCTGGTGCTGTACTTCGCGATCATGAATTTCCCGGAATGGGCCTATATCGCCGTGACCGTGATCGTGGTCATGGCCGGCTTCCACATCTGTGGCGAGAGTGCCCGCAAGCTCGGTGTGCACGATCACCCGGGCATCGTCTGGGACGAATGGGCGGGCATGCTGATTACCCTGGCCTTTGCCCCCGCGGGGCTGATGTGGGTGGTGGTCGGCTTTCTGCTGTTCCGGATTTTCGACATCCTCAAGCCCTGGCCGGCGAACTATTTCGACCACAAGTGGCAGGACGGCCACGGGATCATGATGGACGATGTGGTCGCCGGCCTGTACGCAGGCTTCGCCCTGGTGATCCTGGGCGGGTTGTTCCAGCAACTGGTGGTCGAGGCGTAGGACAGCACTCGGGTGGGCCCGGGTGTGAACGGGTCGTCAGAGTCGCGCGATGGCGAGAACTCGTGCGGATACGGCAACGCCTCAGGGTCAGGTATCCACCAAAGGAGTGTGTGGCATGAAGATCTCCATGCGTCATTGGCTTCAAGTCTTGTTCGTGAGTGCCCTCCTGGCGTCTGGCGGCGTTCAGGCGCAGCCGGCGGGCGGGCCGCCTTCGGGCGCCCCGGGCGCCAGTGGCGACACGCCGGCCGCTGGCGACCTGCCACCCGGACACGGCGGTACTCCGCCCGGGCAGCGCCGCGGCGACCCGCGCCCCGATGGGGGGCCCGACCTTCCGCGGGCGCCGGATCCGTCCTCGCCGCCGTCGCCGGACGACGCGCCGCTGCCGGACCCGTCCGATCTCCCCGAGCCGCCCACCCCGCCGAGCCCGGATCTCCCGGGGCTCTGACCGAGCGCGGCGGATCCGCCCTGCGCACGTGTTCCCGGGGTGGGGCGGTCTCCGTTTGACCGTGTAGTGGTCAATTCATTTCGGACGTCTCGATCGGTGCTCCCGTCCTTCGCTCAGTGGGAGGTCGTTGGGGTACACACAGGCCGGCTGGATGGGAATGGTCCCCAAGTGCACCGACTGGTCCGTTACTTCGCCTGGCGGCCGAGCGTGCGCAGCTGCTGCAGCCAGCGCTCGCGCGCAGCCGCGTTGCCGCCGTTCTGGCCGATCAGGGTGTGGCGGACGGGGCCGAAGCCACAGAAGCGCAGGATGTTCCGCTCCAGGCTCTTCAGGCTGTGGGCGCCGAACCACCAGCGGTAGGCGAGGGCCGGCATGCCCATGGTGACCACGATGCGCACTGAGCGGCCCTTCAGCCGCGTGTGGCGCAGGCGGTTCATGTCGCCATCGGCGACAAAGGCTGGCCTGAGGGTCTGTTCCAGGAAGGCCTTCACCCCGGCCGGCATGTCGCCCAGCCACAGCGGGTAGATCAGCACGATGTGGTGGGCGGCCTCGATCAGGGCCTGGGCCTCGAGGATCGCGGGCGGGACGCTTGCGTCGAGGAACTCGGCCTGGCTCCTGAGCAGCGGGACATCACGATGGGCGATGGTGTAGGTGTCCACCGCGAAGCCGCCCTGTTCGGCCCCCTCGCGGTAGGCGTCGGCGAGCGCGTGGTCGAGATGGCCGCCGGCCGGGTCCGGGTGCCCCTGGAGGATCAGGATTCGCGTCATGCGTTGGCCCTCGTGATGGCTGAGCCCGTTTCCCAAGCGTAGCCCAGCCGGCGGACGCGGTGGTTCCGGTACGGGCCGTGGTGTGAGGGGGCGGTTGGTTGGCCGCCAAAAACGCCTCCGGAAACCGGTTCCCTGGCACGAGGGTCTTGCCTACCATAACGGGGTGCGCTGCGGTGGCTTGTAGCGTCGGGACGCGGAGGCGAAATGGCATTCGATCCGGTTGTGCTGTTCTTCCTGCTGGGGGCGATCGCGGGTCTGGCGAAGTCGGACCTCAAGATCCCGATGGCGATCTACGAGGCGCTGTCGATCTACCTGCTGCTGGCCATCGGCCTGATGGGCGGGGTCAAGCTGGCGGAAAGCGAGTTGCTTCCGTTGCTGCTGCCGGGCCTGGCGGTGCTCGCCGTGGGTTCGCTGATCCCGCTGATCGCGTTTCCGGTGCTGTACCTTCTCGGGCGGATGCCGCGGGCGGATTCGGCTTCCATTGCGGCCCACTACGGTTCGGTGTCGGTCGTGACCTTCTCGGTCGCGGTCGCGTTTCTGGCGTCCCGGGGTCTGGACTACGAGGGGCACATGGTGGTGTTCCTCGTACTCCTGGAGATGCCGGCGCTGGTCATCGGGATCCTGCTGGCGCGCATGGGCAGCCGGGGCCCCACTCGCTGGGGCAAGACCCTGCACGAGGTCATCTTTGGCAAGAGCATCTTCCTGCTGGCCGGTGGACTGGTGATCGGGTTCGTTGCCGGCCCGGATCACATCGAGCCGCTGGAGCCGATGTTCTTTGATCTGTTCAAGGGGGTGCTGGCGTTGTTCCTGCTGGAGATGGGGCTGGTGGCCTCCAGCCGCATCGCGGATGTCCGCCAGTACGGGCTGTTCCTCATCGTCTTTGCGATCGTCATGCCGATCGTCTCCGCGATCCTCGGGATCCTGCTCGGATGGGGCCTGGGTATGAGCCTGGGGGGCACGCTGCTGCTGGCCACCTTGTATGCCAGTGCGTCGTACATCGCGGCGCCGGCCGCGATGCGCATTGCCGTGCCCAAGGCCAACCCCGCGTTGTCGATCGGGGCCTCGCTGGGTGTGACGTTCCCGTTCAATATCTTCCTGGGCGTTCCGCTGTATTTCTGGATGGCCCAGACCCTTTATTCGCTCGGAGGCTAGCTCGATGCAAGGCGATGACATGTACCTGCTGACGGTGGTGGCCGAGGCGATCCTGGAGGAGATGCTGATCGACGAGGTCCGCGCGATGGGAGCAGCCGGCTACACCGTCACCGATGCGCGTGGCTGGGGCCGGCACGGCAAGCGCCGGGGCAACTGGCGGGCCGGTGGCAACATCAAGCTGGAGGTCGTGGCCTCGTCGGAGCTGTGCGAGCGGATCGCGGCCCGGTTCAAGGAACAGTACGAGTCGGACTATGGGTTGCTGATGTTTACCGTGCCCGTCGACTTGAAGAATTGATCCGGCCGGACAGTCAGGCAGCCTCCACGAAGTGAAGTGCTTCACGAAATTCCGGGGAACTCGCCCGTGCGCCTTGGGGGCCGCGGGGCCCGGCTGCTATCACCGGGGGCCTGAACCAATGGCTTCACGGCCGCAAGGAGTTTCCCATGACCCGGTTTCGCAGTACCGCATTGATCATTGCCCTTGGCTCGCTCTTCGCCGTGGGAACGGCCCATGCCCAGGCGCAGCAAGGCGGCCAGCAAGGTGGCATGGGCCAGGGTACACCCCCCGCCGAGCGGGGTGCCCCTCCGGCGGGCGGGCAGGACACCCCGGGGCACGGCGGCATGCCGCGCGGCCAGGGCCAGGAGCACGGTCAGGGCATGCCGCGCGGCCAGGGCCAGGAGCGTGGTCAGGGCATGCCCCCGGGGCAGCCACAGCAGGCACCCGGCCAGCCGCCGGGCCAGATGGAGCGCGGTGGTCAGCCGGCCCCCGGTCAGGGCGGCGCGCCGACGGCGCCTCAGGGGCAGGGCCAGCCGCCCGGTGGCCAGGGGCAGCCCCAGGACGCGCCGCCGCTGGGCCAGCAGCGTCAGCCCCGAGGCGCGGATGCGCCTCCGCTGGGGGACCAGACCCCGACGCGGCCGGACACCGGTAACCGCCCGGCCGAACCCGCCGATCCGGCAGAGCCGGCGGACCCTGCAGAAACGGGCAATCTCCCGCCGGTGGACTGATCGCGGCGGCCCGGGACATCGCACTTCGTCCGGGAGGGCGCGAAGCGGGCCCGCCTTACGTCCGGGCGAGGATGCGGTAGGGCCCGGGATGCCCGTCGCGGCCGGACTCGATCAGGGCAATCGTGTCCGTCGCCCAGTGCAGCGGCGTTTTGATCCGCTCGCGGGCGGGCGGCGCCGCGTGGCGGCGCAGCGAAACGTGAGGCCGGAACGGGCGGGGCGGGCCGGTGTCGATGCCGCACTCCCGGCAGAGGGCATGGGCCCGATCCGCGAGGTCCAGGAGGGCCGCTGGCGGATCGCTTGGGCCTACCCAGGTAATGCGCGGACGGGCGAAGTGCCCCAGCCGGTCCAGGGTCAGTTCCAGCGGCTCGGAGGCCAGGGCCCCGAGGTGACCGGCCAGGCACTCGGCCTGCCCGGCGGGAACCGTGCCGGCGAAGGCCAGCGTCAGATGCAGATGTTCGGGCGGGATCGGACGGCCGGGACCATCCAGGGTGCGTCCCAGCCGATCCAGTCGTTCGCGTGTGGCCGTGTCGGGCCACAGGGCGAGGAAGACTCGTCGGAACTCGGGTACCTCGGCCACGGCGGCGGGTTCAGGTGCGTGGTCGCGGCAGATTTTCGCGCTGACGGCGTTCCCACAGGGTCTTGCGGCTGATGCCCAGCGCCCGCGCGAGTTCCGTTTCGGTCATGCGGTCCTGGTTCTCCTGCACGAACTGGCGGAAGTACTCGTTCAGGCTCGAGCCCCGGGGCTTGCGGCGCGTCGGGAAGGCCGGGTTGGGGTGTTCCCCGGCCGCGCCGGCGTCCGGGGCCTCCAGGCCCATGTGCTCCGGCGCGATGTGTCCATCGGGGCAGAGGACCCATCCGCGCTCCAGGGCATTGGCCAGTTCGCGCACGTTGCCCGGCCAGTCCTGGGCCTCCAGGGCATCCCGGGCCGCTTGCGTCAGGCGGGGGACCGTTCCCGATCCGGCCAGCCCCTCGAGGAAATGCTGCGCCAGCGGCAGGATGTCCTCGCGCCGCTCGCGCAGGGGCGGGATCGCCAGCTCCAGTACCCGCAGGCGGTAGTAGAGGTCGGCCCGAAAGGCCTGATCCTCGATCATGCCCTCCAGATCGCGATGGGTCGCGGCCAGCAGGCGCACGTCGACCTTCTGATTCTCGTTGGCGCCCACCGGACGGATCTCGCCGTCCTGCAGTACGCGCAGCAGGCGCGCCTGGGCCGCCGGCGCGAGTTCGCCGATCTCGTCCAGGAACAGGGTGCCGCCATGGGCGCTCTGGATCAGGCCGGTGCGGGCCTTGACCGCCCCGGTGTAGGCGCCCTGGGCGTGCCCGAACAGCTCGGCCTCCACCAGGCCCTCCGGGATGGTGGCGCAGTTGACGGCCACGAAGGGCCCCCCGGCGCGCGGGCTCAGTTCATGCAGGGCGCGCGCGGCGAGCTCCTTGCCGGTGCCGGATTCCCCCCGCAGCAGCACGGTGGAGTGCGTGGCCGCCACGCGCCGGATCTGGTCGCGCAGCCGCTGCATCGCGGGGCTGTCGCCGATCAGGCCCAGGCCCGGGTGACTGAGGGTTTCGGTCCCGGCGTCGGGCGCCTTGGGCGGGAGGCGGTCGCGCGCCTCGCGTTCGCGCAGGGCGGCGCGCAGGGTCAGCAACAGGGCGTCGTGGTCGAACGGCTTGGCGATGTAGTCGGCCGCGCCCTCTTTCATCGCGTTTACCGCCGAGGGGACCGATGCGTAGCTGGTCATGATGACCGTGGGCGAGCGGGTGAACTCGGGCAGCAGCTCGATGCCCTCGCCGTCCGGCAGGCGCAGGTCCACCAGCTGGAGGTCGTAGGGGTCGGCCGCGGCCAGGGCGCGCGCCTCGGCCAGGTTCTCGGCCACGCCGACCTCGAAGCCGTGATGCTCCAGGAACCGGCGCACGGCGCGGCGGATCGGGGCTTCGTCGTCTACGAGCAGGATGCGGGTCATCGGTCTTGGTGCGGCAGCATGAGCAGGAATCGGGCCCCACCCTCGGGGCGGTTGGCGGCCATCAGGGTACCACCGTGGTCGCGCACGATGCTGTAGGCCACCGGCAGGCCCAGGCCGGTGCCCTGACCGGCCGGCTTGGTGGTGAAGAAGGGCTCGAACAGGCGTTCCAGGCTGGATTCGTCGATCCCGGGGCCGGCATCGTCGATGGTGATCTGGATGTGGCGGCCATGGACGCGCGCGGCGATCACGACCGTGGAGCCCTCGGGCGAGGCCTGCTCGGCGTTGGTCAGCAGGTTGATGAAGACCTGCAGCAGCGTGGCATGCGACCCGCGGACATGCAGCCCCTCCAGGCCGGTGGTGGAGAACTGCAGGTCCTTGCGCCCGGCCAGGCGCGTCAGGCGGATGGCCTCGGCCAGGAGTTCGTCCAGCGCGATAGTCTCGAAGTGCCCCGCGGACGGCCCCTCGTCGGCGTGGGCGAAGGTGATCAGGGACTGCACGATCGCATTGATTCGCCGGGTTTGCGCGAGGATGTCGTCGGCAATGCCGCGGATCTCGTCGGGATCGTCCTCCAGCGGCAGGGTCTGGGCCAGCGAGGCGATCCCGGTCAGCGGATTGCCGATCTCGTGGGCGACCCCGGCGGCAAAGCGGCCGATGGAGGCCAGACGGTCGCCGTGGGCGATCTCGGACTCGAGCTGGGCGCGCTCGGTCACGTCCTCGATCAGGACCACGCGCCCCTCCACCTGGCCATGGGCATCCTGCAGCTCGGAACGGTGCAGGTTCAGGCGGCGATTGCCGGCGGGCAGGTCCACGTTCAGCTTGTACCACTGCCGGTCCGGGCTCTCGAGGAAGGCCGTCAGCAGGCCGCTCCAGGGGCTGTCGAGCCGGCCGATGTTCTGGCCCACGGCGTCCTCTGTGGCCACACCGGTGAGTTGCGCCAGCGCCTGGTTCCAGCCGGTGATCTCGCCGCTGTTGGTCAGGCTGGCCACCCCCAGCGGCAGCTCGTGCAGGATCTGGCGATGAAAGCGGCGCAGGGCATCCAGTTCGGCGGCCAGACCGGACAGTGGCAGGGAACGGGTCTCCAGTTGCTCCTCGATGCGCCGCAGGCTCTCGCTGAGGGTCTGGCGGCCGGCGGCATCCAGGCGCAGGTGCTGGTCGACGATCATGCGCGCGAGAACCGGCCCGAGCAGACCGGACAGGTTGCGCTCGATACGCTCGCGCAGGTGGCGCAGGTCGCTGCGCGAGCGCGTGTGCCGCGGCAGGCCGAGGTCGTCAAGCGCGCGCTGGACCTCGTGATGCGCGGCACCCGGCCCCAGGGTGGCCGCCAGGGCGGTTTCCATCTCGGTCACGTCGCCAGCCAGGGGCAGGCCGGCCCCGGCCCCGGTGGACTCGTTGGGGCAGCAGGCTCGGCCGGCCTCGATCTCCTCGCGGTTGGGGCGGGTCAGCAGCGACCCGGTCACGAACAGCAGGGCGTTGATGCCCAGGCTCAGCATCAGGGCGAAGGTCCACGGGTCCAGCATCCCGGCCAGCAGCCACTGTTGCGGGTCCGGCAGTCCGGTGGCGATGCCGGCATCCGACAATAGCGGCATCACCAGGGTGAAGGCCCAGCCGGCGATGCCCGCGGCCAGTCCGAGCAGGAAGCCGACCCGAGTCGCCTGTTTCCACAGCATCAGACCGATCAGGCCCGGCAGGAGCTGGGCCACCGCGGCGAACGAGATCAGCCCCAGCTGCGCCAGCCCCTCGACCACCTGCAACAGGCCGTAAAAGGCATAGCCCAGTCCGATGATGAACACGATCCAGATGCGCCGCCCCCAGAGCAGGCGGGTATAGATGTTGGCGCTGCGTTCTTCTTCGTGCAGCCGGGTCAGCGGCGAGAGGTAGTTGGTCCCCATGTGGGCCAGCGCAAGGGTGGTCACGATCATCATGGCGCTGGCGGCGGACAGCCCGCCGATAAAGACCAGCAGCGCCAGGCTGGGCGACTCCAGCAGTCCGGCGATCCCGATGGCGTAGTAGTTCGGCGAGATGCCGAGGCCGGCCGCCTCGCCGGCCCAGTAGAGGATCGGCATCGGCAGGTTCAGCAGCAGCAGGAACGCCGGGAAGGCCCAGGCAGCGGTGGTCAGGGCCTGGGGGTTGATGTTCTCGGTAAACAGCATGTGGAACTGGCGCGGCAGCAGGAAGGCCGCGGCAAAGGCGAGAATCATCATTGCGAACCAGCCACCCTCGCGCACCGGGGCGTACAGCGCATCGACCGCCTCGGGATGCGCGGCCAGCCAGTCGTCGAGGCCGGCGAAACCGCCGAACACCGCGTACAGGGCCACCGCCGCGATGCCGAGGATGGCGATCAGCTTGACGATGGATTCGAAGGCGATGGCCAGCACCAGGCCGGCGTGCTTCTCGCGCGGGGCGATGTGGCGGGCCCCGAACAGGATCGCGAACAGTGCGATGGTGGCGCTGAAGGTCAGGGCGAGCAGGTGGGGCGGGGTTTCCGCGGTCAGGACCGCGGCGGACTCGGCCACCGCCTTGATCTGCAGGGCGATGTACGGAAGCACGCCGGCCAGCATGAACAGGGCCACCACCGGTCCGGTCAGGCGACTGCGGTAGCGAAAGGCGAACAGGTCGGCCAGTGAGGTCAGTTGCTGTTCGCGGGTCACGCGCAGGATCGGGCGCAGCAGCCAGGGCGTGGCGGCGAAGGCCAGGGTCACGCCCAGGTAGATTGTCAGGTACAGATAGCCCTGGTCGGCCAGGAAGCCGAGGTTGCCGTAGAACGTCCAGGAGGTCGCGTAGACCCCCAGCGACAGGCTGAAGACCCAGCTGTTCGCCGCCAGCCGGCCGACCCGGGGGACGCGGTCGGCCAGGAAGGCGATGCCGAACAGCAGGGCCAGGTAGGCCACGCCCACCGCATAGAGCAGGCCGAGGCTAAGGGTCACGACGACCGCCCCGGCTCAGGGCCGCGATGGCCAGGATGAAGACTGCCCAGGCGGCGAACGGCCACCACCAGGCGGGGCTCAGGTGGGCGACCCAGATCACCAGCGGGCTCAGGAACAGCAGGGCCCCGAGGAGGGCGATCAGGATGGCGCGCGGGGCGTCCATGGTCAGATGTTCCCCCGTGCCGGGCCGCTGCGGGGCACGGGTTCCTGCGGGGCCTTCCGGATTGGCGCGCGGCGGGATAGCATGCGGCGAGTCTACACCGCGGCGGTGGCTCCGGGCAGCGCGGCGTGCAGCGGCAGATATGCCGCGAGCGGCCGGCGCCGTAGCGGTTCCAGGGCCTCCGCCAGCTGGGCACCGGGCGCGTCCGGGGCCTGTCGGTCGGAAGGCGCGAGTCCGATCTGCCCCAGGGTGTCGGCGAGGTGGCGCCGCGCCGCATCCGCTCGAATCCCTGTGGCACCCGTGGCCTTGGCGAGTTTGTCGCCGCCGGGCGCGACCAGCACCGGATGGTGGGCATAGGCTGGCGGGGGGTGTCCCAGTGCCCGGTAAAGCTGCATCTGGCGCGGTGTAGAGCCCAGAAGGTCGATCCCGCGGACCACATGCGTGACGCCCAGGTCGAGGTCATCGACCACGGTGGCGAGCTGGTAGGCCACGATGCCGTCCGCGCGGCGGATGATGAAGTCACTGCCCAGGGCCTCCAGGTCGAAGGCGACCGCACCGAGAAAACGGTCCTCGATGGTCCAGTGGCGCCGGCTGGCGCGGGCGCGAAGGGCGCGGGGCTCGCGACCGGGCGGCAGGCCGTGGCGGCAGGTGCCCGGATAGACGGGGCCTTCCCAGCCAGGGTGGCCGTGGGTAGCCAGGTCCTTGCGGGTGCACCCGCAGGGGAAGGCCCGGTCGGTGTCCATCAGGGTATCCAGGGCCCGCTGGTAGGTGGGGCCGCGCTGGCCTTGCCAGACAATCGGTCCGTCCCAGCCGAGGTCGAAGGCCTCGAGGGTGCGCAGAATGGCATCGGCCGCCCCCGGGCGAACCCGGGGGGCGTCGATGTCGTCGATACGCAGGTGCCACTCGCCATTGGCACTCCGGGCGTCCAGCCAGGAGATGACGGCGGCCAGCAGGGAGCCCGCGTGCAGCGGGCCGGAAGGGGTCGGGGCAAACCGGCCGACGTAGCCGTCGACCGGGGACTGCGGTTCGGGCGTGGGGGTCACGGCCCGGCCGGGATCAGGCGCGCTGCTTTTCCTTGATCTCGTCGAGCTGCTTGCAGTCGATGCACATGGTGGCCGTCGGGCGGGCCTCCAGGCGACGAATGCCGATCTCCACGCCGCAGGTCTCGCAGTAGCCGTAGTCGTGGGTCTCGATCTTGCGCAGGGCCTCGTCGATCTTCTTCGACAGCTTGCGCTCGCGGTCGCGGGCCCGCAGTTCCAGACCGAATTCTTCTTCCTGGGTGGCGCGGTCGGCCGGATCGGCGAAGTTGGCCGCGTCCTGGCGCATGTGCCCCACGGTGCGATCGACTTCCTCCGCCAGTTCCTGGCGCCATGCCCGCAGCAGGCTGCGGAAATGGTCCAGCTGATCCGGATTCATGTACTCTTCGTCCGGCTTCGGCTCGTAGGGCGCAATGCCCCCGGCGACCATGTGCTGGGTGGAGGGCTTGTCGGTCTTTTCGTCTGCAGCCATGCGGGCTTTCTCCGGCTGGAAAAATGAGGCGCACTTAGTACCAGAGTCGGACGGGGCGGGCAAGTCCCGTGCCATGACGGTTTGCGCCCGGTCGCCTCCGGACCTGCAGGGGCTGCGAGCGGCGGGGCACTGTTTTCAGCGAGATACGAGAAGGGACCGAGAATCACGATGGCGGAATTGCAGGCACTGATCTTTGACGTCGACGGCACGCTGGCGGACACCGAGCGGGACGGTCATCGGGTGGCGTTCAACAAGGCGTTCGCGGACGCGGGCCTGGACTGGGACTGGAGTGTGGCGCGCTACGGCGAACTGCTGCGGGTCACCGGCGGCAAGGAACGCATTCGCCAGTACCTGTCGGAAGATCATCCCGAGGCTCTCGAAGAGCCGGGGATCGATGCCCGCATCCGCGAGTTGCATGCGGCCAAGACGCGTCACTACGTGGCCATGCTGGAGTCCGGCGCGATCCCGTTGCGCCCGGGCGTTCGCCGCCTGCTGGACGAGGCGGAGGCCGAGGGACTGCGCCTGGCCATCGCGACCACCACCACCCCCGAGAACGTGACCGCGCTGCTGGAGGCCACGCTGGGAAACGCGGGGCCGTACCGCTTCGAGGTGATCTCCGCCGGGGACGTGGTGCCGGCCAAGAAACCCGCGCCGGATATCTTCACCCATGCGCTGGAGGCGATGAACCTGCCCGCCAGCGCCTGCCTCGCCCTGGAGGATTCCGACAACGGGGTCCGGTCCGCGTGCGGCGCCGGGCTGGAGGTGGTGGTCACCACCAACGACTACACCCGGGAACAGGACTTCGAGGGCGCGCTGGCGGTGCTGGACGGGTTCGGCGAGCCGGACGCACCGGCGAGGGTTCTGGCCGGTCCCGCGTTGCCGGGCCCGGCGGTGGATGTGGCCACGTTGCGGTCCTGGCACGCCAGCGCCCAGTCGTAGCGGGACGGGGCAGGTCAGTCGAGCTCGCGCGGAGGGATGCGCGGGTCCTCGACCTCGTTCTCGTCCAGCATCTGCGTATCCAGCATGAAGCCGATCGCGGCGTCGCTGATGCCGTTGATCACGAACTGCACGGCCAGCACTGCGAGGATCAGGCCGAAGACCTTGGTGAGGATGTCCTTCCCGGTGTCGCCCAGGTACTGGACGATGTAGCGCGAATAGATCATCGCGTAGTAGCAGGCCACCATGCAGGCCAGTACGCCGAGGAACACGAGCCCCGTGTGATAGACCGTCGGGGCCTCGCTGGTCAGGATCATCACCGTGGCGATCGCACCCGGACCGCTCATGAACGGGATCGCCAGCGGGATCACCGAGATATCCTCGGTCACGTGCCCCTTGTCGGCCTTCACCTCTTCGGCGGTCTCCTTTTCGGTCGCTCCCTTCTGCCGAATCATGCCGATCGCGATGCCGAACAGGATGATGCCGCCGGCGATGCGAAACGCGGCCAGGGTGATTCCGAACAACTGGAAGATCACCCCGCCCAGCAGGGCGAAGGCGAACAGCAGGGAGGTGGCTACCTTCACCGAACGCAGCGCGATCGCGCGCCGTTTCTCCTCAGAGGCGCGTGGCAGCATCGCCGTGAAGATGAACGCTGTGGTCAGCGGGTTCACGATCACGAACACCGCCAGGAAGGTGACGACGAGGTATTCCAGCAGTACGAGCATGACTGGATCTTAGGCCGGAAGCCGGAAGGTTGCGAGATAAGCTTGCGCAGGCGGCCTGATCACACCGATCGCCACGGCACTGCGCGCCTCGCGATGACGGTGCCCTTTTGGTGTCATTGCGAGGAGCCAAGCGACGAAGCAATCGCCTGACGCTTGCGGGGCGCCCGAAATTCGGTTCCGGTGGTTCCGGACGGAAGTTGCCGCGCCCCCGGCGGAATCTCGCGATGACGGTGCCCCCTTCGCGTCATTGCGAGGAGCAGCGCGACGAAGCAATCTCCATGGGAAGCCCCGACGCCGGACCGTCGCGTGCATGGGCAGGGACAGGGCCCGGTCGTTATACTCTGCGCGCATGAAGAAACGCCTGCACCCTGAATCCTTCCCGACCCTCGAGCACTTTGTCGGCAACACGCCGCTGGTGCGCCTGCAGCGCATGGCGGCGGACCTGCCGTCCACCGTGCTGGTGAAGCTCGAGGGCAACAATCCCGCCGGTTCGGTCAAGGACCGGCCCGCGCTGAACATGATCCAGGCGGCCGAGCGCCGCGGCGACATCCAGCCCGGCGATACCCTGATCGAGGCGACCAGCGGCAATACCGGCATCGCGCTGGCGATGGTCGCGGCGATGAAGGGCTATCGCATGGTCCTGGTGATGCCGGACAACATGTCCGCCGAGCGCCGCGCCTCGATGAAGGCCTTTGGCGCCGAGCTGGTGCTGGTCTCGCGCGAGGAGAGCATGGAGGGCGCGCGTGATCTGGCCGACCGCATGGAGGCCGAGGGCAAGGGCCGGGTACTGAACCAGTTCGGCAACCCGGACAACCCCGAAGCCCACTACATCGGGACCGGGCCGGAGATCTGGCGCGACACCGAGGGCACGGTGACCCATTTTGTTTCCGCTATGGGGACCACCGGCACCATCATGGGCGTGTCGCGCTATCTGAAGGAGCGCGACCCCAGTGTGCAGATCGTCGGCGTGCAGCCCACTGAGGGATCGTCGATCCCCGGTATCCGGCGCTGGCCGGAGGCGTACCTGCCGACGATCTTCGAGGCCTCGCGCGTGGACCAGACCGTGGACGTGACCCAGGAGGAGGCCGAGGACACCATGCGCCGGCTGGCCGCCGAGGAGGGCATCTTTGCCGGGGTCTCCTCCGGCGGTTCCGTGGCCGCGGCCCTGAAGCTTGCAGCCGCGACCGAGGGCGGCACCTTCGTCGCGATCATCTGTGACCGCGGCGACCGCTACATCTCCACCGGCGTGTTCCCGTCATGAGTGCCCCGGTCCTGATCTTCGATCTCGAGACCGTCCCCGACATCGACGGCGCCCGGCGCCTGCACGACTTCGAGGGCCTGAGCGATCACGAGGTGGCCGAGGCGCTGTTCGCCCTGCGCCGCGCGCAAGCCGGCACGGAGTTCCTGAAGCACCCGCTGCACCGTATCGTCTCCATCGGCGTGCTCTACCAGGGGGGCGACGCGCTGAAACTCTCCGCCTTCGGGCGCGAGGGCGAGGATGGCCAGGCACCGACCGAGGCCGAGCTCCTGCGCCAGTTCTTCGATGTAATCGACAAGCGCACGCCGCAGCTGGTCAGCTGGAACGGCGGCGGCTTCGACCTGCCGGTGCTGCACTACCGCGCGCTGGTCAACGGTGTGCAGGCCCCGCGCTACTGGGAGCAGGGCGACGACGACCGCGAGTTTCGCTACAACAACTACCTGTCGCGCTTCCACTGGCGCCATGTGGACCTGATGGACGTGCTGGCGGGGTTCCAGGGCCGCGCGGTCACCAGCCTCGACATGATGGCGAGCCTGCTCGGCTTCCCCGGCAAGCTGGGCATGGATGGCTCCCAGGTCTGGCCGGCCTGGCGTGACGGGCGTCAGGCCGAGATCCACGACTATGTGGAGCACGACGTGCTGAACACCTATCTGGTCTGGCTGCGCTTCGAGTACATGCGCGGCAATCTGACCGACGCGGCCCTGGCCAGTCGCCAGCAGCAGCTGGCCGAGTACCTGGAGGCCAGCGGCGCGGCCCACCACCGCGAATTCCTCGACGCCTGGCAGCCGGCCGGACGCGCGGACTGATGGCACGCATCGACAAGACCCCGTTCGAGGCCACCATCGAGGAGGTCACGCTGGACGGCCAGGGGGTAATCCGCCGCGATAGCAAGGCCTGCTTCATCCACGGTGCCCTGAAGGGCGAGCGGGTGATGGCCCAGCAGACCGGGCGCAAGCGCCGTTTCGACAGCGCCGAGGTGGTCGAGGTGCTGGAGCCGGCCCCGGGCCGAGTCGATCCGCCCTGCGAGTTTTTCGGCCTGTGCGGCGGCTGCAAGCTGCAGCATGCCTCCATCGAGACCCAGCGTGCGATCAAGGAGCAGGCCCTGTTCGATGCCCTGGAGCGTATCGGCCACGTGACCCCGGAGGCCCGTTTCGAGCCGCTGACCGACACCACCCTCGGCTACCGCCGCACCGCGCGGCTGGGGGCGAAGTACGTGCCGAAGAAGGGCGGGGTGCTGGTTGGCTTTCGCGAGCGCGGCAGCCCGTATCTGGCCGAGATGGACCACTGCGAGGTGCTGCACCCGGCCGTGGGGCAGCGCATTCGGGCCCTGCGCGAGCTGATCGGCGGCCTCGAGGCGCGCGACCGCCTGCCGCAGATCGAGGTGGCGGTGGATGACGACGAGCGCGTGGCGCTGATCTTCCGCAACCTCGATCCGCTGTCCGAGGCAGACAGCGCGCGCCTGTCGGCCTGGGCGGAGGCCGAGGGCATTCAGGTGTACCTGCAGCCCGGCGGCCCGGAGACGGTGGAACCGCTGGCCGGGCCGATCGAGCCACTGGTCTATCGCCACCCGGACTACGGCGTGTCGGTCCCGTTCATGCCCACGGATTTCATCCAGGTGCATGCCGGCATCAACCGCAAGATGGTCCCGCAGGCGCTGGCCGCGCTGGACCTGCAGCCGGGCCAGCGGGTGCTGGATCTGTTCTGCGGGCTGGGCAACTTCACCCTGCCGCTGGCGCGCAGCGTGACGAACGGCGAGGTGGCCGGCGAAGTAGTTGGTGTCGAGGTGGACGACGCGATGCTGGCACGGGCGCGCGCCAATGCCCGCGACCAGGGCATCGCCAACACCCGCTACGAACGCGCCGACCTGGATGACGTGGAGGCCCTGAAGAACGCCGGCTGGCTGGCCGAACGCTATGATCGCGTGCTGCTGGATCCGCCGCGCACCGGCGCGGCCGCGGTGATCGAGGCGCTGGCGCCGCAGCGGATCGAGCGCATGGTGTATGTGTCCTGCAACCCGGCCACGCTCGCCCGTGACGCCGAGCGCCTGGTGCATCATCATGGCTATCGCCTGGAGCGGGCCGGGATCATGGACATGTTCCCGCATACCGCGCACGTGGAATCCATGGCCGTATTCCGGCGCGCCTGACGCGCGTCGATATCCGAGGGGAATTGCATGCTGGAGATCGTACAAGCGGGCGGGTGGCTGATGCTGCCGATCCTGCTGTGTTCCGTACTGGCCGTCGCCATCGTGCTGGAGCGGCTGTGGACGCTGCGCCGCTCGCGCGTGGTCCCGCCGCGCCTGCTGACCTCGGTGTGGGAGCAGATGCGCACCCAGGGGCTCAAGCTCGACGACATCCAGCGCCTGCGTGCAGGGTCACCGCTGGGCGCGATCCTGGCTGCCGGCCTGGCCACCCATGACCGCGCGCGCCAGATCACGCAGGAGAGCATCGAGGAGGCCGGCCGGCGCGTTGCGCATGAGCTCGAGCGCTACATGAATACGCTGGGCACCATCGCGATGATCACCCCGCTGCTGGGCCTGCTTGGCACCGTGGTCGGGATGATCGAGGTCTTCACCGTGATCACCGAGATCGGCGTGGGCAGTCCGCGTGATCTGGCCGGGGGCATCTCCCAGGCCCTGATCACCACCGCGACCGGCATCGGCGTGGCGATCCCGGCACTGGCCTTCCACCGCTACTTCCGCGGGCATATCGACGAGCTGGTGCTGGAGATGGAGCAGGAGGCCACCAAGCTGGTCGAGGTGATCCACGGCGAGCGCGCGGCCGGCGCGGCCGAGGGCGGGGCGCAGGCGTGAACTTCCGCGCGCCACGCCGCCAGGAGGAGCCGGGTGTCAACCTGACGCCGTTGATCGACGTCGTCTTCCTGTTGCTGATCTTCTTCATGGTCTCCACGACCTTTGACCAGCATGCGGACATCGAGCTGACCCTGCCCTCGGCCGACCGCGAGGCCGAAGCGGTGGAGCGCGCCTGGATCGACATCGTGGTGGATGCCAACGGCAACTACTTCATCAACGGCCAGGAGCTGATCAATCGCCGCGCCGAGACCCTGGAGCGTGTGCTGTCCGAGGCGCGCGAGGGTCGCGAAGATGACCCGGTGCTGATCCGAGCGGACGCCAACGCCAGCCATCAGTCGGTCGTGCGCGCCCTGGACGTGGTGGGCCGCCTGGGCATTACATCCGTGTCGATCGCCACGCTGGGCGAGGCTGCCGATGACGACTGACGAGCAGCACCCGCAGCACTTCGATTCCGGCTGGACGGTCTACCGTCGCCTGCTGAGCTATGCCTTCGTCTACTGGCCATTGCTGGCGATTGCCACGGTCGCGATGCTGGGCATGGCGGCGACCGAGGCGGGCTTCGCCGCGCTGATGAAGCCGCTGATGGACGAGTCCTTCGCCGAGGGCGAGGGCCATCCCCTGGTGGCGTGGATTCCGCTGGCCCTGATCGGCCTGTTTCTGGTCCGCGGCGTGGCCGAGTTCGGGTCCGTCTATGCGATGCGCTATGTCGGGCGGCAGGTGGTCAAGCGCCTGCGCGAGGAGTTGTTCGAGCGGCTGCTGCACATGCCGGTGCAGCGCTTTCAGGAGCAAAGCAGCGGCGAGCTGATCTCGCGCGTGACCTACAACGTGGAGCAGGTGGCGACGGCCGCGACCGACGGCTTCAGTACCCTGGTGCGCGACACCCTGACGATCATCGCGCTGCTGGCCTGGATGTTCTGGCTGACGCCGACCCTGACCCTGACCATCCTGATCATCGCCCCGGTGCTGGCCGTGCTGGTGCGCGTCGTCACCAAGCACTTTCGCCGCATCTCGCACCGCCTGCAGTACAACATGGGCGATGTCACCCACGTGACCCAGGAGGTGATCGAGGGCCACCGGGTGGTGCGCATCTTCGGCGGCGAGACCTACGAGCGCGGGCGCTTCGAGGACATCAACGAGCGCAACCGCCGGCTGCATATGCGCATGGAGGGCATCAAGGCCGCCTATACCCCGACCATCCAGTTCCTGGTCGCGGCGGTACTGGCCTTCGTGATCTGGGTCGCGACCTCGGATTTCGGCGACGACACGGTCACGGCCGGCACGTTCGTTTCTTTCCTGACCGCCATGCTGCTACTGTTGAGCCCGATCCGCCGGCTGTCGATGATCAACGCGACCCTGCAGCGCGGTATCGCGGCCGGGCAGAACATCTTCGCGGTGCTGGACGAGACGCCGGAGCGCGACACCGGCCACGTGCCGCTGGACCGCGCCGAGGGCCAGCTGGCATTCGAGGACGTGGCGTTTCGCTACAGCGCGGACGGCCCGGATGTGCTGAAGGCCATCTCCTTCGCGGTGGAGCCAGGCGAGAACGTGGCCCTGGTCGGGCGCTCGGGCAGCGGCAAGACCACGCTGGTCAATCTGCTGCCGCGTTTCTATCACCCGACCGAGGGGCGCATCCTGCTGGACGGCCACGACCTCGAGACCATCCGCCTGCGCGACCTGCGTCGGCAGATTGCCTATGTCGGCCAGAACGTCACCCTGTTCGCGGACACCGTCGCCGCCAATATCGCCTATGGGCGCGCCGAGGCGACCGAGGCGGAGATCCGCGAGGCGGCGCGCGCCGCGCATGCACTGGAATTCATCGAGCGCCTGCCCGACGGGATGCAGACCCTGGTGGGGGAAAACGGTACCCGTCTCTCCGGGGGGCAGCGCCAGCGTCTGGCGATCGCCCGCGCCCTGCTGCGGGACGCCCCGATCCTGATCCTGGACGAGGCCACCTCCGCCCTGGACAACGAATCCGAGCGCCAGGTGCAGGCCGCGCTGGATGCGCTGGTGAGCACGCGCACCACGCTGGTCATCGCCCACCGCCTTTCCACGGTCGAGGGCGCCGACCGCATCCTGGTGATGGACAACGGCCGCATCGTGGAGAGCGGGCGGCACGAGGAGCTGATTGCTCGAGGCGGGGTCTACACCCACCTGCACCGCCTGCAGTTCCGCGAGGAGGCGGGGGATGCGGGCTGATGCCGGGGGCTACGGGGATCGTCCGCTCCCGGTCTGGCGCGCGACCTGGCGGGATTACCGCCGGGGCGATGGCAGCCGGGCACGGGCCCGGCGGGGTTTCCTCACCCCGCCCGCGGATCGCGGGCGGCTGATCTGGATCAAGGCCGGCGGCAGCCCCGAGGACGTGCGCCTGGGGATCGAGCTGCTGGGTGCGGTGCGCGACAAGCGCCAGGACGTGCGCATCGTCCTGACATTCGAGCAGGATTACCCGGAGCTCTTCGAGCGCCACATGCAGCCGTTTCGCAAGGTCGGGGTGGGCTACGGCCCCTGCGACCGGCCGCGGGTGGTGCGCAGGGTGCTGCGGCGCTTTCAGCCCCACGGCATCCTGCTGGCCGGTGGCCGGGCGCCGGTCCATCTGTTGCAGGAGACCGAGGCGCCGGTGATCGCGGTGAACACCGAGCCGGCTGCCGGGGCCATGTCCCCGGTGGCCTGCCACTGGCCCGTCGATCCTGTCGCCGCTGATGGCTGGCCGGCCGCCCGCGTTCGGGCGCTGGACCCGGCCGACCCCCAGGCCCGGTTCGTCGAGGCGCAGGCCGATGTGGTGCTGCGCTCGCTGGTCGGGGGCGGGGTGGAACGCCTGTGGTGGTGGCATGGCACGCCGGCGCAGTGGGCGGAGTGGCGGGCGGCCTGGGAGGGCTCCGGCTGGGGGCAGGCCGACATCCTGCTGGCCAGCCTGCGCGGGGAGACGGACGCCGCCCCGTTGCCGGGTGCCGATCAGGTGGTCTCGGGCTGGGACCGGTCGGCGTTGCCGCCGGGGACCATCCTGCACCTGGATGATCGGCGCTGGTTCGCGGCCGCGGCCAGTGCCGCCCATGCAGTACATCTGGCCGCGCCGGATCGCCAGGCCCTGTGGCAGGGCCTGGCTGGCGGGGCGGCCGTGAGCCTGGGCGAGGCGCCGGCCGCGGAGGTGCCCTGCCCGGTGCTGGGCGAGCCGGCCGCGGTGCTGGCGGCCTGGCAGGCACTGCGGGACGACCCGGCTGCGCGGCGCCAGCAGGGTGATGCGGCCCGCCGACGCTTCTGGGAGGAGCGACGCCAGGTGGATGCAAATTTCGACGCCGTACTGCAGCAGGTCTGGGACTGGTAGCCATGGGCTCGCTGCAGGCATGGTTTGGTGCCCGGCTGTGGGATCAGTGGAGCCAGCGCGGGCCGTTCGCGGCGGCGATGTTTCCGCTGTCGCTGGTGTATGCCGGGCTGGCCGAGTGGAACCGTCAGCGCCAGGAACAATTGCGGCGCGACATCACCATCCCGGCCAAGGCAGTGATCGTGGTGGGGAATCTCACGCTGGGTGGCAGTGGCAAGACGCCGATGACCGTCTGGCTGGCCAAGCGTCTGCGTGCCGCCGGGTATCGGCCGGGTATTGTCAGCCGTGGCTACGGCGGGCGCGGGGACGTCGCCGGGATTGCGGTGACCCCCGATTCCGATCCGGTGGTGGTGGGGGATGAACCCCTGCTGATCGCGCGCCGCACCGGGGTGCCGGTGCAGGTGGACCGCGACCGGGTTCGCGGCGCGCGGGCCCTGACCGAGCAGGGGGTGGACGTGGTCATCGCCGATGACGGCATGCAGCATCACCGCCTGCCGCGCGACATCACCATCCTGATGGTCGACGGCAAGCGCCGCTTCGGTAACGGGCTGTGCCTGCCGGCGGGGCCGCTGCGCGAGCCCAGGCGGGCGCGCGAGCGGGCGGATTTCGTGATCGTGACCGGGGGCGAAGCCGGCCCCGGCGAGATTCCGATGGAACTGGTCCCGGCCAGCCGGCTGCTGCGGGTGGATGGGGCCGACGAGTCGCGCAAGCCCCACCGGTTTGCCCGGCGCGATGCCCACGCGATCGCCGGTATTGCCGATCCGGAGCGCTTCTTCCGTACCCTGGAGGCGGCGAAGATCGGTATCATTCGACATCCGTTTCCCGACCATCATCGCTTCCTGCCGCACCAGATCCGCTTCGATGACGAGTTGCCGGTTCTGATGACCGAGAAGGATGCCGTAAAATGCCGGTCGTTTGCGCAGGACAATCACTGGTACTGGCCGATCGCGGCCCGGTTGCCAACCACTTTCGAGCCGGCGCTGCTCGCGCGTCTGGAGACCGTCAGTCGGCTCAAACACCTGGGGTAATGCATGGACAAGCGTCTGCTCGATATTCTGGTCTGCCCGGTCACCAAGGGTCCGCTGAAATATGACCGCGAGAACCAGGAGCTGATCTCGGTCTCCGCCGGGCTCGCCTATCCGATCCGCGACGACATCCCGGTGATGCTGGAGGACGAGGCCCGCGTGCTCTCCGAGGACGAGAAGGGACGCTGGCGCGAGGCCTGAGTCGCCGCATGACGGGCTTCGTCGTGGTGATCCCGGCCCGCATGGCCTCCAGCCGGCTGCCGGACAAGCCGCTCGCGGCGGTCGCCGGGCGCCCGCTGATCGCGCATGTGATCAGCCGGGCGCAGGAGAGTGCAGCGGGCCGCGTGATCGTGGCCGGGGATGACGAGCGCATCCTCGCGGTCGCGCGCCAGTGCGGGGCCGAAGCCTTCCTGACCGATCCCGCGCTGCCCTCGGGCACCGACCGCATCGCCGCGGTCGCGGCCGCCGAGGGCTGGGGGGACGAGTCCATCGTGGTCAACCTGCAGGGCGATGAACCGCTGACCCCGGGACCATTGCTGGATGACCTGGCGGCCCTGCTGGCGCAGACCCCGCAGGCGGACATGGCCACCCTCGGCGTGCCCATCCGCTGCGCACAGGACCTGGCGGACCCCAACCAGGTCAAGCTGGTGACCGACCGCAGCGGCCGGGCGCTGTACTTCTCCCGTGCCCCGATCCCCTGGGATCGCGAGGCCCACCGCGCCGGGCAGGTACCGGCAGTAGAGCAGGCCACCCGTCATCTGGGGCTGTACGCCTACCGTGCCGGGTTCCTGCGGCGTATGAGCGCCGAACCGCCGGCCCCGCTGGAACAACTGGAGCAGCTGGAGCAGCTGCGCGCCCTCGACATGGGCGCGTGGATCCAGGTCGGCCGCCGCACCGAGGCCCATCCCCCCGGCGTCGACACCCCGGAAGACCTGGACCGCGTCGACGCCTTCCTGTCCGGGCGTGCCCGCGCCTGATCCCCGCCCGCGGACTCAGTTCGAGCGCAGGCCCGCCTGCAGACTGCGCGCCAGGGCCTGGCCGTCGCGGGTCGCGGCGTCCGGGGAGGGGCTGAAGGGTTGCAGTGTGGCGATCACCCGGTGCTCGAGGGTGGTGTCGCTGTTGGTCGGTTCCGGGTCGATGTAGCCGTGCTCGCCGAGCCATGCCTCCAGGCGCTCGCGCGTCGCGCTCTGGAAGCGCTTGACCGCGCCCTGCTCCAGTTCCCGGACCAGGGCCTCGGCGTCTCCGTCCACCTGCGCGGCCAGTTCACTGACCGCTTCGATAAAGGCATCGCTGATCAGGCCGGAGACCTCCAGCGCGGCACGGTCCACGGGGCGCCCGCGGCCCTGGCGCCAGGCGCGTAGCCAGGCGCGCGCGCCCTCGACCCGGGCCGCAAGCTGCTCGCGCCGCGCCGGGTCCCCCAGGAGTTCGGCATCGGGCCCGCGCAGGACGGTCTCCAGCGTGCCGATGCTGTCCACCCCCAGGGTGAGCAGCCGGTGCAGGGCGTCAAGGTCGTCGCGCAGCAGATGGAACGGGTGGATCCGCGCCGCATCCTGCCACGGGTCGATCGCGGGCACGCCGAGCGTGGTGGCGTAGTCCTCGGGGCGGGCGTCGCCCGGGCTCGGGATCGCCAGGCGTTCGGGCAGGGCCAGGTCACCGGCATCGGTGATGGCGTGCTGGGCGCCGCGCACGGCCGGCAGGTCGATGATCCGCACCGTGGCGTCCCGGGCGGACCAGTAGCGCGCATCCTCGGGCTGGGCCGTAAGATAGAAGACCTGCCGATCATCCTCCTGTGCCAGTAGCTGGAGGCTTTCGGCGACCGCGCGGAAGCGCTCGGGGTCGGCGGTGCCCAGGGCCTCGTCCAGGAACAGTGGCAGGGGCGTGCGCCCGCGTTCGGCCTCCAGCGCGAAGGCGATGCGCACGGCCAGCACGAGCTGCATGCGCGTGCCGCTGGAGAGTTCCGACAGGCCGCGGGTGTCGCCACTGGCGGTCTCGCGCGCGCCAAATGGCGTGGCCGTCTCGCCGGGGCTGAACAGCAGCTCGTATTGATGGCGCGTAAAACGCTGAAACCAGTCACGTGCCCGGCGCAGGGCAGCGGGCTGCGCGGTCTCTTCGTGCTCGATGGTGACCTGGTCCAGCAGAAACTGGCCCGCGGTGGCGAACAGGGCCTCGTCCAGACGCGTGTCCAGGGCGTCGCGGGCCTGGGCCCACCGGGCGCGCGCGGTCTCCAGTGCGCGATCCCGTCCGGCGCGGTCGATCTCGGTCTCGATGCGGGTGATTTCGCGGGTGAGCTCGTCGCGCTGCTGCGCCTGGTGTTCGCATTCGGCCAGCGCTTCGCGCAGCGCCGCCTCGGCGTCCTGATCGACCAGCGCCACCAGGTCCGGTTGTGCCTCAAGGTGACGGCTGCGATCGCCTTCGCGGGCGCGGACGTCGCGCAGCTCATCCTGCAGGCGCTGCCATTCCGGCCGCAGCCGCAGGTGTTCGCGCAGTCCCGCTTCGTCATCCTCTTCCAGCCCGGCCCGGGCGTACAGTTCGGTGACGCGTGCGCGCGTGGTGTCGGCCTCGACTTCCAGGCGCTCGAGCTCGCGCTGCGCCTCGTGCTGTTCGCGGCGTGCCTCGTCCCGATCCTGCAGGCGGCGGGCCAGCCGTTCCAGACGCTGCGCCAGGGCGTCGGCCGTGGGCTGCGCGTCCTCCGGGGCGGCCGCGTACGCGTCCAGGAACCGCACCAGGGCCGTGCGCAGTTCGTCCATACGGGCCGTCAGTTGCTCCTGCTCGCCCCGGGCCGTGGCCTCGTCGCGACGGGCGCGGTCCAGTTCCGCGCTCAGGTGGATCCAGCGCTGCAACGAGGCATCCAGACACTCGGGGTCGAAGCCGACCGCCGCGGCCGTCTGGCGCAGTTGTTCCCGAGCAGCTGCCAGCGCGTCGTGCTTCTCCTCCAGTTCACGCTCCAGCCGGGTGCGGCGTTCGGCCGCGTGGCGGTCGGCCTCGGCTGCGCGCAGGTCCCGTTCCACGGCCTCCAGGCGTTCACGCACCGCCTCCGGCGTCCAGGCCGAGGGTGGCTCGATGCCGGTATCGCGGTAACGCGCCTCGGCCGCCTGGCGCGGGACGGCGTCGTAGTTCGGTCGTGCCAGTATCCAGCCCGACCAGGCCACGGGGAGCGCCAGGACGAGGAAGCCCCAGTGGACCCACAGGGCCGCACTCCCGATGGCCGCCGCAGCTGCGGCCAGGGCCGTGATCCGCGCCGCTCGGTGCAGGACGGAGTTCGCCGGCGGGCGCGGGGCGCCGAGCCAGTGCAGCAGTTCGTCCCGTGCGCGGCGCAGCGCCTCCGGGTCGGGCCGGTCGGGGTCGGCCGCGGGCAGGCCGGCCAGTTCGTCCTCGCGGCGGCGGATCGCGGCCTGCAGCTGGCGCTGGGTTTCGAGGGCCTGTTCCGTCGTGTGGACCGCGGTCGGGTCCAGCGTCGGGACGGCAGCCGGGTCGGCGCCCAGGGCGTCAGCTGCCGAGGCGACGGCCGAACGGGCGGACTGCAGCTCGCGTGCGGCCTGGTCGGCGCGGCTCTCCAGTCCCTGCAGTTCGCGTACGCGGGCGCGCGGGTCGTCGAACGCGGCGGCTTCCAGGGGGCTTTCGGACAGTCCACTGGTATCCAGCTGGTCGCGGGCCGCATCGAGCCGGGCCTGGGCCTGCTGGCGCTCGTGGTCGAGGCGGCGCAGCGTCTTGCGCAGCTGTTCCAGGCTGTCCAGTTCGTCGCCGCGCAGCCGGGCCAGGCCGTCCGGGAAGGCCGCCAGCCGGGTCTCCAGGGACTGGCGTTCGCGGCGGGCCTCCAGCAGCTCCAGGGCGCGTTCGTACTGGGCGGCCGCGTCGCTGGCCCGCTGCGCGTCCTGGCGCTGCGTCTCCAGTTCGGCGAGGCGTTGTTCGTCCTCCTGCAGGGCGCGCTGTTCGCGCGTGCGCTGGCGCAGCTCCTGCTCGGCGGTGGCCAGGGCCTGTGCTTCGTTGCGGGCATGAGTGGTCTTCAGGGCCAGGGCGGGGTCCGCGCGCAGGGCGGGGAGGTCGTAGCCGCCGGCCAGTTCGCGCGCCAGCCAGTCGCCGATCGCCCGTTCGGTCGCGTGGTCCGCGGCCAGCAGGTCCTCGATGTGCAGGGTGTAGCAGTCGATGAAACGATGATCCGGCAGCGGCGGCGGGTCGTTGCGCTGCCCGTCACGCAGCCAGTACAGGTCGGTGCCGACGCGCTGCGCCTCGAGCCGGCCCTGTGCGTCGTTGAAACGGGCCGCGACCTGCACGCCCCTGTTGCGCTGTTCCTGTGGATAGAGGGCGGCGCGCAGGCCGCGCAGCAGGCTGGACTTGCCCGAGGCGTTGGGGCCGACCACGACGTTCACGCCCGGTCCCAGGGCCTCCAGCCGGAAGCCCGGATGGATGCCGGGGAGGCGGTGGATGTCCAGGGATTCCAGCTTCACTGGTCGCCCTCGCGCTGCAGCAGCAGGCGGTCCAGTGCGTGCAGGGCCGCGGCCTCCAGGGTCGCCGCGAGCGCGGTGTCATCCGGAGCCTCGCGCCCCAGCGCGCGGTAGTGCGGGGCGCGGGTTATCTCGGCGAGGGTCTCGCGCGCGGCGTCCAGCAGGGCGCGGCGCGCTTCGCTGTCCGCCCCCTGCAGCAGCAGAAGCTTGCGCGCGAGCAGGGCGGCCGGGTCACTCCCCGCGGCCAGCGCCTCGAGGTCCACGGCCGGCTGGGCCTCCAGGCGCCAGTCGTGGACGAAGTACAGGCGATCCCCCAGGGTCTGCACCGTGGCACGCGGATCGTCCGCATTCAGGACGCGCTCCAGTGCCGCGCGCTGGTCGCTGCGGCCGGTGAATCGCAGCCGGCAGCCGACCGCCCGTGGCCGCTGCGGCCATTGCTCGATTTCGGTGTGCAGGCGTTCCAGGGCCTCGGTTACGCGGTGATGGATGTCCGCGGCGACGTCCAGGCCGTCGACCGGGATCTCCAGGGTGTCCCAGTACAGCGGTGCCAGCGGGATCTGCTGGATGGAGAGCGTGCCGTTCGCGGCCAGTTCCAGCTGCCAGGGGCCGTGGCGCCCGGGCTCGCCCGGGTCCATGCCGGTCAGGGAGCCGAGGTAGCCCATCGGGCGCGGCGCGGCGAGGGCATCGGGGCGGTGAATATGGCCGAGCAGCCAGGCCTCCGCCGGGGCCGCCTCCAGCGCGCTGCTGCGCACCGGTGCATGCGGGCTGCGCGCCTGGTCGCGATCGCAGTGCAGCAGACCGAGGGTGGGGCAGTCGACGGGCTCGGGAAAGCCGGACTCCAGCGGGCTTTCGCTGACGCGGGCCTGCGGGAATGACCAGCCCGCGATACGCGCGCGGCCGCCCTCGCGGCTTTGAAGCTCGCGGGTCTCCCACTGACCACCGGCGCCCAGCAGCTCGAACGCCGGCAGGGCCTTTGCGAGGCGCGGGAGCACCTGGACATCATGGTTGCCGGCGACCCCGAGGACGCGGATGCCGGCAGCGGTCAGGCGCTGAACGCCTTCGCGCAGGTCGCGGTAGGCCTCGAAGAAGTCGTCCTCCTGTTCCACAACGTCGCCGGCCAGCAGGACGGCGTCGACCGGCTGTTCCAGCGCGTAGTCGACGCTGCGCCGCCAGGCCGCCGCGGGGCCGAGCGCCGCAATGCCGACCGCGTCATCGACCGCGGGCGGGATGCGCGAGGGCTGACGGCCCAGGTGGATGTCGCCCACGCACAGGAGCTTCATGGGCGCAGGGAGGCAGTCGGGATCATGGCGGCAGTTTGGAAGAATCGCGGGGCAAAGCCAATCCCGGATCGCAGGATGGGCTCCTTCATCGGTTCTGCCCCGTGGGAGCCTGCTTGCAGGCGAAGCCCTGCCAGAGTCGGGCGCGGGCAGGGGCTTCGCCTGCAAGCAGGCTCCCACGGGTGTGGTGGTGTCCCCCCTGTAGGAGGCCGACCCCCTGGCCGATTCGGTGTTCATCAGCGCCCTATCGGCCAGGGGGCTGGCCTCCTACGGAAGGCGGTGCAGGGTCAGGTGGGGATGCCGAGTTGGCGGGGCAGCTGGCCGAGACGCCCGAGGGTCAGGCAGGGGCGCGGCTGGCCGTGCTCCCAGGGCAGGGACGCCGGGTTGAACCAGGCGGCGCGAAAGCCGGCCTGCAGGGCACCGAGGACATCCGCGGTGCTGTCGTCGCCAACGTGCAGGATGGCGTCGGGTTCGACTCCGGCCTGCTCGCGGGCCTGGTGGAAGATGCGCGGGTCGGGCTTGGCCGCACCCGCTTCGCCTGCGGCGATGGCGAAGTCGAAGTGCCGCCCGAGGGGGGTGCGGAATACGTCGGCATTGCCGTTGCTGATTGCGCCCAGACGGAAGTGGCGGGCCAGGGTAGTCAGCACGCCCGCGGCCTCGGGGTAGGGCGTGACCTCGTTGCGCGCCTCCCAGAACACCTGGAAGCCTTCACCCGACAGACGCTCCGGGCAGCAGCCACAGGTCTCGGCCAGTTCGCGCAGCCAGCGCTTGCGCAGGCGGGTCAGGTCGTGGCGCTCGTGGTCGGGGGCCGCGCGCATGAAGGCCGTGCGGGACTGGATCAGGGCGTCTGGATCAAAGCGTTCGCAGACCGCGGGGGCCTGTTCCCGCAGCCAGGCGTAGAAGCGCGCCTCGGCGTGGTGGATGACCGGCATCACCGGCCACAGGGTGTCGTCGAGGTCGAACGTCAGGCAGCGGATGCGGGTCGGGTCGAGTGGATGTGACCGGGACGGTCCGCTGATGGGGGAACGGTTCATCCACGCAAGGGTAGCGCGGGCACCGCACGCAGCGGTTATATGGCCGATGTCGTTGGGGATACTTCGGGCGTGGCGGACTGATAGGGTGTTTCCTTCGGACAGCAAAGCCGACTCGAGGAGGTGGTTCGGGATGCGACAGCAAGGGGATGCGGCCGTCTGGCCGCGCTACAGCCTCGCGCAGCGGGTGTTGCACTGGCTGGTGGCTGTGCTGGTGCTGGGGGCGCTGGGGCTGGGCGGGACCATTGGCTGGTTCGGCTTCGAGGGTCTGCAGGCGCGCTTTGGCGAGGCGGCGACCAACACGCTCTATACCTGGCACAAGAGTTTCGGGGTGCTGATTCTGGTCTTGATGCTGGTGCGGATCGGACTGCGCCTGCGGCGCGGCAAGCCGGGGTATGCGGTCGCGCTGGCTCGCTGGCAGCGGATGGGTTCCGAGGCCGTGCACGGGCTGTTGTACGTCCTGCTGATCCTGATGCCGGTGATCGGCTGGTGGGCGACCGCGGCCGGTGGCTACCCGGTGCAACTGGGACCGCTGATCCTGCCGGGCCTGTTCCCGGAGAACGAGGCGTTGTCGGAGACGCTGTTCGCCTGGCATCAGGCCCTGGGTCGGGTGACCCTGATCCTGGTGGCGGGACATGTGGTTGCCGCGCTCTACCACTGGCGCATTCGCCGCGACGGGGTGATGCAGCGCATGACCTTCGGGCGAGGCCGATCCTGATCCCGGCATACCGATGACGCGGTGGCTGCTGACGCTGGTGGCGCTGAACGCGGTCCTTCTGGGGCTGGAGATTCCGCGTCATGCGGGGCTCGCGCCGTACGGGCTGGCCTGGGAGGCCTTCGTGCTGGTCGGCCTGTTCGCACTGTTGCCGGCGGGCCGGCTTGCGCGGGGGCTGGCCTGGCTCGTTGCTTCGGTGCTCCTGATCCTGGTGGTGCTGGCGTTGTTCGATGCCCTGACCCGCGCGAGCCTGTCCCGACCGTTGAACGTGGTGCAGGACTGGGTGCTGCTGGACGCCGTCTACCGCCTGGTGACCGGCAACTTGGGCGCGCTGGCGACCGGGCTGCTGGGGGTTTTCCTGGTGACCCTGCTGGTGGCGGTCATCTGGGGAGCCGGGCGGGGGCTCGGTGCCCTCGCGGCGCCTGCGGGGGGCGGTCGTCGTGTTCCGCTGGCCATCGCCATCGGGGCGTTTGGCGTCGGTCTGGGGGGCGTGCTGGCCGCCGAGCGCGGAGCAGCACCCCCGGGAACGGCTGCGCCGGGTATGGCGATGATCCAGCAGCAGGTCGCGGCGGGGCGGTCGGCCCTTGCCGAGAACCAGCGCTTTCGTGCCCGTCTGGAGGCGACCCGCGAAGAGGCCGTTGCGGTAGCTCTTCCGGGACTCGCGGGGGTCGACGTGATCCTCGGGCTGGTGGAGTCCTATGGCGTCTCCGCCGTGTTCGACGCGCGCTACGCGCCGGTCATCGTGCCCGCGCTCGACCGGCTGGAAGAGGACCTGGAGGCCGCGGACCTGCACGTGGTGAGCGGCGTACTGGAGGCGCCGATCGCGGGCGGGCAGTCCTGGCTGGCTCATGCCTCCCTGCTATCCGGCCTGCCGGTGCGCTACGCCGGACACTACGACGCGCTGCAGGACACGCCGCGCGACACCCTGGTGCAGGACTTCCAGGCGACCGGCCACCACACGGCGATGCTGTCCCCGGCCATCCAGCTCGACTGGCCCGAGGGACGCTGGTTCGGCTGGGATCGGATCGTGGACAAGCATGGCTTTGACTACGCCGGCCCGCCGTTCTTCTGGGTGACCATGCCGGACCAGTACACCTGGTCGTTCTTCGAACAGCAGGTTCGGTCGCCTTCCGATGCACCGGTGTTCGCGATGCTCGCGCTGGTCAGTTCGCATGCGCCGTGGACCCCCATCCTGCCGGTCCTGGAGGACTGGGAGGGCATCGGGGATGGTGAACGGTTCCACGAGTGGGCGGGGAGGGGGCCGGAGCCGGAGGTGCTCTGGCGCGACTTCGGCCGGGTGCGCGATTTCTACGCAGAGTCGGTGCGCTATTCGCTGGAGGTGACCGGGGACTATGCGGCACGCTATGCGGACGAGGACACGCTGTTTTTCCTGCTGGGGGATCATCAGCCGGCGGCGTTGATCACCGGGCAGGACGCCAGTTGGGCGGTGCCGGTGCATGTGATCTCGGGCGATCCAGAGTTGCTGGAGCCGTTCCGCGCGCGCGGCTTTGTGTCGGGGATGCAGCCGCCGTCCGAGTCTGCCGAAGAAGGGTTTGATGCCCTGCGAGGCTGGCTGCGCGACGCGTTCGGTGCGCCATCCAAAGTGGACGGGTGACGCGGCTTGTCCGCCGCTGGCCGAGCGCCTCGGTTGCCCGGCCCCATCAAGACCCTGTTTCGGCATCGGGTGTATCCGGAGACTTTGTTCAGCCGCATGCCTTTCTGTGGCTGGTCCTGGTTCGTCCTCCGGTGTTTACGTGCCTTCGGTCCACATACTGCCGTGCGCTGACTCGCCAGCGCGCCCCGCCCGTTTTTGATCAACAACTGGCTTTCTTGCTTGCCCAAGAAAGCACCCAAAGAAGGGCACCCGGATTTCGCCCGGGAACCTTGCTCCAGGGTCCTCGGGCCGGCGGCGCTGAACTCGCTATGCTGCGCTTCGCTCAGACACCCAGCGCCCCGAATTTATAGAAAACGGGCCGGCCCGAGAACCCTTCCGCAAGGGGCTCTATACGGGAAGCGAAGGTCAAATCCGAACAAATCCCCACCTTTATGCCTAACCATAGGCAACGCCGTCCGAAAGCCCCTGGCGCCCGCTGCGCGGGCGCGGCAAGCAACGGCCGAAGGCCGAGCGTGCCCAAGATGTGCGAAGACCTTGCCATCCTTCACTGGCACGACCGTCGGGACGGCTGTTGTCTTGACCTTGAACCCCCGTTGTCGTCGCGCCGAGCGGAGAGGGTTTTCGCGGGATTAGAGGCGCTGGATGTCTGAGCGGAGCCGCAGGCGCAGCGAGTTCAGCGCCGCCCGCGAAAAGCCTCGGAGCGAGGGAAACCCCGGCCCGCGCAGCGGGCCGGGGTCGCGGCAGTCGGGCGTGTTTCTTGGGTACTTCTTTGCACGAGCAAAGAAGTACCTCGCGGCGCGCTGGCGAGTCAGCGCACGGCAGTACGTGGACCGAAGGCGCGTAAACACCGGATGCTGAACCAGGCCTAGCCAAAAATCGGCAGGTTGCGGACCGAAGGCACCGTAAACACCGGAGGACGAACCAGGACCAGCCACAGCAAGGCAGGCGGCCAGACGAAGGACCTGGCTGCGCTGACGAACAAGCGCCTGGTGAGATGCAGTCAGCGAAGGAAGAGGGAGTAGGCCGGGTTACTGGTCTCCTCGTGCCACGGATACCCGACCTCCTTCAGGAACTCGCGGAACCGGGCCCGATCCTCGGACGGGATCTGCATACCGACCAGCACACGCCCGTAGGCCGCCCCGTGATTGCGGTAATGGAACAGACTGATATTCCAGGTCTGCCCCATATGCGTCAGGAAATTCAGCAACGCCCCGGGTCGCTCCGGAAACTCGAAGCGATAGATCCGCTCATTGCGGACCTCGCCCCCATGGCCGCCGACCATATGCCGCAGGTGCAGCTTGGCGACCTCGTTCTCGGTCATATCGAGCACCTCGTACCCCGCCCCCTCCAGGGCCTCCAGGATCTCCCGGCGCTCGCGATCACCGCCCTCCAGCTTGATCCCGGCGAACACCTGCGCGTGCTCGTCGTCAGCATAGCGGTAGTTGAACTCGGTGATCCCGCGCTTGCCGATAGCCTGGCAAAACTGGCGGAAACTCCCCGGGCGCTCCGGGATGGTGACCGCGAACAGGGCCTCGCGATGCTCGCCGATCTCGGCGCGTTCGGCCACATGGCGCAGCCGGTCGAAATTGATGTTGGCACCACTTAAGACCGCGGCGAAGTTCCCGCCCTGCACGCCCTCGCGCTGGAGGTACTGTTTCATCCCGGCCACCGCCAGGGCACCGGCCGGCTCGGCGACCACGCGGGTATCGTCGAAGACATCCTTGATCGCCGCACAGATGGAGTCGGTATCTACCAGCAGGACCTCGTCGACCAGATCGCGGCACAGGCGGAAGGTCTCCTTGCCGACCTGGCGCACCGCCGCGCCGTCGGCAAAGATACCGACCTGTTTGAGGTTGACCCGGCGGTTCTGCTGCAGCGCCTTGTACATCGAGGGCGCGTCGTCCGGCTCCACGCCAATGACCTTGATCTCCGGGCGCAGGCGCTTGATATAGGCCGCCATGCCAGCGGCGAGCCCACCGCCTCCGATACAGACGAACACGGCATCGAGTTCGCCCGGATGCTGACGCAGCAGCTCCATGGCCACCGTGCCCTGCCCGGCAATCACGTCGGGGTCGTCGAACGGATGGATGAACGTGTAGCCGTGCTTGGCTTCCAGCTCGCGGGCGTGGGCGGCGGCCTCGTCGAAGGAATCCCCGTGGAGTACGGCCTTGCCGCCGAAACGACGCACCGCGGCGATCTTGATCGAGGGCGTGGTCACCGGCATCACGATCACGGCCTTGATGCCGAGGTGGTTCGCCCCCAACGCGACCCCCTGGGCATGATTGCCCGCGGAGGCCGCCACCACGCCCTTTGCGCGCTGTTCCGGGGTCAACTGGGCGATCTTGTTGTAGGCACCGCGCAGCTTGAACGAGAACACCGGCTGCAGGTCCTCGCGCTTGAGCCAGAGCGTCGAGCCCAGGCGCTGCGACAGGGTCGGCATCGAGTCCAGGGGTGTCTCGCGGGCCACGTCGTAGACGCGCGCCGTCAGGATCTTCTCGAGGTAGGGGATTTGCATGGCGAAACCATAGCATGCGAGCGGTTCACGGTTCCGCTTGTCCCGGGGCCGGAGCAGTCGGTATCCTCAATGGGTTATGGATCGTACATGCGAGAGATGTTGATGAATCAGGACGAAATGAAGAAGGCCGTGGCCGAGGCGGCGCTGGAACGGATCGAGAACGGCTGGATCGTGGGTGTGGGTACCGGGTCTACCGCGAACTACTTCATCGACGCCCTGGCGGGCATCAAGGGCAAGATCGACGGGGCCGTCGCCTCCAGCGAGGCCAGCGCCGAGCGCCTGCGCGGACATGGCATCGAGGTGCTGGACCTGAACTCCGCCGGCCCGCTGCCGATCTACGTGGACGGCGCCGACGAGGCCACCCGGCACCTGCACCTGACCAAGGGCGGGGGCGGGGCCCTGACCCGCGAGAAGATCGTCGCGGCCGCATCGAAGACCTTCGTCTGCGTGGTCGACGAGACCAAGGTCGTGGACTACCTGGGCGCCTACCCGCTGCCGGTCGAGGTGATCCCGATGGCCCGCAGCCATGTCGCCCGCGCCCTGTCGAAGCTGGGCGGCAACCCGGAGCTGCGCGAGGGCTTCAAGACCGACAACGGCAACGTGATCCTCGACGTGCACAACCTGCGCATCATGAACCCGGTGGAGCTGGAGTCCGAACTGGACCACATCGCCGGTGTCGTGACCAACGGCCTGTTCGCTCGGCGGCCGGCGGACGTGATGCTGGTGGGTTCGTCCACGGGCGTCGAGGAGATGACCGCCAAGTAATCGATCGGGGCGATCGTCATGACCGACACGGGCAAGTGGCTGATCGTCATCGGCGGGCTGATCGTGGTGATCGGCCTGCTCTGGCCCTGGCTGGGCAAAATCCCCTGGGGCCGTTTGCCCGGGGATATCGTGATCGAGGGGGAAAACAGCCGGTTCTATTTCCCGATCACCACCATGATCATCGTCAGCGTGGTGATCTCGATCCTGCTGGCGCTTTTCCGGCGCTGACCCGCCGCCAGCGCACGCGCTGTCAAACAAAAGGGCCGGGATCGCATGATCCCGGCCCTTTTTCAGTGCGAAAAACGCGGATGCAGGAAACGCTCCGGGCCTCGCCTAGCGCGCCATCACCTCGTCGTAGAAGCGCTGCAGGCCGCCCTCGAGGAAGCGGTAGTCCTCGACCCCCCGCTCCTCCAGGTGATACTGCAGCCAGCGCACCTGCTGCCCGTTCTGGTCGAAGATCAGCAGCGGGGCACCGTCCCGGCGGGCCTGGTCGACGATCCGATTGAGCGTGTCGATATTCTCCAGCGGCGCGGAGATCTCGCGCCCGGCGAACAGCGAAATCTCGTCGCGTTCCTCGTTGCCACGCACATCCACCACCACGGCATCGTCGTTCTCGCGGACGCGACGGGCAAAGGTGTCGGCCTCCAGCAGACGCGCCTCGAAGGCGTCGTCGGCAATCAACTGCGTCTCGGGGTCCTCGATGGGCTCACCGCGCAGGAGTGCCAGTCCGGGATAGCGTTCCGCCCAGTCCTTGACGCCGGCATCATACGCCTGGGTCGGGCCCAGCCCCGCGGAGTTGGCACGCGCCGCGGCGCGATACGACAGATAGCTCTCACGACCGTTGCAGTAGAACACCAGCGGGCCACCGTGCTGCTCCTCCAGTGCACGGACCTGGTCCTCGAAATCCGGGGCCCCGAGCGGGACGTGATGCGCCCCCTCGATGTGCAGGATGTCGTATTCCAGGCGCGGGCGGACGTCGATCACCGTGGAACGCGACAGCTGACCGCGCAGATCGAACAGGTCCACGGCATCCACACCAAAGCGCTCGTACAGGCTGCGTCCGGGGAACTCGACAAAGGCCTGGGCACTGGCCACGACAGGGGCACCGGCCAGCCCGACACAGAGGGCCATGACGGCAAGGCGGGGACTCAAAGAGCGAAAGGTCATGCGAACTCCCTTGCATGGACGGGTGAACATGCCGCACGCACTGCCGCGGCCCTGTTGGGGCGTATTCGACGCCCGTTGGGCGACGCGGCGAGACGGGGCTTTATTCCCCGGCCCGGCCGCTCGCCTCGCCCGATTGTAGCCAACCCGCACCCTTTGTGTGCAACGGAAACTACAGCAGCACCTTCTCAATCCCGCCCTCTCGCGCGCGGTCGATGAAGTTCTTCTGCCAGCCGTCGCCCATCAGGCGGTTGGCCATCTCGACCACGATGTAGTCGGTATCCAGCCCGGTGTCCTCGCGATAGCGCGACAGCCCCTGCTGGCAGGCCGGGCAGGAGGTCAGCATCTTCACGTTGCCGTTCTCTGCCTTCTCCTCGCCGGTCAGCTCCTTGATGCCCTTGTGCAGCTCTTCCTGCTTGCGGAAGCGCACCTGGGTGGCAATATCCGGGCGACTCACCGCGAACGTGCCGGCCTCGCCGCAGCAGCGGTTGGACTTCAGGACGTCCTGTCCCATCAGTTTGGAGGCGACGTCGGTCGGCTTGTGCGACTTCATCGGCGAGTGGCAGGGGTCGTGGTACATGTACTGCACGCCCTTGAGCCCCTCGAGCTTCACGCCCTTCTCCATCAGGTATTCGTGGATGTCGAGCAGGCGGCAGCCCGGGAAGATCCGCTCGAACTCGTACTTCAGCAGCTGATCCATGCAGGTCCCGCAGGACACCACGACGGTCTTGATGTCGAGGTAGTTGAGCGTGGTCGCCAGCCGGTGGAACAGCACGCGATTCTCGGTACTGATCTGCTGGCCCTTCTCGAAGTCGCCGCCGGCGTTCTGCGGATACCCGCAGCACAGGTAGCCCGGGGGCAGCACGGTCTGCGCGCCGACGTCGTAGAGCATGGCCAGCGTCGCCAGCCCCACCTGGCTGAACAGGCGCTCGGAGCCGCAGCCGGGGAAGTAGAACACCGCATCCGAATCCAGATCGGTCTTCACCGGGTCGCGCAGGATCGGCACGTAGCGCGAATCCTCCAGCCCCAGCATCTGCCGCGTGGTCTGGCTCGGCAGGCCGGCGGGCATCGGCTTCTTCACGAAGTGCACCACCTGCTCGTGCACCGGCGCCTTGCCGGTGGTCGAGCGCGGGGTCTTGCCCTCGCCGGTCAGGTTCAGCTTCTTGAACGCGAAGTGCCCCAGACGCTGGGCGGCATAGCCCATCTGGATCGCGCCCTTGCGGATGCCCTTGATGGTGGCCGGATCCTTCGCGTTGAGGAAGGCCATGGACATCATCGTGGCCGGCGTCGCCTTGCGCTTGCCCTTCTTGTTGAGGATCGAACGCATGTGCATGGTCACGTCGCCAAAGTCGATGTCGACCGGGCACGGATTCAGGCACTTGTGGCAGATCGTGCAGTGATCCGCGACGTCGTTCATCTCCTCGAAGTGATTGAGCGACAGCCCGCGGCGGGTCTGCTCCTCGTAGAGGAAGGCCTCGACGATCAGCCCGGTGGCCAGGATCTTGTTCCGCGGCGAGTAGAGCAGATTGGCGCGCGGGACATGCGTATTGCACTCCGGCTTGCACTTGCCGCAGCGCAGGCAGTCCTTGATCTCGTCGTTGAGATCGCCCAGTTCACTCTGCTCCAGGATCAGCGCCTCCTGCTTCACCAGACGCAGCGAAGGGGTGTAGGCATTGGACAGCCCGGAGCCCTCGAGCAGCTTGCCGGCGTTGAACACGCCGTTCGGGTCGACCTGCTTCTTGTACTTCGCGAACGACTCGATGCGCTCGGGTTCCAGGTACTGCATCTTGGTCAGGCCGATCCCGTGCTCGCCGGAGATCACCCCGTTCAGCTCGCGCGCCAGGCGCATCACGTCGTCCACCAGACGCTCGGCCTGGTGCATCATCTGGTAGTCGTTGGAGTTGACCGGGATGTTGGTGTGCACATTGCCGTCGCCCGCATGCATGTGCAGGGCGATGAACAGCCGGCTGGTCAGCACGCGGTCGTGGATCCCGGCCAGGCGCTTGCGCACCGGCTCCAGCTGGTGGCCACCGAAGATCTCGAACAGCGGGCGCTCGACCTCGGCGCGGTAGGAGATCCGCAGGCTGCGCCGCAGCAGCAGGTTCATCAGCTTGTCGTGGTCGCGACGGTCAGCGCGGGCCGACTCGTCGAGCAGCTCGTCGCACTCCGACGCGAGCGTGAAGAAGTTCTCCGAGATCGCCTCCCAGCGCTTCTTCACCGCCTCCAGGACCTCCACGGCGCGCTCGCGCTTGGACTCGAACCACTGCTGGCCCTCGCCGCCGGTGTCGTCCAGCAGCTCGCGCAGCTCGGGATGGTCGCCGCGCATGCACTCCAGCACCTCGTCGACCATGGTCAGCTTGTTCTTCAGCGACTCGCGCACGTTCAGGGATTCGATCCCCTCGGTGTACTCCGCCAGACGCTCCAGCGGGATCACCACATCCTCGTTGATCTTGAAGGCGTTGGTGTGGTGGGCGATCGCCGCGGTGCGGGCGCGATCCGCCCAGAAGCGCTTGCGCGCCTCGGGGCTGACCGCAATGAAGCCCTCGCCGTTTCGGGCATTGGCCGCGCGCACCATCTGGGCGGCCAGCCGACCCAGCGCATCCTCGTCGTCGGAGACGATATCGGCGACCAGCACCATCTTCGGCAGGTCGCCGCGCGCGCCTTTCGGCGTGTACTTGACCGCGCGTACATAGCGCTCGTCCAGGTGCTCGAGGCCGGCCAGCAGGACGTCGTCCTCGGCATCCACCGCGTCCTTGATCTCGACAATCGCCGGGACGGCCTGGTGCAGGTCGGTCCCGTAGAACTCGAGACACACGGTGCGGATGTTGTCGGGCATGCGGTGCAGGATGAACTCGGCCGAGGTGATCAGGCCGTCACAGCCTTCCTTCTGGATGCCCGGCACGCCCATCAGGGCCTTGTCGGTCACGTCCTTGCCCAGGCCCAGCTTGCGGAAGCGCTGCCCCGGCATCTCGAGGATCTCGGGCTCGCCCTTCGGGGTCTTGCCATCCGGCTGATAGCGCGTCACGCGGAAGCGCACCGTCTCGGCATCGTGGATCTTGCCCAGGTTGTGATCGAGGCGCTCGATGTACATCCACTCCGCCTCGGGCGTGACCATCGTCCAGGCCGCCAGGTTGTCCAGCGCGGTACCCCACAGCACGGCCTTCTTGCCACCGGCGTTCATCGCCACGTTGCCGCCGATGGTCGAGGCATCCTGCGAGGTCGGATCGACCGCGAACACCAGGCCATTGCGATCGGCCAGTTCGGAGACGCGCTTGGTGACCACGCCGGCCTCCACGCGCACCACCGGCACGTCGTGCTCCACGCCCGGCAACGGTCGCCGCTTGACCTCGCCGAGGCCCTCCAGCTTTTCGGTGTTGATCACCGCGGAACGCTTGGACAGCGGGACCGCGCTGCCGGTGTAGCCAGTGCCGCCACCGCGCGGGATCACCGTCAGGCCCAGCTCGATGCAGGCCGCGACCAGCGGCCCCATCTCTTCCTCTGAATCAGGGGTCAGCACCACGAACGGCAGTTCCACGCGCCAGTCGGTCGCGTCGGTCACGTGGGACACCCGCGCCAGCCCGCCGAACTGGATATTGTCCTTGTGCGTGAGGCCCTTCATACGCTTGCGCACCTGGTCGCGCAGCGCCGCGGTGTCGGTGAATTCCTTGGCAAAGGCGGATACCGCCGCCTGGGCGCGCTGGGCCAGCTTCAATGCCTTTTCGTTGCCATCGGCCCGGGCCGTGATCTGGTCCAGGCGATGCTGCATGGCGTCGATCAGCGCCTTGCGGCGCTTCTTGTCCTCCAGCAGGTCGTCCTGGATATACGGGTTGCGGGTGACCACCCACATGTCCCCCAGGACCTCGAACAGCATGCGCGCGGACACGCCCGTCCGACGCTCCCCACGCAGCTCGTTGAGGAGATCCCAGGTATCGGACCCCAGGAAACGGATGACGATTTCGCGGTCGGAGAAGGAGGTGTAGTTATAGGGTATTTCTCGAACGCGTTCGGCGGTCATTGAGGCGTGGCCCCCCGATCAAAGTGAGGCCAAAGAGTAACGGGTCCGCGCGCCCTGCGCATGAAGTCGCACTGTTGGTCCATGCTTTTGGGCACCAAACTATCCCCCGGGAACTACCCGGGCTCGCGGCCCGGGCGGTCCCGCAGTGTGCCCTACCAGTGGGCCAGGAGCCCCAGCACCCCGATCACGATCAGGTAGATCGCGACGATGTAATTGAGGAGCCGGGGACGGATCAGGATCAGAATCCCCGCCACCAGCGACAGGATGGCCATCAGCAGGCTCGGGTCAATATGCAGCGTCATGCAGCGACTCCCTTGCCGAACGCCGGCGCGTTCAGAACAGTTTTTCTTCCATCTCGAGATAGACCGCGTTGGCATTGCTGCGGTTGGTCTGCTCGAAGGCCGGGAGATCCTCGTAGTCGCTCCAGTCCATGGCCGCGTAGGCCTCGTCGAAGGTCTCCATGTTCTCCACGGCCGCGCCCATGTGCTCGCGCAGCTTCACCAGGTAGTCACGCGTAAACTTCACCGCTCGGCTTGCCTGATCGGTGGCCTCGCCATGCCCCGGGACCAGGAATTTAAGGTCCATCTCCATCAGTTCTTCCAGACGATTGACCCAGTTCTCCGAATCCAGCGCGTCGTCCCCCAGAAACGGGATACGGCCGTCAAAGACGATGTCGCCGGCAAACACCACGCCCGTCTCCTCCACCACCATGATGATGTCGTCGGGTGAATGGGCCGGGCCGGCGTGCACGCAGCGAAAGGTCTTGCCGCCCAGACGGATGGTGTACTCGTCATCGAAGAACTCGTCCGGCGGGATGATCTGCGTGTCCTCGTCCACCCATGGCGTCAGCACCCCGCGACGCTGTTCCAGTCGCGCCACCGCGCCTGGCCCGCCGAGGTAGTCGCGTGCCCGTGCCTGACCGATGATCTTCGCGTCGGTATGGTCGGCGAACGCCTGCAGGCCGTAGATGTGGTCCGCATGGTAATGCCCGGCGATCACGTACTTGATCGGCTGGTCGGTCACCTCACGGATCCGGCGGATCATCTCGAAGCCCAGCGGCGGGGTCCCCAGGGCGTCGTAGACCACCACCCCCTCGTCGGTCACGACGAATCCGGCGTTCGATGTGTGGCCCTCATTGTCGGGGTCCGGGATGCCGGAGATCCCGATCATGTACCAGGTGTCCGCGCCCTCCACTTCGTGGGCGGTGGTATCGACGGTCACGGGCTCGTAGGGGTTATCGGGTACCGACATCTTTGCTCCACTCCTCTTCTTGATGCGTATCCATTCGGCCCGTGGACGGGCTCTGCGTTATTGGACGGAGAAAAGACCGGAGAATTCCCTGCAATTCCCGATCCCCGCCCGGGGATTGTAGCGGAGCCGGGAACAACGATGAGAAGCCACCCGAGGAGCACAACCCAGAAGAGGCCGGGCCAACAGCCCTCCACCTTCGGCAGGACGCAGATTGACGCCGCAGGGCCTGAGGGAATGATTGCCACTCACGGGCGCGATCGTGCCTGACCCGTGCGAGAAGCACCGCATGGTTGGTTGCCCGTCAATGCTGAAATGCGGACATGCCAAACCGAGGGGCACACCGCTATGGCGGGGGACCAGGATGATTCGGCGGCTGCCCCGCCTCACCCCTTTGGGGCTGCACGCGCGGCGCGCGCGCAGTGCTCCGCTGCGCTTCGCCGAACCTTCCAGGTTCGAACCCTGGACTCGCTCAAATATCCATAGAAAAGGGCCCCGCGAAGGGGCTTCACCTGAAGGAGTGACCATTCTGAAGCAAATGACGGTGAGCCCCATCGAGGGGCACACCGCCATGGCTGGGGGACCAGGATGATTCGGCGGCTACGCCGCCTCACCCCTTCGGGGCTGCACGCGCGGCGCGCGTGCAGTGCTCCGCTGCGCTTCGCCGAACCTTCCAGGTTCGAACCCTGGACTCGCTCAAATATCCAT